>NZ_JBZFLJ010000007.1:0-309482 GCF_058448885.1 Mesorhizobium sp. DxT | reverse complement strand
TCAACCGTAGACACAGAAACTGACACCTCCGCCAATCCCTGCCTTCATACAAGACGCCCAACCGAAACGTCAGGCGGCCCAGACTTCGCGCTTACATTGCATCGGCGTCGCCACCCGAAACATGAAGAAACCCGCCGGCAGGGGAACCGGCGGGCCCTTGAAAACGTGCGCGAGGGGGAGAGCGCACGGTGGGGCAGTGCGTCAGCGCAGGAACGAGCCCACGTTGCGCAGGGTCACACGGCGGTTCTGCCACTCCTCGTAAGGCGTCTGCACCAGAAGGTATTCCTCGCCATAGCCCACCGTTTCCAGCGCGCTGGAGCGGATACCGAACTCGCGCACCAGTACGCGCTTCAGGGACTCTGCACGACGCTCCGACAGAATCTGGTTTGAGTAGGCCGAGCCGACCGCATCCGTGTGGCCCTCGATGAGGACACGGCTGCGCGGGCGCCGGTCAAGCATGCGATTCAACGCATTGGCGATCTGCTCGACCTTGCGGTACTGCGAATAGGGAATCTCGGCCGAGCCGAAGGCGAAGTTGATCGACTGGATGTCGATCGAAGGTGCAGCGCGGCGCAAATCGGGCCGGCGCTTGAACTCCTGCACCGTCACGCGCCGCTGCGGGTCGACCCTCGTTCGCGGCTCGGCCTCGAGCTGGCGCAGGATACGCTCGGCCGACGGCATTTCGGGGGCGGAAATCGATTGGGCGGACGTCACGGCGGGAAAGGCGATGGCGGCCGCCATGGCAGCTATGAATGTGCGACGGAACATTGTCGTCTCCTTCGGTTGCGCTGGGCGGCGCGTTGATCACGATCCGAATTTGACAAAAGCGCACTGAAACGAGGCTGAACGAACTGTTGTCCGCCGTTCATAATCCTTAAGCGCCGACGCGGCGGAGTGGTATGGGTAAATGATGAG
This sequence comes from Mesorhizobium sp. DxT, assembly GCF_058448885.1. Classification (NCBI taxonomy): domain Bacteria; kingdom Pseudomonadati; phylum Pseudomonadota; class Alphaproteobacteria; order Hyphomicrobiales; family Phyllobacteriaceae; genus Mesorhizobium; species Mesorhizobium sp. DxT. Next base: position 308,567 of record NZ_JBZFLJ010000007.1, on the reverse strand, counting down.
GTCCCAATTTGAGATTCTACGGGACAACGTTATTTTCGCACCTTAACCCGAACTACTGATGTGCGACCGGAAGGTATGGGAGCAGTTTGGTGCCCTTTGACGTCACGAAAATTTCAGACTGGGTTTATCGCCTGGCGGGTTCGAACGAATATGGATCAGCTCAGGTTCAGATCACGATATCGGTCGGATACCTAGAGCAGTATCCAAAACACCAGCGCGAAGTTGAGGCGTTGAATGCTGCCTCGAGCATCATCTGGGATATCCAAAACAATTTGATCAACGCTGCGAATGGTTCAGAAGACGATAACACCAGCCGACCTTGATGAGCAGGCTCGCTTAGCAGACGACAAGAATGCGCCAACGCCGAGTTTTTGTCAGGTCGAAAGGAACACCACTTAACTCCGTCCGATGCCATCTCCTAGCGCCATCCCGATGCCCGCGAACTCTACAGAACTCCAGACTGTCAGCCCCACGGCTCCACCGTCTCCTCCGACCAGGCGTAGGGCGAAAACCCTATCCGCTGGTAGAGCTGCAACGCACGCGGGCTGTCGAGCGTGTTGGTGTGGATCACCAGCCGTTCGGGCTCATGCGCCCAGGCGGCAAATACGGCCTCCGACAGGAAGAACTTGGCAAGCCCCCTGCCCTGGAAATCCGGCGTGATGCCGAAATAAAGCACTTCCGCCTCGCCGGGCAGTCGCGACAGGTCTAGCTCGAAGAAGCCGGCCGGCGAGCCCTCGACATAGAGCACCTGGATTTCCGTGTGCTCGGCATGGATCGCCGCCGAAAGATCGGCATCGGTCAAGTCGCGGCGCAGCAGCCAGTGATGCGCCTTGCCCACCTGCTCGTAGAGGTAACGGTAGAAGGCAAGCGGCATGTCATGGGTGCGCAATACCGCAAGTCTCTGTCCTTGTGGCATCTGCACCCGATGCGCAGGCGGCGCGGTCATTTCAAGATGGGTGATACGCGCGGTCATAGGCGCTGAAGCCGATGTCATCTCAATCCTTCCCCGTAACGACAGGCGTGTCGTCGCGACCGCCCCATTCGCTCCAGGACCCGTCATAGAGCCGGTTGTCCTCGTGGCCGACCGAGGCCAGAGCAAGCGAGATGACGGCGGCGGTCACGCCGGACCCGCAGGACGTGACGACCGGCCTGGAAAGATCGAGGCCGGCCACCTCCAGCACCGTTCTCAGCTCCTCGACGGGCAGCAGCTTGCCGTCCTTTGAGAGCGACGGAGCCGGCACGTTCCTTGCGCCCGGCATATGGCCAGAGCGCATCTTGGGGCGCGGTTCTGGGTCCGTGCCGGCAAAACGCCCGGGCGGTCGCGCATCGGCAATCTGCAACGAGCCGTCTTCGACGATCGAACGCATGTCGCCAAGCGAGGCAACGCGCGCGGCGTCGAAATCGACCTCGAAGAAGCCGGGTGCGATCTTCGTTGGCTCGGCCGTCATGGGCCTTCCCTCCGCCTTCCAGCGGTCGAAGCCGCCGTCGAGCACGAAGACCTTTTTCGCGCCCATGATGCGGAACATCCACCACACACGCGGCGCCGAAAACATGCCCGGCCCGTCATAGACGACGATCGTATCCTCCTCGTCGATGCCCATGGAGCTGGCGAACTGCGCGAAAAGGCCTGGATGCGGCAGCGTATGCGGCAGGTCGCTCTGCGGCTCCACGACCTTGTCCTGGTCGAAGAAGATCGCGCCCGGAATGTGCGCCGCTTCGTATTCAGCGCGCCCGTCCCGCCCATGCGCCGGCAGATACCAGGAGGCGTCCACGATGGAGAGGCCGGGCTGGCCGAGGCGCTCCTGCAGCCAGTCGGCCGAGACCACGAAGGCACTGGTTTCGCTCATCACCGTCTCCGTCAGCTTGCCGGCATTGGACCGAAGCGAAGGCGGAACCGCCGGTTCTCGCGCCCCTTCTTCTCGATCTTGCCGATATGGATTTCGCCCACCTCCGCCGTGGAGGCGACATGGGTGCCACCGCAAGGCTGGCTGTCGATCGTGCCACCCTCGCCGATGCCGACCAGCCGGATGCAGCCCGTGCCGGATGGCGGTCGCACGTTCTTGGATTTCACCAGCGAGGGATTGGCTGCAAGTTCGTCATCGGTGATCCAGCGCGTGAACACAGGATGGTCGGCCCGCACCAGTTCCATCAGCCGCGCGGTCACGTCTTCCTTGGCCACGCCTGAATCGGGCAGGTCGAAATCGACGCGGCTGTCATCCTCGCTCACGGAGGCGCCGGTGATCGGAAACGGGCACACCACCGTCAGGAGATGGCAGGCCGTATGCATCCGCATCAGCTTCAGTCGCCGTTCCCAGTCGATCTCCCCCGTCAGGGTTTCGCCTAGCTCCGGCAAGTCCGCGCCGGCTGCCGGCACATGGATGATCTCGTCCTTGGTTTCGCCGGTGATCGTCGCGGCAATCGCGATGGTCGAACCGTCCGCGCGGCTTAGCAGACCCGTGTCGCCCGGCTGCCCGCCCGAGGTCGCATAGAATACGGTCCGGTCGAGCAGGATTCCGCCCCGGTCGTTCACGCCCACGACCCGCGCTTCCATGGTTTTCTGGTAGGAGTCTTCGCGGAAGAGAGCCTGCGTAATCGTCGCCATCACGGCCGCTCCACAGGCGTCGCGTTACGTGTCGGGAACCCGGTCGGGTATGTCGCGCTATCCATGTGTCCTCTCTCGGCCGCACCCGGGTCACACGGGACCTGGATTCGCGGCGACAGAGAACACCACGCACAGCAAGACTGCAACCGCCCCGATGGCGCAGCGGCTACAGGCGCAACGCGAAAAGATTAGGCCACGTCTTCGTAGGGAACCGAAATCTGCGGCGTCGTTTCCATCCAGCCCGGCACCGGAAGCTTCTTTTCATGCAGGAACTGCGGGTTGAACAGCTTCGACTGATAGCGCATGCCGTAGTCGCAGAGCATGGTTACGATGGTGTGGCCCGGCCCCATATCCCGGGCGAGCCGGATCGCACCGGCAATGTTGATGCCGGTCGAACCGCCCAGGCAAAGCCCCTCTTCCTGCACCAGATCGAAAACGATGGGCAATGCCTCCTCGTCCGGAACCTGATAGGAAAAGTCCGGCTCGAACCCTTCGAGATTGGCGGTGATGCGCCCCTGCCCGATGCCCTCGGTGATGGACGAGCCTTCCGATTTGAGCTCACCCGTCGTGTAGTAGCTGTAGAGCGCTGCCCCCAGCGGGTCGGCCAGCGCGACCTTCACGGCATTGCTGTTCTGGCGCAGTCCTGCCGCCACCCCGGCCAGCGTGCCGCCGGTGCCGACAGCGGAAACGAAACCGTCAATCTTTCCGTCCGTCTGCCGCCAGATTTCCTGCGCGGTGGTTTCGATATGCCCGTCGCGGTTGGCCACGTTGTCGAATTGATTGGCCCAGATCGCACCGTTGGGCTCGGTCTTCGCCAGTTGTTCGGCCAGCCGCCCGGAAACCTTCACATAGTTGTTCGGGTTCTTGTAGGGCACGGCCGGCACCTCGATCAGTTCCGCGCCGAGTAGGCGAAGGGCGTCCTTCTTCTCCTGGCTCTGCGTCTCGGGGATGACGATCACGGTGCGGTAGCCGAGCGCCTTCGCCACCACGGTCAGGCCGATACCCGTGTTGCCGGCAGTGCCTTCCACGATAACGCCGCCCGGCCGCAGCAGGCCCTTGCGCTCCGCATCCCGGATGATGAAAAGCCCGGCCCGGTCCTTGATCGACTGTCCCGGGTTGAGAAATTCGGCCTTGCCGAGAATCTCGCAACCGGTTTCTTCCGAGGCACGCTTGAGCCGGATCAGCGGCGTGTTGCCGATGATATCGATCACGGAACTGGTCATGAAACTTTCCTTGTCGTCATCTTTTGCGCGAGCCTAGAAACGTGGAAGGTTGCTTTCAAGGTTGGATTTTGCGTCAAACCTGCTTATTTCGGCATCCCGATACCCAATGTCGCCCGGTGGCCTTTCCAAGGCGCGCCGGCGTCGTTACCACATCCTGTCGCGAAACCAGCTTCGGACTCCTTCATGACGCTGTACAGAGCCGACCCAAAGGACGGCGTCGCCTGGATAACGGGCGCCAGCACCGGCCTAGGCAGGCAGCTTGCGCTCGATCTCGCCCGTGAGGGGTTTGTGGTCGCGGCGACGGCGCGCGACGAGGAACGCCTGCTGACGCTGGTGAAGGAAGCCGGCGGCATGACCGGCCGCATCGTGCCCTATTTCTGCGATGTCACCGACGAACGCGGCATGGAGCGCACGGTCGCGGCGATCGAGAAGGAGCTCGGGCCGATCGTGCTCGCAGTGCTCAATGCCGGCATCTATTCGGCCACGCACGGCGAGCGGCTGGAGACCTACAACTTCACGACCACCTATAACGTCAACCTCCTGGGCGCCATCTACGGGCTCGTGCCGGTGGCAGATCTGATGCGCGACCGCGGCCACGGCCAGATCGCCATCATCGGCTCCGTCACCTCCTATTTCGGCCTGCCGGCGGCCGGTGCGTATGGCAGCTCGAAGGCCGCGCTCCACAGTCTGGCGCAGTCGCTTCGCTACGATTTCGACAAGCTCAACATCCGCCTGCAGATCGTCAACCCAGGCTTTATCGACACGCCACTCACGGCCAAGAATCGTTTCACGATGCCGGGTCTGCTCGCCGTTGAGGATGCGTCCCGGCGGCTTCTCCGCGGCTTGCGCAAGGGCGGCTTCGAGATCGCGTTCCCGCGCCGCATGGTCTGGCCGACCCGGATCATGCGGTTCTTGCCCGAGGCACTGCGCTATCGCATCATGCGTCGCATTACGGGTTGGGACGGAAGACGTTTCGGCACCAGATCCAAGCGTTAAAACGGGAGCGGAGGCGATGGTGCGGATGATCTTTCTCATCGTCGCCGTCGTGCTGGTCGCGCTGATCCTCCTGTTCCTGGCCGGCCCGCGCGTTGCCACCGACACGACGATCACATTCGACGAATCCGCGATAGGAGATGATCCCGTCGCCTGGCTCGCGGCGGGCGAGGCCGATGTACCGAATCTGCGCGCCGAACTGGCGAAGGAAGTCGTCTGGGCCGATCCGGCCTCGAAGGGCCGTACGCCGCTGGCGATCGTCTATATCCATGGCTTTTCCGCGTCAAAAGGCGAACTGCGGCCGGTACCCGATCGCGTGGCCGCCGACCTCGGAGCCAACATCTTCTACACCCGGCTCGCCGGGCATGGCCGCGACGGCCCTGCAATGGCGGAAGCCTCGCTGAACGACTGGATCAACGATTACGCCGAGGCGATAGCCATCGGCCGGGCGATCGGCGACAGGGTCGTCGTCATAGCGACGTCCACCGGCGCGGCACTTGCTACCTGGGCGGCGACACAAGCCGACCTGTCGCGCGATGTCGCCGGATATGTCTTCGTCTCGCCCAACTACGGCGTGCAGGCCGCAGGCGCATGGCTGCTGACGATGCCCTGGGGCAGGCAGATCGCGGAAATGGCAGTCGGTCCCGAACGCGGCTTCGACCCGATCAACGAACAGCACGGCCGATACTGGACCACGCGCTATCCGACTTCCGCGACGTTGCCGATGGCCGCCTTGACCAACCTTGCACGGCAGGCGCCGGTCGAGAGGGTTACGGCGCCGGCGCTCTTCATATTCTCCGACGCCGATGCCGTCGTTCGTCCTGAACTCACCCGCGATATAGCCGCCCGCTGGGGTCAGCCGCACGAGATGATGATCGTGGAAGGATCGGACGATCCCTCCAATCATGTCATCGCAGGCGAAGCCATCTCGCCATCGACGACGATGCTCGTTGCCGGACGCATCGGCGAGTGGGTCGCAACCCTCAGGCGTTGACCTCTGCCGCAGCCTTTTCAGGCTTGGCGTCGCGACAGGCCAGGTAGATGAGCAGCGACAGTGCCAGCGTGATCGCATAGAACCAGAACAGCGCCTGATAGGCCGCTGCGGGCGCATCGGCTGCCGTGTTTGCGGTCACGACCGCCCCGGTCGCGAATTGCATCACGCCCACCCCGCCGATGGAGAAGAAGTTGAGCATCGTCACGCCACGCCCCGTCAGATGCGGAGGCAGGAATGCGCGGCCATGCGCCATCAGCAGGCCATAGCTGCCGCCGGTCAGCCCGATCATCACGAGGAACAGGGTTGTCGTCACGACGGTGGTGACCGGATAGAGCGCGATCGCCACAAGCGCCGCCAGCCCGATCGCATTGCCTGCGACAGCCACCCATTTGCGGGTTCCGAACAGTGTGTCGAGCGGGCCATAAACAAAGCTGCCGACGACCATCGCCAGTGCCATGAACAGCGTCACCTGCCCGATCGCCAGCGAATCGAGCCCATAGACATCGGAAAGATAGGGACCGGCCCAAAGGCCGCGTATGCCTGCGGCCGCCGCATAGTTCAGTGCCACGAGCGGCAGGATAGGCCACAGCACCTTCAGGCTGAACAGCTCCAGATAGCCGGCAAAGCCGTTGTCGGCCGTCCCGTCGCCATGCCGCGCCGGATCGCGCACGAAGAGCAGGACCGCAAGAGCGGTCAACAGCGTCACCGCGCCAAGCCCCAGCATGACCGGTCGCCAGCCGAAGGCGTCGGCGGCGGCCGCCAGCGGCGAAGCGCCGATCACGTTGCCGAACGAACCGAACCCGACAAGCCAGGAAACCAGAATCGCCAGCCGTGCCGGCGAATAGGTGCGTGCGAAGATGAAGACGGAGGCCATGAGCACCGGCGCGCAGCCGATGCCGATCATCGTCATCGCGACGATGACCATCCAGGGTTGGGTCGCGCTCGCAAAAAGCAGCGCGCCGCCTGCACCGCCCACCGCGAGCAACGCGGCGGCCGTGCGCTTCGGCCCGTACCGGTCGAGCGCGACGCCGATGCCGAACTGCGACAGCGCGAAGGCCACGAACCAGGCGCCGGACGCGACCGAAAGGTCACCCTTCGTCGCGCCCAGTTCCGTTATCAGGGCCGGCGTAAGGACCGCGAGGAAGGAGCGGTAGAATTGCGAAAGGACGTAGGCGATCGCGAGCGCCGCCAATCCGGCCATGAGGCGTTTCCCGTGTTCTCTCGATACGGCCGGACGGCCGACAGGAAACGCCTTAGAGTATCGGGCCGGCCCGCGCAATTGGGCCAGCCCGAGCGCTTTTTAGGCCGCGCGTTCCGCGGGGCGGCGTCCGCCATTGCTGCGGCGCTTGCCGCGGAAAGGCTTCTTGCCACCCGGCTTGCCGGCAAAGGGCTTGTTGCCGCCTGGCTTGCCACCGAACCCTCTCGGCTTGCCCTGTCCGTTGCGCGGGCGGCGCTCGCCCGTGTCGCCGGCGTCCCGGTCATCGTTGGCCGCCTGCGGACGCGGCGCGTTCTGCTCACCGCGCGGCCGAACCGGATCCGGCTGGTCGAGATGCGAGGCCGCCACCGGCAGCTTCATGCGGATGATACGCTCCACCTGGCGCAGCTTCGAGCTTTCGGTCGGATCGCACAGCGTGATCGCGATGCCGTCCGCGCCGTTGCGGCCCGTGCGCCCGATGCGGTGCACATAGCTTTCCGCCTCGTCCGGCAGGTCGAAGTTCACGACATGGCTGATACCGGGCACGTCGATGCCGCGCGCGGCGATGTCGGTGGCGACCAGAATGCGCACCTTGCCCTCGCGGAAGCCGGTCAGCGCCTTCTGGCGGGCGTTCTGCGACTTGTTGCCGTGGATCACGGCGGCCTCGAAGCCGTCGCGCTCGAGGTCCTTGGTCACGCGGTCCGCGCCATGCTTGGTGCGGGCGAAGATCAGCACCGACTTCATCGCCTCGTCGGCGAGCATGTCGGAGAGGATCTTGCGCTTCTGCTTGGTGCGCGCCATCACGAGGCTCTGCGTGATCTCGCCGGCGGTGGTGCCCTGCGGCGCCACTTCGACACGCACGGGGTTCTTGAGAAGCCCGGCGGCAAGCTGTTCGATCTCATGCGGCATGGTTGCGGAGAACAGCGCGGTCTGGCGGTCGCGGTGCGTCGCCTTGGCGATGCGCTTGACGTCGTGGATGAAGCCCATGTCGAGCATGCGGTCGGCTTCGTCGAGCACCAGGAAGCGGGTCTCGGCAAGGCTGATCTGGCCTTCGCGCACAAGGTCCGTCAGCCGGCCCGGCGTGGCGATGAGGATGTCGATGCCCGGCGCCATGCGCTTGATCTGCGAGAAGCGCGAAACGCCGCCCAGAACCAGCGCGGTCGAGACATGCAGGCCCTTCGACAGCGTACGGATCGTCTCTTCGATCTGAACGGCCAGCTCGCGCGTCGGCGCGAGAATCAGCGCGCGGCAGGTGCGCGGCAGCCGCTTGGTGCCGAACCCGACGATCTTCGACAGGATCGGCAGGCTGAAAGCGGCGGTCTTGCCGGAGCCTGTCTGCGCGATGCCGAGAATGTCGCGGCCTTCGAGCTGCGCCGGGATCGCCTGCACCTGGATCGGCTTCGGATCGGTGAAACCGGCCTTCTCGGTCGACTTCAGCAGCGCGCCGGTAATGCCCAGTGCAGCGAATCCGCCATTGGTTTCCACGGCGTTGTTGTTTTCGTTCGTCAAAATCTTCTTCTTTCAGGCGGCCGGAAGCTCATGGCGGCGGCCGCGCAATATCGCGGCAGGGCGCAACCTGCCGCAGCAAATCTGTAAAGGAACGACAAGACGGCGGGGCATGGCCCCGCGCGGCTGCGCTGTCGTGCCCGCGTGCCTTGTGCCGCGGGGCTCATTCGCCGCTCGCCATGTCGGGTGACAGGAAAGGGAGAAAACAGACGCAACCAGTCCATTCAAGGAAAGCCGGCAGATCCGGCCCATGCGCCTCGTGGCTCGCATATGGGGCAGTTCGCCCTCGAAAGCAACCGATTTCTTGTGCAGCGCAGCAAGCGCGTCAGCTTTGCGCCTTCGCCGCCAGCTCTGCCAGCTTGAGCACGGTGTTCCAGTTGCGCGCCGTGTTCGGCACGCCGATGCCCTTGTCGAACCGCTCAGCCAGCTTGGAGGTGCCGAACCCCGCCGGCGTGTGCAGATAGGCGACGTTGCCGACGACCTCGATGCGGTCGCGGCCCTGCGCGATGTCCTGCAGCGCCTTTACCCTGGCAGGATCGGGCGGGGCGGCCAGCCACGCCGCGTGCAGGAATTTCGGGGTCTCCGTGGCATCGGAGAACGGGTTGTTTGCGATCACCGCATCCCATTCTTCGGCCGAAATCAGATAGATGTCCTTCTCGAATCCGAATTCGCGCTTGCAGATCGCGGCGATCTCCTTCGCCGCCGTCGCACGGGATTTGCGCGTCGTCACCAGCGCGTTGCCGCTGTTGATGTAGGTCGCGACATTGCGAAAGCCGGCCTCCGCCAGTTTCTCCCGCAGCGGTGCGGTCGGAAGCTGCGTCTTGCCGCCAACACCGCGGAACAGGACGATATAGACCGTGCCGCTCATATGATCAGCCCCGCCAGAACTTCGTTGTCAGTAATGTCCTGAAACGCCCAGCCGCCTTCCGCGAAGCGCTTCTTCAGCACATCGAAGTTCTTCGCGTCCTTCGTTTCGATACCGATCAGCACCGAGCCGAAATTGCGCGCCGACTTCTTCAGATATTCGAAGCGGGCGATGTCGTCGTCGGGACCGAGCAGCTCCAGGAAATCGCGCAGCGCGCCCGGCCGCTGCGGGAATCGGAAGATGAAGTATTTCTTCAGTCCCTCGAAGCGCAGAGCCCGCTCCTTGACGTCGGGCAGGCGCTCGAAATCGAAATTGCCGCCCGAGACCACGAGCACGACCGCCCTGCCCTTGAGTTCCTTGCGCGAAAAATCCTTGAGCGCATCGATGGCGAGCGCGCCTGCCGGCTCCAGCACGATGCCTTCTATGTTCAGCATCTCGATCATCGTTGCGCAAAGCCGGTTTTCGGGCACCAGCCTCACCTGCGCCTCGCCGAACCCCTTGAGCAGCCGGAAGTTCTCCTTCCCGATCTCGGCCACTGCCGCGCCGTCGACGAAATTGTCCACCGTGTCGAGCTTCACGCGGCGTCCGGCGGCAAGGCTGCGCTTCAGGCTTGGCGCGCCCAGCGGTTCGGCGAAGGCAAAGCGGGGCGCGGCTCCGCGTTCTGCGAAATAGCGCGTCACGCCGGCTGAAAGCCCGCCGCCACCGACCGGCAGCACCATCAGGTCGGGCTCCACGCCCTCCGGCATCTGGGCTGCGATCTCGTGAGCTACCGTCGCCTGCCCCTCGATGATGTCGCGATGGTCGAAGGGCGGCACCATCAGCCCGCCGCTGGCGTCCGCGAAATCGAGCGCCGCGCGATAGCACTCGTCGAAGAAGTCGCCGATGAGCCGTATCTCCACCATGCCGCCGCCGAACATGCGCGTCTTGTCGATCTTCTGCTGCGGCGTGGTTACCGGCATGAAGACGACGCCGCGCCTGCCTAGATGCCGGCACACATAGGCGAAACCCTGCGCATGATTGCCCGCCGAAGCGCATACGAACGCCTCCGGAGACAGCCCCGCACCAACCGCCTTGTGGAAAAAGTTGAACGCGCCACGGATCTTGTAGGATCGCACCGGCGACAGATCCTCACGCTTGAGAAACACCCGCGCGCCCGTCTTGCGCGACAGGTAGTCGTTCTCCTGAAGCGGCGTCGTTTCGAAAAGCGCTCGCATCGCATCCGCCGCGCGGGCGACATCGCGTGTGAATCCGGCCATGGTTCGGCTCCGTCTGCTTGTGCCGGCCCTATTGCACAAACGGCCGGATGACGCCACTCTCCGCCCGCGCCCAGAGTCGAGGCTTCTTCCCCCGTGCATTACTCTTCCATACGTGCCGCGCTCCACATCGCTTCGGTCTTCGCCATCTATCTCTCACTGGCGATGCTGATTCCCGCGGCAGTCGACCTCTATTTCGGCAATGACGATTGGAAAGTCTTTGCCTTCTCTTCCCTGTTCACCGGCGGGCTGGCGCTTGGTCTTGCACTCGCCACTCAGGGCCGGCCGCCGCCGATCTCATCGCGCTTCGGCTTCCTGCTGGTCAATCTGCTGTGGTTTACGACTTGCGCTGTTGGCGCGGTGCCGCTTCTGGCCTCCTCGATCGAGATGAGCGTTGCCGACGCCTTCTTCGAGGCAGTCTCGGGAATAACCACCACCGGCGCGACCGTGCTCGAGGGCCTGGACGGCATGCCACCCGGCATCCTTTTGTGGCGTTCGATTTTGCAATGGATGGGCGGTCTCGGCGTGATCGCGCTCGGCCTGTTTGTGCTGCCGTTCCTCAATGTAGGCGGCTTCTCCTATTTCCGCATCGAATCGTCGGATACGGGTGATCGCCCGTTCGAACGCTTTTCCACCTACACGACCAGCCTGATCGCCATCTATGCGCTGCTCACGCTGATCTGCGGTCTGCTTTACTCTGCCGCCGGCATGACAAGCTTCAACGCGCTCAACCACGCCCTGACCACGATCTCGACGGCCGGTTTCTCCACCCATGACGCCTCGATGGGTCAGTACGGGGACAATCTCGCCGTCCTGTGGATCGGCACCATCTTCATGTTCATCGGCGCGCTGCCATTCTCCATCGTTATCCTGCTGGCCGTGGCCGGGCGACTCGACGCGCTGCGCGATCCCCAGATTCGTGTCTTCGCCGGCTACGTGGTCGCTTTCGTGATCGCGGTTGCAATCTATCTGCGGGTATCGACCGGCGTGCCGTTCACGGTCGCCCTGAGCCACGCTGCGTTCAATTTCGTGTCGATCATCACAACCACCGGCTATGCCAGCCAGGACTACATGCAGTGGGGGCCGTTCGCTGTGGGATGCGCGTTCGCTGCAACCTTTCTCGGCGGCTGTTCAGGCTCGACCTCCGGCGGGGTCAAGGCCTATCGCTTCCTCGTGCTCTACAAGCTGCTCGTCAACGGTCTGCGTCGCTTCGTCTATCCCAACAGCGTCGCCAGCGTCCGATACGGTGATCGCCCCGTCGATGACACGGTCCAGCGCGCGGTGGTGCTGTTCATTTCAGCTTTCATGGTCATCTGGCTGATCCTGACGATCCTGCTCGCCGCAACCGGCCTGGACATCCTGACCGCACTCACGGGCGCATTGACTGCCCTGACGAACGTCGGCCCCGGCCTCGGCGACCAGATTGGGCCGGCCGGAAATTTTGCGGGTGTGCCGGATGCAGCCAAGTGGCTGCTGTCGCTCGGAATGCTGCTCGGCCGCCTGGAAATCCTGGCCGTGCTGGTGATCTTCACCCCCGCTTTCTGGAGCCGGTAACCGGAAGTTTTGCCACTGCGGATGGACGCGGACGGCTTTAGCGGCTATCCGCAGACGGACATTGGTTCTGGAGTTTGCCGTGTCTGCTTTCCGGCGCACATTGATGGCATTGTTGCCGGCTTTCGCTCTTGCGGTCTCGGGCTGCGCGGGCGGTCCGTCCCGCAGCCTCACGAATGCGCTGGCGGCCGAACCTGACGCAATCATTGCAACGCACAGCATTCTGGTCGCGACGACCCGCGCCAAGGCAGACGATCCGTCCGAGGTCTATGGCGGCGGACGCGGCGACGAGCTCGGCTTTGCCCGCGTTAACGTGACGGTACCGCGCATCCACAGTTCAGGCAGGCTGGAGGGTCCCCGCAACGGTGCGCGGCGCGATGCATCCAAACACTTCGCCGCCAGCGAGATCGCCTTGTTCCCGAAGGAGCAGGATTTCGGCAACGCCCTGCGCGAGAACCTGGCACGCACCGACGGCCGCGCGCTGGTCTTCATTCACGGCTACCGCACAGCTTTCGACGGCTCGATCTATCGCGCCGCGCAGATCGTCCACGATTCCGGCTATGCTGGCACGCCGGTCCTGTTCTCGTGGGCCTCGACCGGCCGCACCGTCGACTACATCTACGACAACAACTCCGCGACCGTCGCCCGCGACGGCCTGGAAAAGACGCTGCGGCTGCTCCGCGCCAGCGGCGCGAAGCGCATCGACATCATCGCCCATTCGATGGGCAACTGGGTCACGATGGAAGCCCTGCGCCAGATCGCCATCGCCGATGACCAGACCGTGGCCGGCGCCCTCGGCGACGTGGTGCTCGCGTCGCCCGACATCGATGTTGACGTCTTCAAGACGCAGCTTCAGCGTATCGGCAAGCTGGACCGGCCTTTCCTGGTCATGGTGTCGCGCGACGACCGCGCATTGCTGGTGTCATCCATCCTTGCCGGCAGCCGTCCCCGGGTCGGCGACTACGACAAGGACGAAGACCTCGCGAGTCTCGGCGTGACCGTGATCGACGTGTCGGCGCTCGAGAGTGGCGACCGGCTCAATCACGCCCGCTTTGCCGATAATCCGCTGCTGATCCAGTTGCTCGGCCAGCGGCTCAACGAGGACGATACGCTCGGCGGCGACGGCGACCAGGTGACCCGCCGTCTCGAAACCCTCGCGCAGGGCCTCGGCCAGACGATCGGCTCGGCGGCCGAGATCATCATCACCACGCCCTTCGAGGTCATCAACGTCGCCGTCGGCGGTGCGCGCTAGGCCAGCAGTCCCTTAGAGGAACAGGTCGACCGTCTCGAACTTCGTCACGTCGACGATGCCGACATCGGAAATCCGAAGCTCGGGGATCACGACCAGCGCCAGCAGCGAATGCTGCATGTAGGCATTGTTGAGCGAGCAGCCCATGTCGCGCATTGCGGCCGTCAGCTTTGCAGCCTTCTCCGCTACGACCTCGGCGCGCTCGGCGGACATCAGCCCGGCAATCGGCATCTCAACCAGCGCCAGCTCCTTGCCTTCGGAAATCAGCACCACCCCGCCGCCGACCTCGCCCAGCCGGTTCGCCGCCTGTGCCATGTCCGCCTTGTTGGTGCCGACGACGATCATGTGGTGGGAATCGTGCGCGACCGTCGACGCGATCGCGCAGTCCTTGACGTAGCCGAAACCGGAGACGAAGCCGTTGACCACGCCGCCCGTGCCGCGATGCCGCTCGACCAGTGCGATCTGGCAGACATCGTTCTGCCGGTCCATCGCGACCAGCCCGTCCTCGACCGCCAGTTCGGCTTCCAGCGCCCGCGTGGGCGCCTGGTTCTCGATCACGCCGATCACCCGCGCCCGCACCTCGTTGGCGCCTGCGGGCGCTGCGATATCGAAATCGGCAGCCGTCAGCGCCTTGCCGAGCTTCACCGTACCCTTCGCGCTTGCCGGATAGTCGTAGGCCGGAATATCCGCTTCCAGCCGGCCGTTGCGCGCAAGCCGCACGCCGCGCCCGTAAACCTCGTCGATCGTCAGTTCGGGCAGGTTCGAGACGATGAGGAAGTCGGCGAGCCTGCCCGGCGTGATCGAACCCAGCTCGCGCTCCAGGCGGAAGTGCTGGGCCGTGTTGATGGTCGCCATCTGGATAGCGGTCACCGGGTTCAGCCCTTGTGCGATCGCGTGGCGGACCACCCGGTCCATGTGCCCGTCGTGGACCAGCGTGCCGGAATGGCTGTCGTCGGTGCACAGGATGAAGTTGCGCGGGTCGAGCCCCAGCTCCGTCACCGCCTTGATCTGGCTGGCGACGTCGTACCACGCGGAACCCAGCCGCAGCATCGCCTTCATCCCCTGCCGCACGCGCGCGACCGCATCCTCGACCGCCGTACCCTCGTGATCGTCCTCCGGACCGCCGGCGACATAACCATGGAAGGCGAGACCGAGATCGCGCGAGGCATAATGGCCACCAACCGTCTTGCCGGCCTTCACCGTCTCGGCAATTTCCGCCACCATCACCGGATCGTTGCTGGCGACGCCTGGAAAATTCATCACCTCGCCGAGCCCGACGATATTCTCCCATGTCATCGCCTCGGCAACGTCGGCGGCGGTCAGTTGCGCGCCCGCATTTTCCAGTCCCGGTGCGGACGGCACGCAGGACGGCATCTGCACACCCACATTGATCGGCATCGCCAGCGCCTCGTCATGCATCAGCCGCACGCCCTCGAGGCCGAGCACGTTGGCGATCTCGTGCGGGTCAATGAACATGGACGTCGTGCCGTGCGGGATGACGGCGCGGCAGAACTCCGTCACCGTCACCATGCCGCTTTCGACGTGCATATGCGCGTCGCACAGGCCCGGCACCAGATAGCGGCCGCCCGCGTCCACCACCCTGGTGCCCTCGCCGATCGCGTGCGAGGCATCCGGCCCGCAATAGGCGAAACGTCCCTCCACAATCGCCACATCGGTGCCCGGCACCACCTCGCCGGAGTGCACGTTCACCCACCGCCCGTTCCTGACGACCAGATCGGCGGGCTTGCGCCCAGTCGCCACGTCGACGAGACGCGGCGCGACCTCGCTCCAGGATTTGGGTCGGTCGAAGGCGGATTTCGCGGCTGCGGGCATCAGGTGGTGTCTCCTTTTGCCCGACTGTGCCAAGTCTCGCGCCAAACCGCCAGCCGCTTTCGTGTCGCTGCTACCGCGTGACGATCTCCGGTCCCATCAGCGTATAGGGCAGCCATGTCGATATGATCGGCACATAGGTGATGATGATCAGGAACAGGAACAGCACCGCCACGAACGGAAGTGCCGCCCGCACGACCTGGATCAGGCTCATGCCGGTTATGCCGGAGGTGACGAACAGGTTGAGCCCGATCGGCGGCGTGATCATCCCGATTTCCATGTTCACGACCATGATGATGCCGAGATGCACCGGATCGACGCCGAGCTCCATCGCGATCGGAAACACGACCGGCGCCACGATGAGAAGCAGGCCCGACGGCTCCATGAACTGGCCGCCGAGCAGCAGCAGCAGGTTCACCGCGATCAGGAAGGTGAACCAGTTGAAGCCCGCGCCGAGCATCAGCTCGGTGATCGTCTGCGGAATCCGCTCCGACGACAGCACATGCGCGAACAGCAGCGCGTTGACGATGATGAACATCAGCATGATCGTCGTGCGCGCCGCATCGACCATCACCTTGCGGGTCTCGTCGTTGAAGAAGGCAGGCAGGAAGTTGCGCGCCATCAGCGAGAGATTGCGGCCCCAGATCGGCAGGCCGCGCACGAGATAGGCTGGAATGTTGCCCGGATTGGACTGCGGATCGCGCCAGACGACATAGGCGATTGCCAGCACGAGCGAAAGAACCGCGCCGACAAGCGCCCGCCCCGAAAGCGTAACGCCCTCCCAGCCATCGGTGGCGAAGAAGGTCAGGATCATCCACACGAAGAAAAAGGCGAGCCCATAGACCGTGCCCGAAAACCCGACGCGCGCGCCGTCGCTGTCGGTTTCGGCGATCCACCGTATGCCCTTCATCGGGCCCATGTCGCGATAGACGAACAGCGCCACGAAGAAGGCGTAGACCGCCGCGACCGACGCGGCCTCCGTCGGCGTGAAGACGCCGCCATAGATGCCGCCGAGAATGATGATGATCAGGAACAGCCCCCAGCCGGCCTGCTTGCCGCCCTCGAGGATTTCGTGAAACCCCTTCCACGGCTCCGCCGGCAGGTTACGCCAGCGCGCTACCACATAGATCGCCACCATCAGCATCAGGCCGGCCAGCAGGCCGGGCACCACGCCGGCCAGGAACATGCGGCCGACGGAGACGTCGGTCGCCGCGGAATATACCACCATGACGATCGACGGCGGGATCAGGATGCCGAGCGTCCCGGCATTGGCGATGATGCCGGCGGCAAATTCCTTGCTGTAGCCCACCTGCCGCATGCCGGCGATGGCGATCGTGCCGATCGCCACGACGGTGGCCGGTGACGAACCCGACAGGGCCGCGAACATCATGCAGGCAAGCACAGACGCCATGGCGAGACCGCCGCGGAAGTGCCCCACGCTGGCGATCGCGAAGCGGATGATGCGCCGCGCCACGCCGCCGGTCGACATGAAGGCGGATGCCAGAATGAAGAACGGGATCGCCAGAAGCGTGTAGTTCTGCGAGGCGGTGAAGAGCTGCAGCGCCACCGACGAGACCGAGTCGTTGGAAAAGAAGGTGATGATGATCAGCGACGAAAGGCCGAGCGAGACGGCCACCGGCGCGCCGATGAAGAGCAGGAAAAGGACGAGGATGAAGAGGATCGCGGATTCCATGCCTGATACCTCAGTCCACGGCCGTCTTGCGGGCTTCGGACACCAGGTCCTCGGCCTCGTGGCTGGCAATCAGCATCTCGCGTTCCCCTCGCAGGATCGCCACGAAGCCCTGCACCGCGCGCAGCGCCAGCAGCGCCAGTCCGGCCGGCAGCATGATATAGGCAATCCAGCGCTGCACCCGGTCCTGAAGGCCGAATGTCTCCTGCATCCAGAGCGGATATTTCAGGTCGTCGAGGCCGGTGCCTCTGTCGAACATGAAGGTCCAGTAGCCGATCGCGCCGGTCTGCCGCCAGTTGGTCGACACGTCGACGCCCAGCAGCGCCAGCCACCCGGCATAAAGCAGCACGAAGGCATAGAGGAAGACGCAGGAAGCTGCCACCAAAGCTGTCAATCGGAAGAGGCTCGCCGGCAGCAAACGCACGAACGCGTCGACGCCCAGATGCACGCCGTGTTTGATGCCGTAGCTCATGCCGAACAGGATCATCCACGCGAACATGACGCGCGTGAACTCCAGCGCCCCGCTCCAGCCGGTGTTGAAACCGTAGCGCGCGATCACCTGGGTGAAGGAAACGACGGTGATGATCGCAAGCAGCGTGGCGAGGATGTTCTCCTCGAGCCGGTTCACCAGATTCGGGTACCGCCGCTCGGCGGCGAACACGATGACCACCAGCGCCAGCAGCGCGAGCGTCGGCCACAGAAGCTCCACGTAATCCTCCCCTCTGAAGGGCCGGCGCGGTTATCGTTATATATTGCGTCCGGCCATGGTCGGCGCGCCCGCGGACGGGCGCGCCATGGTCATTTCTGTCAGGAACCGGACGAGACAGCCGCGTCGATCACGTCCTTGCCGATATCGGCCTCGAACTGTTCCCACACCGGCTTCATGGTCGAAACCCACTCTGCGCGCTGTTCCGGCGTCAGCTCGCGGATTTCACCGCCAGCATCCACGATGTTCTGGCGGCAGGCGCCTTCCTTGTTGGCCACATCGGCATTGGCAGCCAGCGTCACCTCGTCGGCAATCTTCACGAACTGGTCGCGTACTTCGGGCTCCAGGCCCTGCAGCCATTCGGTCGAGGTCACGAGCAGATAGGCCAGCACCTGGTGGTTGGTCTCGGTGATACCATCCTGCACCTCGAAGAACTTCTGGGTGTAGATGTTGCACCACGAGTTTTCCTGGCCGTCGACGACGCCGGTCTGCAGCGCGCCATAGACTTCCTTGAAGGCCAACTTCTGTGCCGATCCGCCGATCGCCTGGATCATCGCGTCGGCGACGTCGGACGTCTGGATGCGGAACTTAAGGCCGTTTGCGTCGGAAGGCACCAGCAGCGGCTTGTTGGCCGAAAACTGCTTGAGGCCGGAGAGCCAGTAGCCGAGGCCTGTATAGCCTTCGTCTTCCATGACGGTGAGCAGCCCCTTGCCCGTATCGGACTGGTTGAAGCCGCTGACCGCATCGAGGCTGGAGAACAGGAACGGCAGGTCGAAGACGCGGTATTTGAGCGTGTAGGCCTCGAACTTCGACAGCGACGGCGCGGCGATCTGCACATCGCCGAGCAACAGGGCTTCCATCACCTTGTCGTCGTCGTAGAGCGTCGTGTTCGGATAGACCTCCATGCAGGCCGTTCCGTTCATCTCCTCATTCACGCGCTGCGCGAAAAGCACCGCAGCCTCGCCCTTGGGGTGGCCCTTCTCTGCCACCACGTGGCTGAATTTGATGACCATTTCGCCGTCATCGCAATTGGCCAACGCGCCGGACGCGCCAAAAGCCGACATGCCGGCGGCCACGGTTGCGACGGCGAACATTTTCCAGTGCATGTTCATGCAGGTACCTCCCGGAGTGTTTTTATGGTTGCCGGGCAATACTTGCCGATTTCCCGGCAAGGCACAATGCGCAATCAGGGCGGTTCGAATCGCTCAGCCCGTGGGAAATTCCCCGGAAGTGGTGCGGGCGCCGGGGATCGAACCCGGATGACCGAAGTCGAGGGATTTTAAGTCCCTTGCGTCTACCAGTTCCGCCACGCCCGCACACCGGTGCTTTTCCAGCGTTCGGGTCAATTCGTCAACGGCACTGTTGCGACCTGTAACCCCTGCTGCCGCGTGCTGCAGGAAAACGAACCGGGAGGCGCATCGCGCCTCCCGGAGGAATCCAGAGCATTTTGCAGCCAGCCGGAATCGTCTGGCTTCGCACAAATGCGGCTAGGAAAACGAAACTGAAGCAACTGAGCTGCGCTCGTCAGCGCGCGCTGCTCTAGTTGGCGGTCTGCACCTGCCATGCGCAGATGCCGAGATGCTCGCCGTCACCAACATCGGCGTCAGCGACGAGCTTGCTCTCACCGTCCCTGCAGACCACCGTGTAGCCGTCATACCCCGCCATGTCGGCGAGAATCTGGTCCCAGTGACGATACTGCACCGTGTGCCCCTCATCCGGATATACGGTCGCCTTGGCGACGTTCGGGAACGCGGCCTGCCACTGTTCCATCTGTTCCACGGTCACGGACTGATCCGCAGCGCCGTAATACAGATAGACCGGCGCCTCCACTGCGGAAACGTCGACCACCGCGTTGTCTCCACACACCAGCGCGTATTCGTGAGCCAGCGCCGTTGCATCGCCAAGCTGGCCTGCGACATAGAAGGAGCGGGTCGCATCGGCATAGGCCGTCGTCTGCCACCCGGGGATTACCAGCACCGGCGATCCTGGCACGCCCCACCAGTCCTTCGGCTTCTCGCTGTAGGCGCTCAATCGCTCCTTCCATTCCTCGGCGCTGCGCGAGCAATCGGGCTCGGTGCGGGTCGGCAGCGTTCTGGAAATCGCAGCACCCGCATGCAGGGAAAGGATACGATCCGGTGCGGCCGCCGCCAGATGCGCAGCATAGGCCCCGCCCCCGGAGATCGCCATCACCGCAAACTTGTCGATGTCGAGGTGGTCCAGAACCGCGAGAACCTCATTCACATAATCGCCGTAGCCCAGATCGGGATCGAATTCGGACTCGCCGAAACCATTCCGCTCCACCGAAATGACGCGCAGGCCCAGTTCCTGGCGCATGGTGCGGGCGAACTCGGTAAGCTGGAATGCCTCGAGGCTGGTGCCCTGCCCTCCGATGAAGACAACGGCACGGTCATCGCTGTCGCCTTCATCGATATAGTAGGAGGTGCGGTCGTCCTTTGTCAGCGCGTGTACCTCGGCACCGATATGATCGAAATCGCTCTGGAGCTTCAGCGAAGCGGGATCTCCCGCCGTCATCTCGAGTTCGCTGGAAATGGCCGGCATCGTGCTGGCGATACCATATGCAGCCACCGCAAAAGCGCTCAGTTTCTTCATGGAAGTCCCTCTCCTCGAAATATCGATGCGTCCAGCGCACCCTTCGGCGCGTTACCCGCCCCCTTGATGGGCTGGCAATATAGAGCGGGCAGCACCGCCCCTGCGTGTCATATTCCGAAGGAGATTATACGTTTTCCGTAATAGTGCCGAAATTACAGCCCTCGCATCGACGAATGCGGATCCTGTGCCCTGGCCCGCGGCGCGCGGACTGACGGTGGTCGGCACAAGTTGAACGATCAAGCGACGAAAGCGCGTCCGGCAATGCGGCGGATGAAGGCGACGACCTGTGCGGTGATCGCATATTGCGGCATATGGCCGATGCCGTTCACGATCTCCAGGTCGAGCCCGGCGACCTTGCCCTGCATTGCCAGCCCCTGCCGTTCGTAGTTGAGCACCCTGTCCTCGGCGCCGAACAGGATGCCGACCGGCAAGGCGATCTCGCCATAGCGCGTCTGCTGGCGCGGCAGGTCGTGGTGAAGTGCCACGAGATCGGTGGCGGTCGCATAGAAATGCCCTGGCCGCAGCCCGACCATCGCGCCACCGGCAATCGCGTAGTCTTCCGGCGGCTGCTGTGGCCCGAACACAAACTCCAGCGTCTTCGGGGCGTTCTTGACGGCCAGTGGCAGCGCCACGGTGTTTGCTATGATGCGCCGGCGCAACGGCGACGTGATCGCCAGCGATCTGAACTCCGCCGGCGGCTCTTCCTCGTGATGCGTCAGCGGCGCAATCAGCGCGAGCCCGGAAATCGTGGCCGGATAGTCGAGTGCCACGGCAAGCGCGATGGCGCCGCCCAGCGAATGCCCGACGAGCAGCGGCTTCTCCAGCCCCAGCGTCTCTATGAAGCGCACCGTCTGGCGGGCCTGCTCTGCAAGCCTGCCGTCCAGCCCCTCCCCGCGTGTCGAATAGCCCGAACCCGGCCGGTCGATGGCGATCAGCCGGTAGCCTTCGCCGAACTCTTCCATCAGCGGCCGCCGCAGGTGGTGCAGCGTGCCGCCAAGGCCGTGGATCATCAGGATCGGCCTTCCCTCGCCGCTCTCGACATAATGGATGCGGTTGCCGTCGACCGTGACGAACGATCCGTTGGCGGGCACGGCACGTTCCGCATTGCGCGCCAGGCGACGCGTGATCCAGAAGAAATAGGCAGCGACCATGACGACGGCTGCAAGGATGGCGATGACGATGCCGGCGATGGCTGAGAACATGGGAAGAGAGCACTCTCGGGGACTGTGAACTGGCGCACCCAGTCTAACCCTGGTCACCTCGATGGCAATCGGGATTGCCGCACGGCGCGCGCGGCGCTATGCCTGCCGCCAGTCTGTGAAGGAACGCTCCATGGCCGAAATCATAACCGCCGCGATGATCGTCATCGGCGACGAGATCCTCTCCGGTCGCACCAAGGACCGCAATATCGGCCATCTGGCGGACGTCATGAGCGCCATCGGCATCGACCTGAAGGAGGTGCGCATCGTCGCGGACGAGGAAGACGAAATCGTCGCCGCCGTCAACGCGCTGCGTGCCCGCTACACCTACGTGTTCACCACCGGCGGCATCGGCCCCACCCACGACGACATCACCGCCGATTCCGTGTCGAAGGCCTTCGGCGTTCCTTGCGAATATGACGACCGCGCCTACGCCATGCTCGAAGCGCACTACGCCACGCGCGGCATCGAGTTCACCGAGGCCCGCAAGCGCATGGCACGCATGCCGCGCGGGGCCGACCACATCGACAATCCCGTTTCGCTGGCGCCGGGCTTCCGCATCGGCAACGTCCATGTGATGGCCGGCGTGCCGGCGATCTTCCAGGCCATGCTCGACAATGTCGTGCCGACGCTGAAGACCGGACAGAAATTGTTGTCGGCGGCTATCCATTGCCCGTTCGGCGAAGGCGTCATCGGCGGCCCGCTGGGCGAGATCCAGAAGGCGCATCCGGAGACGATCATCGGTTCCTATCCCAAATATCTCGATGGAGCGTTCTGGACCGAGCTTGTCGTGCGCGCGCGAACCCAGGAAGCGCTCGATGCCGCGGCCGCCGAGGTGCGCGCCATGGTCGAGGCGCTCGGCCCGGCGAAGCCCTGACCGCGGGTCAGATCGCCTTGCACAGCCGCAAGAGGCTCACGAGGTGCAGGAAGGGCGAGCCGCATCCCCATGCGAAATAACGCGGAATCGTCCGCCCGTAGAGCCGGCGCCGCTGCTCCGCATGTCCCTGCACGTTGAACACCCGCCGGTTCACCGCCGCTGACCGGTATAGCTGCCCCATCGCCCAGCGGAACGCAGCACTCTCGGGAAAGCCACTCGGGCGC
Source organism: Mesorhizobium sp. DxT (assembly GCF_058448885.1). Lineage (NCBI taxonomy): Bacteria > Pseudomonadati > Pseudomonadota > Alphaproteobacteria > Hyphomicrobiales > Phyllobacteriaceae > Mesorhizobium > Mesorhizobium sp. DxT. Next base: position 286,000 of record NZ_JBZFLJ010000007.1, on the reverse strand, counting down.
GGATCGGCAAACGGCGCCAGGCTCAGCAGCACCACCTTGCGCCCCTCCCGCTTGAAGATCTCCACCGCATGCTTAGTGATGCCGATCTCGGCATGCGGGGTCACCCCCGGCAGCCGCCGCTTGAAGACCGCCACATAGCCAATGACCTTGCCGCCGCTGAACACCGGGTCGAAATAGAGCAACGAAACCGGCGTGCCCTCCGGCGACAGCAGCAGGAAGCGGCGCATCAGCGGATCCGGCGTCGCCGGAAACGGCCGGTTCATGAACGCCATTTCTCGCCGGTGCACGATGCGGCTGCAGCGCCACTGCGCCGACAGGGCCGCGACGGCCGCCGCCGCTCCGGGCAACTCGTCTTCTTCGACGATGCTGTAGCCGTTCCGCCTCAACCAGTGCGCCGCGTAGCGCGCCTTTTCCTTCTTCGGGCCCGAAAAATCGTACCAGTCGAGATCGAGCGCCGTGTCGAAACCGATCCGCGTGACGCGATAGCCACTGTCGGCCAGGATCGCCGCGGTTTCGTGGGAAATCTCCGCGAAACACGGCCGGCCGGCCTGCTCGATGAAGCGGTCTATCAGTTCGGGCCAGTGGTCCCGCTCGGCCACGGGGTCGCCGAGCGCGATCCGCGAACCCATCTTGGCGCCATAGGCGATATAGCCGTGCCCGTCGCCGAAATGGCGCAGACCCTCCTGCACCGCCGTCGAATAGGCCTGCGAGAAATCGCCATGGCGCTGCACCAGCGCAAGGCGCGCGGCCTTGTCGGGGCCAGCCGCTTCGAGCGGCGCGGCCCGCGCGTCCATCATCGCGTCGAACGCGAGGCGAAGGCTCCTCATCTGCCGTTCCCCCACTCGCGCGCCGTCCCACACGCGAGTCGGATCATGTCGCCACAACATAGCCGGTCGCGCAAGGGCTGCCCCTTTCGCCGGCACGACAGGAGCACTATTCTTCTAGGGGAAAGTTGCGACGCGGCGTCTCCTGCGGTTTGATCCCGCGCAAGGCGGAACCGGAACCTGCGGCGCAGATTGTCTCCATGACGGTGCAGCCGCCTGCCCGCCACAACGCTTCGGAGGCCGACATGACCTACAAGACCATCCTCGCAGTGCTGCAATCCAAGGCCGATGCCGGCCGCGTGCTCGATTGCGCGCTTCCTCTCGCCGACCGCTTCTCCGCGCACCTGATCGGCGTCCACGCCGAGGCCATTCCGGTTCCCTACGTCACGCCGATGGGCTTTCCTGATACCGATTTCATAGCCGCCAGCGCCGAGCAGAACCAGCAGCGCAGCGAAGAAATCAAGACGCTGTTCGACACCCGCGCCGGCCGCGAAGGCGTTTCGTTCGAGTGGCAGGCGATGGAGAACGTGTCGGGCGACAGTGCGGTAAGCGCGCTCGTTGCCGCGCGCGCCAGCGACCTCATCATCGTGCAGCAGGCCGACCCGGACGGTAATTCCGGTTCGCATGCCAATGTTGAGACCCTGCTGTTCGAGAGCGGCCGCCCGGTCCTGTTCGTGCCTTATGCCGTCTCCGTGAACTGCGCTTTCAAGAAAGTGCTGGTCGCCTGGAACGGCACCCAGCAGGCCGCCCGCGCAACCTTCGACGCCCTACCCTTCATCAAGCAGGCCGATGAGACTGAAATCCTCTTGCTCGACGCAACGGATTCTGCACAGCAGGATGGCGCCATGGCCGGCGTCGACATCGCTGCGGCCCTTGCGCGCCATGGCGCCAACGTCACTTTCGCCAGCCAGGCGTCAGGCGGTGTGGGCGCAGGCGAGGCGATCGAGAACCGCATCGCCGAGACAGGCGCGGAATTGCTGGTGATGGGTGCCTACAGCCAGTCCTGGCTGAAGGAATTCTTCTTCGGCGGAGCGACCCGCACGTTGCTTGAGTCGATGCCGGTCGCCACGCTGATGTCCCGCTAGGGCATGTCTCCCGAAAGGAGGTATCGGTTTCGGGATCAAGACATGCACAAAAACAAGAACCTGAAGCGCGTCGCATGAGTCCGTATGGACGCGACACGCGCCAGGGCCTTCTCGGCAAACTTGAGCGGCGGGGCGCCTGTCGAAGCGCCCGCCGCTCCAGTTCTATTTCTTCTGGTTGCCCGCAAACGCAGCCGTCACCCCGAGCCCGATGAAGACGACGCCGCTGACGTAGCGCTCGGCCTTCAGATAGCCCGGGCTCTGCTTGAGCCAGTTGCCGATGGACCCCGCGGCAAGCGCATAGCAGCCATCGGTCACCATGCCGATCAGCGTGAACAGCAGGCCGAGCACGGCAATCTGCATGCCGACATGGCCGCGTTCCACCTCGACGAATTGCGGCAGGAAGGCGAGGAAGAACAGCGCCGTCTTGGGGTTGAGCAGGTTGACGATGAACCCTTCCCGGAAGAGCCGCAGGTTGTCGCGCTCGGGAAGCGTGCCGTTCTCGCTGCCTACGGCCTCCGCGCGTCCGAAAATCTTGCGCAGGCCGATCCAGATCAGATAGGCCGCACCGGCATATTTGACGATGCTGAAGGCGAGCGCCGACGAGGCCAGGATTGCCGACAGGCCGATCGTCGCGGCAAACACATGCACCAGTGTCGCTGTGTGTATGCCGAGGATCGAGACGATGCCGGCCATCCGCCCCTGCTCTACAGAGCGCGCGAAGATGAACAGCACTGCCGGCCCCGGTACGATCAGCAGCACCAGTGCGGCAGTGAAGAACAGGCCGAGATTGGCGGCCCCAGGCATTACGATTTCCATGGCGGGTCCCTCGAAAGATCAGGCACGCAGCAAGCCCCACATTCAAAGGCGCTGTCAATTACGCTTTTGCGTCTGTTGTCGAAGCCAGAGATCCCTTGCCAAGGGCGCGGCTTTCCGGCTAATCCCGGGTGCATTCCACGCGAGCCGGAGTGCGTTCATGTCCCTTCCCGAAAAGGCCTTTCCCGTCTCCTGGGACCAGTTTCACCGCGACGCGCGCGCGCTTGCCTGGCGGCTGGCCGGCGTTAATGGCGAATGGAAGGCCATCGTGTGCATCACCAGGGGCGGCCTGGTGCCGGCGGCGGTGATTTCGCGCGAGCTCGGCGTTCGCCTGATCGAGACGGTCTGCATCGCCTCGTACCATGATTACACCGAGCAGGGCGAACTGAGGGTTCTCAAGGAAATCACCCCTTCTCTGCTGGAAAACGAGGGCGCGGGCGTCCTCATCGTCGACGATCTGACGGATACCGGCAAGACCGCCGCGATCGTGCGTGCGATGATGCCAAAGGCGCATTTCGCCGCCATCTACGCCAAGCCCAAGGGCCGGCCGATGATCGACACCTTCGTCACCGAGGTCTCGCAGGATACGTGGATCTATTTCCCTTGGGATATGGGCTTCACTTATCAGAAGCCGATCGCGGAAAATCCCCGCGCCTGAGCGAAATCCTTCCGAACCTTGCGCGAAACTTGCCGTGGCGACCCGAGTGGCCGCGGCAGATCAATTTTTTTGTGATCTCTTCATATTTTCTCCTTCATTTCTATATAATTGCGAGCGATATTTTTGAGGCGGCAAACGAATCTCTTGGGGGTTTCGGTTGATGATCATCAGCCACGGCACACGCAAGCAGTTGACGGAGAGCATTCGCCGCTTCTTCGGCGGCATGCCGTGTCGTGTGCAGGTGGCGGCCCTTCCGTGGCGCCGGACCGAGGACGGCCGTTTCGAGGTCATGCTGGTTACGAGCCGCGGCACCGGCCGGTGGGTTCTGCCCAAGGGCTGGCCGGAGAAGCGCGAGGAGCCCCAGGACGCTGCCGCGCGCGAAGCCGCCGAGGAGGCAGGCGTTTCCGGCGCGATCTCTCGCCATGAGGTCGGCCGCTTCTATTATGGCAAGATGCTGCCGTCCGGCATGGAATGGCGCTGCGAGGTGCACGTCTTCCCGCTGGAAGTCGATCAGGTGGCCGACAAATGGCCGGAGCGCAAGAAGCGCACCCGCCGCTGGTTCCGGCCACAGGATGCCGCGAGACTCGTTCAGGAAAAGGATCTGGGCGAACTGATTGCGGATTTCGGCGTTAATCCACGAAAATCTGCCGCCTGACGGCGCATCGCGCGATACGGCGCTTGTGATGCACCACATCGTTGCCTAAGCGATCGGGGGAACGCACATGACCGTCGGCAGGCGGCCATGGCCGAGCCTTGGGAACGATTATGAGCAACAGCATCGCTGAAGCGCGCAAGGAAACGCTCGACAAGGATCTCGACAAGCTTGTGCATGTCGAGGAAGCCACGAGCTTCGTTGCCCGTGGCCTCGTCGCGCCCGGCCTTGGCCTGCTATTTCTGGCGCTGACCGCGATCGTCGCCTCCTTTTTCGTCATCGGCGAGCCGCGCGGCGTCATCATTATCGCTGCGGCGGCCATCGGCGGCTACATGGCGCTCAACATCGGCGCCAACGATGTTGCCAACAACGTCGCCCCGGCCGTCGGCGCGAAGGCCCTCAGCCTGGGCGGCGCGCTTGCCATCGCCGTGGTTTTCGAAAGTGCGGGCGCGCTGATTGCGGGCGGCGACGTGGTCGGCACGATTGCCGGCGGCATCGTCAATCCGGCCGCCATCGGCGATCCGGCCGTCTTCATTCGCCTGATGATGGCCGCCCTCATCTCGTCTGCGCTGTGGATTAATCTGGCAACCTGGATCGGCGCCCCGGTTTCCACGACCCACTCGGTGGTCGGCGGTGTGGTCGGCGCGGGCATCGCGGCTGCGGGCGTTGCGTCCGTTAACTTTCCTATGCTGGGCAACATCGTGTTGAGCTGGCTCGTCTCCCCGGTGCTTGGCGGCGTGATCGCCGCCGCCTTTCTGGCCTTCATCAAGACGACGATCATCTACCAGGACGACAAGATCGCCGCCGCACGGCGCTGGGTACCTTTGCTCATTGCGGTGATGGCCGGTGCGTTTGCGGCCTATCTCGCTACCAAGGGGCTTCGGCGCGTCATCAGCTTGTCGGGCCTGCATATCGCATTGCTTGGCCTTGCGAGTTTCGCGCTGACCTGGGCGGTGTTCAACATCACTGTGCGCCGTCAGTCGGAGACAATGGAGAACCGCAACCAGTCGCTACGCAAGCTGTTTTATGTCCCGCTGATCTGCTCCGCGGCACTTTTGTCCTTCGCTCACGGCGCCAACGATGTCGCCAATGCCGTCGGTCCGCTGGCTGCTATCGTGCACGCGGTCGAGGACAATGAATTCGGGTTCGCCGTCTCGATCCCGTTCTGGGTGATGCTGATCGGTGCCGCCGGCATCTCCTTCGGTCTCGTGCTGTTCGGTCCCAAGCTCATCCGCATGGTCGGCGACCAGATCACCAAGCTGAACCCCATGCGCGCCTTCTGCGTGGCCTTGTCGGCGGCGCTGACCGTCATCGTCGCCTCGTGGTTCGGCCTGCCGGTCAGCTCCACCCATATCGCCGTCGGCGCGGTCTTCGGTGTTGGCTTCTTCCGCGAATGGTACACCGCCAACTCGAAACGCCGCCGTGCCTACATGGAACGCAAGGCGGAGCGGCATCGTGCCGAGCGCAATGGCCGGGTCGACGAATCGGCCGGCCTCGACGAGCAGGAATCCGACACCGCCGACGATCTCGAGGATACCGGCCCGCCCGTCTCCCGCGAAGAGATCAATCGCCGTCGCCTGGTGCGCCGTGCCCACGTCACCACCATCGTGACGGCTTGGGTCACGACCGTACCCGCTGCCGCACTTCTGGCGGCGGGCATCTTCCTGATTCTCGACGTCATCGCCTGATCCGGCGATCCGCAACCTCGGCCCTGGGGAAAAATCCCTTGCCGTAACGGCATGTGGAGTGGCCAAAATGCCGCTGAAGCGCGCGGCAGCGGTGCTACGGGACGGCAAGCCGGCAAATCGCTTCTCCCCGCTATCCACATTCTCCCACACAAGATGTAGGGGTCATAAAACTTACAGAAACGAGTTCTTGACGGCACGGTGCGAGTCGCTTTTTATGGGCCATGCGCTCCTGTTGAGGGCGCGGCCGGAAAGTTTCGAGCCTGGCCGTTTTTTCCAGATTTGTTCCTGTTTTCGAGGGTTCGGCCGTTGTCGCGGCGGTCGGCCGACGCGCGGTTCACGCGCTGTCGGAACAGCGACGCAGTGCGCCGTGCCGCCAGTGGTTAAATCTTCTGTTAACGCTATATTTAGTGTTTGCACCCACTCTCGGCACTAGATAATGTGAATTGTCGGGAACGTGTTTCACCGACATGAATCACAGTCAGGCGTCAGGAGACGGGGCCCGCCAAGGGGCGTTCGAAGGTTGGGGAAGCCGTTCGCGGCATCGTCGAACCGGCAGCGTTTCGCGGTAGGGGAGAGTCGGCAGCGATGGCGGCAGGCGGCGGACTTGTGTCAGGAGATTGCGGCGCACGCGGTGCGTCGGCGATCGAAAGGCACTATATTTAGACCATAGGGACCAGAAGAAGATGCGCATCGAACGTCGTTTCACCAAGGCCGGCCAATCGGCCTACGCGGAGATCGAATTCCGCAAGGCCGTCAGCGAGATCAAGAACCCCGACGGCTCGGTGGTCTTCCGCCTCGCCGACATCGACGTTCCTGCGCAGTTCAGCCAGGTCGCCGCCGACATCCTGGCGCAGAAATATTTCCGCAAGGCCGGCGTGCCCGCGCGTCTCAAGAAGGTCGAGGAGAACGACGTCCCCTCCTTCCTGTGGCGCTCGGTCGCCGACGAGAAGGCGCTGGCCGACCTGCCCGAGGACGAGCGCTACGGCTCGGAGACCGATGCGCGCCAGGTCTTCACCCGGCTCGCCGGCACCTGGACCTACTGGGGCTGGAAGGGTGGCTATTTCGCCTCCGAGGATGACGCGGCTGCCTTCATGGACGAGCTCGCCTACATGCTCGCCACCCAGCGCGTCGCGCCCAACTCGCCGCAATGGTTCAACACCGGCCTGCACTGGGCCTACGGCATCGACGGTCCCGGCCAGGGCCACTATTACGTCGACCCCTTCACCGGCAAGCTGACCAAGTCCAAGTCGTCCTACGAGCATCCGCAGCCGCACGCCTGCTTCATCCAGTCCGTCGGCGACGACCTCGTCAACGAGGGCGGCATCATGGACCTGTGGGTGCGCGAGGCGCGCCTGTTCAAATACGGCTCCGGCACCGGCTCCAACTTCTCGCATCTGCGCGGCGAAGGCGAGAAGCTGTCGGGCGGCGGCAAGTCGTCGGGCCTGATGAGCTTCCTCAAGATCGGTGACCGCGCCGCCGGCGCCATCAAGTCGGGCGGCACCACGCGCCGCGCCGCCAAGATGGTCGTGGTCGACGCCGACCATCCCGACATCGAGGCCTATATCGACTGGAAGGTGAACGAGGAGCAGAAGGTCGCCGCCCTCGTCACCGGCTCCAAGATCGTGCGCCAGCACCTCACCGCCATCATGAAGGCCTGCGTCAACTGCGAGGCCGACAATGGCGACTGCTTCGACCCGGCCAAGAACCCGGCTCTCAAGCGCGAGATCAAGGCCGCCAAGAAGAACGCGGTGCCGGAGAACTACGTCAAGCGCGTCATCCAGTTCGCGCGCCAGGGCTACACCCAGATCGAGTTCAACACCTACGACACCGACTGGGACTCCGAGGCCTACCTCACCGTCTCCGGCCAGAACTCCAACAACTCCGTCTCGCTCAGCGACGACTTCCTGCGCGCCGTCGAGGACGATGCCGACTGGAACCTGATCCGCCGCATCGACGGCAAGGTCCACAAGACGCTGAAAGCGCGCGACCTGTGGGAGAAGATCGGCTACGCCGCATGGGCGTCCGCCGATCCCGGCCTGCACTTCAACACCACCATGAACGACTGGCACACCTGCGTGTCGGCCGGTGCGATCCGCGCGTCGAACCCGTGCTCGGAATACATGTTCCTCGACGACACGGCCTGCAACCTCGCCTCGATCAACCTTCTGACCTACCGCAACGCCGACGGCACCATCGACATCGCCGCCTACGAGCACACCGTGCGCCTGTGGACCATGGTGCTCGAGATTTCGGTGATGATGGCGCAGTTCCCGTCGTGGAAGATCGCCAAGCTCTCCTACGAGTACCGCACGCTGGGCCTCGGCTTCGCCAATATCGGCGGCCTGCTGATGACCTCCGGCATCCCCTACGATTCCGACGAGGGCCGCGGCATCTGCGCTGCGCTCACCGCGCTGATGACCGGCGTCGCCTACGCCACCTCGGCCGAGATGGCGGGCGAGCTCGGCGCCTTCCCCGAATATCCGGCCAACGCGCTGCACATGCTGCGCGTCATGCGCAACCACCGCCGCGCGGCTTACGGCGAGGCCGAGGGCTACGAGAAGCTCGCCGTCAACCCGGTGCCGCTCGTCGAGGACCACGTTCCGCAGAAGGAACTGGTCGAGCATGCCCGCGCCGCCTGGGACAAGGCGCTCGACCTCGGCGCCGAATATGGCTACCGCAACGCCCAGGCGACCGTGATCGCGCCCACCGGCACGATCGGCCTCGTCATGGACTGCGACACCACCGGCATCGAGCCCGATTTCGCGCTGGTGAAGTTCAAGAAGCTCGCCGGCGGCGGCTACTTCAAGATCATCAACCGCGCCGTGCCGGAGGCCCTGCGCACGCTCGGCTACGGCGAGGCGCAGATCGCCGAGATCGAGGCCTATGCCGTCGGCCACGGCAATCTGAACCAGGCGCCGGGCGTCAACCCGTCGACGCTCAAGGCCAAGGGTTTCGGCGACGAGCAGATCGCAGCCCTCAACGCCGCGCTCGGCCAGGCCTTCGACATCAAGTTCGTCTTCAACAAGTGGACGCTGGGCGAGGATTTCTGCCGCGACGTGCTCGGCTTCACCGATGCCCAGCTCAACGACTTCGCCTTCGAGATCCTGCCGGCACTCGGCTTCTCGAAGAAGGAGATCGAGGCCGCCAACATCCATGTCTGCGGCGCGATGACGCTCGAGGGCGCCCCGCACCTCAAGGACGAGCACCTGCCCGTCTTCGACTGCGCCAACCCCTGCGGCAAGATCGGCAAGCGCTATCTGTCGGTGGAAAGCCACATCCGCATGATGGCGGCCGCCCAGCCCTTCATCTCCGGCGCGATCTCCAAGACCATCAACATGGCCAACGAGGCGACCGTCGAGGACTGCAAGGAAGCCTACATGCTGTCCTGGAAGCTGGCGCTCAAGGCCAACGCGCTCTACCGCGACGGCTCCAAGCTCTCCCAGCCGCTCAACGCCTCGCTGATCGAGGACGAGGATGACGACCAGGACGAGCTGATCGAGGAGCTGGTCGCAGCGCCGGCCGCCGCAAGGGCGGTGCAGGTGACGGAGAAGATCATCGAGAAGATCGTCGAGCGCGAGGTGCGTTCGCTGCGCGAGAAGCTGCCGAACCGTCGCAAGGGCTACACGCAGAAAGCCGTTGTCGGCGGCCACAAGGTGTACCTGCGCACCGGCGAGTTCGACGACGGCCGCCTCGGCGAGATCTTCATCGACATGCACAAGGAAGGTGCCGCCTTCCGCGCGATGATGAACAACTTCGCCATCGCCATCTCGCTCGGCCTGCAATACGGCGTGCCGCTCGACGAATATGTCGAGGCCTTCACCTTCACCAAGTTCGAGCCGGCCGGCATGGTCCAGGGCAACGACGCGATCAAGAACGCGACGTCGATCCTCGACTACGTCTTCCGCGAGCTGGCGATCTCCTATATCGGGCGCAACGACCTCGCCCATGTCGACACGTCGGACTTCTCCAACACCGCGCTCGGCCGTGGCATCAACGAAGGCAAGGCGACGCCCTTCTCCAAGGGGCTGACCCGCGGCGCCTCACCGGTCAAGCTGGTCTCCAGCGTTGCCGGCGGCGGCTCCGAGCCCAAGGGCCAGGCCGGCGGTCATGCCCCTGCCCCGGTCCGCGCCGCCCCGGTCGCCGCGTCCGGCTCCAAAGTGCGGGCAATCTCGTCCGGCTCGACGGTGACGGCGCTCAAGCCGCTCACATCCGAGCAGCGCGAGGAAGCCACCGCCTTCAAGCGCGACTATGAGGAGCGCGCGAAGGAACTGGCCGAGGAAATCGCCGTCGAGGAAGGTGCTGCCGAAACCGAAGCCCTCTTCACCGACGCGGCCGCCAAGGAAGCCGGCGAAGCCAAGGCGCTGGCCGCCGAACGCCGCCAGAAATCGATGATGCAGGGCTACACCGGCAACTCCTGCTCGGAATGCCAGAACTTCACCATGGTCCGCAACGGCACCTGCGAGAAGTGCGACACCTGTGGAGCGACCAGCGGATGTAGCTGAACTTCGCGCCGATGATGATGGGTAATTTGCTAACAACGATCGGGCTGGCCAGCCCGATCGTTTTGTTCGGAGCACTTGATCTATACCTCCGAGCTGATTTACGTGAGCGCATCGCCTCTCATGTATACGGAACCAGCGATCAGCCGCTTTCTGAAAGAATCAGGCTTTTTCACTCATTTTTATCCAAAGCAGCAGGCGCCAATATTCTTGCTCGTTTGGCCCGCCTCGCCATATTATCAATTATCGCAATTCTATTTGTGTACTCAATACAATATAAATACAATTTTCCTTCTTTTGAAGGCAAAACATTATTATTTGTTGACCAGATAAGAACTGCCAATCCATTTGCGGTGCTTATTTTTGCTTCATTTATTTTAGTTGATGTGGTTTCTTTTTTTCAAACACTCGCTTTTGTGAGACTCTCTACGCACTGTAAAAATGTTTTTGAAATTTTCTTTCTAGGTATAGCTGATATAATACTATCTTTATTTATTGTTATAGCGGCACTTCCGTTTTTAATTATTGTCTCCCATAAAGTAACAAGCGTTCCGCGAGAAGTATCGTTCTATCTGAGCATCGATAGCGGAATTACGCGTCAAGATATGACCTTACGCGACTCTCTACTCATGGCCGCTCCTCGTATTGAGCCTACAGAATCCGAATCGAAGCGCGAAAATCTAAACGACGCCATTATGAACGGGTGGGACTATTCCCTCGGAAATCTCTCCGTGTCTAATACTTCCGAAGCCCCGACGCTTGCTGAAGCAGCACAATCACTTAAGTATCAATTTGGGCAAACAGTTTATTATGAACGCGGCAATCTGACAGCAGAGCAAACCGCTTCTGGATTCACAAAAATACTATCTAGTGCACCCACGATAGAATCGGCCAGAATCGTAGAAAATTATCGGGACGTATTTGGAAGATCGATATACATAATAAAAATATCCGGGAATTCGGGACGATCATCAGTATCAATTCGAAATGACTATAAGTTTCTTGTTAACGACATTAATTTCTTTGGGAGTGAGCTGGGTAAAATATTTTCATTTGACTCTAAGACGTACTCAGAAAATGAGCTGGTTTGGATTGGTCTTCTTGGAAATGCACTATCGAGCATGAATGGTCGCATGCTTGTGGTATGCGGTGAGAACGCACCTGTTGCGCTTGATCGCGACGAGTTTGTTAATCTTACAATCGACGAGTGCCCAGATGCGCTGGCAATGAGCGAAACATCCACCCTGGGGATTGCCGGAATGCCTTCCTATCGCTTTGCAAACGCCACATCTATTCCTGTCCTCCCCACTGCTCTTTCCTCTATATTTCTCACTATATCCGTTTATCTTCTAACTGCAGTATGGTTAATCTTACCCGTCATTCGTGAATACGCTTCCAAATACGCCGATGGCGGCATAGTATTTTTTAACAATCATGTGTTTGTTATATCATACCTGTCTTTCGTTTTTCTTGCGATCCCGGCAATGTATATTTACTCCTTATTCTGAAAAACCGACAGACACGCTGTAATTATGATACAAAATAGGCATCGTCACCTTATCACCCGGCCACGGCTAGACCGAAACTCACTACTCGATGATCTTAGATTCACTTGTCCACTCGAAGGACCTGACGAAGCACGGTGCAAACTACTCCATGACTGACCAAGCCGTGACCACTTTGGAGTGCATGGAAGTCGAGAAAGAACGCCACGACGACAGCATCCGTTAGCAGAGCCGCATCGGATGCTCACGGCGGTTGTCATCGTCGTCACCATCATTCAGGCGGGCTTCGCCGTGAGGGGTGAACTGAACCTCGATCCGCCGTCCGACCTGATACGCATACAAGTCAGGAAGGTAGTTGATTCCGGCGGACGTAACGTCTTACTCGGCCTAAAGGGGACGAGAGCCGATCCAGCAGCCTCGCGGTCGAGTATTGGTGCAAACCTCCGTTCAAGGTAAACCTTATACTGATCGCAAATTTCGTGAGGGAAAGAACGTGCTTGAACTGAGCGTAGAGGGAAAGGGCATCTTTCGATATCTGGTGAATGTCCTTTCGAGCGTGCAGCCCGGTCGCCCATATACATATCGAACTTACGGTATGGTTCACGCTGATCTGGGATTGCCAGGCACAGCGCGTGACCTTGAATTTCGGGGATTGGCGGAACTCGCGAAGGCGGTTCATGCTGCTAACCTGCCCGCCATTACAGGTTTAGTGGTTCGCCAGGACACATTGATGCCCGGCCAAGGGTATTTCCAACTCTACGAACGCGATGTGATGGACTTTCCGTGGTGGGAAGCTGAGATTGCGAAGGCCAAAGTTTTCGATTGGACGTCCTTTATCGACAACCCTACGCCGCCGCAGTCGCCAAAGGCATTGGACCTGAAAAAGCCGGAGCGCGTACAGACGATAACTTATCGGATTCTGCGGGATACGCTGGTTGCTCTTCGCGTGAAACAGCTTCACGGTTATCGCTGTCAGATTTGCAGCGAAACCATCGTATTGCCGGACGGTTCATTCTATGCGGAAGCGCATCATATACACCCGCTAGGCTCAGGCGGTCCGGACGTGGCGGAAAATGTTCTGTGCCTGTGCCCGAACCATCATGTTGAGCTAGACTATATGGTCAGTCCGATTGACAAAGCTGCACTAAGCCAAGTCGAGGGTCACACAATCGACGACGAATTCGTTCGCTATCACAACGACAAGTTCGGATAACAAATACTTGGTGAGAGAGTGCCGAGCTGTCCGCAAGTCAAATTAAATTGCAAGTTGGTATTTTCGACTTCCTCAATTTTGCTCGTAGCAATGGCAGGGAGGCAGCTAACGACGCCGCGATATCGAGCGTTGCCGAGCCCAGCGCTTCGAAAAACTTGTCCACGCCCCTCCAGACCCGCACGATCCTTGCCCGACCGAGCGGAGGGCGCGATGGACTGGAATGCTGCGATCGAGACGAACCGCGAGGCGCTCAGGCGGGTGCTCGCCATGCTCGTCGCCATGGTGAGGAGCGGTCCGCTTGGCGGAACGAACAGCCCCGAAACGGGCTTGTCGGGCGAACGGACGCCCGAGGCCATGGCCGGGGCTCGCCCCACTTTGCCCCGCTATCTCCACCGCGCGGTGCTTGCCCTGCTGCGCCCGGCGGAAGCGGCAGCGCGGCGGCTGGTCATCATCGTCGCGCGCGATCTCGCAGCACCGCCCTCAACGCCACGCCTTGCGAGGCGGCCCGTCGCACGCGGCGGCGCAGCCGTTGCGGAGCCTCGGCGCACACGCCCGCTCTGCCTGCCGCTCTTCGATCCGCTGCCGCGCTGGAACCGGCGTCACCGCCTTGCTGCGGCCGGCATGCCCCGCATCTCGTTTCCCGGCTTCACCCAGCCTGCGCCCATCCCGCAACCCCCGAACGACTTCGATAGGGTCGGCGCGACCCGCCTCGCCTTGCGGCTTGCAGCACTCGGCCGCGCCCTCGACGACCTGCCGCGACAGGCAACCCGTTTCGCGCGCTGGCGCGATGCCCGAGACGCGCGGCGCAGGCGTCTCGAAACCGGCGCGTCCCACCGCATCAGCCGCGTCTCCGCACTACGCCCCGGCCGCCCGCCCGGCCTGAAACCCGCCCGCCGCGACGGTTGGGCACACGAGGTCCACGCCGTGCTGGACACCGTCCACGGCCTCGCGTTCTGGGCGCTGGAGCCGGCCGACACCTCATGACGCGCGGCAGCGGCACTCGATAACCGCCGGCACGATCCCAACAGCGGCAAAACCTTGAACCGGCCGGACGCGGCAGCGGCCCGGCGACGATGAAGCGCGCCAACGCTCAAGGCGAGGCCGGGCTCCTACATCTTGCGGGCAAGGCACGGGTCGAGCATCATCCGCGTCTCGTCCACCGGCGCATAGCCGCCGCCGAAGGCCACGAAATCGCCCGGCTGCATCCCGTTGGTGGAATAGGTCACGCACAGGACCCGCACGCCGGGCGCGTCGCACATCACCAGATAGGCGAGCGTTCCATCGGTTTCGACGGCCGAAAGCACGCCGTGGATCGAGACGGTCAGCCGCCCGTCATAGGCGGGCACGCGCTCCATCCAGTAGCCGATGGTGTCGCATGTGGCCGGCTCGTCGGCGGCCGCCTCCCCCATGCGGAAGGGACCGGCCGGGTCGCAGCAATCCTGCGCCCGCGCGGCTGCGGAAGATACCGCAAGCGCCGCCGCCAGTGTCGAAGCGCGCAGGGCGCGAGCAGCCGTCATGGTCATTCGTCCCTCTCCTCAGTATCGCCATGCGGACTATCGCGGCCAGCATGGCGGAAGAATGACGCCGCCGGACGCCGATCCTTACCGCAGTTTAATGTGCCGGCCATCCCCCGGTAATGTTGGCGCACGCATCATCGCTTCGAGGGACAACGCAACGAGGAAGCCACCCCCATGAAAAAACTCATTATCATCGCGCTCGCCGCATCCGGCGCGGTCGTCGCCCAGGCCCACGCCGAGACACCCGACCAGCGCAGCGGCCGAGGCGAGTTCCGCGCCGAGATGCGGGCGCTGATCGCCGGCGACGGCATGGACGTCGCAGCCCTCGCCAACCTCATGCAAGAGCACGCCACCGCCCGCTTCGAGGCGCTGGATGCCGACGGCGACGGCATCGTCACGAAGGACGACGTGCTGGCCGCCGCCGCCGAGCGCGCACAGAGCCGCTTCGAACGCATGGGGCCGAACGAGGACGGCATCGTCAAGCACGAAGGCCGGAAGGGCTGGAGGCATCATGGCGGTCGCGGCGAACGTGCGGAGCGCGGCGAGCGCCGGCAGCCGCTCAGCGAAGAGCAGCGCGCCGAGCGCATGCAGGAGCGGACGAGCGAACGCTTCGCGCGCCTCGACACGGACGGCGACGGGATGATTTCGCCCGAGGAGTTCCAGGCTGGCGCCACGGGCCGGATGGAGCGTTTCGCCGAGCATCGCGAACGCCGGGCCGAGCGCCGCGCGGAGATGCCTGAGGAGATGCGCGAGATGCACGCGCAGTTCCGCACCATGATGCGCGAGGGCATGGATCTCGACGCCTTTTCCGGCTTTGCCCGCGATCGTGCATCCGCCCGCTTCGACGCGATGGACGCCGACGGCAATGGCGAGCTGACGGCTGGCGAGTTTACCGCCGAGGTGAGCGAACGCGCCGAGCGGGTCTTCGCCCGCATGGACCGTAACGAAGACGGAAAGGTGACGTCGGACGATCGCCCCAACCGCGCCGGCAAGCGTGGCGATGGCCCCCGCAGCAAGGACTGATCGGGATCGACAACGAAAAACCGCCCGGCACTGCCGGGCGGTTTGGGTGTTGTCAAAGGTCGGCGAGGATCAGTTTCGCGCCATCGCGGTGCCGTGGACGTTGCGCCCCAGCCAGCGATACCAGGTTGCGACGTCGCCATTGAAGACGTTGAGGTCGATCTCGCCCTTGACGCCCTTGGACAGGCCGGTGCCGGAATATTGCCAGAAGGCCCATTCGCGGCCGGGATAGCGCTTCGACGGGTGGGCCGCGACCGAGCGCAGCCAGAACGGATAGCCGTTGAACGCACCCTTGAGGTTGTCCTCATAGAAGTCGGGCGTCACGTAGATGATCGGCTTCTGGCCGTAATGACGCTCCAGCCGATCCATGAAGACCTGCATCTTTTCACGCACGAGCTGCGGCGAGAGCTTCTGCTTGCAGCGCGATTGATGGTTCCACTCAACATCGATCACCGGCGGCAGCGCGCCTGCCTCTCTCGGCACGTTGCGGATGAACCAGTCAGCCTGCGAGGAGGCCGTGCGGCACCAGTAGAAGAAGTGGTAGGCGCCGCGCTTGATCCCGGCTTCCGCCGCACCCTTCCAGTTCTTGGCAAACATCGGATCGAGATGGTCGCCACCATCGGTGGCCTTGATGAATGCGAAATTTGCGCCCTGGCTGCGCAGCCGCGCCCAGTCGATGTCGCCCTGCCAGCGCGAGACGTCGACGCCGTGCACCAGATGGTGCTGCGGCGTGATCTTGCCGAAGTCCATAGGCTTTGCGTCGCTGAAGCGCTGCGAAATCACCTTGGGGCGCGGGCCGGAGGCAGGCGGCGCTGCGGGCCTCGACTGCGGCGCCACCATTGCCACCTGCTGCATGGCCGGGGTGTCGATCCTATCCGGCTCATTCAGCGCGGCGATCGCCGCCGGAGATGCGTCAGGATAAGCTGATGCAGTGGCGCCTACGGCGGTCTGCGGTGTCACGGGGCGCACGATCGAACTGGTCGTCTCGTTCGACGGCTTGATCGATTGCAGCGCATCGATGGTCGAGCCCGTTGAGCAGCCGGCCAAGACGAGAAGTGCCGCAAACATCGCGGTAGGTCGGAAAGGACGCATGAAAACTCGCATACAAAACTGGAGTTTGCAGGCAAGGGAACGCGCCGCCCTGCCCGCCTCCAGTCACGCTTAACGAAAAATCACCAACAATCACTGAATCCGAGCTTTAACCATGTTTGGTCCGCTCGACGGCCGTTGCGAGCGCGTCGCCGAGGCGGCCGAACGCGGCCTCGTCTCCGGGCAGGCCGAAGCGCAGGGCCTGCTCGTCGAAATCGAAGCTGCGCACCAGCACGCCCTGTCGGCCCAGTGCCGCGGCAACAGCCCCCGCACCGGGCACGCGCACGAAGCGGTAGAGATCGGTGCCGCCAGAAACGGCCAACCCGTGCCGGCCAAGCAATGAATCAAGCCGGTCGGCGTCCATCCGGAGCCGTTCGCGCATTGCCTCTTGCCAGCCGGTATCGGCAAGTGCACGCAAGCCGATCTCCAGCGCCGGACCTGAAACCGCCCACGGACCGAGCCGACGCCGCAGGTCTTCTGCCAGCTCTGATGCTGCCAGTGCGAACCCGAGGCGGATACCGGCGAGACCGAAGAACTTCCCGAACGAGCGCAGAACGACGATGCCGCCCGCCTCAACCTCCGGCGCGAGGCTCTGATGGCGGGGACCGACATCCATGAACGCCTCGTCAACAACCAGCAAACCGCCTTTGGTTCGAAGGTGCGCGGCCAGTCGAAGCAAGCCGTCTCGCAGGCAGACACGCCCGTCCGGATTGTTCGGGTTGACGACGATCGCGACGTCGGCTTCGAACAAGGCATCGAAATCCCGCGCTTCAACGACGGCGTGACCGGCCAGCGCCGCCGCGCGCGCGTGTTCTGTGTAGGTAGGCGACAGCACGGCCGCGCTCCCCGGCCGCACCAGCTCGGCTACTAGTGGCAACAAGGCCTGCGTGCCGGGCGCCGCGGCGATGAACTCTGCGGACGGCGCTTCATAAGCCGCTGCCGCCACCGCCGCGAGTTCATTGGCTCGGCTTTCCTCGGGCAGACGTGCAAAGACGCTGGCGGGCAGCTCGAACAGCGGATAGGAGTGCGGGTTGATGCCGGTAGACAGGTCGAGCCAGGGTTTCGGCGCGCCTGGGTAAAGCCTTTCAGCCCGCGACAGGCTGCCGCCATGTTCCACCGTTCCGAATGATCCATCAACGCCGCTTGCCGTCATGTTCGTGCTGATCGCCTTTCTTGCCCTGCTGTTCGAAACCGCCGTCGGCTATCCCGACCGCCTGTTTCGCGCGATCGGACACCCAGTGACATGGGTCGGTCGACTGATCTCATGGATGGATACGCGCTTCAATCGCGACGCCGACTCGCCGTCCACAGCCCGCATGGCGGGCATCATAACACTGCTCTTGCTGGTTGTGCTTTCGGTCGGGACAGGACTGGTGCTGCAATGGTTTCTTGCCGGCTGGATCGGCTTCTTGCTGCTTGCAGTGCTCGCCAGCAGCCTGCTGGCCCAGCGCAGCCTTGCGGCGCATGTCGAGGCAGTTGCCGACGCACTCGAGGCCGGCGGGCTGGAGGCCGGCCGCGAAGCCGTCTCGCATATCGTTGGCCGCGACCCGCAGAGCCTCGATGAAGCCGGTGTCTCCCGTGCCGCAATCGAGAGCCTTGCGGAAAATTTCTCCGACGGCGTGGTCGCGCCGGCGTTCTGGTTGGCCCTTGCCGGGCTTCCCGGCGGAATTGCCTACAAGGCAATCAACACCGCCGACAGCATGATCGGCCACAGGACACCACGCCACCTTGCATTCGGCTGGGCCTCGGCGCGGCTCGACGATCTGGTCAACCTGCCGGCCTCGCGGCTTTGCGCAATGTTGATCTGCGCTGCAGCCGCGCTTGTGCCGGGCGCATCGCCGGCGGAAGCATGGCGCGCGGTCTGGCGCGATGCGCGATACCACAAGTCGCCCAATGCGGGCTGGCCGGAGGCTGCCATGGCGGGCGCGCTCGGCCTCGCACTGGCAGGCCCGCGCTCCTATGGCGGCGTGCTGGTCGATGACATCTTCATGGGCGAAGGCGGCCGCCGCGAAGCCAACGCTGCCGATATCCGCCGCGCCCTGCGGCTCTACCGGACAGCCGACGCGCTGCTGATCAGCCTCGCCGGCGTAGGCGCCGCAAGTGTGCTGGCTCTCTAGAATTCTATGCCCGCCTGCGCCTTCACGCCGGCGGCAAAGTGGTGCTTGACCTGCCCCATCTCGGTGACGAGGTCTGCCACCTCCACGAGTTCGGGCTTTGCGTTGCGTCCGGTGACGACGACATGCAGGTCCGGCCGGCGCGTCTTCAGGGTAGCCACGACACTGCCGAGGTCGAGGTAGTCGTAGCGCAGAGCGATGTTGAGCTCGTCTAGGATGACCAGGCCGAAACTCTCGTCGGCCATCATCTCCTGCGCCTTCGCCCATGCGCGCTCGGCCGCGGCCACGTCGCGGGCGAGATCCTGCGTTTCCCAGGTGAACCCCTCGCCCATGGCGTGCCAGACGAACATGTCTCCGAAGCGCTCGAGCGCCTGCGTCTCGCCTGTCTTCCACGCGCCCTTGATAAACTGCACGACACCGACCCGCCGTCCGTGTCCCAACATGCGCAAGGCAAGGCCAAACGCCGCGGTCGACTTGCCCTTGCCCGGCCCGGTATTGACGACCAAAAGACCCTTTTCGACCGTCTTGCCGGCGACCTCGGCGTCCTGGACGGCCTTGCGTCTCTCCATCTTGGCCTTATGGCGCTCGGCTTGCTTTTCGTCGATCTCGCGCATCACTTCACTTTCATCGGAAGGCCGGCGACCATAAAGACCACGCTATCAGCGCGCGCCGCGACCATCTGGTTGAGGCGACCCGCAGCATCGCGAAACCGGCGCGCAAGCGCGTTGTCCGGCACGATCCCGAGCCCGACCTCGTTTGCGACGACAACCCAGCGCCCATGTGGGCTGGCGAGGGCATCGGCCAGCCGCTGCGATTCGGCATCTACGTCCCGCTCGGCCAACATCACATTCGTCAGCCACAGGGTCAGGCAATCCAGAAGAACCGGACGACCCGCGGGCAACGCTTCCAGCGCGTCGACGAGGTCCAGCGGCGCATCGACGGTCTGCCATCGCGAATCCCGGCGCGCACGGTGGTGAGCGATCCGCTCCGCCATCTCGCCGTCCAGCGCCTGCGCCGTCGCGATATAGCTCCAGGGCGCCGGCTCTGCTGACAGAAGGTCCTCGGCGTGGTGGCTCTTTCCGGAGCGCGCACCGCCGAGGACGAAAGTCAGCGTACCGGTCGGGTCAGGCAAGGCTGCTTTGCGGCTCGCCGAGCCCCTGCGCGAAACGCGGCCGCAGCACGCCAACTATGGCGCCGAGAGCCAGCCAGAAGACGAGGTTGGTCACGGTCACCGCCACAACAAAGCTGTGGTGGAGATGGGCCGGGACCAGCGTATCGTGGCTCTCCGGCTGCGGAGCGCCGATGACGTGCGGCAGCACGATCAGCACGGCACCCAGGGCCGCCAGCGCCGCCGACCGCGTCAGCGCGATAAGCGCGAGTCCACCGGCCGTGGCAATGACGACACCGATCCACCATGCCTGCCGCGCGAAGAGATCGGCGGCAGGCATGCCCGGCAGTTCGGGCGGCAGGCCTAGTCCGGGTGCAAGCGTGAACACCGAGAAACCAGCGAACCCCCAGAATAGTCCCTGCCGCCAGCCGGCGATCCCGCCAACCAGTTCGGATGCAACAACCAGCAGCAGGCTGAAGCCAATGCCGGTCACAATGGCTGCAAGGGCGGTGTAGAGGGTTCGTTCCAGCCCGTCGGCGGGCATCCACGCCTCGTCGCCATGGCTGTGCCCGGCTGCACCGTGATCGTGTGATTCTTCAGCCGCAGCACCTTCTTCGCCTGCGCCTTCATAGGCTTCGGCTTGGAGAATGAGGGGAACCGTGAAGGCAACCTGCATGGCGGTCATCACGAAACCCGCGAACAGCCCGGAGAGCGCCGCGACGAACACGACGTTACGAAATATGGTCATGGCTTAACTCTCGTATCAGTGGCAGGGAAATGCCATCGAATGGCGGTAGTCGTGGCCGGCATTGTGCATCACTTCGATATGGGAAAAGCCCACGAAGCCGGTGATGAACAGGCCCAGAAAACCTGCGAGCGAGAGCTGCAAGAGGCGCGATTGAGAAGAAGCGGCACCGATAGCGCCAGATGAAGTAGCCATGATTCGTCCTTTCCCCTCCACCCGAGGGAACGTGTTGCGATAGTCAGCGGCAGGTCTCCTGGCTCGCGGGTCACAGCCCTTCCCCGCCTTCCCGAAGCGAATGCTCCAGTGGCTTTTGGGGAAAGGCTCTCCGCTTACAGTTGCGGGGGCAGCCGCGGAATCGGGCGCTGTTGGCCCTCACCGCATTCCCTCTGGTCCCTTGCGGAAACCGACGACGCTTTCACCATAGCGCAATCATCGGCTGCCGCAACCTTCAATCGAGCCGCGTTGACAGCCTTACCTCGGGCGACCTAAATGGACGCCGACGGTCCTGTCGCCGCGAGGTGACAGGCTAAGAGGGAATACGGTGCGCTTTCGGGCAAATCCGTAGCTGTCCCCGCAACTGTAGACGGATAGTTCCTGTCGAATGCCACTGAAGCGGGTGCTTCGGGAAGGCGGCAGGAGCAGCGATCCGTGAGCCAGGAGACCTGCCGTCGCAGACCCAATCCTGACCGCCCGGCGGGTGTTCCCGGGCAAGGAGCGCAATGTGACGGACATAATTTCCGGCGAGTTGAAGCCGGACCTCGATGCCTCTTCGCCAGATAGCGAGACCGCGTCCGCGGTTACCATAATCGTCTGCAGTTCCTGCCGCTATCCAGGCACGCCGGCCGAAACCTTTCCACGACCCGGATCGGCGCTGGCCGACGCCACCCGCGAGGCCGCAGCAGGCAGCACGGTCGACGTCAGGCAGGTCGCCTGCCTCGGCAACTGCAAGCGAGGCCTGAGCGCCGCCGTGCTGCGCGCCGGCTCGTGGAGCTACATCTTCGGCGAACTCGACACCGACAACGCCGCAGACCTCGTTGCGGGCGCGGAGCTCTTTGCCGGCTCATCCGATGGTTTCATGCCGTTCCGCAGTCGGCCGGAAGCGCTCAAGCGCGGCCTCATCGCCCGCGTCCCCACCGCAGCCAACCTTCAGGATCTCAAATGAACACGTCCGTCCAGCGCATCCCCTGCACCGTCGTCACCGGCTTTCTCGGCGCCGGCAAGACCACGCTCATCCGCAACCTGATAGAGAATGCCGGCGGCAGGAAACTCGCCGTCATCGTCAACGAGTTCGGCGATGTCGGCATCGATGGCGAAATCCTGCGCGGCTGCGGCGTCGAGAACTGCTCCGAGGAGGACATCGTCGAACTGGCCAATGGCTGCATATGCTGCACCGTCGCCGACGATTTCGTGCCGGCTCTGGACAAGATCCTGTCGCGCGGCACGCAGGTCGACCATATCCTGATCGAGACGTCGGGCCTCGCCCTGCCCAAGCCGCTGGTGCAGGCCTTCCAGTGGCCTGCCGTGCGCAACCGCGTGACGGTGGACAGCGTGGTTGCAGTGGTCGACGGACCCGCGCTTGCCGCGGGCGAGGTGACGGGCGACCGCGACGCGCTCGAACAGCAGCGGGCAGCGGACGAATCGATCGACCACGAAGACCCGGTAGAGGAAGTCTTCGAGGATCAGGTCGCCTGCGCAGACCTGATCGTGCTGTCCAAGAGCGACTTGCTGGACGATGCCGCCAGACGCCGGGCCGAAGCAGCGGTGGCCGAGCATCTGCCGCGCGCGGTCAAGATCGTAGCCGTCGCAAACGGCCGCATCGATGCAGGCGCCGTGCTCGGCCTCGGCCTCGCCGTCGAAAACGACATCGAGAACCGCAAGACGCACCACGATGACGAGGAAGATCACGAGCACGACGATTTCGACTCCTTCGTCATCGACCTTCCGGCGATCGCAAGCCCCGAGGAGCTTGCCCGCAAGGTGGCAAGCGCTGCTGAGGCTGAGAACGTCCTGCGCCTGAAGGGGTTCGCCCATGTCGAGGGCAAGCCCATGCGCCTTCTGGTGCAGGCGGTCGGCCCGCGCGTGTCGCATCACTACGACCGCGCCTGGGAAGCCGGCGAAGAGAAGGCGACACGGCTCGTCGTGATCGGCCTGAAGGGGCTCGACCGCGCCGCCGTGGAGCGGCTGCTGGCCGCCTGAGACGATGCACATCCTCGCGACATCTTCCGCCTCGCTGGACGACCTGATCGACCCCGTCGATCTGGCCATGCAGCCAGCGGAGATGATCGCGCTCTCCTTCTCCGACAGCGATCTTGCCGCGCTTTCACGGGCGTGGAAGGCCGCCGACGGCGCGTTGCCTTCGCTACGGCTGGCGGCCCTGCGCGACCTGCGGCATCCGATGTCCGTCGACCTCTGGCTCGATGGCGCGGGCGGGACGGCGAAGGTCGTGGTGGTGCGCCTCCTCGGCGGCCACGACTACTGGCGCTATGGCTGCGACAGACTGGCGGAAACCGCGCGGCGAAACGGCATCGCGCTTGCGCTGCTGCCGGGTGAATGCCGCGAGCGCGACGAGCGGCTGGCTGGGCTCTCGACGATCCCGGACGTCGAGTATGATGCCCTGCTGGCCTGTTTCCGCGAGGGCGGGCCGGCCAATCTCGCCCTGGCGCTGCGCCATATGGCGCGGCTGGCCGGCCACGAGGTCGAGGCGGCAACGGCGGCCTCTATCGCAAAAGCTGGTTACTATCTGCCTGGCGAAGGTGTCGTTGCTCCCGAACGGATCGAACCGGATGGCAGGCCCGTCGTGCCGCTGCTGTTCTATCGATCGATGCTGCTGGCGGACGACGTCGCGCCCATCGACGCGCTGGCGAGTGCACTTGAGGCACGCGGCATCCGTGCCCTGCCTGTCTTCGTTGCCAGCCTGCGCGACGACGCGGCGCGAGCTCTGCTCAAGGACGTGGTGAAGCGTTTCGCGCCGCCGCTGCTGGTCACCGCGACGGCTTTCGCCACCGGTGCCGAACCCGGCGAGCAGAACATCTTCGACGACATCGGCCTTCCGGTGTTTCAGGTAGCCATTGCCACGACGAGGCGGGACGCCTGGGCGGAAGGCCAGCGCGGGCTGGCGCCGGCAGACCTTGCGATGCACGTGGTCCTGCCGGAACTCGACGGCCGGCTGATGGCCGGCGCAATCTCCTTCAAGCACACGGCGGAACCAGACGCCCAACTGGCGTTGAGACCTACGGTCAACCGGCCGGAGCTCGACCGGGTCGAGCAGGTGGCCGCCCGCATCGAGGCTTTCCTCAGTCTGCAAGCGACGCCGCCCGCCGAGCGCCGCGTGGCGATCCTCGTTCCCGACTATCCGGCTGCGGCCGGCCGTACCGGTTATGCCGTCGGCCTCGATGTGCCGCAAAGCGTGCTGGAGATACTGCGCGACCTGAAGAACGCCGGCTATTCGGTTGAGAAGATTCCAGATTCGGCGCGCGAACTCATGCGGCTGCTTGAGCGCGAAAGCGACGCACTTGCGCTTGATGTCTATCGCAACGCCCTTTCCGACCTACCGCTGGAATCCGTCCAAGCGCTGCAGGCGGCCTGGGGCGACCCTGCCGACGATGCAGCCGAAGGCAGGTTCCGCTTCCGCGCGGCCCGGTTCGGCAATATCACCGTCGCGCTTGCACCCGATCGCGGCCGTTCCGCCGACAGGCGCGTCGACTATCACGATCCGGCCCTTCCGCCGCGCCATGCGCTCGTTGCATTCGGCGTCTGGCTGCGCCAAGCGCTTGGCTGCCACGCATTGGTGCATGTGGGTGCGCATGGCACGCTCGAGTGGTTGCCCGGCAAGACGGTCGCGCTGTCGAGCGGCTGCTTCCCCGAGATCGTCGCCGGCGCACTGCCGGTCATCTACCCCTTTATCGTCAGCAATCCCGGCGAGGCCGCACAGGCCAAGCGGCGCATCGCAGCAGTCACGCTCGGCCACCTGACGCCGGCACTGGTCGGCGCGGGCTTGACGCAAGAGCAGCAGGCGCTGGAGCGGCTGGTCGACGAGTACGCACAGGCCGACGGGCTCGACCGGCGGCGGCGCGACCGGCTGGCGAAGCTGATCATGGAGACCGCGGCCGAAACCGGCCTGGCCCGCGATGCAAGCGTTTCGACCGACAACCCCGACGAGGCATTGCTGCAGATCGATGCGTGGCTGTGCGATCTCAAGGACTTCGCGGTCAAGGACGGGTTGCACATCTATGGCCGCAGCCCGGACGGGGAAACTGACACGGTGCGCAAGGCCAGCGCCGAAGCGGAGCGAAAAGCGCTGCTCGTCGCACTCGATGGCCGGCGCATTGCCGCAGGCCCCTCGGGTGCGCCGGCGCGCGGCCGCACCGATGTGTTTCCGACCGGGCGCAATCTGTTCACGGCCGATCCACGCACGCTGCCGACGCCGACCGCCGCAGCGCTCGGCGAGGCGGCGGCAAAAGAGGTCGTGCGCGGCTATATGCAGGACCACGGCGACTATCCGCGCGCGATGGTGATCGATCTGTGGGGCTCGGCCTCCCTGCGTACCGGCGGCGAGGAAATCGCGCAGGGGCTGGCGCTGATGGGCTGCCGCCCGCAATGGGACCATGCGACCGGGCGCGTCACCGGTATCGAGGTGCTGCCGCCTGCCGCTATCGGGCGCCCCCGCGTCGACGTGACCTGGCGTATTTCCGGCCTGTTCCGCGACATGTTCCCGACCCAGATCGCATTGATCGACGCAGCGGTCGCGGCCGTCGCCGCGCGCGACGAGGCCGCTCCGGAGAACCCGCTGGCCGCTGGCCGCCACGTTGGTGATGCGCGGCCCGTTCGAATCTTTGGGTCCGCACCCGGTACCTATGGCTCCGGCATCGAGGAGAAGCTCGCAAGCGGCGCATGGGACGAGCGGGCGGAACTTGGCCGCGCCTATCTCGAAGCGACCACCCATGCCTATGGCGGCGCGGATGGCGAGGGCTTGGCTGTGCCCGGTGCGTTCGCGGACCGTATCGCGGGCGCCGACCTGCTCGTGCATGTCAGCGACGACCCCGGTCGCGACATACTCGAAGGGTCTGCGGACGTCGCCTTTGTCGGCGGCTTCGCGGCGGCGGTTGCCGCACTCGGCGGCAAGGCCGACATCGTCATGCTCGACGTCACCGATCCGGCGCGGCCGCGCGCCCGCTCGGTCGTTTCCGCCGTGACGCGTACCGTCCGCGCCCGCGCGCTCAATTCGCGCTTCATCGCTGGCCAGATGCGCCACGGCCCACGTGGCGGTGCGGAATTTGCCGAGACGGTGGACCGTCTGGTGGGTTTTGCCGAAACGGCGGAAGCGATCCCCAGCAACCTGCTGGAAGATGTGCACGACGCCTATCTCGGCGACCCGGCGGTGCGCGCCTTCCTGCTCGACCAGAACCCGGCGGCCGCCCGCGCCATCGCGGAGCGGTTCGCGGCGGCACGTCGGCGTGGGCTCTGGCACCCGCTGCGCAATTCGGTCGACGAGGATCTGGCCGCGCTCATCGCCGAGGCGCAGGCGCTGGAGCAGGCCGCATGAGCCCGGACCTGCGCCGGGGCGCCTGCCCCTCCCTTTCCGCGCCTATGCAGACGGGCGACGGCCTGCTTGCGCGGCTCAACCCCGCCGACGGCGCGCTGACAGGAGACCAGCTTGCCGGTGTGGCGGATGCAGCCCAAGCGTTCGGAAACGGCCAGCTTGAAATCTCCGCTCGCGGCAACCTGCAGATCAGGGGACTGACGCGCGCTTCGGCAAACGTCCTTGCAGATGCGGTTGCGGAGTTGGGCATCGCGGTTCACCCAGGCATAGAGGTGCGGACGGGAGCCTTGGCCGGACTCGACACCGCGGAGATCGCAGACCCCCGCCCGCTCGCCGGGGCGATCCGAAAACGGGCACTGCCGCTTGCCGACCGGCTCGCGCCCAAGCTGTCGGTGGTGGTCGATGGCGGCGGCGCCCTGCCTCTCCATGAACTTGTTGCGGATGTGCGGCTCCGCGCCATCTCGGCACGCGAGTGGCTGGTGGAAGCAGGCCGCACGGTGGTCGGCACCGGTGGGCCGGACGCGGCTGTCGATGCGGCGCTCTTCGTGCTCGACCACCTGTCGGAACGCGGCCCCGGCGCGCGCGGTCGCGACCTGGACGACGCCGCGATCAGCGCGGTTTCCGCCAGCCTGAAACCCGCCCCGCAAAGAGCCCCGGCGCAAGCGACGCTGCCGGTCGGGCGCTTTCCACTGCGCGACGGCAGGATGGCACGCGGCATTGCGCTGGCTTTCGGCCAGATCGATGCGAGCAGCCTCAGAACCCTTGCACAAGCGGCGGAATCGGAAACGGTCTTCCGGCTTGCGCCCGGCCGTGGACTGCTGGTGCTGAACATGTCTGAGGCCGAAGAACACACGCTGGTCGAGACCGCCACCCGGCTTGGTCTCGTGACCGAAGCGAGCGATCCCAGGCTGCGCATCGTGACCTGCGCCGGGGCGCCAGCGTGTGCCTCCGCTCATCTGGCTACCAAGGCGATCGCCGCTGCCCTGGCAATGGAGATACCGGATGGAAGCGGGATCGTTCATCTTTCCGGCTGTGCCAAGCAGTGCGCCAACCCGCGACGGGCGGCCGCGACCCTGATCGGCGGGGCGCAAGGCTACGAAATTGAAACGAAGGACGACGCCATGCGCGCGCGGCTTAAGCGCATCGCCGAAAGCCATGGCGCTGCGGCGCGGAGACGGAGTGCATGACGGCAGCGAACGACTACATACGCGATGGAACTGCGATCTACGAAAAATCCTTCGCCATCATCCGTGCCGAGGCCGACCTGTCGCGTTTCAGCGCCGATCAGGCAGACGTCGCCATTCGCATGATCCATGCCTGCGGGCTGGTCGAGGCGGCCGAAGCCTTTCATTTCTCGCCGGATTTCGTGTCTGACGGGCGCAAAGCCCTCATGGGCGGCGCGCCGATCCTGTGTGATGCCGAAATGGTGGCCCATGGCGTCACCCGTGCCCGCCTGCCGGCCGACAATGCCGTGATCTGTACGCTGCGCGATCCACGCACGGCCGAACTCGCCGCAAGCATGGGCAATACGCGCTCGGCTGCTGCGCTTGAGCTCTGGCGCGGCCACCTCGCCGGCGCCGTCGTCGCGATCGGCAATGCGCCGACGGCACTGTTTCATCTACTCGACATGCTGTCGGCCGGCGCGCCGAAACCCGCTGCGATCATCGGCATGCCGGTCGGCTTCGTCGGTGCTGCCGAATCCAAGGACGCACTGGCCGAAGGCAGCCACGGCGTGCCGTTTGCCATCGTGCGCGGACGGCTGGGCGGCAGCGCGATGACGGCCGCTGCGATCAACGCACTCGCGAGGCCGGGACTGTGACGGGAAAACTGATTGGCGTCGGGACCGGCCCAGGCGATCCGGAACTGCTAACCTTGAAGGCTGTGCGCGCGCTGGCGGAGGCCGACGTGATCGCCCATTTCGCCAAGCGCGGCAATTCCAGCAATGCGCGCCGCATAGTGGCGGGGCACCTGCGCCTGGGCGTGTTGGAACTGCCGCTACTCTACCCGGTCACCACCGAGATCGCGCGCAGCGACGACGCTTACGGCTCTGCGATCGGCACGTTCTACGAGGACGCCGCAGCCTCGGTTGCCGCACATCTGGAAGCCGGCCGCAGCGTTGCCGTGCTGAGCGAGGGCGATCCTCTTTTCTACGGCTCCTACATGCACCTCCACGTGCGCCTTGCGAACCGTTTTCCGACCGAGGTGATTCCGGGCGTCACGGCCATGTCCGGCGCCTGGTCGGCGGTTGGCGCGCCCATCGCCCAGGGCGACGACGTCCTATGCGTGCTGCCCGGTACCCTGCCTGACGATGAGCTCGCACGGCGCCTTTCGGCTTCCGAGGCGTGCGTCATCATGAAGGTCGGGCGCAACCTGCCGCGTATCCGTCGCGCGCTCGACATCGCCGGCAGGCTCGACGAGGCAATCTATGTCGAGCGCGCCACGATGGCAGAAATGACGTTTGCCCGGCTGTCCGAACGGCCGGACGATGCGGCTCCCTACTTTTCCATCGTGCTCGTGCCGGGATGGAGCGGGCGACGATGAATGAGCAAACGACCACAGGCCGGCTGACGGTGGTAGGGCTTGGGCCGGGCAGTCCGCGTCAGCTCACGCCCGAAGCTCACGCGGCGATCGAAGCATCCAGCGACCTTTTCGGCTACGGTCCCTATCTCGACCGCATCGCGCTGCTGCCGGGCCAGACTGCACACCGCTCCGACAACCGGGAAGAAATTGCACGTGCTTCGGCGGCACTCGAACTGGCGGCAAGCGGCCGCCAGGTAGCCGTGGTTTCCGGCGGCGATGCCGGAGTCTTTGCCATGGCAGCAGCCGTGTGCGAGGCCATCGAGGCAGGGCCGGAAGCCTGGCGGGAACTGGAAATTTCGATCGTGCCGGGCGTGACCGCGATGCTTGCCGTGGCAGCCAGTGTCGGCGCACCGCTCGGCCATGATTTCTGCGCGCTGTCACTGTCCGACAATCTCAAGCCGTGGGAAACGATTGAACAGCGCCTGCGCGCGGCGGCTTCGGCCGGCTTCGTGATCGCGATCTACAATCCGGTCAGCCGCGCAAGACCTTGGCAGCTCGACAAGGCGTTTTCGATCCTGCGAGAGGAGTTGCCCGAGACCGTACCGGTTGTATTCGGCCGCGCAGCCGGCAGGGCTGACGAGAAAATGACGTTGACCGATCTGGCGGGTGCCGAGGGCGCGCTCGCCGACATGGCGACCTGCGTCATTGTCGGCTCGCTCGAAACGAGAACGGTCCCGCGTAGTGGATTGCCGCCCCTCGTTTATTCGCCGCGATCGACCGGCAGGTCAGCATGACTACATATGCGCATGATGGCTTCGTCCACGGTCGCTGCGACATCCCCGACCGGCGGCTGCGGCCTAGAGACCATGACGACCGGCAGGCCAAGCTGGCGCGCAGCCGCGATCTTGCCGTAGGTGGCCTCGCCGCCGCTGTTCTTGGTGACGACGATCTCGACGCCATGCGCGTGCAAAAGCGCGTGTTCGTCGGCTTCCGCAAAGGGGCCGCGATCGAGGATGTAATGCGCGCCGGTGATCCGCTCGGCCGTGTCCACCGGCTCGACGCTTCGCACGATGTAGCGGTGTTGCGGGCTGGCCGCGAAGCATCCGGCCTCCTGCCGTCCGATGGCGAGAAACACGGTAAGCGGCGCTTCGCCAAGCAGAGACACCGCGTGATCGATGTCCCGGGCGCCGACCCAGTCGTCGCCGGGGTGCGGCTCCCACGGCGCTCGCTCCAGCCGCACGAGCGGCACGGCGGCCGCACGCGACGCCTCAACGGCATTGCCGGTGATGCGTGTTGCGAACGGATGGGTGGCATCGACGAGCACTTCGACCTGCCCTGCCCGCAGCCACTGCGCCAACCCCTGCGCGCCGCCGAAGCCGCCGACGCGCACGGCACCGGCCTGCGGCAGCGGGTTTTCCGTTCGACCGGCGAGCGACAGCGTCACGCGCATATCGCCGCGCGCGACAAGGCGTCGGGCAAGCACGCGTGCCTCGCTGGTGCCGCCGAGGATGAGAACATGCGGGATGGCCATGACGCCATCTAGAGAAGACAGCGCCGCACGCGCAACCGCAAAACCCTGGCTGAGCATCGTCGGAATAGGCGAGGATGGACTAGCCGGGCTCGGCGAGGCGGCGCGTGCTGCAATCGCTGAAGCTGCATTCGTGTTCGGTGGGGCACGGCACATCGAACTGGCCGCACCGCTGATCGCCGGGGAAAAGCGGCAATGGCCCTCCCCGTTCGATGTTACCGCCGTGCTTGACCTAGTAGGTCAGAAAGTCTGTGTGCTGGCTTCCGGCGACCCGTTTCGCCACGGTGTGGGCGCAACGCTGGCGCGTGAGCTGCATCCTTCGGAATATACGGTCTTTCCCGCTCCCTCTGCCTTCAGCCTCGCTGCCGCACGCCTCGGCTGGCCGCTGCAGGACGTCGCGACCATTTCCCTGCACGGCCGGCTGATCGAGCACCTGCGACCGCTGCTGCATCCCGCAACGCGCATTCTCGCGCTGACTTCGGACGGTGCCGCACCGGCGGCCATTGCGCGAATGATAACGGAGCTGGGCTTCGGTGCATCAAGTGTCTGCGTACTGGAAGCCATGGGCGGCCCGAACGAGCAGCGGACCGATATGAAGGCCAGCGAAACAGGCGATCGGCAATTCGGACCGCTCAATGTGCTCGGCATCGCGGTGGTCGCCGACGACGGCGCATCGATCCTGCCACTCGCGGGCATCGGCGACGACCCCTTCGAGCATGACGGGCAGATCACCAAACGCGAGATCCGCGCATTGACGCTCTCCGCCCTGGCGCCGCGCCGCGGGGAGTTGCTGTGGGATGTCGGAGCCGGATCCGGCTCGATTGCGATAACGTGGATGCTGAAACATCCCTCCATGCGCGCAGTCGCCATCGAGCAGCACGCGGATCGCGCGCAACGCATTCGCCTCAATGCCGACACCCTCGGCGTGCCGGAGCTTTCGGTGATCGAGGGCTCCGCGCCTGCCGCCCTCGCCGACCTCACTGTCCCGGACGCGATCTTCATCGGCGGCGGCGGTGCCGACGATGGCGTGGCGGAAGCAGCCATCGAAGCGCTGAAGCCGGGTGGCCGGCTGGTGGCGAACGCCGTGACGGTGGAGACGGAGACCGTGCTTGCCGGTCTGCACGCGCGGCTAGGCGGCGACCTGATCCGCATCGCGCTGTCGCGAGCATCGCCGGTCGGCAGCATGACCGGCTGGCGCCCGGCGATGCCGGTGACGCAGTGGATATGGACGAAGCCATGATCGTCGCCGGCATAGGATGCAGAAAAGGCGCCGCAGAAACCGGTGTGCTCGCCGCGGTCGACGCCGCACTCGGCGCTCATGGCCTGAGCCGGGCCGCCCTGGGGGCATTGTCGGTGCTACCGCAGAAACAGAATGAACCGGCAATCGGTGCGGCAGCGCGAACGCTCGGTGTCGACGTGATCGTCTCAGCCGCCATCGGTAAGCCGACACTTACGCAATCTTCGCATTCGCTGGCCGCGACTGGCACGGGCTCGGCATCAGAGGCGGCCGCACTTGCTGCGGCCGGCGAAGGCGCATATCTGCTCGGCCCCCGCATTGCCGCCGGCGGCGCGACATGCGCGCTGGCCAGTACGGAGCGCCGGCCATGACCGTTCATTTCATCGGAGCGGGACCGGGGGCGGCAGACCTGATCACCGTTCGCGGGCGCGATCTGCTGGCTGCCTGCCCCGTCTGCCTCTATGCGGGCTCGGTCGTGCCCATGGAATTGCTGACCTACTGTCCGCCGGAGGCTCGCATCGTCGACACCGCACCGATGTCGCTGGACGAGATCGAGGCCGAGTATGTGGCCGCGCACGCTGCCGGCCACGATGTGGCGCGGCTGCATTCCGGCGACCTTTCGATCTGGAGCGCGGTGGCCGAGCAGATGCGCAGGCTCGACCGGCTTGGCATACCCTATACGCTCACACCCGGCGTTCCCGCCTTTGCAGCAGCGGCAGCCGCGCTAGGTCGCGAACTGACCATACCGGAGGTGGCGCAGAGCCTCGTTCTGACGCGGGTATCCGGCCGCGCATCCGTGATGCCCGAAGGCGAGACGCTGGCGGCGTTCGGGCGCACGCAGGCAACGATGGCCATTCATCTGGCGGTCCATGCGCTGGACAGGATCGTGGCGGAGCTGACGCCGGTGTACGGTGCGGATTGCCCCGTTGCGGTGGTTGCGAGGGCAACATGGCCCGATGAGCGCGTTATCACCGGGACGCTGGCGACAATCGAAGCCCTGCTTGCAGAGAACCCCATCGACCGCACGGCGATCGTTTTCGTGGGCCGCGGGCTTGCTGCGGCAGGATTTCGCGAAAGCGCGCTTTATGACGCCGCCTACCAGCGCCGCTTTCGCGGACGGGAGGGTTTATGAGCCTCGCAACGGCCATCGAGCGGCTCGACTTCGCGGGGCCGGCCTTTGCACCAGGCGACGTCTGGCTCGCAGGCGCAGGACCGGGCGGCGTCGGCTGTCTGACGCTGGAGGTTCTGCACGCGCTTTCGTGCGCCGATGCGGTCGTTTACGACGCGCTCGTCGAACCGGCGATACTGGAGGCCGCACAAGACGCCGAGCTGCATTTCGTCGGTAAGCGCGGCGGCCAGCCATCGACGCCACAGTCTGAAATCAACGCGCTGCTGGTTTCGCTGGCCAGATCGGGCAAGCGGGTGCTGCGCCTCAAGGGCGGCGACCCGAACCTGTTCGGACGTGGCGGCGAGGAAGCGCTGGCGCTCGCCGAGGCCGGCATGGCGTTCCGCTTCCTGCCCGGCATAACGGCGGCCTTCGGCGCGCTGGCGGCCGCATCCATACCGGCCACGATGCGCGGCACCAACACAGCGATCATACTGGCGACTGGCCATCTCGCCGGCGAGGACGACGATCTCGACTGGGCGGCGCTGGCCGCGACCGGTCAGCCGATCGTCGTCTATATGGGCATGAGCCGGTTGGGGCGCATCGCCGACGCGCTGATGGCCGGCGGAACCGCGCCGGAAACACCCGCGGCAGCCATCGTATCCGCCACGACGGCCAGCGAGCGGATCGTCGTCGCCGAACTCGGCACGATCGCCGCGCGCGCGGCTCAGGTCGGCCTGGCGTCACCGGGGCTGGTGATCATCGGCGACATTGTCGCCATTCGCGAAAGACTTGGCCGATGAGCGCACGCGGTCTCATCGTTGGCGCGGCCCGATCCGGATCCGGCAAAACCAGTGTCGCGGTCGGGCTGATGCGGGCATTGCAGCGGCGCGGGCTTGGCGTGGCGGGCGCCAAATCCGGGCCTGACTATATCGATCCGGGTTTTCATGCAGCGGCGACGGCGCGGCCGGGCGTAAACCTGGATAGCTGGGCGATGGATCCGCCGCTGCTTGAGTCGCTGCTGGCGCGGCAGGCCAACGGGGCGGACATTCTGATCGCCGAAAGCGCCATGGGGCTTTTCGATGGGGTGCGGGGCGAAGACGGCCGCACCGGCTCCGCTGCGGATCTCGCGAGACGCTTCGGGCTGCCGGTGCTGCTCGTGCTTGACGTGTCGGGGCAGTCACAGACAGCGGCAGCCATCGCCCACGGCTTTGCCAGCTTCGACCCGGCGGTACGCATCGGCGGTGTGGTGCTCAACCAGGTCGCCAGCGAGCGGCACGAGACGCAGGCGCGAGCGGCGATCGAAGAGCGCAACATCCCGGTCGTCGGCGCGATCCGGCGCAACCCCGACATGGCCATGCCCGAACGCCATCTGGGCCTCGTGCAGGCGCGCGAGCATCAAGCGCTGGAAGCCTTCATCGAACGCCTGGCCGATGTCATGGAGCAGTCCATCGACCTCGAAGCCGTCATCGCATGCGCCGGTCCCATCGCAGCGAGCGATATAGGCGCGCCGGCGCTGCCGCCGCCGGGTCAGAGGATCGCGATCGCCGACGATGCGGCGTTCAGTTTCGTCTACCCGCACCTTGCGCGCCAGTGGCGCTCTGCTGGCGCCGAGTTCGTGCCCTTTTCGCCATTGGCGGACGAGACACCGGACCTATCCTGCGATGTCTGCTGGCTGCCGGGCGGCTATCCCGAGCTGCACGCAGGCAGGCTCGCGGCTGCGGCGGGTTTCAAGACGGGACTGGCAGCCTTCGCCCGCAACCGCCCTATCCATGGCGAATGCGGCGGCTACATGGTTCTCGGCGCAGCACTGGAGGACGCCGACGGCGTGATGCACGAAATGGCGGGCCTGCTAGGTCATGTCACCAGCTTCGCCAAGCGCAAGATCAACCTGGGCTATCGCCGCGCCCATCTCATCGCCGACTGCCCGGTCGCGACAGCCGGCGCGGAGCTGCGCGGCCACGAATTCCATTACTCGCGCGTCGTCGAACCCGGCAATGATGAGCCGCTGGCCGAACTGTTCGATGCCGCAGGCAACGCGCTCGGCGCTTCGGGTGGCAGGCGCGGCCTCGTCACCGGGGCTTTTTTCCACGCCATCGCGGGCCACTGAGCCATGGCCTCATCCACGCCCGATCCGAAAGCGCTACTGGCCGATATCGCCTGCTGCGTCGGTTTCTACACCCGCCTGCCGATCCCTGATCCCGGCGCACGCGATTTTGCCGCCGCGCAGTGGGCGGCACCAGTTGCCGGAGTGGTGGTCGGCCTAATGGTTGGCGCTACGCTCGGGCTTTCTCATGCGCTGGGCGTGCCTGCACCGCTGGCCGCTGCATTGGCGCTGGCGGCAGGCGCACTGCTGACCGGGGCGCTGCACGAGGATGGCTTGGCGGACGTCGCGGACGGGTTCGGCGGCGGGCAGACGAGGGAGCGCAAGCTCGAGATCATGAAGGACAGCCGCGTCGGCAGCTACGGGTTGATCGCCCTGGTATTGTCCCTGCTCATGCGCTGGTCGGCGCTCGCCATGCTGGCGGCATCCGGCACGTTCACGATGATCGCCGTACTCGTCGGCGCGCATGCCGCTTCGCGAGCGGCGATTCCCGCCTTCATGGCCCGCGTGCAGCCTGCGCGGCCGGACGGATTGTCGGCCGGTGCCGGCCGCGTCACAAGTCAACCCGCCCTGTACGCCGCTGCAATCGGCTTCGCGCTGCTGCTGCCGGGCGGATTTGCATTCGCGCTTGTGTCTGCCCTGCTTGTGATTGCCCTCTCGCTCGGGCTGGAACAGTTGGCGAGGAGGCAGATCGGGGGCCAGACCGGCGACGTGCTGGGCACGCTTCAGCAAGGCTGTGAGATCGCGGTACTGGCGACCGCAGTGACCATTCTCATCTGACGGAGACCAAATGACAGAGCTTCCCGACAGGATCGACGCCATACGTTCCCTCGTGGACACCCTGCCCGGCGGCGACGAAGCCGCCGCGCAGGCCGCAGCCGAACGACAAGGTGTGCTCACGAAGCCCCCTGGCAGCCTTGGCCGACTTGAGGAACTGGCGACGTTCATCGCTCGATGGCGAGGACAAACGGTGCCGGTTCTCGATCCGGTCTCCGTCCTCGTCTTCGCCGGCTCGCACGGCATGACCGCGCGCGGCGTCTCGGCCTTCCCGGCGGAAGTGACCGCGCAGATGGTCGCCAACTTCGCCGCAGGCGGAGCAGCGATCAATCAACTCGCGAAACAGGCAGGCGCATCGCTGAAGGTGACGCCGCTGGAAATCGATAGGCCCACGGCTGACTTCACCAAGGCTCCGGCGATGAGCGACAACGAGTTCGTCACCGCGGTTTGTGCCGGCATGGCGGCAGTGCCGGCCGATGCCGGGTTGATCTGCGTGGGCGAGATGGGCATCGGCAACACGACTGCAGCGGCTGCCGTCGCGGCGGCACTGTTCGGCGGCACGGGCAACGACTGGGTGGGACGCGGCACCGGCGTCGACGATGGCGGGCTTGCCCGCAAGGCCGAGACAGTCGACGCCGCGCTCGCGCTGCACGGCAAAGCACTTGCCGATCCGCTGGAGACGCTGCGGCGCGTCGGCGGCCGGGAACTGGCGGCGATCTTCGGCGCTACGCTGGCAGCACGCCTCAACCGCGTTCCAGTCCTCCTCGACGGTTTCGTGGCTACGGCCGCGGCAGCCCCCCTCGCCCGACTGTCAGACAACGGCCTTGCGCATGCGCTGGCCGGCCACGTCTCGGCCGAAGCCCAGCACAAAAAGCTGCTGGCGCATCTGGAGCTCGCACCGCTGCTCGACCTTGGCATGCGCCTCGGCGAAGCCTCCGGTGCCTGCCTGGCCATCAACGTGCTGCGGGGAGCGCTGGCCTGCCACGCCGGCATGGCCACCTTTGCCGAAGCCGGCGTCTCGGAAGGCTGACGGTATGCGAACCCTGCTCGTCATCGGCATCGGCACCGGTAACCCGGAGCATATGACGATGCAGGCGATCGGCGCGCTGAACCGCGCCGACATCGTGCTGGTGCCGCGCAAGGGCGAAGAGAAGGCCGAGCTCGCGGAGCTGCGGCTGGAGATATGCCGGCGCTACCTGACCGATCCGGGCACGAGATTGATCGAGTTCGACCTGCCCGCACGTGACGACAGCATGCCCTATCGAGAGGCTGTCGACGAGTGGCATCAAGCCATCGCGGACACCTACAGGGCCCTGCTGGAGCGACACACGGCAGTCGACGGCAAGGCCGCCTTTCTGGTGTGGGGCGACCCGGCGTTCTACGACAGCACGCTGCGCATCCTGGAGCGCTTGCGCGACGACCCGCCCTGCAGGATCGAAGTCATTCCGGGCATTTCGAGCATCCAGGCGCTGGCAGCGAGCCACGCAATCCCGGTGAACGAGGTCGCGGGCAGCGTCCACATCACCACCGGCAGGCGGCTGGCTCAACACGGCTTCCCGGATGACGCCGAGAGCGTTCTCGTCATGCTGGACGGCGGCCTGTCGTTCGGCAAACTCGAGATGGACCGCTTCGAAATCTGGTGGGGAGCCTATCTCGGCTCTAAAGACGAGATTGCCATTTCTGGACCGCTGGCCGAGGTGGCCGAAAAAATCAGGGCAACCCGCGCCGAGGCGCGTGAACGGCACGGCTGGATCATGGATACCTATCTGTTGCGGAAAAGGTCGGGCAACCTGTCGAGCTGACGTCGGTGTTCATTCAGTCTGAGTGACTGGTATCGTGGCCCGGAACACGTGCGACGCGCTCACCCGCCGGCACAATGTGCCGGCAAACATAAATGGGCCGCAAATCTCTTGGGAAGATGGCGCGAGTGACGGGGCTCGAACCCGCGACCTCCGGCGTGACAGGCCGGCACTCTAACCGACTGAGCTACACCCGCGCAGCGACTTTCGCCGTCAGCGGCGTTTGTCGTGGGCGTGAATTAAGCGCTTCTCCCATTGGTGTCAAGCACACCGGCAACCGATTTTCGACAATCTTCAAAAGCATTTGGAGCACCTGTGGATCGCGGCGCCCACGACTGGCCAGCCGTGCTGAAAGCGCCCTATTTTCGCTTGCGAAACCGGCTGCGAACGCTTACACGTCCGCCCCGGAAGGGCGATTAGCTCAGTTGGTAGAGCGCTTCGTTTACACCGAAGATGTCGGCAGTTCGAGCCTGTCATCGCCCACCATTCCCAAGCCTGCTGAACCTGTCACGCGCATGCAAGCTCCGCCATCGGGGCTGGCTACCGCTTATAGAAGCGTCACCCTGACGCTGCTGCTAGCGCGGCGAGCAACGTCTTTGCGTCTCATGCCGTTACCGATGCCTTAGGCCAGCCGGCATGGCAGATGGCAAAAGAAAAGCCGGGCAAGCCCGGCTTTTCAAAATTCAGCCTTGGGACAGTCTCAGTTGACTGCGTCCTTCAGGCCCTTGCCGGCGGAGAACTTCGGCACGTTGCGGGCCGGAATCTGCACCTCGGCGCCGGTCTGCGGGTTGCGACCGGTGGAAGCCTCACGCTTGGAAACGGAAAAATTGCCAAAGCCAACGAGACGGACGTCGCCGCCCTTCTTCAGTTCCCCGGTGATGACAGAAAACACCGCGTCGACGGCGGACTGGGCGTCGCCCTTGGAGAGCTTTGCGGAGTCCGCGACGGCGGATACGAGTTCGTTCTTGTTCATTAAAAAAATTCCCTTCCCTGTGAAAGGCCGGCCATTCGACTCAACCGGCAGGATGCGGAGTGTAAGAAATCCCGCCTTGCCGACCAAGTATGAAAAGCGTTCCGGACCCCGGTTTTTCCCGGTTTTCTGCGGGTTTGAGATAAAAAGGCCAGGCAATCGCCTGGCCTTTTTATCGATTTCGCGCTCGCGAGCGTTAGTGAGCGAGTGCAGCAGAGCCGGCTTCGGCCTTTGCAGCCGCCGGTTCGACGGGCTCGACCCACTCGATCGGCTCAGGCATGCGCACCAGCGCATGGCCTAGTACCTCTCCCACGCGCGAAACCGGCACGATTTCGAGCCCGCTCTTTACGTTTTCCGGGATATCCGCCAAATCCTTGGCGTTTTCCTCGGGGATCAGCACCTTCTTGATACCGCCGCGAAGCGCCGCCAGCAGCTTTTCCTTGAGGCCACCAATGGGCAGGACCCTGCCACGCAAGGTGATCTCGCCGGTCATGGCGACATCCTTGCGCACCGGAATGCCCGTCAGCACCGAAACGATCGCCGTTGCCATCGCCGTACCGGCAGACGGGCCATCCTTGGGCGTCGCGCCTTCCGGCACGTGCACGTGGATGTCCCGCTTGTCGAAGAGCGGCGGCTCGATGCCGAAATCGATGGCGCGCGAGCGGACATAGGATGCCGCAGCCGAGATCGATTCCTTCATCACGTCACGCAGGTTGCCGGTAACGGTCATCTTGCCCTTGCCGGGCATCATGACACCTTCGATCGTCAGCAATTCGCCGCCGACCTCGGTCCAGGCAAGCCCGGTAACGACGCCGACCTGATCCTCGCCATCGACCTGGCCGTAGCGATAACGCGGCACGCCAAGATAATCGGCGAGGTTCTTCTCGGTCACCTTCACCGACTTCTTCTTCGTGCGCAGGATCTCGGTCACCGCCTTGCGGCCGAGCTTCATCAGCTCGCGTTCGAGATTACGCACACCGGCTTCCCGCGTGTAGAGCTGGATAACCGCCCTGAGCGCCTCGTCGGTGATCGAAAACTCCTTCGGCTGAAGCGCGTGATCGCGTACAGCCTTGGGAAGAAGGTGCCGCTTGGCGATCTCGACCTTCTCGTCCTCGGTGTAGCCGGCGATGCGGATGATCTCCATACGGTCCATCAGCGGGGCCGGAATGTTGAGCGTGTTCGCGGTCGTCACGAACATCACGCTCGACAGATCGTATTCGACCTCGAGATAGTGATCCATGAAGGTCATGTTCTGCTCGGGATCGAGCACCTCGAGCAGCGCCGAAGACGGATCACCGCGATAATCCTGTCCGAGCTTGTCGATCTCGTCGAGCAGGAACAGCGGGTTCGACTTCTTCGCCTTCTTCATCGACTGGATGACCTTGCCGGGCATCGAGCCGATATAGGTGCGCCGGTGGCCCCTGATCTCGGCCTCGTCGCGCACGCCGCCCAGCGCCATACGAACATATTCGCGGCCAGTGGCCTTGGCGATCGACTTGGCGAGCGAGGTCTTGCCGACGCCGGGAGGCCCGACGAGGCAGAGAATCGGCCCCTTCAGCTTCTTCTGGCGGCTCTGCACGGCAAGATACTCGACGATGCGCTCCTTGACCTTGTCGAGGCCGAAGTGATCGGCATCGAGCACTTCCTCGGCGAAACCAAGGTCCTTCTTGACCCTCGACGGCTTCTGCCAGGGTATCGAAAGCAGCCAGTCGAGATAATTGCGCACGACCGTCGCTTCGGCCGACATCGGTGACATCGTCCGCAGCTTCTTCAGCTCGGCGTCGGCCTTCTCGCGCGCCTCTTTCGACAGGCGGGTCTTCTTGATGCGCTCTTCCAGCTCGGAAGCCTCGTCGCGGCCGTCCTCGCCCTCGCCGAGTTCCTTCTGGATCGCCTTCATCTGCTCGTTGAGGTAGTACTCGCGCTGCGTCTTCTCCATCTGGCGCTTGACGCGCGAGCGGATGCGCTTTTCCACCTGGAGCACGGAAATCTCGGCTTCCATGAAGCCCATCGCCTTTTCGAGCCGCTCACGCACGGAAAGTGTCGCAAGCATTTCCTGCTTCTCGCCGATCTTCACGGCAAGATGCGAGGCAACGGTATCGGCAAGCTTGGAATAGTCATCGATCTGGCTGGCGGCGCCAACCACCTCCGGCGATATCTTCTTGTTCAGCTTGACGTAGTTTTCGAAGTCGGAGACCACCGAGCGCGCCAGCGCCTCGATCTCGACTTCCTCTTCCTCGGGCTCCAGAAGCGTTTCCGCCTTGGCCTCGTGGAAATCATCGCGATCGGTGAAGGCACTGATCTTCGCACGCGCGGTGCCCTCTACAAGCACCTTCACGGTGCCGTCCGGCAGCTTGAGAAGCTGAAGCACGTTCGCCAGCGTACCGACATCGTAGATCGCATCGGCTGCCGGGTCGTCGTCGGCTGCATTCATCTGGGTTGCAAGCAGGATCTGCTTGTCAGCCCCCATGACGTCTTCCAGCGCCCTGATCGACTTCTCGCGCCCGACAAACAGGGGCACGATCATGTGGGGAAACACGACGATGTCCCGCAGCGGGAGAACCGCGAACACGCCTGCGTCAGAGGACCGGGATGATTTGGTCATTGTCCAACCTTTCATTTCGCGGCCGCACATGGGCCGACCGCGAATCTCATATTAGCGACCGCCGGGCCTTCCGCCTACCGCCGAAGCTCTTTCGGCGCCTTTCAGCACGGATTTCCGAGCGACCGGGTCGATGCTTAGTTGGCGTTGCAGCAAAGAAAGATCAAGAGGCGCAAAAGGCGCAAGGGTACACACACTTGCATTGCTTTCGCGCCTGTCCCATGTGGGAACTGTCGAGCCAAGGAAACTTTATGACGGCGATTGAATCTCCCTGCATCCTGGTCTGTTCCATCGACATGAAGACCGGTTACTGCTTCGGCTGCGGACGCACGCGCGAGGAGATCGGGGCGTGGTTGACGATGACGCCGGAGACGCGGCGCGCCGTCATGGCTGTCCTGCCGGCCCGCCTCGAGACCGTCGAACGCAGGCCGCGCCGCGAAACCCGCCGGACCAGACTAGCCCGCGAAAGGGGTGAAACCACGCAATGAAGGGCGACAGGCTCCTTTGGATCGTCCTCGGCGTTTTGGCCGTGGGGCTCATTCTGCTCCTGGCTTCGGGTTACAGCGGTACCGTGTTTGGCTTCGAGGACGAAGCCTTTGCCCGTACGCTCTATCTGGGCGTGCTGGGCGCGGTTATCGCGGCCGGCATCGTCGGTTCCGGTATTCGCCTCAGCCACGCCGTGCGTACCGGCGCTATCTGGCTGCTGATCATCCTGCTGCTGATGGGTGGGTATCAGTACCGCTACGAATTGCAGGACATCGCCAGCCGTGTAACGGCGGGGCTGATCCCCGGCAGCCCGTTATCGGTAAGCGATGCCGACGGACGCGCCGCCGTCATGCTGGACAGGCTTTCCAACGGCCATTTCGAGGTCCGCGCACAGATCGACGGCACACCGGTCATGACAATGGTTGACACCGGCGCAACCAGCACGGTCCTGACTTACGACGACGCGAGCCGCGCCGGCTATGAACCCGACACGCTCTCCTTCACCATCCCTATCATGACCGCCAATGGCGAGGCGCGCGCCGCGCGCGTGGTGGCGGACGAAATCCGCATCGGCGACATTGTCCGCAACCGCGTACCGGTGATGGTGGCCGAACGGGGGCGGCTCGACCGCAGCCTGCTCGGCATGAACTTCATCGGCACGCTGTCGGGATTCGACATGCGCGGCGAAAGGCTGATCCTGCGCGATTGACGCTTAAAGCAGGCTCCAGAAGAAGCGCGCAGACACGAAGATGCAGAACAGGCCGAAGCCGACTTCAAGCTGACGCTTAGACAGCGCATGCGCGATCCGCACGCCGTAAGGCGTGACCAGCAGCGCGATCGGAATGACAAGCGCCACCGCTATCCAGTTGATGTAGC
Source organism: Mesorhizobium sp. DxT (assembly GCF_058448885.1). Taxonomy (NCBI): domain Bacteria; kingdom Pseudomonadati; phylum Pseudomonadota; class Alphaproteobacteria; order Hyphomicrobiales; family Phyllobacteriaceae; genus Mesorhizobium; species Mesorhizobium sp. DxT. The sequence continues at coordinate 243,930 of NZ_JBZFLJ010000007.1, read as the reverse complement.
CGGTCGACGCGATCGGCAGCAGAGGGTTGCCCCAGCCGGCCCAGATGTAGCCGATCGTACCAGGAATGGCGATCAGTACGCCAACGCCGGAAGACGTGGCAACGGCCTGGTGCATGGGTCGGCCGAAAAGGGTCATGAACGTGTTGTTCATGACGCCGCCGCCGATGCCCATCAGCGTTGAGAAATAGCCGATAACGGCGCCGATGATGGCGCGCGCCGGATTTCCCGGAATATCCGCCCCGACACGCCAGCTTTCGCGATTGAAGAGCAGCCGAAAGGCGACCAGCAGCGTGATGACAGCGAAAATGACACGCAGGCCGCCGCTCGAGATGTAGGCCGCCGTGAGCGAGGCCAGGATGACGCCGATCGGCACGGGAATCAGGAAGCTCTTCAGCAGCGACATGTCGACCGCGCCCTTGGCGCGGTGCCCGGTGAAGGAGCGGATCGAGGTCGGGATGATGATGGCAAGCGACGAACCGACCGAAAGGTGCATGCGCACGACTTCGTCGACGCCGAGCAGGCCGAAGACCTGATAGAACACCGGCACCAGAACGGCGCCGCCGCCGATACCGAAAATGCCGGCCATCAGGCCGGAAACAACGCCGGATGCGGCGATGGCGAGTGCGAATGTGGCGAGTTCGCCCATCGGCAGGTCAAGTCCGGCCATCAGAATTCCCTCTCTCGATGCGGATGAACTGTCGAATGAAACGAATTGGACATTCGATCTCCGGCTGACGCTGGTCTCACCGAACGAATGTCAACCTCGAACGTTCGGGCGAAACCCTGAGGTTGCTGACAGTCCTGCGTTTCCGCTCCTCCCCAAAGGCCGATGCGAAGTGCGGAAACGGACCACTAGCCGCGTTGAACGGCAAAGTAAATCGGGTCAGGCAGCGGCTGCCGCTTCGTCCAGCCGAACATGCGACAGCGCCTGGTGCAGCACCTCCGGCCCTGCCCCGGGGCGCGTGGCATCGGTCGAAAGCACCTGCCGCCAACGCCGCGCGCCGGGCAGGCCGTGAAAGAGGCCCGTCATATGTCGGGTGACATGCACCAGCCTGCCGCTCCTCTCGATATGGAGGGCTGCGTGCGCTGCCATCGCATCGATGATCGACGGCCAGTCCGCGGCAGAAACCGGATCGCCGTAGAAACGCGCATCGACCTCGGTGAGTAGCCCGGGATTGTGGTAGGCGGCGCGGCCGAGCATCGCTCCATCCACGCCCCGTTCCAGATGGGCCGAAACCTCGTCCAGCGTCTGAATACCGCCGTTTATGCCGATGTATCGATTCGGCAAGCGCTCTTTCAGGCGATAGACGCGCGGATAGTCGAGCGGCGGGATGTCACGATTTTCCTTAGGTGAAAGCCCCTCCAGCCACGCCTTTCGCGCATGCACCCACAGCGCGTCCGCCCCCGCCGCGAAGACCCCGTCGGCCAACTCGTCCAGCGCTTCTTCGACGTCCTGATCGTCCACCCCGATGCGACACTTGACCGTGACCGGAACCGCGACGGCACCTTTCATGGCTGCCACGCAGTCTGCCACCAGCGCTGGGGTCCGCATCAGGCAGGCGCCGAATGTGCCCGATTGCACGCGGTCGGACGGGCAGCCGACGTTGAGGTTGATCTCGTCATAGCCGTAGCCGGCTGCGATCCGAGCCGCCTCCGCGAGCTTGGCCGGATCGGAACCGCCAAGTTGCAGCGCGACGGGATGCTCCACTGCGTCGAAGCCCAGCAACCGCTCGCGGTCGCCGTGGATCACCGCATCGGCAACCACCATCTCCGTATAAAGCAAAGCGCGCCGCGTGAGCTGGCGATGGAAGAACCGGCAATGCCGATCCGTCCAATCCATCATGGGAGCGACGGCCAGCCGCAAGTCGGATATGTCGAATTGTGTCATGCTCGTCTGGCGCGGGGCGCATGTTTCGATAGCTCTGGGCTACGCCTGCGCGTGATAGACGAGTTGAGGCCAATGTTCAAATCATGGGCGGCAGCGAGGTTTGCTACCGGCCGTCAGTCTGGCAACGCGCTCAGACCATCACCCGGTTCGGCGACATCATTGCCGGGTCGATCGCCAGGCCTGGCTCGTCGCCAAGGATGAGCGCGGCGGCGACTGCCGACAGCGCGGGCGACGTCTGGATGCCGTAGCCGCCCTGCCCCGCCAGCCAGAAGAACCCCTCGGCGTCGGCGTCGAAGCCCACCACCGGCGTCCTGTCGGGCGCGAAAGTGCGCAGGCCGGCCCAATTCCCATCCACCCGCACGATCTCCTCTCGAACCGCCTGCTGGTACCGGTCGAGGCCTTCGGCGAGTGTCATATCATCCACGAAGGCATCGTGAGGCTCCACGGGGTCTTCATCGGCTGGCGAAATCAGCAGCCGCCCCGCATCGGGCTTGAAGTACCAACGGTCGGCGGAATTGGAGACGAGCGGCCAGCGCTCGCAATCGTAGCCGGCGGGACAGGCAATGACCGCCATCGAACGCCGGTGGGGAACGAGACCCTTGGGAGCGACGCCGCAGTTTCCAGCCACCACGTCGACCCACGCGCCGGCGGCGTTGACGATCGTTTCGGCCTCGATTTCGCCCGCCGTGGTCTCCACCTTCCAGCGATTGCCCACCCTGTGCGCTTTCAGCAGCGCCGCATCGGTCATCACCCGCGCGCCGGCGCGGCGAGCCGTCTTCAGCCAGCCCTGGTGCAACGCGTTCACGTCGATGTCGCTTGCATCGTGCTCATATCCAGCCGCGGCAATGCACTCGGGCCTGAGCAGCGGTACCATCGCCGCGGCGTCGGCCGGCAGCATCGGGACGAGGCCCTCGGAGAGCGCAAGCAGATCCTCATGGTGGGACAGGTCTTCCGCGTCCGCAACGAACAGGATGCCCCTCTGCGAAAGCAGCGGCGACGGGAAGAATTCGCTATCCGGCGCATCGAACAGCGGCCGGCTTGCCGCACTTAGCGCGCGAATGACCGCGTTGCCGTAGTTCTGGATGAAGATCGCAGCCGACCGTCCCGTGGAATGATGGCCGGGGCGCGACTCCTGCTCAATCAGCACAACATCACGCCGTCCGCCGATGGCGGCCGCCACACCGGCACCGGCGATGCCGGCACCAATCACCAGAACGTCTGTGGAAATCATCGCCGAAGAATACCCTTCTCAGATGGCCGCGACGTGCCGGAAGCCCCGGAGGAACGCCGCAAGGTTGTCGCCGAGCGCATCGCACAGATAGCCCCCTTCCTGCACGATGGCAGTTGGCACCCCGATGCTGGCGCAGCGCCCGCCGATCAAGCGGAAACCGTCTGTCGAAACGGAAAGCCCGCCGAACGGATCGCCTTCGAACGCATCCAACCCGAGCGCGATGACGACGGCGCCCGGCGCGAACGACGCGATGCGCGTCAATGCTACGTCGAGCTGATCGAGAAACTCCTCGTCGCCGGAATGGCGCGGCAGCGGCAGGTTGAGGTTGTAGCCGAGCCCCGCCCCTTCCCCGCGTTCCGACGCATGCCCCCAGAAGAAGGGATAGAATCGTGCCGGATCGGCATGCAGCGAGACCGTCAAAACGTCAGCGCGTGCATAGAAAATGCCCTGCGTGCCGTTGCCGTGATGCAGGTCCACATCGAGGATGGCGACGCGCTCGTGCCGGCTGCGCAGGACCTGAGCGGCGATCGCGGAATTGTTGAGAAAGCAAAAGCCGCCGGCCATGTCCGCAAAAGCGTGATGGCCGGGTGGCCGGCACAGCGCATAGGCGGCCTTTTCACCGTCGAGCACCATCGCGGCGGCCTCGGCTGCCGTCTGCGCACTCCAGTAGGCCGATTCCCAGGTATCAGCCGAGATCGGACAGGCGGTGTCGGCCATGTGGTATCCAGCCTGGCCGACGGCCGAGGCAGGGTAGGAAAAGTCGCGGCGGTCGGGGTGGATGTTTGGCACCACCTCCTCCGAGGCATCGGGGATACGCCGCCAGCGGTCATAGATCGTCTCCAGGAAGCGAAGATATTCGGGCGAGTGAATCGCCGCCGCCGGCGCCAGCCCCCGGTCGCCAGGCGCAACGCGTTCAAGTCCTGCGTTTTCCGCGCCGGCAAGCAGCCGGTTGACCCGCTCCGGCACCTCCGGGTTAGGCTTCTGCGCACCTGAGGAAAGGAAGTGCCTGGGATCGTGTCTGCGCTGGGTTTCGTGGAAAACACACTTCATGCTGTTCTGGCTTTCGATGGAGATTTTTGGGAATAGAGAGAAACGGGGGCGTCAGCAAGCAACACGATAGCCGCCCCCAACGTCAAGCATGACAGGCCGGACACAGGCGAGCGTCCCGGTGTCGTTGTGCTTCCCGATCTTCTGGTTTACCTCCATTCAAACGGAATAAGAGGGCGATGGCTTCGACGGAGAAGAAGAACGGCTCGCGCGGCGTCCAGTCGATCGACACGGGCGGCGTGGTGCTTAATGCCCTGGCGCGCGCGCGGGGACCGCTGAAACTGCGCGATCTCGCGCAGGAAACGGGGATGGCCGCGGCGCAACTGCATCCCTATCTCGTCTCCTTCCGCAAGATGGGCATGGTCGAGCAGACAGAGGCAGGCCACTACCAGCTCGGGTCGTTCGCCCTGCATCTGGGCCTGACCCGGCTGCGCAACCAGAACGCCTACCGGGAAACCGTGCAGCGCGTCGCCGCTCTTGCCGACGACCTGCAACTCATGATCGCCATCACGGTCTGGGGCCTTCACGGCCCGACCATCGTCTATGTTCAGGAATCGTCCGCGCGCATCCATGCCAACGTCCAGGTCGGGAACATCTTCCTCATGACGGCAACCGCGACAGGCAAGGTCTTCGCCGCCTTCCTGCCTCGACCAGTCACCCAGCCGATGATCCGGCAGGAACGCTCCGACCGCACATTGCTAGAGCGCGGGCCGTTCGAATTCGACGAAGCCCGCTACTGGGAGGAGGTCGCGATCGTCGCGGCCAACGGCCACGCAGTCACCCGCGACCTGCCGATCCCGGGCGTCAGCGCTGTTGCGGCTCCGGTGTTCGATCACACCGGGCAGATGCAGCTCGCGCTGACCGCCATCGGCCCCACGGCGATGATCGACCTGTCGGCAGATGGCCCGGCTGTCACCGGCCTGCTCGGGTTCACCCGGCAGCTTTCGAATGAGCTCGGCTATCGTGAGGACGTCACCGCCGACGCATGAATTCGAGCGAGACGATCAGGCCGCCCGAGGCAAGCGCCATGCCCAGCCATTGCACGCCGCTCGGCGTCTGGCCGGCAAGCGGAATAGCCAATAGGACGGCCATGGGTGGCAACAGCGCCGGAAACAGCGCGGCGGTTCCAGCACCAAGCCGCGTCACGCACCCCGCAAAGGCGACAATTGCCAGCGCACCGCCGAAAAGCCCCTGATAGACGATCTGCTCGGCCCACCGGTCTCCTGGAAGCGACGTGACCCCGAATGCGACCAGATAGACGGGGAGGAAGCAGAGCGCTGCGCAGATGGAAACGGCCGCAGTCGTCTCGATCGCCGGCAGCTTCCAGCGGCCGACCAGCCATGTGAAGATGCCCCACAGCGTGCCGGAAGCGACGAAGCAGAGGTCGCCCATCCATACGGGCACGCCTGATGGCGCGGCCGCCGGCTGATCTGCCGCAATCGCCACGAGCCCAAGGACGAGAAGCGCAATGCCTATGCGGCGTTGCATGGGTACCGAGCGGCGGTCGACGATGGCTGCCAACACGTTGGCCGTCAGCATGGTCACACCGGGTGAAATCACCACCGCGTGCGCCAGCGGCGCGATGCCGTAGCCGGTATTGATGAAGAAGGCGAATGGCGGGCCGATGAGCAGGTTCAGCACTACCACGCGCCTGAAGGTCAAGGCGGGCCGCCAGCCGGTCCTGCGAGCCAGCAGAGGTCCCAGGACCAGCGCCGCTACCCCGAAGCGCAGCATGGCGAGGTCGGCGCTTGAAAAGCCGTCGGCCCGGCCGATTGCCGTGCCGACATTGTAGAACGACCAGAAGATGGTGGCGGCAAGACCCAGCGCCACCCCTTCCGCCCATTGGCGCCGGGCTTGCGACACGTCAGTCGTTCGCGCCGGAGATGTGTCGGGCGGCTATGTAGCCGAATGTGACGGCGGGCCCAAGCGTGATGCCGCCGCCCGGATAATTTCCGCCCATGATGCTCGCCGCGTCGTTGCCCACCGAATAGAGGCCCGGTATCGGCCGCCCATCCTCGGCGAGCACCTGCGCGTTCTCGTTGCAGCGAAGCCCCGCGAAGGTGCCGAGATCGCCAACGACCAGCTTGACCGCGTAGAACGGCCCCTTGCGGATCGGCGCAACGCACGGATTGGGCTTGTGGTCAGGATCGCCGAGCGATCGGTTGTAGGACGTCGAGCCTTTGCCGAATTCCGGATCTTCCCCGTGCTCAGCATGTTTGTTGAAGTTCTCGACGGTACGCCGCAGCCCAGCCGGGTCGGCGCCGATACGTTCGGCAAGCTCTTCCAGCGTGCGTCCCTCATAGAGATAGCCCGACCGGACGTGTTGGCGGAACGGCACCGGCGCCGGCTTGACGTAGCCGAGCCCGTATTTGCGCAGCACATGATGGTCGGCGAGGAAGAAGGCGCAGACCTCGCCATTCTCCTCGTTGCAGCGGGCCACCATCGCCTGGCAGAAATCGTGATAGGAATTCGCTTCGTTGACGAACCGCCGTCCCGAACGGGTGACCGCGATCACGCCGGGCTTCGAGCGATCGACGAAATGCGGGAACGTGCCCAGCGTTCCGTCCGGCTTGACGGGACGCGAAATCGGCACCCAGGCTGCCGCCTGCGGCAGCGTCGTGTCCACGCTTGCGCCAGCCGCTTCGCCCAGTCTCAGCCCATCGCCGGTGTTTCCGGGCGGCGCCGGCGAGGCATGTTCGTAACCGGTAGGCGCATGCGGAAAAAGTTCCTTCCGTCGCACGGGGTCCTGTGGAAAGCCCCCAGCGGCGAGCACCACGCCACGGCGTGCAACGATCTCCACCGGCCCTTCCGCCGTATCGACAATTGCGCCGGAGACCCTGTTCTTGCCGTCACGGACAAGTTCCCGCACAGGCGAGCGGGTCCAGATCGGCACCTCCTTGTCGAAGCAGGATTTGGCGAGCCGCGCCACCAGCGCGTTTCCGTTCATCAGGCGCATCGGGCGACCGTGAAACGCCATGTCGCGCAGGAACTTGACGAACAGCTTGCCGACATAGAACGCAGAAACGGGCGAGCGCAGGACGTTGAAGAAATGCAGCAGTTCCTTACCCGAGCCGATCATCATGCCGAGGAAGGTAATCTCGGCCAACGGCGGCCGCAGGCGCTTGATCTCGGGGCCGAGCTCGCGCCCGTCGAACGGGCGGGCCACGATGGAGCGCCCGCCATCCATGCCGCCCGGCGCGTCGGGGTGATAGTCGGCGAATGTCGGGCCGAGATCGAACTGGAGGGCTGTGTTCCGCTCGTAGAAGTCGACCGCCTTGGGGCCGGCCTCGAGGAAAGCATCGACTCGGCGCTCGTCAAAATGGCTGCCGGCCTCGTGCTTGAGATAGGTCCGTGCCTTGTCCGCGGAATCCTCAACGCCGGCCCGGCGCGCAGGCGCGTTGCAGGGGATCCACATCCAGCCGCCGGAACGCGCCGTGGTGCCGCCATAGACCGGCTCCTTTTCCACCACCAGCACGTCCAGATGGCGGTGCGCGGCCGACACGGCGGTCGAAAGCCCTCCCGCGCCGGAGCCGATAACCAGCACGTCACATTCATGTCTTTTCATGGTCATGTCCAAAGCGTCCAAGAAATCGTCCAGCCGGGTCACGAGGCGAGATAGCCGCCGTCGACCGGGAGCAAGGCACCGGTGACGTAGGTCGACATGGCCGACGCAAGGAAAAGCACCGGCCCGACCAGTTCTTCCGGCTCGCCGACGCGCCCCAACGGCGTATGCGCCATGAAGCGCCCGATCGCGTCGGGCGTTTCGCGCGTCACCTTCGTCATCGGCGTCGCGATCACCCCCGGTGCGATCGCGTTCACCCGGATGCCGTCGGGCGCGAGATCGTGTGCAAGCGCGCGGGTGAACTGCAAAACCGCGCCCTTGCTGGCTGCGTAGGCGCCAAGGCCCGGCCCTGCCGAGACCGACATGATCGAGCCGAGGTTGACGATCCGCCCGCGCGTCTTGCGAAGCTGGGGCAGGAATGAACGAACCATCGTGCGAACACCGTCGACATTGACCCTGAAGACATCGGCCCAATCGGCATCGAAGTTCGCGCCATCAATGGGCGTACGACGGATGATGCCCGCATTGTTGACGAGAATTGCAGCCGGCCCCTGCCAGGCTTCTACCTGGCCGGCGAATCGCACTGCTGCTTCGGGCTGGGTTACGTCGAGTTCCGTCGCCATGGCCACACCGCCATTCGCGCGAATGTCCGCTGCGGCGGCTTCGGCAGCCGCTCCCGCCATGTCGCAGAGCACCACCTTGGCACCGGCCTCTGCCAGGCCGCGCGCAATGGCCAGGCCGTTACCCTGTGCCGCGCCGGTCACCACCGCGACCTCTCCCTCGATGCCCAGCATGCATCTTCCCAATCATTCGTTATCTGCAAATGAGTTTGCTATTCGCGAATTTTCTTATTGAGGCAAACGTCGGAATTTGCAAGACTGCAATTCTGCGAAGACACGCCAGGCACGGATGCCGGGACACGTCGCAGGGAGATGAGCCGCGGCTGTGCGGTGCCTTGGGAGGATTTTTATGAAACATTACATCGCCGCGGCCACGCTGGCCGCTTCCGTTGCATTTGCCGGGTCGGCCATGGCCCAGAGCTTCGATCTGCAGAGCGTGTTCGGACTGAACGTTCCGTCGATCGGCCCCAGCCCCGTGAACTGGGCCGACAAGGTGCGGTTGATGACCAACGGCGAGGTCGACATCAAGGTGCACGGCGCCGGCGACTTCGTTCCACCTTTCGAGGTCTTCGGAGCGGTATCGAGCGGTGCGATTCCGATGGGCTTCGACTGGATCGGCTACTGGGCCGAGTCGATTCCCGTCGCCAACCTCGTCGGCTCGATGCCCTTCGGCCCCTCGCCCGATATCGCGCTCGGCTGGATGTTCGAGGGTGGCGGTCTGGAAATCATCCAGAAGGCCTATGACCCGCATGGCGTGAAGGTCATTCCGTGCCACCTCGTCGTGCCTGAGGCCGGCGGATGGTTCAACAAGGAGATCAATACCGTCGAGGACCTGAAGGGCCTCAACATGCGCATCGCCGGCCTCGGCGGCCGGACGCTGGCGAAGCTCGGCGCGAACACGCAGCTCGTGCCCGCCGGCGAGATCTACGTGTCGCTCGAGACCGGCCGCATCGATGCGGCTGAGTTTTCCGCGCCGCAGCTCGACAAGGGCTTCGGCTTCCAGAAGATCGTCAAGAACTACTATTTCCCCGGCTGGCACCAGCCCTCGAGCTGGGATTCCATCATCGTCAACATGGATGTCTGGAACGGTTTCTCCGAGGATCAGCAGAAGATCATGGTCGAGGCCTGCAAGGCCAACATCGCCGAGAACATGGCCGACCAGCTCAATGCGCAGGTTGCAGCCGTCGAGGAGATCGAGGCAGCAGGCGTGAGCATCAAGCGCTTCCCCCACGAAGTGCTGGAAGCCATGCGCACGGCGGCCGGCGAAGTGCTTCAGGAAGAAGCGGCGAAGGACCCGATCTTCAAGGAAGCGCTTGATTCCCTGACCGCCTATGTCGAGCGCACGTCGCGCTGGTCGGAACTCCAGGCCCTGCCGCGATAGGCAAACGAGCGGGTCCGGCACGAAGCCGGACTCGCAACCGTCGCGCGCTGTCGCAACCGCTGAATTTCGCGTAACAGGCTTCATCGGTAAAACCGCTGGAGGAGAAGGTTGAAACGTCTTTCGGATGCCGTGCTCGACGCGGTTGTTCTGCCGGGCAAGGTGGTCGGATGGCTCGTGCTGCCGCTGATCGCATCGGTGCTACTGACGGTCTTTGCCGCCAAGATGGGCTGGAACGCGATCTGGCGCTGGGAAGATGCAATTCCCGTGCTTGGCAACGGCATCACCGTCAACACCCTCGCCGACCTGCAATGGTACATATTCGCCATCATCGCCGTTCTCGGCGGCGTCTATGCCCTGCGTGACGGCCAGCATGTGAGTGTCGACGTTTTCGTAGCGGGCTTGCCGCACCGTGCCCGCCTGTGCCTGACGCTTTTCGGCGACATCGTCTTTCTCCTCCCATTCTGTGTCATCATCGTCTGGTACGGCTGGAAGTTCGCCGCGACCTCGTTCGTATCCGGCGAGGGTTCGACCTATGGCGGCCTGATGGACCGCTGGCTCATCAAGGCGATGATCCCGGCCGGTTTCGCGCTGCTGGGCATAGCTGCCCTCGCGCGCGTGGCCCAGACCTTGCGCGTGCTTTTCTCTCCCGCATCCAACCAAGGCCCGGCCGAAAACCATGACTGAATTTGCCTGGCCGCTCGCCATGCTCGTCGCGCTCGTGGCGGGCATCTTTTCGGGATACCCTGTTGCATTCGTTCTGTCGGGCATCGGCATCGTCTTCGCCTTTCTGGCCGGCGTGCCGATACTCTTCCTGTCGACGGGCGTATCGCGCATCTATTCCGGCATCCTCACCAACTGGCTGCTGATCGCCATTCCCCTCTTCGTCTTCATGGGGCTGATGCTCGAACGTTCCGGTGTCGCGGAGCGGCTTCTTCGGTCGCTGGCGGCGCTCTTCGGTCGGCTGCCCGGCGGCTACGCTTTCGCGGTCGCCATCATCGGCGTGGTGATGGCGGCCTCCACGGGCATCATCGGCGCATCCGTGGTGCTCATGGGCATGATGGCTCTGCCCGCCATGACGCAGGCCCGCTACGATCCCAAGGTCTCCACAGGCCTGATCGCCGCTTCAGGCACGCTCGGCATCCTGATCCCGCCGTCAATCATGCTGATCGTCCTCGGCGACCAGCTCCGCGTTTCGGTCGGCGACCTGTTCATGGGCGCGATAGGGCCGGGTCTGCTGCTGGCCGGGCTCTATTTTCTCTATCTGATCGCGATCGCCATCTTCCAGCCGCACCGCATGCCACCGCTGGACCATGCACCGGCGGAAAGCCGCAGAGCGGCTATGCTCGGTCTCGCCCGAGATTTGCTGGCGCCGATCATCCTCGTAGTCTCGGTGCTCGGCACCATCGTCGCGGGCATTGCCACCCCCACGGAAGCCGCTGCCATCGGCGCGGCGGGCGCGATGATCCTCGCCCTGTTTTCCGGAAAGCTCGACCTGGCGACATTGCGCACCGCCGTGCGCGACACCACCAAGACCACCGCGATGATCATTTTCGTTATGATCGGCGCGACGATCTTTTCCGTGATATTCAGGCGCCTTGGCGGAGACGAGATGGTCATCCATGCCTTCGATGCGCTAGGGACCGGACCCTATTTCGTGCTTTTCACCATCATGGCACTGGTCTTCGTGCTGGGCTTCTTCCTCGACTGGGTCGAGATCGCACTGGTCGTCGTGCCGCTGGTCGCCCCGGTCGTGACCAGCCTCGACTTCGGCATGACGCAACCTCAGACCCTTACGTGGTTCGCCATTGCGCTTGCCGTCAACATGCAGACGTCTTTCCTGACCCCGCCATTCGGCTATGCGCTGTTCTACCTGCGCGGTGTGGCCAAAGACATATCGATCGGCACGATCTACCGCGGCATCATTCCCTTCGTGCTTCTGCAGATCACCGCGCTGGTACTCCTGATCCTGTTTCCGCAGATCAGCCTATGGATGGTTGCCCAGTAGACCACCCCAGCCGCATTAGGCGCGCGATCAATATTTCTGCGGGACGTAGAGGTCGTGCGGAAGGGTTGCGCGTTCGTATTCCGGGTTGAAGACGCGTTCCGGCAGGGCGATGTCCTCGTGCGGCACCGGCTCGTAGGGAATCTGCTGTAGCAGGTGGTCCATGCAGTTCAGCCGGGCACGCTTCTTGTCGTTGCCCTCGACGATGTACCAGGGCGCCTCCGGGATGCTGGTTCGGGCGAACATCTCCTCCTTCGCCTTGGTGTACTGCTCCCAGCGCACCCGAGACTGGAGGTCCATCGGCGAAAGCTTCCACTGTTTCATAGGGTCGTGGATGCGCATCAGGAAGCGAAGCTGCTGCTCCTCGTCGGTGATCGAGAACCAGTATTTGATCAGCCTGATGCCTGAGCGAAGCAGCATGCGCTCGAACTCCGGCACATCGCGGAAGAAATCCTCCACCTGCTGCGGCGAAGCGAAATCCATCACCCGCTCGACACCCGCTCGGTTGTACCAGGACCGGTCGAAGAGCACGATCTCACCGCCGGCCGGCAGATGCGGAACGTAGCGCTGGAAATACCACTGCGTCTTTTCCCGGTCGCTCGGCGCCGGCAGCGCCACCACGCGGACGATACGTGGATTGAGCCTCTGCGTGATGCGCTTGATGACCCCGCCCTTGCCGGCGGAATCCCTGCCCTCAAACAGGACAACCACCTTTTCCTTGGTGTGCGCGACCCAATCCTGGAGCTTTATCAGTTCCGACTGCAGGCGGATCAGCTCGTGGAAATAGGTGTGCCGGTCGAGCGCGTGGGGGTGGGCCTTCTTGTAGATTTTGGACAGTTCGAGCGACAGCGCCGGTTCCGACAGTTCGAGCTCGTAATCCTCGTCAAGCGTATCCTCGAGTTCGGCCTTGAGCCATTCCTCGGCACCTTTGCCCGCCCTGTCGTGATCCATCGTTGTTCCTCCGGCCGCTTAGCGCGATAAACTCGTCGCTTCCGGTGACAACAAGACCCGCGAACACGACATCGATCAAGCGTCGGCTAACACCGGCGGGTAACATATACATGACGGCGTCTGACGCAGCGTAGCACCTGACGAGGAAATCTAATCCGGTGTTCCGGCCGCTTCCGCAAGCAAGGCGCGAAGCCTACACAGCAGCGGGGATACGCTGGTTGCCTCATCCAACCGTCTTATCTGCTTGCGCGCAGCAACGGCGACGTCTTCTCCATCGGGCAATGCGATGAGCCAGGCCAGGAAAACCTCCTCGGGGCTTGCCTGGGCCAGCGGCGGACGCGGCGAAATCGACGACGTCGGCTTGTTGAGGTCGGCATGGATTGGAGAAGATCCCATGTCAGGCCTCGATTTCCAGAGCCGAGAGCGGCTTCGAACAGCAGGCGAGGATAAAGCCTTCCTCGATCTCGTGGTCGAGTATGCCGCCATTGTGGCTCATCTCGACCGCCCCGGAGACTTTCTTGACCTTGCAGGTACCGCACAGGCCGAACTCGCAGGCGGCCGGGATCCGCACACCCGACGCGCGCGCGGTCTGAAGCAGGGTCTGGCCCGCAACGCATTCGCCGTCGACTTCCGACAGCGCGAACCTGACCGGCAGGGCGATTTCTCCGACACCCGCTTCGCCGTCTTCGGTGAAAGGCGCGGGCACGGGCTCGGCCACGGGGGCGGCGAAGCTCTCCTGATGATAATGCACCATGTCGAAGCCGGCTGTTTCGAGCATCTCCCGCACGGCCCGCATGAAGGGTTCCGGTCCGCAGCAGAAGATTTCCCGCTCGCGAAAATCGGGCGAGAGTAGCGGCAACCGCACCGCGTCGATCCGGCCCATATGGCCGAACCAGCTCTCACGACTCGAGCGTTCCTCGATGAGGAAGCCCAGCGACAGGCCGGGCATGCGGCTGCCGAGCAGCTCGAGTTCCTTGCGGAAGATGATCTCCTCTGGCCGGCGCGCGCAGTTGACGAAGGCGACGTCGGTCCATGGCGCACAGTCGTTCAGCCAGCGCAGCATCGACATCATGGGTGTGACGCCGGAACCGGCGGAGATGAACAGATATTTCGCCGCCGGATATTCGTGATGGGAGAAATCGCCGGCCGGACCGTAGGCCCTAATGTGGTCGCCGCGCCGCAGATGATCCAGCATCCAGCGCGTTGCGACGCTGCCGGCCTGCGCCTTGACCGTGACCGCGATGGAAAACGGCCGCGAGGGCGACGACGACAGCGTGTAGGTGCGCAGCAGCGGCTCGTCGCCAACCGGCAATTCCAGCGTGATGAACTGCCCCGGCTTGTACCGGAACCAGGTCTGGTTGTCCGACCGGAAGGTGAAGGTCTTCACGTCGGGCGCCTCGTCGGCGATGCCGATGACCTCCAGCACCTGAAGCCGGTCGTTCCACGGCGTCATCTCGTCGAGGTGGCGGTAGAGTGCGGCGTCCGTCATCGCGTTCATCGCTGTCGCCTCACGCCACGCTTCTGAGCGCCGGGGTTTCCGTCTCGGCCAGCCGCGGCTCGATGAAAGAGGCGTACCACTCGACGAACTGGATCACGCCGCCTTCATGCAGCTCCGAATAAGGACCGGGTTCGTAGGCGGGCGAATTGATGCCGAAGGCGTTCTCCTCGACGATCCTGCGGTCCTGGTCGTTGGTCTCGGTCCAGACATGGGTCAGTTCGGCAATGTCGTAGTCCACCCCCTCCACGGCATCCTTGTGCACGAGCCACTTAGTGGTGACGGCCGTCTCGGTAGCGCTGACCGGCAGCACGCGGAAGGTGACGGCGTGGTCGCCCAGAATGTGGTTCCATGTCGTCGGGTAATGGTAGAGCAGCAGCGACCCGATGCGGTCGGTGGAGACGCTGTCGGAAAGGTTGCGCTTGACCGCGCGCCTGCCGGTCATCGTGTAGCTGACGGCATCGCGCAGCAGCGGCGCGCGGGTCGCGCGATACTGGCCGTCCGCGTCGATGCGGAAGCGGGAAGGCAACCCCGCCGCCTCGCATTTCGCCCAATGCGCCAGCATTTCGGGATCGCTTTCCGCGCCGTTGACCCCCGTCACCGTGGGCGCTTCCGGGAACGTCTTGCAAAGCTCGGGATGGTTGGCCGCACAGTGGTAGCACTCGCGGTTGTTCTCCCAGACCAGCTTCCAGTTACCCTTTTCGATAATGGTGGATTCGTAGGCGACCTTTGCATCGGCCAGCCTATGCGGCAGGAAATAGGGTTCCATCATGGCCCGGAACGGCCCGAAGTCGGCCGGCTCCGGCGCAAGGCAGATGAAGATGTAGCCGCCGGCGCTCTCACAGGCGACCGGCTTGAGCGAGAACTGCGACGGGTCGAAATCGTCCGCCATCTGGCGTGCGAACAGGAGCTTGCCGTCGAGATCGTAGGTCCACTGGTGATAGGGGCAGACGAGGCGCGCGGAGAGGCCCTTCTGCGCCGCGCAGACGCGGCTGCCGCGATGCCGGCAGGAATTGTGGAAGGCGCGTATCTGCCCGTCACGATCGCGGACCAGCACGACCGGATACCGGCCAACCTGAACGGTGAAGAAGCTGCCCGGCTTCGGCAATTCGCAATCGTGGCCCACGAACAGCCAGTCGCGATACCAGATCAGGTCCATGTCGAGCCGGAAGAACTCGGGGTCAGTGTAGAAGGGCTGTTCCAGCGAATAGCCGTATCTGCGGCTGCGGATCAGCCCCAGCATTTCGTTGCGCGCATCCATGTCCTGTCCTCGCATCGTCATCACAAGGACTGAACTGGTGGTGATGGAGGGAAGGAGGAGCCGCGACATGGCCATGCTGGCCAGGTCCGCGCCGCTTCGCCTCTTGACCGCCCACCGCGATCAGTCGGTTTCGTATGCCGAAGGCTGGTTTCCGGGCTCCGGAGCCGTCCCTTGCAGGACCTTCCCGACACCTTCCCGGACATTGTCGTCCAGTGGTCTCCCGTCGAGATATTCAGCTCCGCTACCGTTGCGGGGGCAGCGCCGGATTTCGACCGGCTTCCCAATTCTCCGCTTCGATCGTCACGAAGCAGCACCTCAGGCATGCACATCTAACCACGGCTGCGTGGCTGGCAAACACGCGAAAGCGACACCGTGCAGACGCAAAGACGACACAGGGTTCACAACGCTGCGGCATGGTGCGCCGCACCGTTTCGTTTCACTCGAATTCGTGCGATAGCTGCATAAACTTTGACCAACGGGACAAAGAAAGTGCCATGACGAGCACCTCGACACGACAGGCTGCCGGCGCCAGCCTGCATACGCTGCCGACAGCGGCTGCGGCTGCGCATACCGACCTGCCGCGCAATCCCGGCATGAAGCTGGATCTCGGCTGGCTGGAAGAGATGCGGCATGTGAACCGTTCAGCCTTGGAGCGGCGCGCGACGACGCTGACCAAGCGCCGCTCGATCAAGGCCGACAATCAGGCGGCATGGTTGCTGCGCGCAATCAGCCTGATGGACCTGACGACGCTGAACAGCAACGACACCGACGAGCGCGTGCGCCGCCTCTGCACCAAGGCGCGCAACCCGCTGCGCGGCGATCTGGTCGCCGGCCTCGGGCTGGGCGACACGGTGATCCGGCCAGCGGCTGTCTGCGTCTACCATCCCTTTGTCGCGACAGCGGTCAAGGCGCTGGAAGGCACCGGCATCCACGTCGCCGCCGTCTCCACCGCCTTTCCGCACGGGCTGTCGCCGCTGGAAACACGGATCGCCGAAATCAGGGCGTCGGTTGCCGATGGCGCCGACGAGATCGACGTGGTCATCCCGCGCGGCCTGGTGCTGGGGGCAAAGTGGCAGGAACTTTACGACGAAGTCGCGCAGTTCCGCGAAGCCTGCGGGGAAGCGCACCTGAAGGTCATCCTCGGCACCGGCGAATTGTCGACGCTGCGCAATGTGATGCTTGCGTCGATGGTGGCGATGATGGCGGGCGCCGACTTCATCAAGACCTCGACCGGCAAGGAAAGTGTCAATGCCGTCCTGCCGGTCGGCCTCATCATGACGCGCGCCATCCGAGCCTATGAGGAGCGCACCGGCTTCAAGATCGGCTTCAAGCCTGCCGGCGGTATCTCCACCGCCAAGGCATCGCTGGACTGGCTGGTACTGATGAAGGAAGAACTCGGCCGCCGTTGGCTGGAGCCGGACCTTTTCCGCTTCGGCGCATCGAGCCTGCTCACCGACATCGAGCGCCAGCTCGAACACCACCTGACCGGCCACTACTCGGCCGCCCATCGCCACGCCATGGCCTGACGGGGAACCACCGTGAACATTCTTGAACGCTATCACGCCATGGAATACGGCCCTGCCCCGGAGGCGCGCAACGAAGCCGATGCGTGGCTTGCCTCGCGCGACTTCTCCGCCTGCCTGTTCATCGGCGGCCAATGGAAGAAGGCTGCGAGCGGCAAGACCTTCGACACTGCCGAACCCGCCACCGGCCAACATCTGGCGAGCCTGGCCGAGGCCGGCCACGCCGACATTGACGCCGCCGTCACGGCCGCCCGCAAGGCGCTCCCGAAGTGGCAGGCCGCTTCCGGCTATGAGCGTGCGCGCGTGCTCTACGCCATCGGCCGCGCCATGCAGCGCCATGCGCGGCTTTTCGCCGTGCTGGAATCGCTCGACAACGGCAAGCCGATCCGCGAAAGCCGTGACATCGACGTCCCGCTGGCGGTCCGCCACTTCATCCATCATGCCGGCTGGGCGCAGTCGCTGGGCAAGGAGTTCCCGGGCCATGCAGCGGTCGGTGTTGCCGGCCAGATCATCCCGTGGAATTTCCCGTTGCTGATGCTCGCCTGGAAGATCGCGCCGGCGCTCGCGGCAGGCTGCACGGTGGTGCTGAAGCCTGCCGAATTCACGCCGCTGACGGCCGTTCTGTTCGCCGAAATATGCGAGAAAGCCGGCGTGCCCAAGGGTGTCGTCAACATCGTTCATGGCGGCCCGGAAGCGGGCGCGGCAATCGTCAATCACCCCGACATCGACAAGATCGCTTTCACCGGCTCTTCCGAGGTCGGCAAGATCATCCGCAAGGCAACCGCCGGCTCGGGCAAGAAGCTGTCGCTGGAACTGGGCGGCAAGTCGGCCTTCATCGTCTTCGAGGATGCTGATCTGGATTCGGCGGTCGAAGGCCTCGTCGACGGCATCTGGTTCAACCAGGGCCAGGTCTGCTGCGCCGGCTCGCGGCTGCTGGTGCAGGAAGGTATCGCCGACGCCTTCCTCGCCAAGGTGCGCGCCCGCATGGAGAAGCTGCGGCTCGGCGACCCGCTCGACAAGAACACCGACATCGGCCCGCTGGTCGACCGCACCCAGCTCGAGCGCGTGCGCGGCCTCGTCGCCGAGGGCGAAAAGCAGGGCGCGCAGTGCTGGCAGCCGGCTGGCGAAGTGCCAGCGACCGGCTGGTATCACCTGCCGGTGCTCGCCACCAACGTAGCCCCCGCCAACATCCTCTCCCAGGAGGAGGTGTTCGGCCCGGTTCTGGCGACGATGACCTTCCGCAACACGGAAGAAGCGATCGAACTCGCCAACAACACCCGCTACGGGCTGGCAGCTTCCGTGTGGAGCGAGAACGTCAATCTCGCCCTGCATGTCGCGCCGCAGCTCAAGGCCGGCGTGGTGTGGATCAACGGGACCAACATGTTCGATGCCGCCTGCGGCTTCGGCGGCTATCGCGAAAGCGGCTTCGGGCGCGAAGGCGGCCGCGAGGGCATGGTCGAATATCTCGCCCTGCCAAAGGGCAAGAGCCAACCGATCAAGGTCTATGAGGCGCCTGGCGGCGTCTCGGAACGCTCAGACGGCGACGGCTCCTTCATCGACCGCACTCCGAAGCTTTTCATCGGCGGCAAGCAGACGCGTCCGGACGGCAACTACTCCATGGCAGTTCACGACGCCAAGAGCCGCCATGCCGGCGAAGTCGGGCTGGGCAGTCGCAAGGACATCCGCGACGCCGTCAGCGCCGCGCGCGCCGCCAAGGGATGGGCCGGTGCCACGGCCTACAATCGCGCTCAGGTGCTTTATTTCCTGGCCGAGAACCTGACGATCCGCGCCGACGAGTTCGCCGCGCGCATCGCAAGCCTCACCGGCGCATCGGTGAAGGCGGCGCGCGCAGAGGTCGACGCCTCGATCGAACGGCTGTTCGAAGCCGCAGGCATGGCCGACAAGTTCGAAGGCACCGTGCACAATCCCCCTGCCCGCACCGTCACCCTGGCGCTCAACGAGCCGGTCGGCGTCATCGGCATCGTCGCGCCCGACGAGCAACCGCTGCTCGGCCTCGTCGCTATGCTGGCACCGGCGCTGGCCATGGGCAACAGCGTCGTCGCCGTGCCATCTGCACGCTGGCCGTTGATCGCGACCGACCTCTACCAGGTGCTGGAAACGTCGGATATTCCCGCAGGCGCGGTCAACATCGTCACCGGGCGCACAGGCGAACTCGCGGGCGTGCTGGCCAAGCACGATGATGTCGACGGTCTCTGGCTCGTCGCCGACGCTGCAACCTGCAAGGCCGCCGAGCTGGAATCCACCGGCAACCTGAAGCGCGTCTGGACCTCGAACGGACAGGCCGTCGACTGGAACGGCGACGCCGGATCGCTCAAGCCATTCCTGCGCCGGGCCGTCGAGGTCAAGAACGTGTGGGTGCCTTACGGCGACTAGCCATGGAAGGCACCACACCGCCGTAAGCCGTGCGACCGGCGACGGTATGGGCTGACGTCACTCGGCAGGCCTGATCGTCACCTTCAGATGATCGCCCTGGATGCGGAATTCCTCTACGCCGGCCCGCTCAGCGTTGAACACAATCGCTCTCGCAGGCGTCATGCCCTTGCAGAAGATGCTGTTGCGCCGCGCCAGCCCGCCGTCTGAAAAGGTACCGAGCGCAGGCCCCGGCAGGTCGGCGACAACATCCGGCCAGTCGCGCGGCAGTTCTCCGCAGTCTCCACGTTCCGCGTGGATGACCTTGCTCTGGCCGACCGTCATGAATACTTCCGGATTGTAGCGCACCACGGGTGCGTCGTCCGCCGGCCCACCCCAAGGTCGCCAGCCGGAAGCCCAGACATTGCCCATCGCGATGCCCAGTCCGAAGACCACCACCGCTCCTGCAATCGTCCTCAAATTGGGCAGCGAAGATGACCATCGCGCAGCCACGGCGGCCAAAGCGCCACCGTTTGCCGAATGCGTGACGTCTGCGGGACTGTCCTCACCGGTCTCGTTCGCCTGCCGATAGAGCGCCGTCCATTGTTCCAGCAGGGCTGGATCGTCGCGGACACCCAGCACCTGCTCCAGAATTCTGAGGCTGCGCAGGCGCGGGATATGACGGCCGGAGCGCCAGTTGTTGAGATTGCGCAGCGTCGTGTCGTGTTCCTTCTGGGCGCCGTTTCCGGCCACTTCGCAGTAGCGTGCCGCCAATGAAGCGGCATCATGGAACCCGGCCCGAACGCACAACTCATCGAACAGGATGTGCCACCGGTTGATCTGCTGCAGGTCGTCCAAGGCCATGTCATACCCCCTGTTCAAAGTCCGGTGGTCGTATCGACCACCTCGATCTTCATGTAATCGTCAAGCAACCTGACCTCTTCGGTCCCGAGCGTCGTCCCCGTGAACATGACGGCGCGGACGACCATTTCCCGCCCGCAGTCGTTGACCATCTTGCGGGCAAGCCCCCCGTAGGAGAACGTGCCCAATGGCGTTGTCGGCACCCGTTGTGCAACCTGCTGCCAGTCTGGAACAGGGCCATCGCAATCCAGGAAATCCCCGTGGATGAGCTGGCTTCTGCCGAGCGCGACACGCACGTGGGCATTGTAGTTGACCGCCGGAAGTTCGGGCGATGGAGGTTGATGCTCTCTGGTGATCGCGGCTATCGCGATGCCCGCTCCAAGCACCGACACCGCGGAAAAGGCTGCCACGACGCGCAATCTGCTTGCGGCGATCCCCGCCTGAGCCGCGCGGGCATCCAGCGCCTCCTCGCCGCCAGACGGAGCATCCCCCTTGCCGTTTGCTGCTTTGTACAGCGCATTCCATCGCGCCTCGAGTTCCGGGTCGGACCTCACGTCGAGTATTGATGACAGGGCGAAGAAGCTCTTACGGCGCGGAACCCGCTTCCCGCTGCGCCAGCTTCTCAGCTTCGTCTTGGCGCCTTCGAAATCGTTTTGCCTGGTTCGGCCGGTGCGCGTGCAGAGCTGGCTCGCCAGCTCGGTATTGTCGTAATGGCCGGCATGGTTGCAGGCGGCATCGAACAACTCGTGCCATGTGCCGTATTCACGCCAGCGATCAGATCCCATCGCCCGTAGGCCCCCATCAGGATTTCAGAACTCATTTTTCCGAAACTGTCTGAAATCGCAACCAGAGGTATCAGCCGTTTTTCCGACTTTTCCGGCAATCGCCTGATTTTGCGAACGGCAGAAGCGCCCTGGGATCGGAGGCGCCCGCAAGGCTTTGCTATTGCCCCTCTGCGTGTTTTCAGGGAAACCTGCCGCACAGACAACGCGCCGGCCGCGAAGGTGGCAAAAATTCCGAAACGCCACGCCGTAGGCCGGGTCCCGAGGGGTAACCGTGACCGACATCGTCCTGCACAACTATTTCCGTTCGTCGACCTCCTACAGGGTCCGCATCGCGCTCAACATGAAGGGGCTCGACTACACCTACGTCGCGCACCATCTGCGCCATGGTGGCAACCGCGCGCCCGAATATCTGGCGGTCAACCCTCAGGGGCTCGTGCCCGCGCTGGTGTGGAGCGACGGCACGATGATCGCCCAGTCGCTGGCGATCATCGAGTTTCTGGACGAGATGCATCCAGAGCCCCCGCTTCTGCCGCCCGATCCCCACGGCCGGGCGCGGGTACGCATGCTGTCGCAGATGATCGCCTGCGACATCCACCCGGTGAACAATCTGCGCGTGCTGAATGCGCTGCGGAGCCGCTACGGCACTGACGACGCCGAAATCGCCTCGTGGTTCAGGCACTGGGTGAACGAAACCTTCGAACCGCTTGAGAAGATGCTCTCCGAAAGCCCGCATACCGGCACCTTCTGCCACGGCAATACGCCGGGCATGGCTGACATCTGCCTTGTCGCGCAGGTCGCGAACAACGCCCGCTTCAACGTCGACATGTCCGCTTATCCGACGATCGCGCGCATCCGCGACACCTGCATGAGCCTGCCTGCATTCGAGCAAGCGGCACCCGCGCAGCAGCCTGATGCGGAATAGGCCCGCTTTCAGCCTTCGGTGAGCAGAAGCAGCAGCGTTTCGGCCGCGAAGGCCGGACGCTCCTCGCCCTCGATCTCCATCGTGCTTGCGGATTTCATCAGATGCTGGCCGGGTGCCCTCTCCTCCAGCGAGATCAGCGTCGAGCGCAGCCTCACTCTGGCGCCAGCCTTGACCGGAGCCAGGAAGCGCAGCCGGTCGAGCCCGTAATTGATCGCGACCGATACGCCCTGTGGCTGGGTTCCGATTTCGGCGGCAAGTGCGGGAATCAGCGACAGGGTCAGGAAGCCATGGGCGATCGGCGCATGATAGGGGCTTTCCGTGCGTGCACGCTCGACATCGACATGAATCCACTGGTTGTCGCGCGTGGTCTTGGCGAAGCTGTCGATCATCGACTGATCGACCTCGATCCAGCTCGACACGCCGAGTTCCTCGCCAACCTTCGATTCGAGGTCGGCGAATGTCAGTTGATTGTCCGCCAAGTTCAGTCCTTCCGGCTTCAAGTCTCGATCAGCCACCGTCTGTCGAGATCCGCCGCGCGCGTCAGGCCGCACAGCGCCAGCGTCAGGTCGAATTCGGCAACGATGTTGCGGATGACCTCGCACACGCCGCCCTCGCCCGCAAGCGCGAGACCGTAGACATAGGGGCGGCCAAGCAGGACGGCGCGTGCGCCAAGCGCCAGCGCCTTGGCGACATCCGCTCCCGAGCGTACGCCCGAATCGAGCAGCACCGGCATTGTGCCGGCGGCCGCCACCACCGCAGGCAGCATATCGAGGGTCGCCGCCTCGCCGTCGACCTGCCGTCCACCGTGATTCGACACGATGATGCCGTCGACGCCGTGTTTGGCGGCAAGCGCCGCATCGTCCGCCCTGCGCAACCCCTTGAGCAGGATCGGCAGCTTCGTCATATCGCGCAGGCGCGCGATGTCGGACCAGTTGAGGTCCGGCCGCGAATAGGTCGCGGTGAAATGCGCCACCGCAGCGCGCATCTGTTGCATGGTCAGCCGATGCTCGCGCCCCTTGCGCCGCAGGCTCAGCGCGGTGCTGAGGATGCCCGCTCCCCTTGGCCGGAAGCCGGTTTCGGGCGGGCTTGCAGGTATCTTCGAACGAAAGACAGGGTCGCTCAGGTATTGCGCGAGGCCAAGCCCGCGCATGAACGGCAGATAGGCAAGATCGAGATCGCGCGGCCGCCAGCCCAGAAGCGTTGTGTCGAGTGTCACGACGATCGCTTCGCAACCGCAGTTTTCCGCGCGCGAGACCAGCGAGCGGACCACCTCGTCATCGCTGGACCAGTAGAGCTGGAACCAGCGCGGCGCATCACCCATTTCCGCCGCACAGTCTTCCATCGCAACCGACGCCTGGTTGGAAAAGACGTATCCTATGCCTCCGCGCGCGGCGGCGCGGGCAACCGCGCGGTCTGCCAGCGGATGCGCCATCTCCAGAACGCCTATTGGGGCCAGCAGTACGGGCGCGCGATGCGTGCGGCCGAACAGCTCGACCGAAAGATCGCGAACGGAGACGTCGTTGAGGACGTGCGGGGACAGATGCCGGCGCTCGAAGGCGGCACGATTGGCCGCCATCGTATGCTCGCTGCCGGCTCCGCCGATGATGTAGGCGGCCGCCTCGCGCCGCATCCGCCTCGCCGCACGCCGCTCGAGCGCGTCCGGTGCGACCGGCACCAGCGGCCGCTTGCCGCCGGCGCCGGTGACGTAGATTTCGGTCTGCCGCAGACGTCCGGGTTGTGGCGCGCCTGCACCGTCGGCACGATCAGGCATGAATTCCTCCCCACTCTCGGCGGCATCGGGAATACCGCCTGTGCGAGTGTATAGACAGCCGCCACGCGCTTCAATTGTGGAAGATGATCCTCTCGCCGACATGCAGGGCGAGTCCTGCCAGCCCGCCGATCAGCATGCCGTTGAAGCGGATATACTGCAGGTCGCGACCGATATTGATTTCCACCAGCCGGGTGAGCTGCAGGATGTCCCAGCGCCGCACCTGATCGGCGATAAAGGTGGAGACGCCGCTCTTCTGGTTCTCGACGAAAGAGGCGAGCGCCATGACGAAGCCCTGGTTCATGTCGGCGCGGATTTCGGGCTCATCGGCGAGTTGCTTGCCGACCTGCACGAACATGTCCGCCAGATGCTGGCGCACGGCAGACTGATCGGAAGCCAGATCCTGCTCGACGAACGAGCGCAGGCTGGACAGGAAATCGCCGGCAAGGCCGCGCAGTTCGGGCCGCGCAAGCAGGTCGCGCTTGAGCTGCTCTGCGCGCAATGCATACTCGGGCGATGTGCGAAGGTCGTCGATGAAACCTTTGACGAAGCGATCGAACTCGTGACGCATCGGGTGTTCGGCATCGGCTTCGACCTCGTCGATGAGCGTGCCGGCCGAGGCCACGATCTTTTTGAGCAGATAGGCGTCGGCCTTGAACAGGTTGGCGAGACTGGGCAATTCCTGTCTGATCTTGTCGCGGATCGCGGCCAGCGCGTCTTCATCCGACAGCAGCCGCCCGAAGACGCGCAGCAATTCATCGAAGAGCTGCTGGTGACGCCGGTCGGCCGTAAAGGCCGTCAACAGGTCTGCCGCCAACGGCGCGACCTGCACCTTCTCGACCTGTTCGGTAACCCGTTTGACGACGAAATCCCGCAGCCCCGATCCTTCCACGGCTGCAAGCGCCTGCGGCACGAGCCTTCCGACGAAGCGGGAGAGGCCGGCGGACCGCCTGCGGTCGGAAAGCCACTCGGAGACGAGAAGCGCGAAGTCCACTTCCTCGAGCTTTTCGCGCACCGGTCCGGGAGCGAGGAAATTGACCTCGATGAACCGCCCGAGATTGTCGGCGATGCGGTCCTTGTTGGCGGGAATGATCGCGGTGTGCGGAATGGGCAGGCCGAGCGGACGGCGGAACAGCGCAACGACGGCGTACCAGTCGGCAAGCCCGCCGATCGCGGCTGCTTCGGCAAAGGCTGCGAGGTAGGCGAACGCCGGATAGCTATCCTGCAACGCCCTCGCCCCTAGGAAGACGCCGACGCATGCGACAAGCGCGGCCGTTGCCACAGCCTTGGTGCGCCTTAGCGCTGCAATCTTGGCTGCATCGTCGGCTGATTGTGCCGCTTCGTGTCCAGCCGTTTGCGATGGGGCCGCCATGGGCTGTCCTCTCGGTCATCTGATTCCGCTGCTGCGGCTCAATGTGGGGCGTCGGTGGGCGTTCGTCACCCGCCATAGTCCCGCGAGAGGTCCTCGATCAGTAAGCGGCGGCCAGCAGCGTGCCGAACGCGCCGGCGCCCGGCCGTGCCGGCAATGGCGGCACTGGCTCCAGCCCGATGACACCCAGCGTCTCGCCATCCTCGAAGCGCAACGACGCGTTGAACCGGCGCGCCAGGCGCTTCATCGCCTCGTTCTGCGGATGGGTGGTCACAAGCAGCCGCTCGTAGCCGAAGGCCCGCGCACTCTCGATCAGCCGCGCGAAAAGAAGGCTGCCAAGGCCACGATGCTGCAAATGACGCTCGACGCTGAAGGCGATTTCGCCCGTCGGCTCGGGATCCTGCGGCCGCTCGTGAAGCTCGGCAGCACCCAACACCTGGCCGTTCTCGACATAACCGATGACCAGCGTGCCGGTGCCGAAACTGCGCTCGGCATAGGAGGAAACGAAACCGTCGTTTGTAGGACCGTTGAAACGATCGCGGCGACTATCGGCGTCAAGCCGCAGCAGATGCGCCTTGAACTGGGGCAGTTCCGAATGTCTCAGCAGCCGTATCGTGCCTGTAAGCGGGGCGGCCGCATGGTCTGGCGGCTGTTGCATGTCGCAATCCTCGTGGGTCCTCCCCGAGTCATCGCAACTCGACACACACGTATATTGTGCAATGCAGCATGATTTGCAAGCTCCGCCCGATGCACATCACACATGCCAGCCATGCATTTGCGAACCCGTCCTGCGGTTATAAGTTGAGATTCATACTCATGATTTTTTCGTTGCACTCTGGAATAGTTCTAAGATATGCTCCATATTAACGAAGATGCTTCGCGCCCCTCGAAAGGCATACCATGCGGCTCACACGCCAGACCAACTACGCCATCCGTATCCTTATGTACTGCGCGGCCAATGAAGGCCGGCTTAGCCGCATTCCCGAGATCGCGGCGGCCTACTCGGTATCGGAGCTTTTCCTGTTCAAAATCCTGCAGCCGCTGGTCGAGAACAAGCTGGTGCAAACCGTGCGTGGCCGCAATGGCGGTGTACGCCTCGGCAAGCCCGCCGCTGAGATCACGCTTTTCGACGTCGTGCGCGTGACCGAAGACAATTTCGCGATGGCTGAGTGTTTCGAAAACGATTCGGCCGAGTGCCCGCTGGTTGATTCCTGCGCACTCAACGAGGCGCTCCGCAAGGCGCTGGGCGCCTTCTTCCAGGTGCTGGAGAGCTATACGATCGAAGATCTCGCCAGCGCGCGTTTCTCACTGCGCGACCGGCTGGGCATCGACGACCTGCCGCGCGTTGCCGCAAACGGCTGATGTTCAGAGGTTCGCCGACTGCGGCAGAATGAAAGGGGCGTCGCCAGCAGGCAGCGCACCGACTTTCAGCCTGCATTCGAACACCCTGTGGATGAGGTCGTCGGTGAACACCTCCGCCGGCGCACCGGACGAGGCCACCCTGCCCCGGCTCATAACCATCACCTGATCGGCAAACATCGACGTCAGGTTGAGATCGTGCAGGATGGCGACCACGCCGCCCCCGCGCGTTGCGAAATCACGTGCGATCTTCATGATGACGAGCTGATGCTTGATGTCCAGGCTGGAGACCGGCTCATCGAGGAACAGCCAGCGCGGCTCGCCATCGAGCACCGGCGCCCACACCTGGCAGAGCACGCGCGCAAGCTGCACGCGCTGCTGCTCGCCGCCCGAAAGCTCCTGATAGAAACGTCCCGCAAACCCTTCCAGATCGACGCGCGCCAGCGCGCGTTCAGGCAGCCGCTCGTCCTCGCCGGCAAGCGCGCCGGAGCGGCCGTTGACGATGCCCAGCCGAACGATCTCGCGCACGGTGAACGGAAATGACAGCGTCGTCGCCTGCGGCAGCACCGCGCGCAGCCCGGCAGCCTGCCAGGGCTTCATCTCCCGCAGGTCGCGCCCGTTCAGCCGGATCGCGCCCTCTGCCTTGAGATCGCCGGACAGGGCCTTCAGGAAGGTGGTCTTGCCGGAGCCGTTCGGCCCGACGATCGCGGTGACTTCGCCGGGGCGGGCCTCAAAGCTCACATCCTGCAGGATGCGCTTGGGCCCGATTGAAACCGAAACGTCGCGTGCTTCGATCATGGCTGGTCTCCTCACAGGTCGAGAATGCCGCGCCTGCGCAGCAGGATCCAAAGGAAGAACGGCGCGCCGACAGCGGCGGTGACGATGCCGATCGGCAGTTCCGCCGGTGCAACGATGGTGCGACTGACCGCATCGGCGAGCAGCAGCAAGGAAGCGCCGAGAAGCGCTGATGCCGGCAGCAGGAAGCGGTGATCCGGGCCGATCAGCAACCGCAACAGATGCGGCACGACGATGCCGACGAAGCCGATGCCGCCCGAGACAGCCACCGATGCGCCCGTTGCCGCGGCAACGGCAACGATGGCGATATTCTTGAAGCGCTGTACGGGAACGCCGAGGTGATGCGCCGTCGCCTCGCCAAGCGCCATGGCATTAAGCCCCCGTGCCATGAAGGGCGCGCCCACAAGCGCAAGCACGATGATCGGACCGGCGGCGGCAATCTTGGTCCAGGTCGCGCCTGCCAGCGAGCCGAGGCCCCAGAACGTGAGGTCGCGGAGCTGGCGGTCGTCGGCGAGGTAGACGAGAACACCGGAGAACGCACCGGCCATTGCGCCAAGTGCAATGCCCGCCAGAAGCATCGTTGCGATCGACGTCTGTCCCCTGCGGGTCGCGACCCTGTAAAGCACGAGTGTTGTGACAAGGCCGCCGCCGA
Organism: Mesorhizobium sp. DxT; assembly: GCF_058448885.1. Lineage (NCBI taxonomy): Bacteria > Pseudomonadati > Pseudomonadota > Alphaproteobacteria > Hyphomicrobiales > Phyllobacteriaceae > Mesorhizobium > Mesorhizobium sp. DxT. The sequence goes on along the minus strand of NZ_JBZFLJ010000007.1, from coordinate 216,088 downwards.
AGGCCGCCAGCGGCAAGGCGTAAATGCCAAGCAGCGCCGTCACTGGCGCCAGGACGGTGGAGCCCAGCACGATCATCGTGATCGCCCCGAGCCCTGCACCTGAGGAAACGCCGACAAGGCCGGGATCAGCCAGCGGATTGCGAAACAGGCCCTGCATCACCGCGCCTGAGACTGCCAGTGCCGCACCGATGAGAATGCCCAGGATCACGCGCGGCAGGCGTATGTCGTAGACGATGATCCGGTCACGCGCGCTCAATGCCGCATCGGCTGCTTCGCCGGAAAACATCCAGCCGACGACGACATCCCATGCGGAGGCGTCCGATGCCCCTGAAGTCAGGCTGAACAGGGCAACGACGACCAGCGCCAGCACAAGCACGCCGATCGTCGCCCGCGCCCGCGCGGAGCGATCCCCATCGGCGACTTCGTACGGCACCCCCACCGCGAAAATCCTCTGCAACATTTCCATGCCGATGCTCAGTCTGCCAGAGCGTCGCCGTAGAGAGCGGCCGAAAGGTCGCGCACGGCAGCCGCGGTGCGCGGACCGAAGCCGAGCAGATAGGCACCGTCCATCCGCACCACGCTGCCGGTCTTCGCCGCAGGCGTCGCCGCAATCGCCGGGTGGCTGAGCAGGTCGTTCGCCTGGGTCTCGTGGTCGCCACCGCGATCCATTGCCAGAATCACGTCGGGCGCCGCTTCGATGACCGCCTCGTCGGTAAGCTGCTTGTAGCCCTCACACTCCGTGACCGCATTGACGCCACCGGCCATGCTGATGATGCCGTCCGCAGCCGAGTTGGTGCCGGAAGCAAGAATGCGCCCGCCCTGCAGCGAAAGCACGAACAGCACCTTCTTGCGTTCCGCGATGTCCGCGGTGGCCTGCTCGGCGGCTTTCAGGTCGGCATCCGTATCAGCGGTCAGCGCCGCGGCCTTGTCCTCGACATCGAGAACGTCGCCGACGATGCGGATCTTCTCCAGGATACCTTCGCGATCGTACCGATCGGGCACGGTGACCATCGGAATGCTGGCCTTTTCGAGCACCTCGACCGCCTCGGGCGGGCCGCTGCCCTCGAGCGCGATGATGAGGCTCGGATCGACGGAAATGACGCCTTCCGGGGAAAGCTGGCGTATGTATCCGACATCGGGCAGTTCCAGCGCCGCGTTGGGGAACACGCTGGTCGTATCCCGCGCGATCAGGCGCTCTTCCTCGCCAAGCGCATAGATGATTTCGGTAACGGACCCGCCGATGGCGACGATCCGCGAGGCGTCGTAGTCCTGGGCTCGCAGCGGCGAGCCAAGCACCACCAAGGCGACGCCGAGAGCAGCCGCGCCCGCAAGTCTTCTCAATTTCATGGTATTTCTCCTCAGGCGGCCGTACGCTGCGGCAGGCGCGGCAGATTTTCCGCGATCATCCGCCAGTCGTCGCGCTCGGTCCTGCCCTCGCTTCGCTTGCCGAAGAACTGGATGATCATCTCGCCGTCGGCGCCATAGGCTTCGATCGAGGTGACGTGGCCGTCCTTCGTCGGCTTCCGGACGCCCCAAAGCTCGTGCACGTGATCGGCCCGCAAATGCAGATGGAACGTCTCGTCGAGCACGTTGATCCACGGCCCCATCGTCTTGATGTTCGCCACCGGACCGGAGTGGATCTGGATGCATCCGTGATTGCCCACGAAGCACATGATCGGGATTTCCTCCTGCGCGGCGTGAAGGAACATCGCGTTGAGGGCGTCCCCGTCCAACCGCCAGGCGTAGTCCTCGCCGATCATGTCCAGCGCCTGCCGGCGATTGAGCTTCAGCGAACGCAGCATGCCGAAGAACTGGTGCACGTCGGTCATCGTGCTCCAGCGCTCGCGCAGCTCGTCTGAGCTGCCGGCTTCGCTCTCGTCGAAGCCGGTCTTTTCGACCGGCTTCGTTTCGATCGCCTGCGACTGGTCCGCGGAGATCAACCGGGAAACAAGCTCTTCATAGGCGGCCACGTTTGACGCCGGCCGCAAATGAATCTTATGGACGGCATCACCGGCCTTGTCGAAGAACTGAAGGCTGCGACGCACGGTCTCGCCGTCGTTTTTCTCCACCGCAAAGCCATGTGCCCATGCATCGGGGAAGATGCGCAGGTCGATGTCGGCGCCCAGCAGCATCATCGCCCGCTGACCGGCTATGACCTTGTCATAGACGCCGATCTTCTCGTGCACCGCACTCTCGTTGCGGGTGAGCGCCATTACCTCCCCCAGGGCCTCGAGGCCGAAAAGCACGTCGCTGACACGCGGCTCGATACGCCGGACGCCTTCGCCGACATGCGCGGCCACCAGATCCGCTTCTGAGACACCAAGCTGGGCGGCAAGGTCACGTTCGCGCATCTTCGGATTTTCGGCACGCGCGAGACGAATCGCTTCCGGGCTGGGTTTGGCTTCAGCACTCATATTTTCACCTGACGTCTTCACTTGTTGAGGATGAGCTTGCCTTGCCGCGTGATCTTGAGCCGGTACATGGAGCCTTCGTGCTCGATACCGATCTCATGCGTGCCGCGGAACAGCGACTCGCTGGTGACGATCCGCGCGGCCCTGTCGAAGGGACGCGGCCGAACTTCGTGACCGCCTTCGGTTGCCGAAGACCTGCGGAAGGAGGGGTGATTGAAGGGAGTGTAGCTGTTCACGATACCGTTCCTTTTCACTGTCCGGGCTCGCGGTTGCTGGCTAGGGGGCGACTTCGCAAAAGCGCGATTGAATTCTTGACACTAATTATCAGCTTTAATAGGGAGTGCAATACCGGAGTGAAAAGGTCAACATTTTTGACGGACCGGCGGTATTGAGGAAGCAAGCGAGCCAGTGAGCCAGCCAGTGGAATCTCATGAGATCAGGAGACTTGAGATGGGGTTGGTGGCTCGCAAGGCGACCGTTCTGCTCGGCGGAGCGGCGATGGCGATGGTAATGGGGGTGTTTCAGGCAGGCGCACAGGATGCGGCGATTGAAGAGGCAACGACGAATACCGCGGAAAAGCAGGGGCGCGTGACGCTTCTTCAGCGCCTCGTCGTTGGCGCCGGCGCCGAAAAGGTGGCGATCGACACGCCACAGGCCGTTACGGTGGTCAACCAGGAAGACATAGACCAGGCCCAGCCGGAAACGGTCGGCGAGCTGCTGCGCAGGGTTCCGGGCGTCAACATGTCCGGTTCCGACAAGCTGCTCGGCCAGTCGATCAACATCCGCGGTATCGGTGGTCCGGCGACGGCCGGCGACGAGGGTCGCATCATCGTCAATATCGACGGTGTGTCGAAGTTCTACGAGCAGTACCGCATGGGCGGCCTGTTCACCGACATGGAGCTCTACAAGCAAGTCGAAGTGCTCCGCGGCCCCGCCTCCTCGACCCTTTACGGTTCGGGTGCATTGGGCGGCGTCGTCAACTTCACGACGAAAGACGCCTCCGACTTCCTCGCCGACGGCCAGAACGGCGCGCTGCGCCTGAAGACCAGCTACGACTCCAATTCGACCGGCCTGCTTGGCTCGGCGATCTTCGCGCAGCGTGTCAACGAGAACTTCGAGTTCCTTGCTGCGGGCAACTACCGCTATGCCGAGAATTACACCTCGGGCAACGGGCATGAAGTGCTGGGATCGGAGATTTCGGCGCCGTCGGGCTTGGTGAAGAGTACCTTCCGCTTCGGCGAGAACAACGAACAGACGCTGCGCGCTTCCTACCAGCATTGGACGACCACGATGCTGGATCAGGAATACAACCAGACCGGCGAGGAAGTCGGGTTCGGCCTCGTGGACCGCAAGGTCACCGACAAGACCGCGATCATCGCCTATGAGAATCCGGCAACCGACAACCGCTGGATCGACCTCAAGGTGCAGGCTTCGTTCTCGGACACGGTGAACGATCAGTCGGAAGCTGCCATCCCGTCACTGAACCGCACCTTCGGTTACAAGACCTACCAGTTCTCGATCGACAACACTTTCGACTTCAGCGGCGAGAACTACGAGAATTACCTGACGGTCGGCTCGCAATCGAACTTCCAGGAGCGCACGACCCTCAAGAGCACGTCGGGAACCCACCCGCAGGGCACCCGCGTCGCGACCGGCGTCTTCGCGCAGAACGAGTTCATCTGGGATGATCGCCTGACGCTCATTGCCGGCGCGCGACTGGACTGGCAGGAACTGGAGCCGACCGACATCATTGGCGCCACCAAGAAGACCCACACCGCCTTCTCACCCAAGATCGCCGCGCACTACAAATTCAACGACACTATCGCCGTGTTCGGGTCGATCGCGCATACCGAGCGCGTTCCGACCATCGACGAGGTGTTCGACAGCGGCGCGCTCACGTCGGACCTGAAGAAGGAAAAGTCGCTCAACTACGAGATCGGTACGGCGTTTTCTTTCTACGACACGTTCCAGGGTGGCGACGCGCTGCAGCTCAAGGCGACAGGCTTCTACAACGACATCACCGACCTGATCACCGATCGCGGCACTGGCGTCACCCCTCGCTACGACAACATCGGCGAAGCGCGCATCTACGGCGCCGAAATCGAGGCGGCCTATGATTCCGACTATTTCTTCGGCAGCGCATCCTATTCGCATGTCATCGGAAAGGATATTTCCAACGCCACGTGGTTGAACACGGTCGCACCGCACCAGTTCGCCTTCACGGTTGGAGGCCGGTTGCCGGAGCACGGTCTGGAGTTCGGCTGGACCAGTCGGATTGTCGCGGCCCAGAAGCGCGTTTCCAGCCTTCCCTTCATGCGCGAGGCGAGCGACGCCTTTTCGACCCACGACATTTTCGTTACATGGAGGCCGCAGGAAGGTCCGCTGGAAGGCTGGGATGCCAACTTCCGGGTCGACAACATCTTCAACGAGCAATACCGCGAGTTCCTCTCCGGCACCCCGGGCAAGGGCCGCACGTTCAAGGTATCGCTGGCGAAACAGATTGGATGGTAGTTATGCAACTCAAAAGCGTGGGCCGTATTCTGACCTCGGCCCTGCTCGCCTCCGCCCCGGTTTTCGGGGCGGCAGCGCAGGAGGCGGAGGAGTCATCCTCCGCCCCCGTGCTGTCAGTGGAACTCAATGCGCTGCAGGCGACCGACAAGGGTTGCAGGTTCACGTTCGTGGTCGCAAACCAGCTTGGAGGCGCGCTCGAAAGCGCAGCCTTCGAACTGGTGCTCTTCGACAAGGAAGGCATGGTCAGCCGGTTGACCATCGTCGACTTCAAGGACCTGCCCGACGGCAAGACCAAGGTCCGCCAGTTCGACTTCTCCGGCGTTGACTGTTCCTCGCTGGGTCGCGTGCTGGTGAACGACGCCACGGAATGCAAGGGCAGCGGCATCGACGCCCGCGCCTGCATCCAGAACCTGAAAACGGAAACACGCACCGATACCGCGTTCGGCATCTAACCTTCGGTTTGTACCAGTGATGACCCTATCCCCCCTCGCCCGCTCCGTCGCGATCCTGCTGGTCTCGGCCTTCGTCGCCGTGGCGCCGGTGTCAGCCACTTTCGCTCAATCGAGCGACACCCCCGTCACGGAGCCGGCCCAGGCACCGGAAACCGTCACGCCGGTTGTCGAACCCGATGCGGAAGCAGCCCCCGTTGCGGAGCCAAGCGGCGAGGCGGCGGAAGGCACTCAGGTCTCGACCCTGCCGCATGATCTTTCGCCTTGGGGCATGTTCATGGCCGCGGACTGGGTGGTCAAGGGCGTCATGATAGGGCTGGCTTTCGCATCGCTGGTGACGTGGACCGTCTGGCTTGCCAAGTCGCTCGAGCTCGCGGCCGCCAAGCGTCGCGTCTCCCAGGCGCTGGAGCGGATCATCGCGGCCAAGAGCCTAGAGGAGGCCGGGTTGGCGATGGAGGGCGTGGGCAGCGGCCCCGCGACCTTGCTGGTGCGCGCGGCAGGTCATGAAGCAGCCCTCTCGGGACCGCAGCACGACGGCAACGCAGCCGGCCTAAAGGAGCGCGTCGCGTCGCACCTCGGCCGCATCGAGGCGCAGGCCGCCCGTCGCATGACGCGCGGCACCGGCGTTCTCGCAACCATCGGTTCGACAGCGCCCTTCGTCGGCCTGTTCGGAACCGTATGGGGCATCATGAATTCGTTCATCGGCATCTCGCAGGCGCAGACAACCAACCTCGCCATTGTCGCGCCCGGTATCGCCGAGGCGCTGCTGGCGACCGCGCTTGGCCTTGTCGCGGCCATCCCCGCCGTCGTCATCTACAACGTGTTCGCGCGCGCCATCGCTGGATACAGGCTGCTGCTGGCGGACGCCTCGGCAGCGGTGGAGCGTCTCGTCAGCCGCGACATCGACCGCCGCGCGCTTGCGGGCGGGCATGGCGCGGCGCGCGCGCAGGCCGCAGAATAAGGCGGAGCGAAACGATGGCCGGCAGCCTCAACAGCAATACCGAGAGCGACGATCTCGTCGAAAGCCACGAGATCAACGTCACCCCGTTCATCGACGTGATGCTGGTGCTGCTCATCATCTTCATGGTGGCCGCCCCCCTGGCGACCGTCGACATCAATGTCGATCTGCCGGCCTCAAACGCCCAGGCGCAACCACGCCCGGACGAGCCGCTCTACGTGACGGTGCAGGAAGACCTGACCGTTTCCGTGGGCGACGATGCAGTGAATCACGAGCAACTCGCCGCCGCTCTCGAGCGCAGCACCGATGGCGACAAGGAGGCGCGCGTGTTCCTGCGTGCCGACAAGGCGGTTGCCTATGGTGACCTGATGACCGTGATGAACCTGGTGCGCATGGCGGGCTACACCAAGATCGCGCTGGTGGGCCTCGACGCCGCACCCGGCGGTGCCGCGGCGACCGCCGTCGAACCGTCAGGTGAAGCGCAACCATGAGTCCCCGCGCCGACATCGCCTGGTCGCGGCAGCTCGCCCGCACGACGCCGGGCCAGGTCGTTCTATGGACACTGGCCGCGCTCGTGATGCTGACCGCCCATGCCACAGCGGCATGGTGGGTCATGCGCGAGCCGCCCCCGGAACCCATTCAGATCGCCGGTTCGACGGCGATCGAAGTCGACCTTGCAGCACTTGGTTTTTCGGAAGTCGACATGCTCGCCGCCGGCCAGGCGATCGAAGCGGCGGAGCCGGTCGAGCCGACGGAAGCAGAAGCCGTCCCGACAGATGCAGTGGAGGTCGAAGAAGCGGAGCCGGTCGAGACCGCGCGTCCGGTCGAAACCACGCCGGTGGAACGAACCGAACCTGTGGAAGAGACGCCGCGCCAGAAGACCACGGAAGTAGAGCAGCAGGAGCCGGTTCGCGCAGAAGCCGTGCCCTCACCTGCTGCCCAACTGGCGGAAGCGCAATCCGAGGTGGCGATCGCAGCGCTGCCGCCGACGGAGCGTGAAACCACGGTCGACGTTCTGACAGCCAACCCAGTGGAAGTCGAGACAGTCGAACCCGTCGAGGAAAACGAGCAACTCGCCGCCCTGATGCGCGCGCCGCTGCCGACGCCCCGTCCCGACTACACGCCCCCGCCACCGAGGGTGGAGCGTCAGCGCACGGAACGGCCAAAACGCGAGAAGCCGACGCAGCAGGCCAAGCGGCCGGCCGCCGGCTCCCAGGGCAACGCCCAGGCAAACGCCAGGAAAGGCTCGGAACGGGGATCTGCCCAGGGTCGCGCAGCCAGCGAGTCCGCCGGCAACCAGCGTCGGTCTGCAGAGGGCAATGCAGCGGTGTCCAACTATCCGGGCCAGGTCGCGCGCAAACTGCGCCGCGCCGTCCGCTCGCCACGTGGACGCGACCGTGGCGAAGTCCTGGTGAGCTTTACCGTCAGCCGATCAGGTAGCGTGAGCGGCGTACGCATCGCGCGTAGTTCCGGCTCGCCGAACCTCGACAAGGCTGCGCTCGACACGGTTCGCCGCGCCGCACCCTTCCCGCCGATTCCGGATGCCGCAGGCCGGTCGAGCTGGCCTTTCAACCTGCCACTGGCCTTCACCCGTTGAGATTGGACGATGTCCGGCTTCCTCAATTTTCATAAGCTCGCCGCAGCGCGCGGCGACGGGTTGCATCCCAGGCTGCTTGAACTGCTCGAGCAGCGCGCGCTGGCCTTCGAGGCCGATCCGGACGTGGTCGAGCTTCACACCGTTCGCGAAGGCGCGTTCACCCAGGCCGGGCCCGGGCCGTCGCCGGTGAGACCGGTATTCCTGCCGGGCAACGTGATTGACTTCACACCGCGCCGGCAGGCGGCCGCGGTCGCGCAAAGGAAGACTTCGAACAGCTAGCCGGCAATACGGCCATCATGAAAGGAAGAACGTCATGTACATCGCCATGAACCGCTTCAAGGTGAAGAACGGGTCGGAAGAGGATTTCGAGACCATCTGGAAGAACCGCGACTCGAAGCTCAACGAGATGAAGGGTTTCCGCGAGTTCCACCTGCTGCGCGGTCCGGTGAACGAGGAAGAAGGCTATACGCTGTTTGCCTCGCACACCGTCTGGGAAAGCTACGATGACTTCCAGGCCTGGACGAAGTCGCAGAACTTCCGCGACGCGCACCGCAACGCCGGCGACCATAAGCCCGTTTATCTCGGCCACCCTCAGTTCGAAGGCTTCACAGTGGTGGAAGGCGCCTGAAGATGAGCAAGGATGCCGCGGATTTCGCTCGCGCCATCCCGATCCTGCCATCGGTGGATATGGGCGTTACGCGGTCATTCTACCGCGATCGTCTCGGCTTCACCGTCATAGGACCGGAATCGGCCAATCACCTGATCGTGCGCCGCGACGAGATGGAACTGCACTTCTGGCTCTGCAACGACCCGAAGCTGCCGGAAGTTTCGTCATGCTACATACGTGGCGGGCAGATAGCCGATCTACATGCCGAATACCGCAAACGCGGCGTGGAGCGCCTCAGCGATCTGGCCCTGCGGCCATGGGGCATGGTTGAGTTCTACATCCACGATCCCCAAGGCAACCTGCTGCGCTTCGGCCATCGCCCGGAAGCAGGCTGAGCCCTACTCCGCAGCGGCCAGCAGGCTGGCATTGCCGCCGGCTGCCGTGGTGTCCACGCACACGGCGCGTTCGTGCACATAGGCCGTCGGGTTGATCACCGCCGCCACGAGCCGGACGATGGCGCCCTTGCGCGCCGCCAGCGCCTTGCGAATGGCACGCAGCGTGTCCGCATCGGCGGAACTCGCCACCACTTCCACACCGAGCCCGGTCAGATCATCGGGGTCCACCACGCCGTCGATCGCCTCCACGGGCATGCCCTTGCCGGTCAGCGGCAAAAGCGCCGCGCGGGCGCCCGGCGTCACCGCAAGGACGGCGTTGCCCGCCGACAATGCCTGGATCGCTTGCGCGAAAGCCGTTTCAGGGTCCGGTCCGAGGCACAGCGTGCGCCCGCGCGGCACCAGAAGCAGCGTATTCGCTTCGCCGGTCGGGCCCGGCAGGTCCACCGGGCCGTAATCAAGCGCCGCCGCAGCCGCGATTGCCTCCGCGCCCTTGCCGCGCAGGTGCTTCCTGAGCACGCCGATCCGATCGAGCCGTGTCGACCAGCCGCTGCGAACGGCGTCCGGCATGTGCTCCGCCAGCGTGCGCGCAGGCACGACGTCGCCATCGGCCGGCGCCAGCGCCGTCACCTCGCCCTTGCGGAACCGCCGCAGGTAGGATGGGCCGCCGGCCTTAGGCCCCGTGCCCGACAGCCCCTCGCCGCCGAAAGGCTGCGAGCCGACCACCGCGCCGATCTGGTTGCGGTTCACGTATATATTGCCGGCATGGATGCCGTCGACGATATGCTGAACCCGCGCCTCGATGCGCGTGTGCAGCCCGAAGGTCAGCCCGTAACCCTTTGCGTTGATGTCGGAAATGATCTTGTCGATCTCATCGGCCTCGAAGGTCGCGACATGCAGGATCGGACCGAACATCTCCCGCTCCATCTCGCCGATGCCGTCGACGCGGAAAATGTGTGGCGCCACGAAGCGGCCCTCCGACGGCGTATCGAGCCGGGCGACGAGACGCCCCTTCTTCTCCATGTGCACGCAATAGCCGGTCAGGTTGTCCCGTGCCTCGTCATCGATGACAGGGCCGACGTCGGTCGAGATCAGGGCCGGATCGCCCAGGCGCAGCGCCTGCATCGCACCAGTCAGCATCTCGAGCACCTTCGCCTCGACGTCCTTCTGCACATAGAGCACGCGCAGCGCCGAACAGCGCTGGCCGGCGCTCTGGAAGGCCGAGGCGACGATGTCGCGCACCGCCTGCTCGGGCAGCGCGGTGGAATCGACGATCATCGCGTTGAGACCACCCGTCTCGGCGATCAGCATCGCATCGGGGTCCGCCGTCTCTGCGATCTGCCGCTCGATCAGCCGCGCCACGTCAGTGGAGCCGGTAAAGCAGACGCCGGCGATGCGCGGATCCGCCGTCAACGGGCCGCCGACGGAAGGACCGTCGCCCGGCAGCAGTTGAAGCACGTCCTCCGGGATGCCTGCCTCGTGCAGAAGTTCCACCGCCCGCGCGGCAATCAACGGCGTCTGTTCGGCTGGTTTTGCGACGACGGTGTTGCCGGTGACGAGCGCCGCCGCGATCTGTCCGGTGAAGATGGCCAGCGGAAAATTCCACGGCGAGATGCAGGCAATCACGCCGCGCGCCGTCGTGTGGCGCTCGACTTCCGCCGCCTGCCCGGCATAGTAGCGCAGAAAATCGGCAGCCTCCCGCACTTCGGCCACGCCGTCGGCAAGCACCTTGCCTGCTTCGCGGGCGCAGAGCGCGAAGAACTCGACCGCATGCTCCTCGTAGAGATCGGCGGCGCGCAGCAACGCGGCCGCGCGCGTGGCAACCGGCGTTTTCTCCCATCCGGGCTGCGCCTTTACGGCGGCATGGACGGCCTTGCCGACCGCGGCGCTGCTCGCCTCGGCCACCTCGCCGACGACCTCTGTCGGTCGAGACGGGTTGACGACTGCCCTCGTCTTGCTGCCCACGCCGGCGCGCCACTGGTGCGGCGCATCGAACTTCGCGCGCGCCTCTGCAATCTCGGCGAGCGTCACCGGATCGGTGATGTCCCATCCCCTGGAATTGCGCCTTTGTGTGCCGAAGATGTCGACCGGGCGCGGGATCGCCGGGTTGGTGGCCGGTCCTTGCGCCGCCACCACATCGAACGGGTCTCTGGCGATCTCTTCCGCCGCCACCTGCTTGTCGACGATCTGGTGCACGAAGGACGAGTTGGCGCCGTTCTCCAGCAAACGGCGCACCAGATAGGCAAGCAGGTCGGAATGCGCGCCCACCGGCGCGTAAATCCGGCAGCGCGTGCCTTCGGCCTTGCGCACGGCCTCGTGCAGGGCCTCGCCCATGCCGTGCAGCCGCTGGAACTCGAACGCCTGCCTGTCGTCGGCCATCTGCAGGATCGCGGCAACCGTGTGGGCGTTGTGCGTGGCAAACTGCGGATAGATGCGGTCGGTCATGCCGAGCAGCTTCCGGGCGCAGGCAATGTAGGAGACGTCGGTGTTGGGCTTGCGCGTGAATACCGGATAGCCGGCAAGCCCCAGCACCTGCGCACGCTTGATCTCGGTGTCCCAGTAGGCACCCTTGACCAGCCGCACCATGATCCGGCGATCGAGCCGCTTCGCGAGCGCATGGAGCCAGTCGATGACGAATGGCGCGCGCGGCCCGTAGGCCTGTACCACGACGCCGAACCCGTCCCAGCCGGCCAACTCGGGCTCCGAAAGTACTTTCTCGATCACGTCGAGCGACAGGTCGAGCCTGTCGGCTTCCTCGGCGTCGATGTTGAGCCCCATGCGCGCATGACGCGCGGCCAGCGCAAGCGAAAACAAGCGCTTTGCCATGACGGGCAGCATCGTTTCTTTCTGGCCGGTCTCGTAGCGCGGATGAAGGGCCGAAAGCTTGACCGAAATGCCGTGGTTCTTCGCGATGTCGGCATCGGTCGCACCCGCATTCAGAGCCGAGATCGCCGCCGCATAAGCACGGTGGTAGCGCAAGGCGTCGGCCTCGGTGCGCGCGGCCTCGCCCAGCATATCGAACGAATAGGTGTAGCCCTTGCGGGTGTAGTCGCGCCCGCGCTTGACCGCTTCGTCAATGGTCCGGCCCAGCACAAACTGCTCGCCCATTTCGCGCATGGCCGCTGAAACCGCCTTACGGATTACCGGTTCGCCCAGGCGCCGCACCATAGAGCGCAGCGTGCCCTCAATGCCGCCCTCGCCGTCTTCCAGCACACGGCCGGTGAGCATCAGAGCCCATGTCGAGGCGTTGACGAAGATCGAACTCGACCCGCCCGAATGCGCAGACCAGTCATGCGGCGCGATCTTGTCGCGGATCAGATCGTCCATCGTCTCGGCGTCCGGAACGCGCAGCAAGGCCTCGGCCAGGCACATGAGCGCCACGCCTTCCTTGGTGGAGAGGCCGTATTCTGACAGGAACACTTCCATCAGTTCCGGACTGGAAGCACCGCGCACCGCCCGAACGAGATCGGACGCGCGCGCGGAGATCGCGGCACGCGCGTCGGGATCGAGCTCGGCAAGAGCGACAAGACGGGCCAGCGCCTCCTCCTCGTCTGGAAGCATGTGGGCACGAATTGCTGCGCGAAGTTTCTGAAGCTGATGCGATGACATTGCGGACCGCCGAAGACGATGTTGAGCGAATGGCGCGAACATATCATGCCCTGCTCCAGCCGCCTTTACCAAACCTGTCGACTTCATAGGCGGCACGGTCTAATGAATGCCAGAAATTCGGACCAATTGGACCATACGAGCCGTGGCAGAAGATCAACTGGACCGCATCGATCGCAATATAGTGGCGGCTCTGTTGCGCGATGCACGGCTTTCCATGGCAGAACTCGGCCGCAAGGTCGGTCTTTCGAAGACGCCGGTGATGGCGCGCGTGCGGCGGCTGGAGCGCGACGGGTTCATTCGGGGCTACGCGGCAATCGTCGATCGCGAGCGCATGGGCCAGGGCCACATCGCCTTCGTCCAGGTCAAGCTTTCCGATACCCGGTCTGCCGCGCTCGATGCTTTCAACAAGGCGGCTCTATCCGTGCCGGAGATCGAGCAATGCCACATGATCGCGTCGAGCTTCGACTATCTGCTCAAGGTGCGCACGAAGGACATCGCGGCCTACCGGCGCGTGCTCGGCGAGCGCATCTCGGCCCTGCCCCATGTCGCGCAGACATCCACCTATGTGGCGATGGAAACGGTCAAGGACCGCTAGAGCCCCAGCCTGTCGACCACCCGGCTTATCTCGCCGACCACGGTTCTGGTGACGATCCAGTCGCCGTAGATCGATTCCCACAGGATGAACAGCGTCACTGTCATGATCACGATAACGTATCGCATGACATATCCCCCAGAATTCCGGGAGCTTAACGCGTCGCACCTCCAACTGACAACGGGCCATCAAGTGTCTTCAGGAAAGCAATGAGAGCCGCGCGGCCGCGATCGGTGAAGATCACGCCGCGCAACTCGCTATGGCCGGCGGGCGCCTCCGGCGCTCGCGAATAGTGGTCGATGACGTCTTCAAGCGTCGCGATCTGGCCCGAATGCATGTAGGGCGGCCGCGAGGCCGCGCCGCGCAGCGACGGCGTCTTGAAAGCGCGCTCGAACTCATGGCTGTCGCGCACCATGAAGCGCAGCTCGTCGCAGCCCTCGCCTGCCGCATCGCTGTAAGGGCCGAGGCAGTTGAACGGATCGGCAAGCACCTTGTCCACCGCCTGCGCCCTGCCCTGGTCCTTCGGCAGGCCGGGTACGGCCGCAACGCCGGTGTTGTGGAAGAAATCGTCCGTGAAGCGGGGACCGTTGTGGCAATCCACGCAGTTGGCCTTGCCGATGAAGAGCTTCAGGCCTTCGATCTCCAGGGAATTGAACGCCGCGTCGCCCTCGGGCTTGCGTCCCGCAAGGATCGCCTCGGCGAAGCGGTCGAAACGCGTTTCCTCGTGTGCAATGGTGCGCTGAAAGGCGGCTATGGCTTTGCCGATATTGGCGAACACGGCGTCGACCTGGCTGCGCTGTTCATCTTCCATCTTCGCCCATGCCGCCTGCTGTGTCACCGTGCCGAGCGGCGAGGCATCCTCCGGCAGCGCCGACAGGTCCGGCAGCGGCCCGAACAGGCCTTCGTAGTCCCGACGATACTGTCCCGCGACCAGATGGGCGAAGGCGGTGCGGTTGCCGGCGTGCTCACGCGCATCTTCGAGCGGGCCGAGCGCCTGCGCCCAAAGGCTGTCCTTGCGCCCGTCCCAGAAGAACCATTGCCCGTGCGACACGTTCGCGAGCGGCATGGTGCGTCGGTCAGTGACGCCCACGCCCTGTGCCAGCGCAAGGTCGTCCTGGAACTGACGGTCCGGCAGATGGCAGGTGGCGCACGAAACCGTGCCTTCGCCCGAAAGCCGCGTGTCGAAGAATAGGGCCTCGCCAAAAGCCGCGGCAGCCGGATCATCTGCGACCGCGTTGCTCGGGTCCGGCGGCAGGGGGCCAAGCTGTGACAGGCGCAACTGGCCGATCAGGCGTTTTTCCTCCTCCGAGAACTGCTCGGCAGAGCAGCCGCTCAGCAAAGCCGCCGATAGCAGGATGAGGAATATGGCGCGCGGCATCTTCAAGCTCACAGAACGATGTTGAACTCGGCTTCGTCGTTGCCTGCAGGAGCGGAAATGGCGAACTTCAGCACCCACCAGCCGCCCATGTTGAATCGCACGCCCTCAATGCGGTACCGCCCCTCGCCAAGATGCCCGGTCGATTGAGGGACGGTAGGCAGTCCATGCCCGTGCTGCGGCATGCCACCATCGACGGTGATTTCGGCATCCGAGACAGGTTCGCCGTCCGGCGTTTTCACGGTAACGATCCAGCCGTGCAGCGCGCCCTGCTGGATGGGCTCGGCCTCCGGCTCGATCGCAACAGCGTATTTTCCTGCAGCGGACATCTTCTCACGCGCCACATCGAGATCGGCCGGCGGCGGCGACATCATGCGCATGGCGTAAAACCCGGCCACGGCCAGAACCACCAGAATTATGGCGGCGATTATCCACTTCCTCATTGCAGGTCTCCCGGTTCGATTTGCTAGAGCTAGGGCTTCCCGTTGCTGGAAGGTCAAGCACAAATCTGTCGTGCATTGCGCACCTGCGACCGCACCGCTAGACAGTGGCCGCCAACCACAGGAGAAGCTGCGGATGAACGGAATCGCGTCGATCGGAGAATGCATGCTGGAGCTGACCGGCAGCGGGGCCGACTGGCGAATGGGGCACTCCGGCGATACGTTCAACGTTATCTGGACGATGCGCGCCTTGCTGCCTGAAAACCGAACGACCGATTACGTCAGCGCTTTCGGCGACGACGCGTTTTCCGCGCAACAACTGGCGTTCTTCGCCGAAAACGGCATCGGTACCGCCTCCAGCCCGCGTATTCCCGGCGCGCGACCCGGCCTCTATGCGATCAGCCTCGACGGCGCCGAGCGATCCTTCACATACTGGCGCGCCGACGCTGCCGCGCGTCGCCTTGCCGACGACGCCGCTCTTCTGTCGAAAAGCCTTGAAAACCGATCACTTGTCTACTTCTCCGGAATCACCGTGGCAATTCTGGAAGACACGCAGCGCGCAACGCTCCTGCAAGCCATCGAGGCCGCGCGCGACGCCGGCAGCCTGATCGCGTTCGATCCCAATTACCGACCTCGCCTGTGGCAGTCGGCCGAAGCGGCACGCACGGCGATCGATGCAGCGCTTTCGGTCGCCGATATTGTTCTGCCGACCTTTCCCGACGAGCAGGCGCTCTACGGCGATACCGCCCTCGCAGCGACCGCCGAGCGGATCGCAAACGCGGGGCCGAAGGAAGTCGTGGTCAAGGATGGAGCGGAGCCTGCGCTGGTTGTGACCGGCACCGACAGCTCGACCGTCGCCGCCACCCACGTCGCGAACCCAGTCGACACCACCGGGGCGGGCGATTCTTTCAACGGCGGCTATCTCGCCGCGCGTCTGCTCGGCCACGATCCCATTGACGCGGCCAGCCGCGCTCATCGGGTTGCCGCGGCAGTCGTTCAGGTCCGCGGCGCACTGGCGCCCGTCGAAGTCCTGCGCGAGGCGTTCGCAGGCTGAGTCAGACCTCGCTCAGCAGGCTGAAGCGGAATTCGCTGCGCTGATGGTATTCTTCCCCAGGCCGCAACACCGACTGCGGGAAATAGGGCCGGTTCGGCGCATCCGGCCATCCTTGCGGCTCCAGGCAGAAGCCCGCGAATGAGCGATAGACGATGCCGTCAAGGCCGGGAACCTGCCTGTCTGGGAAGTGGCCGCTGAAGAACTGCAGCCCCGCCTCGGTCGTCCAGACCTCCATTTCGACACCAGACCGTTCGCCCTGCGCCCACGCCACCTGCCGGAATGGTTGGGGTGCGGCCGAAAGGCAGAAATTGTGGTCGTAGCGCGTTTCCTGCCCTGTCGTCTGGCGGATCGTACGCGGAACCACGAAATCGAACGGCGTACCCTCGACCGGCAGGACAGCCCCCGTCGGCACACATTGCTCGTCGATCGGCAAATAGGCCTCAGCCGATATCGAGAGGCGATGGTCGTGGATCGGGCGGGTGCCGCCATCGTTCAGGTTGAAATAGGAATGGTGGGCGAGATTGCAGAGCGTCGGCCGGTCGCAGGTCGCCGTCAACTCGACGGACAAGGTGCCGGGCGGCTTCAGCCGATACGTGCAAGCCACGTCGAGCGTGCCGGGAAAGCCCATTGCGCCGGCAGGATCGCCGATGGTCAGGGTTACGAAATCGGTGCCGTGGCCGGCCAGCCGCCACACACGCCTGTCGAGCCCCCGTCCACCGCCATGCAGCGTGTTTCCGTTGTCGTTGCGGTCGGTCTCGAAGCGTTCGCCGTCCAGTGCAAACTTGCCGCGCGCGATGCGGTTTGCCTGTCGGCCGACGATTGCCCCGAAATAGAGCGAGTGGTCGAGATAATCGTCCAGGCGCTCGAAACCCAGCACCAGCGGCGCGTCATGACCATCCAGACGCAAATCCTGGACAATCGCACCATAGGTTAGAATGCTGGCGCGAAGCCCGCCTCCGGCGATCCGGATGCGTTGGACCGGTTCGCCGTCCTTCGTCTCGCCAAAATTCTCGATGTCCATCGACACCCCGCCAGCCTTTATTCCAAGGCCGCTAAAGGCCAAGCCCGCCGATGCATACATATTTGGTGTCGAGATAATCCTCGATGCCCTGATGGCCGCCTTCTCGGCCGAGGCCGGATTCCTTGACGCCGCCGAAGGGCGCTTCCGGCGTGGTGATGAGGCCCTCGTTTATTCCGACCATCCCGTATTTCAGCCCTTCCATCACGCGGAAGGCGCGACCAAGGTCACCGGTGTAGAAGTAGCAGGCGAGGCCGAACTCCGTGTCGTTGGCGAGCGCCACCGCCTCCTCCTCGGTCTCGAAGCGGAAAACCGGCGCCACGGGGCCGAAAATCTCCTCCTTCATGAACTTCATGTCAGGTGTGGCTCCCGAGATAACCGTTGGCTGGAAGAAGGAGCCGCCAAGCTCATGCCGCTTGCCGCCGGTCACGACCTTGCCGCCCTTGGCTTGGGCGTCAGAGATGAATTCCTCGACCTTCTCGACCGCCTTGTCGTCGATCAATGGCCCCTGCTGGGTTCCGTCCTCAAGTCCGGGCCCGACCTTCAGCTTCTTCGAAGCATCGGCAAATTTCTCCACGAAGCGGTCGTAGATGCCCGCCTGAACGAAGAAGCGGTTGGTGCAGACGCAGGTCTGGCCGGAATTGCGATATTTGGCGACGACCGCCCCTTCGACAGCGCGGTCGATGTCGGCATCGTCGAAGATCAGGAAGGGCGCGTTGCCGCCGAGCTCCATCGAGACCTTCTTTACGGTCGACGCCGACTTCTCGATCAGGATCTTGCCGACCTCGGTCGACCCCGTGAAGGTGATCTTCTTGACGAGGGGGTTAGAGCAGATTTCGTCGCCGATTTCGCCAGCCGAGCCGGTGACGATGTTGACGACGCCCTTGGGGATGCCGACCTCCTCGCACAGCGCACCCCAGGCAAGCCCGGAATACGGCGTCTGGGAAGCGGGCTTCACGACAGCCGTGCAACCGGCCGCGATCGCCGGTGCGATCTTGCGTGCCAGCATCGAGGACGGAAAGTTCCAGGGCGTGATCGCGGCAATGACGCCGACAGGCTCCTTGGTGACGATGACCCGGCGGTCCGCCCATGGGCTCGGCACGACGTCGCCATATGTCCGCCGCGCCTCCTCTGCGAACCACAGAACATAGGCCGCGGACGCGCCGACCTCCCCCTTGGATTCGGCGAGCGACTTGCCCTGCTCCATCGTCAGCAGCTCGGCAAGCGCATCCTGGTTGTCCATGATCGCGTCATGCAGCTTGCGCAGCATCTTGGAACGCTCGAGCGCCGATGTTTTCCGGAACGACTTGAAGGCGGCATCCGCGGCCTCGATGGCGCGGCGCGTCTCTGCTTTACCGGCCTTTGGCACGGTCCCGATCTTCAAGCCGGTGGCGGGATTGATCACGTCGATGACGGCACCGGAATCGGCCTGCACCCATTCGCCGTCGATGAGGTTGCCCTGGCGCATGAAATGGCTTGTCTTCTGCAGCATGGTGCTTTCTCCCTTGCGGCGCATCGGCGCCTCGTCCCGTTGATTCACTAACAGACTTAGCCGCATCCGCGCCGAAGCCAAGGCTTCACCCGAGAAACCTCTGCGCGACAGTCAGCCAGAACCCCGTGGTCAGGATCGCGCAGGCCGTGGAAATGGTCATGGTGTTCGAAGCCAGAACCTGCCCGGTGCCGAACCGGGTCGCGATGAGGTAGGGATTGACGCCGGTCGGCATCGAGGCAGCAACCAACAGAACCTGCGCTGGCAGTGGCGGAAGACCGATGACAATCACGGCGATCAGCACGACGCCGGGCAGAAGCATGAGTTTCAGGAACGAGAGCGCCAGCGCAGGCTTCACGTTGCCCGAAATGCCGAACTTGCGCAGACCGAGCCCCATCGCGAATAGCGCGACCGTGCCGGCGATGCCCGCGAAAGCATCGATGAATCGCATCCCCAATGAAGGCATCGGCAAGCCGGTGATCCGCCAGGCAAGGCCGGCGAGAATGCCAATGATCAGCGGGTTGGTGAAAAGGTTGCGCAGGAAGTCGCGCAGAACGCGGAGCGGGTCGGACGACTTGCCTTCCTTGCGACGCACCAGTTCGAACATGACGATCGAGGCGGCCATCATGATCGGCAGGTGCACGGAGAGTAAGAGCGACAGCACCTCGATTCCGGGTTGGCCGAACACACCCTGCATGAATGGAAGGCCGAGAAGCAGCAGGTTCGAGAACGAGGCTGCTATGCCCGCGACAACACCTGCGGCCGCGTCGCGACCGAATATCCGCGTCGCGACCATATGCCCCGCGATCCACACGACCGGCACCGAAGAAAAATAGGCAAGCCACAGCGACCACGGCGCCGCTCCGTGGAAATCGACCCCGGTCATGGTGCGGAACAGCAGAGCCGGCACGGCCACGACGATGGCGAAGTCGGTCAGAGCATCACCAACCTGAGGTCGCAGCAGACCGGCCCAGCCCGCGCAATAGCCGAGCCCGACCAGCCCGAAGACGAAGGCAATGGTTTCGACCACCGGGGACATGCCCGCGCGGTAGCGCAATTGCGCCGTCGCGGCAAGCTGCGGCATCGAAACCGCAAGCACAAAGCATTGGCTTGCCTTTCATGTCCCGATCCCGTCCCTATATCGGGAGCAGCAACAAAGGGTACCGGATGCTCCGTCTGACAACGATCGTCGTCGCCATTCTCCTTCTGGCAGGCACGCCAGCCAGCGCCACCGAGGCGGGATGGGCATTGCTGCGCAATGGCGGCCAGGTGCTGTTCCTGGTGCATGCCAACGCGCCGGGTTCCGGCGACCCGGCCAATTTCGACATCGAGAACTGCCGCACACAACGCAATCTGTCGGACCGGGGGCGTCAGCAGGCACGGCGCATCGGCGCGCTGATCTCGGCACGAGCCGAGCCGGTTGAGCAGGTTTACGCAAGCCGCTATTGCCGCACACTCCAGACCGCCCGCCTCGCATTCGGCGACGGGCTGGTCGAGGAAATGGACGCGCTCGACCCGCCTCCGGAAGTCGAGGAAGCCGCAAAATCAGCGCGGGAGGAAGTGATGGAGCTGATTCGCACCTACTCTGGTTCCGGCAATCTCGTGCTCGTCACACATCCCGAAAGTATCGAGGCGCTCGTCGGCGTAACCCCGCGCGAGGGCGAGGCAGTGATCGTTGCGCCGACCGATGAGGGTATCCACATCATCGGCCGGATCGTCTTCAATTGAGGGCAAAGGCGGCTACCTTTTTGGCTCTGGCTCTTTTCCTGCCCGTAAAAACCGATTAGAGAGCCGCCAGACCACGAACGAACAAGCCCTGCATTCAGAGGGAATCACAGTGACATCGACATTCGACAAGGTTGCCGACATCATCGCGGAGACCAGCGAGATCGACCGCGACACGATCACGCCCAAGAGCCACACGATCGACGACCTCGGCATCGACAGCCTCGATTTCCTCGACATCGTCTTCGCGATCGACAAGGAGTTCGGCATCAAGGTGCCGCTCGAGAAGTGGACCCAGGAGGTCAACGACGGAAAGGCTCCGGCCGAGGAATATTTCGTCATGGAAAACCTCTGCGCCAAGATCGATGGCCTCGTCGCGGCCAAGAACGCGACCTGAGCTTGTATGGCGGCGGCCTCGGATGAGCCCTGAATGAGCGCGCGCGACGTCGTCATTACCGGCATCGGCCTCGTCTCCTCGCTCGGCGAAGGCGCCGAGCGCCATTGGCATGTGCTGAGCACGCCCGGCGCGACGCCCGTGCTCGATGCAGAGCGCTTTCAGCCGTACACGATCCACCCGCTTCCCGCGATTGACTGGGGCCTGCAGATCGCCAAGCGAGGCGACCAGCGGCAGATGGAGACATGGCAGCGGCTGGGGACTTATGCGGCCGGTGTGGCGCTCGACGATGCCGACGCCAAGGACGAAGCGCTGCTGGCGACCATGGATATGGTCGTGGCTGCCGGCGGCGGCGAGCGCGATAGCGCGGTCGACCAGGCCATCCTCGACGCGGCACGCACCCGCAACGACCGCGACCTGCTTCTCAACGAGAAGCTCACAACCGAATTACGGCCCACGCTCTTTCTCGCCCAGCTATCCAACCTGCTGGCCGGCAACATATCGATCGTGCACAAGGTCACCGGCTCGTCGCGCACCTTCATGGGCGAAGAGGGTGCAGGCGTTTCGGCGATCGAAACAGCGGCGGCGCGCATCCGGTCGGGACAGTCGACCCATATGCTGGTTGGCGGCGCGTTCCAGACCGAACATCCGGACATGCTGCTGGGCTATGAGCTGGACGGCTTCCTGCACCGCAAGCGCTGGAAATCCGTGTGGCAGCGGGCCGCCAACGATGGCGGCGGCGTCATCACCGGCTCGGGCGCGGCTTTCCTCGTCCTTGAATCGCGCGAACACGCTGAAGCGCGCGGGCGCAATGCCTACGCCGCCATCGGCAGCGTAGCGTCCGGCCGGGCAAGGCGCAGCGAAGGCAATCTCGTCGAGGCGATCTCGGGTGTCGTCCGCGCGCTGGGCGCGCCAGACCAGCGCCTGATGGCCATCTCCGGCGCTTCGGGCGCGCATGCCGCGACAGGCGCGGAACGCAACGCGCTCCAGAGCGCGGGTGACTTCGCGATGCGTGGCTTCTCGACGTTGACCGGCCACCTCAAGGAAGCGCAGTTCCCCTTCGCGATCGCGCTGGCCGCACTCGCCATTCACAACGGCGCGCCCTACCCGGCCTTCGACGCGGAGAACGAGAGCCCGCTGGACGACGCTCCCGAAGCAGTCCTGGCAACCAGCATCGGCTATCATCGCTACGAGGGCGCTGCCCTCATCGTCAAGGCGTGAGCCGGAGGAAGACGCGATGCCCAGCACCACCGATCACCGTGGCCGCCCCGTTATCGCCGTAACCGGCGTTGGCGTCGTGACCTCGCTCGGCCAGGGCGTGGAGGACAACTGGACCGCGCTGACTTCGGGACGCTCCGGCATCCATCCGATCACCCGCTTCCCCACCGAACACCTGAACACCACCATTTCCGGCACAGTCGATTTTCTGGCTTCCAGCGACAAGGGCGCAAGCGCGCTGACCTACGAGCTTGCCGAGATCGCGGCGCTGGAAGCGGTTGCCGGCGCGGGCTACAATGTCGGCGATTTCGCCGGCCCATTGTTTCTCGCATCCCCTCCGGTCGAGCTCGACTGGCACGAACGGCTGGCGCTCTACGATTCTGCCGATCTCGATCTACCGGTTTACGAACGCCTGCTCGCCTCCGCGCGCGAGCAGCTTCGCCAGGAAATCTTCGAGGCTTCGCAGTTCGGCGCCATCGCCGACCGTCTAGCCGATCGCTTCGGCACGCGCGGCCTGCCGGTCACCCTGTCGACCGCCTGTGCATCCGGCGCAACCGCCATCCAGCTTGGCGTGGAAGCGATCCAGCGCGGCGAAAGCGATCGGGCGCTCGCCATCGGCGCGGACGGTTCGGCCACCGCCGAGGCGCTGATCCGCTTTTCGCTGCTTTCGGCACTCTCCACGCAGAACGAGCGGCCCGAAAAAGCATCGAAGCCGTTTTCGAAGGACCGCGACGGCTTCGTGCTGGCCGAGGGTTCGGCTGCCCTTGTGCTCGAATCGCTGGAAAGTGCACTTTCCCGCGGCGCGCCGGTGCTCGGCATCATGCGCGGCTGCGGCGAAAAGGCCGACGATTTCCATCGCACCCGTTCCAAGCCGGATGGCTCGCCTGCCATAGCCGCCGTTCATGCCGCCCTTGCCGATGCCGGCATGGACGCGGACGAAATCGAGTACGTGAACGCACACGGCACCTCGACGCCGGAAAATGACAAGATGGAACACCTGTCGCTTTCCACCGTATTCGGCGAGCGGATGAAGCGGATTCCCATCTCGTCCAACAAGTCGATGATCGGGCATACGCTGTCGGCGGCGGGCGCCATCGAGGCGGTGTTTTCGCTTCTGACTATGGCGCGCGGCGTCATCCCGCCGACCATCAATTATGACCATCCGGATCCGGCGATCGAGCTCGACGTCGTGCCCAACGTGAAGCGCGACGCCGAGGTCGGCACTGTGATTTCCAACTCCTTCGGCTTCGGCGGTCAGAATACGTGCCTTGTCATGGCGCGGGAACCGGTCTAGTCCGCTTCCGCAAACGCCAGACAGAAGCGGATACTCCCATGCGCGCACTGCAACTCGTCGAGGATCGGCGGCTTGAATCCGTCGACCTGCCCCCGCCCCCGCCTCCCGGTCTCGGAGAGGTCACTGTCAGGATCAGGGCGGTTGCGCTCAACCACATCGATGTCTGGGGCTGGCGTGGCATGGCGTTCGCCAAGCGCAAGATGCCGCTGGTCGTCGGCGCGGAGGCCTCCGGCGAGGTTGAGACCGTCGGCGAAGGGGTTTCCAACCTCGCACCGGGCCAGCTCGTTTCGATCTATGGCGCGCGCACCTGCGGTCGCTGCCGCGCCTGTCGCGAGAAGCGCGACAATCTCTGCGAGCATGTGTCGGGCGTCCACGGCTTCCATCTCGACGGCTTCGCGCAGGAAAAGGTCAACCTGCCTGCGCGGCTTCTGGTGCCGGCACCGCCAGGCGTCGACGAGATCGGCGCGGCCGTTGCGCCCGTCACCTTCGGCACGGTCGAGCACATGTTGTTCGACAACGCGAAGCTGCAGCCGGGCGAAACCATCCTCGTCCATGCGGGCGGTTCCGGCATTGGCTCGGCCGCGATCCAGCTCGCGCGGCGCATGGGCTGCACAGTCATCACGACCGTGGGCTCGGACGACAAGATCGAGAAGGCCAAGGCGCTGGGCGCGGACCACGTCATCAACTACCGCGAAGACCGCTTCGAAGGCGTCGTGCGCAAACTGACGAAGAAGAAGGGTGTCGACGTTGTCTTCGAACATGTCGGCGCCGACACGTGGGCCGGCTCGATGCTGTGCATGAAGCGCGGCGCGCGCCTCGTCACCTGCGGCTCGACCTCGGGTGTGTCCACCAGCATGAACCTGATGCAGCTCTTCCAGCAGCAGCTCAAGATATTCGGCTCCTTCGGCTGCCGGATGGAAAACATGGCCGATGCCATGCAGAAGATGGCCGCCGGCATCGTCCACCCGGTCATCGACACCGAAGTCGGTTTCGACGACATCGGCCGTGCGCTGGAGCGCATGGAAGGCCGCGAGGTTTTCGGCAAGATCATCCTGCGGATTGCGTGATGAGTGAGGGCCGCGCGCCATTCCTTCGGCCGCTGGTTGCAAGGACCCTGCGCTTTCTCAAGCAGGCGGAGTATTGGCTGACGGCACAGGCCGCCATGGCAGCGCTTTGGCTCCTGCGCCTGCTGCCGCCCGATCGCGCGCTCGATTTCGCCGATCGCGTGGCGCGCCGCATCGGTCCGTGGTTTGGACGTCATCGTGTCGCGCTCGACAATCTCCGCAACGCCTATCCCGAAAAGAGCGAGGAAGAGATACAGGCGATCGCCTCTGACATGTGGGGCAACATGGCGCGTCTGGCCGGCGAGTACGTCTTCCTGGACCAGCTTTTCGATTTCGAACCCAATTCGGACAAGACGGGCCGCGTCGAGGTCATCGGCGAGGAGATTTTCGTGCGCGTGCGCGCCAGCGACAAGCCGCACATCTTCTTCACCGCCCATACCGGCAATTTCGAGCTCCTGCCGGTTGCGGCAGCCTCGTACGAACTGCCGGTGACAGCGCTGTTCCGCGCCCCGAACAACCCCTACATCGCCAAATACATCTTCTCGACCCGCGCCGACGCAATGGGTGAACTGATCGCCTCGCGCGCCGGCGCAGCCTTCGGCCTCGCCCGCATCCTCGAACGCGGCGGCAATATAGGCGTCCTCGTCGATCAGAAGTTCCACAAGGGCGTGCCAACCACCTTCTTCGGACGGCCGTGCAACACCAGTCCGCTGGTGGCGAAGCTCGCGCGGCAGTATGAATGCGACGTCTATCCGGCTCGCTCTGTTCGGCTACCCGGCAACCGCTACCGTCTCGAGATTTTCGACAGACTGGAGCTACCGCGCACCGAGAAGGGAACGCTCGACGTGCAGGCGACCAGCCAGCTTCTCAACGACACGGTCGAAGGCTGGGTGCGCGAGCATCCAGGCCAGTGGATGTGGTTTCACAAGCGCTGGAAGACGAGCTGACGGAAGCTGCTGCGGCCTACTGTCCGTAATAATTCATCACCGCATGCCGCGCTTCGGCGAAGAACAGCCAGCGCTCGGTCAGGACACCGACGGCATGCGACACGACCGCAATTACGGCCAGCAGGACAGCGAGCGCCGGGGTGACGGCACCGGACAATAGCAGCGGCGCGACGGCCGCGACCGGCACGACGCCGCCGAGCAGCAGGCTGAGCCGCGCCAGCTTCGCCGCATGCTTGCGCGCCACCCTGAACCCCATCTCGCTGGTGAGATAGTTGTCGTTGAAATGCGGCCGCTCGAACAGCTTCACGCTGCCGATAAAGCCGAGGCCGGTCGCGCTTTCAGGTGTCGACAGTGGAACCTGCGACAGCATGTGTTGCCGCCACAGCCATTTCAACACCCAGGCCGCGACTAGCAGAACCACCGACAGCAGCGACAGCGCGAGTGCGTTGCCACCTCCAGAAACCGCGAAGAACAGACCGAGCAGGCTTCCGCCGGCGCCGGCAAAAAGCAGGTAGCAGGCCGGCGTGAGCGGTGTGTGCCACGCCTGCACCGCCCGCAGCGACGCATAGATCATCGAGGTGCAATAGACGGTGACGGCCGCCCCCAGCGTGCCGAGCAGGCCCGCAATCGGCAGGTAGCGCGACTGGAAGATCGCGCCATAGGCGGCGATACAGAGCGGAACGAAGGTGACGATCGCCATCACGCCCTCGCGCGACAGCCAGCTCGAGCGCCACTGCGACAGCGCCCGCCATGCGCGCTGCGGATTGCCCAGATGCAATGTCGATGACAGCAGACCGGCCGAGATCAGCGCCAGCGCGACGAAATGCGCGGTCTTGGTTGCGATCGACGCAGGGTCGAGCAGGCCGAGGCCGAGAACGGCCGCAAGCCCGTAACCCAGACCGGAAGCGGTCGTGAACGCGATGATGGAAAGGGCCGGGTGCATCTAGAAGCGAAGCCCCTGCGATGCCGCGTTCCTTCGCGCCCCCCTCTGTCCTGCCGGACATCTCCCCCACGAGGGGGGAGATCGCCACGCACACCTGCTTTCGCCAATCATCAACGCTGCAGAACGGGCACCGGCAGAATTGACGGCCGATCTCCCCCCTCGTGGGGGAGATGTCCGGCAGGACAGAGGGGGGCAACGTAGAGTGCCTTGCAAAGTCGAGAGCTGCACGACCATCAGATGCGGTCCAGCATATCGTCGACCCACGCAAAGAAACCCGTTGCCCCGCGCGTATCCTCCGCAGCCGGCACCGCCTTCGCTGCCAGCGGCTTTCGCGGGCGTGGCGGCAGGTATTTGTTGACAGGCCTTGTGCCCTGCTCCGGCATCAGATCCATGCCGCCACGTTCCGCCACCATGACCGATACGGCAGACCCCGGATCGGCTAGATCGCCGAAATGCCGCGCATTGGTCGGGCAGGTCCGCACGCAGGACGGCACGCGATCCACTTCGGGAATGGTCTCATTGTAGATGCGGTCGATGCAGAGCGTGCATTTCTTCATCACGCCGGCAGCAAGGTCCATCTCGCGCGCACCATAGGGGCACGCCCATGCGCACAGGCCGCAACCGATGCACATCTCCTCGTCCACCAGCACGATGCCGTCGTCGGTGCGCTTGTAGGAGGCGCCCGTCGGGCAGACGGTCACGCAGGGCGCGTCCTCGCAATGCAGGCAGGACTTGGGAAAGTGGATCAACCGCGCAGCGCCCGCCTCGCCCACCACCTCGCCGCCCTCGGGCGTCACCTCGAAGGAATGGATGCGGTTTAGGAACGTGCCTGAAACGTCCGGACCATAAGGGTCCTGATCGGACAAAGCGGCGCCGTATCCACCGGTGTTCCACTCCTTGCACGAGACCACGCAGGCATGACAGCCGACACAGACGTCAAGGTCGATGACGAGACCGAGCTTTTTGGGGGACGGCTGGGAAGGGAGAGACGTCATCGGCTCCACTCCTGCCCGTAGCGCAGGTCGTCGGCGACCTCACGCGTGCCACGCTTCTGCGGTTCGAAATGCGGCTGGCTTGCCACGTCGGGCTCGGCCTTCTCGATGTTTACCCGCAGGTCGTACCACGCCGCCTGGCCGGTGACGGGATCGGAATTCGACCAGCGCATGCCGTCGCCCTTCGGCGGCAGCAATTCATGGATCAGGTGGTTCATCAGGAAGCCTCTGGTCGCCTCCGGCGAAGCAGGGTCGAGTGCCCACGCCCCGCCCCGCTTGCCGATCGCGTTCCATGTCCACATCGTGTCGCGATTGACGGTCTCGGAACGTGCGATCTCGACCTTGATGCGACCGTGATGCGATGTCAGCCATATCCAGTCGCCGTCCTTCAGCCCGTGCGCGTCGCAGATCGCGCCGGGCACGTAGAGGGGGTTGCGGGTATGGATCTGGCGCAGCCACGCATTCATCGAGCCCCACGAATGGTACATCGCCATCGGGCGCTGCGTGATCGCGTGATAAGGGAAGGCCGACTTGTCCACCCCCGCTTCCTCGAATGGCTCGTACCATGACGGCAGCGGGGAGAAGGCAGACATGATGCGCTCGCGATAGGCTTCCGGCGTCACCGGCTCGCGAAGGCCCCGCGCCGACAGGCGGAACTTCTGCAGTTCTTCCGAATAGAGCTGGAACGTTACCGGCTGCGGCTGGTCGAAGAAACCCATCCGCACTGCAAAGTCCTGATAGGCCGCGTTTGCATGCTTGAAGAACTGCGCCTCGAGCGGGATATGCGCGGAGAAGAACGAACCGTTCTCGATATAGCGGTTCAACTGGTCGGGATTGGCCGCGCCCCTGCCCGTCCGGTCGGCTTCAAGGCCGCGAAACCCCGCCAGAGGCCCGATGCCGGGGCGCCTCTCATGGCGCACGATGTAATCGGCGTAGTCTGTGTAGAGCGGCTGCCCGCGACTGTCGGAAAAGCCAGGCAGGCGCAGCCGCGCGCCGAGGTCGATCAGCACGCTCTGGAAGGCGCGCACGTCGCGGTCTGGCTCGACCACCGGCCAGCGGATGGCGTCATTGACGGAATCCGGTTCCGAGATGGGCCGGTCGAGCAGCGAGATGCAGTCGTGGCGTTCGAGATATGTCGTATCGGGCAGGACCAGATCGGCATAGGCCACCATCTCCGACGAATAGGCGTCGGAATAGATGATCTTCGGGATGCGATACTCGCCGGTCGCCTCGTCCTTGTCCTCCAGCATCCTGATGACGCCGGCAGTGTTCATCGACGAGTTCCAGGCCATGTTGGCCATGTAGAGGAACAACACGTCGACCGGATACGGATCGCCGGCATGCGCGTTGGCGATGACCATATGCATCAGGCCATGGGCGGAGATCGGGGCATCCCAGGAAAACGCCTTGTCGATGCGCGTCGGCTTGCCCTCCGCGTCGACCAGAAGGTCTTCGGGCCCGAGCGGGAAACCTAGATGCGGCCCGGCAAGCGGCTGGTTGGAGCCGAAATGCTCCGACTTGCCGTGCGGACGCGGATGCGCGTGCAGGGGCTTCGGGTAAGGCGGCTCGAAACGGAAACCGCCGGGGCAGTCGATCGCGCCGATCAGCACCTGCAGCATGTGTAGCGCGCGCGCCGTCTGGAACCCGTTGGAATGCGCCGAGATGCCGCGCATCGCATGAAACGAGACCGGCCGGCCCACAAAGGTCTGGTGTCGTTCGCCATAAACATCCGTCCAGGGCTGCTCGATCTCAATCGCCTCGTCAAAGGCGACACGCCCGATTTCCTCGGCAAGGCCGCGAATGGTGGCGGCATCGATCCCAACGCGGTCGGCCACGGCCTCGGGTGCGTGGCGCGGATCGAGATACTCTTCCGCAAGCAACTGGAACGACGGCGCCACGGCGCGCCCGTCCGGCAGCGTCGTGCGCCCGGAAAGCGACGGACGCGCGCCCTTCGTCCCGGCCGCCACGACGCGCTCGGTCACGGTTTCGAAGACCAGCGGCTTGCCTTCAGCGTCCCGGGCGAAAAGCCTGTGATCGGCAGTGCCGGGCGCGTCGATCACCAGCCACGGCGCATTGGAATAGCGGACAAGGTAGTCGACATCGATCCGCCGCGCCTTGAGGAGCTCGTGGACGAGAGCCAGGATCAGCAGGCCGTCGGTTCCCGGCCGCACGCCGATCCAGTTGTCGGCAACCGCCGAATAGCCGGTGCGGACTGGATTGACCGAAACGAACCGCGCCCCGCGCTTCTTGAGCTTCGAGATGCCCATCTTGAGCGGGTTGGAATCGTGATCCTCGGCAACGCCGAACATCACGAACAGCTTCGTGCGCTCCCAATCCGGCGCGCCGAATTCCCAGAAGGCGCCGCCGATCGTCATGATGCCGGCAGCCGCCATGTTGACGGAGCAGAAGCCGCCATGCGCGGCATAGTTGGGCGTGCCGAACTGCTGTGCCCAGAAGCTGGTGAGCGATTGCGACTGGTCGCGTCCTGTGAAGAAGGCGAGCTTCTTCGGATCGCGGTCGCGTACCTCGCCGAGCCACCCGGTAGCGAGCGTCAACGCTTCGTCCCAGGAAATCTTGCGGAATTCGCCCGATCCGCGTGGACCGGTACGCAGCAGCGGCGAATCGAGCCGCGCGGGCGCATAGTGCTGCATGATGCCGGACGAGCCTTTGGCGCAAAGCACGCCGCGATTGACCGGATGATCACGGTTGCCTTCGATGTAGCGGATCTTGCCGTCCTTGAGGTGCACATCGATCCCGCAACGGCAGGCACACATATAGCAGGTCGTCTTCCGGACCTCGTCCGAAACAGGTCTCGAAAGTTCGACCCGGTGATCCGACATCGTTGAACGCTCCCTCACCTCCTCAGGTCTATGCAAGACGGTTCGGGATTGAAATGCCGGAAACGCGACATGAAGTGGAATATTTTTCGCCGGCTGGCGGTCTCAGTTTTCCACGATGATGCGCGTGTTGCCTGCACCCACCTGGCGCACCAGCCGGTAGAAGGCTTCCGCGTTGGGCGTCGCGAGCCGCACGCAGCCATGCGAGGCAGGCTGTCCAAGCCGGCTGACGGCATCCGTTCCGTGTACCGCCCAGCCGCGGTCGTAGAAGACGGCAAAGGGCATCGGCGCGTTGTCGTAGGTGCGCGAGAGCCAAAGCTTATGCACTCTGTAGGGCCGGAACTCGCCACGCGGCGTCGTATAACCGGCACGCGCGGTCGAAACGGGCCACTCGTAGAGCACCTTGCCGTAATGCGTGACCGTCATCTTCTGCGCGGCGACGTCAACGCGCGCCACGACACTGGATGCCTGGGCCGAAAGGCCGGAAAAGAGCAACAACGCCGCCGATGCAGCGGCCAGCACAAACCTGTTCATGCGTCGAACCCCAAACTGTCCCATCCCACAAAGCACATTGTGCACCCTTGGGTGATTTCGGGCGAGTCTGACGCAGATTTCCTAACAATCTTTCGCATATCGGGCTGGCTGGCATCATGAAATCAGGCTGGACCAAACAGCCTGCTTGCCAGCCCCCATGCCCGCCTGCTCAATAGCGCCCATGAACGAACAGCTCTTCCGCGCCATAGACGACCGCCGCGACGAACTCGTCGCTCTAACTGCCGACCTGATCCGCTTTCCCACGGTGAACCCGCCGGGTGAGGCCTACACGCCCTGCGCCGAATTCATCGCCAACCGGCTGAGGAAGCGGCGTTTCGAGACCCAGCTTATTAGGGGGCAGGACACGCCGGGCGATTCGGACCGCTACCCGCGCACCAACGTCGTCGCCCGGTTCGACGGACGCGGCCACGGCCCCACGGTGCATTTCAACTCGCATATCGACGTGGTGGAGGCTGGCGAAGGCTGGACGGTCGATCCCTATGGCGGCATCGTGAAGGATGGCCGCGTGTACGGCCGCGGCGCCTGCGACATGAAGGGCGGACTCGCGGCCTCCATCATCGCCGCCGAAGTTTTCATGGACGTCTATCCGGATTTTCCGGGCGCCATCGAAATTTCGGGCACTGTCGACGAGGAGTCCGGCGGCTTTGGCGGCGTTGCATATCTTGCCTCCAAGGGCTTCTTCTCGAAGCCGCGCGTCGACCACGTCATCATTCCCGAACCACTCAACAAGGACCGCATCTGCCTCGGTCATCGCGGCGTCTGGTGGGCGGAGATCGAGACCAAGGGCAGGATCGCGCACGGCTCCATGCCGTTCCTCGGCGATTCGGCGATCCGACACATGGGCGCGGTGCTGCACGCCTTCGAGGAAGAGCTTTTCCCAGCGCTCGACCGCAAGCAGACCCAGATGCCGGTGGTGCCGGAAGGTGCGCGCCGCTCGACGATGAACATCAATTCGATCCACGGCGGCCAGACCGAGGATTTCTTTCCCGGCCTGCCCTCGCCCAACGTCGCGGATACATGCCGCACGGTGATAGACCGGCGCTTCCTGCTCGAAGAATCCATCGACGAGGTGAAGGGCGAGGTTACTTCCATCCTCGACCGCCTGAAGCGCGAACGCCCGAAATTCGACTATTCGATCCGCGACCTGATGGAAGTCCAGCCGACCATGACGGAGCGCGACGCCCCGGTTGTGACTGCGGTTGCCGAAGGCATCCGTGAAATCTTTGGCAAGGAGCCGGACTACGTGATTTCGCCCGGCACCTACGACCAGAAGCATGTCGCCCGCATCGGCCACCTGCACGATTGCATCGCCTACGGCCCCGGCATCCTCGATCTCGCCCACCAGCCGGACGAGTGGGTCGGCATCGACGACATGGTCGAATCCGCCAAGGTCATGGCCATCGGGCTGGATGTGCTGTTGCGCGGCGCTTTGCGTGGCTGAAGCCTCGAAGCGCTCATGTGCGCTTTGCGGCGCAACAAAGTCGATTTACTCCCCGTGCGTTTCGCGCTTTGATCGCCGGGGTTCAGTTTGCATCGGGAGATCGTCATGAAGCTTTTGAAATCCGTTCTCGTGGCCACGGCGCTTGCGCTCGCCACGTCGAGCGCGGCCATTGCCCAGCGCACGGACATCGTCATCGGCATGGTGCTTGAGCCGCCGCATCTCGATCCGACGGCCGGTGCCGCAGCCGCGATCAAGGAAGTCGGCTATGCGAACATCTTCGAAGGCCTGACCCGCATCGGCCCGGACGGCGCCGTACAGCCCGGCCTCGCCGACAGCTGGGAAATCTCCGACGATGGAAAGGTTTACACCTTCAAGCTGCGCACGGGCGTGAAGTTTCACGACGGCGCGGACTTCAGCGCCGAGGACGTGAAATTCTCCATCGACCGCGCCATGGCCGAGGATTCCGTCAATCCGCAGAAAGGCCTCTATTCGGCGATCGAGAAGGTGGAGGTTGTCGACCCGGCGACCGTCGTCGTGACCCTCAAGCACCCGCAGGGCGCGTTCCTGTGGAACATGGGCTGGGGTGAGGCAGCCATCGTCTCCCCGGCCTCTGCCGACGGCAACAAGGAAAAGCCCATCGGCACCGGCCCGTTCAAGTTCGAGAACTGGGCCAAGGGTTCTTCGATCACGCTGGTGAAGAACCCCGACTACTGGGGCGAAGAGGTCGCGCTCGACAAGGCCGAGTTCCGCATCATCCCGGACGCGGCCGCGGCTGTTCCGGCACTTCTGTCGGGCGACGTGCATGCCTTCTCCAACATGCCGGCCGGCGACGCCCTGCCGCAGATCGAAAGCGATCCGCGCTTCAAGGTCGTGATCGGCTCCACCGAGGGCGAGACCGTTCTGGCGACCAATAGCAAGAAGGAGCCGTTCGACAGGCTGGAGGTGCGCCAGGCCATCGCCCATGCGCTCAACCGCGACGAGATCATCGCCGGCACCCCGCCCGGCCTCGGCGTGCCGATCGGTTCGCACTTCGCGCCCCACCATCCGGCCTATGTCGACCTGACCGGCACCTATCCCCACGATCCTGAAAAGGCGAAGGAACTGCTGGCGCAGGCGGGCTTCCCCGATGGCTTCTCCGCGACGCTGAAGCTCCCGCCTCCCGGCTACGCCCGTGACGGCGGCCAGATCATCGCCTCGCAGTTGCGACAGGTGGGCATCAATCTCGAGATCATTCCGCTGGAATGGGCCGACTGGCTGAGCCAGGTCTTCACCGACAAGAACTACGACCTCTCCATCGTCTCTCATGTCGAGCCGATGGACATCGGCATCTATGCGCGGCCGGACTACTACTTCCAGTACCAGAACCCCGAGTTCAACGCGGTCATGGAAGAACTCGAGGTCACGATCGACGAGGCCAAGCGCAACGAGCTTTACGGCAAGGCCCAGCGCATCCTCGCGGAGGATGCCGTCAACGGCTTCCTGTTCCAGCTCCCCAAGGTCGGCGTGTGGGACGCGAAGATCGACGGCATGTGGGAGAACTGGCCGCTTTCGGTGGCCGACCTGACAAAGGTCCACTGGACCGAATAGTCTCGACAGCAACGATGCCTCCCCCGGCGCCAGCCGTGGGAGGCATCGTCTTGAAGGAAACCGCACCGCCCTCCATGACCGCCTTTCTCGCCAAACGCATCGGCATCGGCTTTCTCACGCTGATGGTCGCTTCGGCAGTCGTTTTCGGCGTGCTGGAGATTCTGCCCGGCGACCCGGCGCAGCTCATGCTGGGCATGAACGCGACCCCGGAAGCGCTGGCGAACCTGCGCGAGCAGATGGGGCTCAACCAGCCGGTGCTGCTGCGGTATTTCAACTGGGTCGGGGGCATGCTGGTGGGCGATTTCGGCCGCTCCTTCACCTATTCCTCGCCAGTCATCGACCTGATCGCCGAACGCGTGGTCGTGTCGCTGCCGCTGGCGATCATATCGCTCATACTGTCGACCGCGATCGCCATTCCCGTCGGCATCTTCTCGGCGGCCCGACGCGGCAAGGCCGCGGACACCGTCTCGATGGGCGCAGCACAGATCGGCGTCGCTATTCCCAATTTCTGGTTCGCGCTGCTGCTGATCTACGTCTTCGCGGTGTGGCTGAGGCTGGTGCCCTCCGGCGGCTTTCCCGGGTGGAGCGCCGGCATCTGGCCGGGCATCAAGGCGCTTCTCTTGCCGGCCGTAGCGCTTGCCCTTCCGCAGGCCGCGATCCTTGCCCGCGTGACCCGCTCCGCCATGCTCGAAGTGCTCGGCGAGGACTATATCCGCACCGCGCGCGCCAAGGGCATGCCGCGCCGTACCGTGTTGTGGCGGCACGCGCTCCGCAACGCGATGATACCGGTGCTGACGATCCTCGGCCTGCAATTCGCATTCCTGCTCGCCGGCACCATCATCATCGAGAACGTCTTCTATCTTCCGGGGCTCGGCCGGCTCGTCTTCCAGGCGATCACGCAGCGAGACCTGATCGTGGTGGAAGGTGTTGTCATGCTGCTCGTGGCGAGCGTGGTCGTCGTCAACATAATTGTCGACATCCTCTATGCCGTCGTCGACCCGCGGCTGAGGATCGCCGCATGAGCATGCAGCCGCTTTCCGCCGAACCGACCGGCTGGCGCGCGCTGGTCCGCATGGCGTTTGCCAACCGTTCCTTCCTGGTCGGCTTCATCATTACGGCACTGATCGCCGCGATGGCGCTCGTCTCGTTTTTGTGGACGCCTTACGACGTCACGCATCTTGTGGTCGCCGACCGGATGAAGGGGCTCTCGGCCGAGCACCCCTTCGGCACCGATCATTTCGGCCGCGACATCCTTTCGATGATCATGGTCGGCTCCCGCAATTCCATCGCGGTCGCGCTTGTGGCTGTCGGCATCGGCATGGGCATCGGCGTCCCGCTCGGCTGCTGGGCTGCGGCCCGCGGCGGCTGGATCGACGAGGCGCTGATGCGCTTCAATGACGTGGTGTTCGCCTTCCCCGCTCTGCTTTCGGCGGTGATGATTACGGCGATCTTCGGCCCCGGCGCCGTAAATGCGATCATCGCCATCGGCATTTTCAACGTGCCCGTCTTTGCGCGCGTCGCGCGCGCCGGCGCGCTATCGCTGTGGCCACGCGAATATGTTCTGGCTGCGCGGGCGGCGGGCAAGGGCAAGGCGCTCATCACCGTCGAGCACATCCTGCCCAACATTGCGTCGATCCTGCTGGTGCAGGGCACCATCCAGTTCGCGCTGGGCATCCTGGCCGAAGCAGGGCTTTCCTATCTGGGTCTCGGCGCACAGCCGCCTATGCCTTCGTGGGGGCGGATGCTGTTCGACGCGCAGACGCGCATGATGGTCGCGCCGCACCTCGCGATCTTCCCCGGCCTTGCCATCGTCATCACCGTTCTGGGCCTCAACCTCCTGGGTGACGGCCTGCGCGACATGCTCGATCCGAAATTGAGACGTCAGCGATGAGCCTGCTCGAAATCGAGAACCTGCGGCTCGACATCGGCGACACGCCGATCCTCAAGGACATCGACCTGACCATCGAACAGGGCGAGGTGATGGGGCTTGTGGGCGAATCGGGCTCCGGCAAGTCAATGACGGCACTGACCGTCATGCAGCTCCTGCCGGAAGCGGCACGGGCGCAAGGCCGCGTTACCTTCGACGGGATCGACATCCTGTCCGCCCCCGAAGCCGCGATGAATCGGTTGCGCGGCGATGACATCGGCATGGTTTTCCAGGAACCGATGACGGCGCTGAATCCGGTGAAGACCATCGGCGAGCAGGTCGCCGAGGGCATTCGCTGGCACACCGGCGCCAACCGCGCCGATGCCGAGCAGACCGCGCGCCAGATCCTCGACCGAGTCGGCCTGCCGGAAGCGAAGTTCCCGCTCGCACGCTATCCGCATGAGCTTTCCGGCGGCCAGCGCCAGCGCGTGGTCATCGCGATTGCCTGCGCCTTGAAGCCCAAGCTGCTGATCGCCGACGAGCCGACGACCGCACTCGATGTGGTGCTGCAGCAGCAGATACTCGAACTGCTGCGCGACCTCGTCGATGAGCGGAAGATGGGCCTGCTGCTGATCTCGCACGATCTCGCGGTCGTCGCTGACATGGCCGACCGCATCACCATCATGCGCCACGGCGAGGTGATGGAGGACGGCGAGACCGCGCGCACGCTTTCGGAGCAGGTGCATCCTTACACGCGTCAGCTCGCGCAGGCATCCATGCACGTGCCCGCGCGGAAACGGCATGCCACGGCGGATGCGATCAGTGACACCCCGCCTCTCCTCTCCGTCGAGAACGTCGTCCGCGACTATCCGGGGCGGCGCACCTCGCTTTTGCGCAAGCCGGCGCCGTTTCGCGCCGTGGACGGCGTCTCGTTCTCCCTGCGCGCAGGCCAGTCGGTGGCGCTGGTGGGGCGGTCCGGCTGCGGCAAATCCACCCTGGCGCGCATGGTTCTGGCGCTGGATCGGCCAACCGGCGGCGCGATCCGTCTCGATGGCGCGGAAGTCAGCGTGCTCGGCGAGGACGCGCTGAAGCCGCATCGGCGAAAGATGCAGGTCGTCTTCCAGGATCCCTACGGCTCGTTCAACCCGCGCCACAAGGTCGAGCGGCTGGTGGGCGAACCGCTGCATCTGCTGGAAAAGAAACCATCCGCCGCCGAGCGGCGCGAAATGGTCGCCGACGCGCTGCACGAAGTCGGCTTGCAGCCACGCGACATGGACAAGTATCCGCACGAGTTTTCGGGCGGCCAGCGCCAGCGCATCTCGATTGCCCGCGCGATCATCACCCGCCCCAGGCTGGTGGTGGCCGACGAGCCGGTCTCCGCACTCGACGTCTCGATCAGGGCACAGGTTCTCGATCTCTTCGCCGATCTCAACGACAGGCTGGGCGTCGCCTACCTCTTCATCACCCACGACCTCACCGTCGCGCGCGCCATCACCGACGAGGTGATGGTTATGCACGAGGGACGTATCGTGGAGGAAGGCAAGACCGGCCAGGTGCTGGACAATCCGCAGTCCGATGCGGCCAAGGCGCTGGTTGCCGCGGCACCCGACCTGCACCGGGCACTACGCAGGCGCTTGGCCGAACAGGGGTAGCGCCGAGGCCGTAAGGTTGAAGGTGCGTCCTTCGAGGCTCGCTGTGCTCGCAGGACGCACTGAGACGCCGTATCGGTCAAACGCAAAAGCCGCAGACAAAAGATCTACGCTTCGCCGGTCACCACTTCGTGCGGGTCGAGTCTCAAGACCTCCAGTGTGCGGGCCAGAAGCCGTACTTCCTGCTGGTTCAGTTCGTCGTCGGCCTTGGCGATTTCGGCGAGGTGGCGGGCCAGTTCGACACGGCGTTCATGCGGATACCCCCGGAAGATGGCAAGCGCCTGCGCCGTGGTCGTCTCGTAGCCGTAATCCTGCAGGTAACGCATGACTTTGCCGAAGCTCTCCCCGTCAATGCCGAACGCGTCGGCGCAAATCCGGCGCAGGGTCTCGAGCTCGGCTTCGTCCACCTCACCATCGGCGAGCACCATGCGGAACAGAAGCAGTATCTCGGCCGAAAGTGCTGGATCGTCGGCGACCTTGCGCACGACGGGATCGCCCTCGAAAAGCTCTCTGATCCTCGAAAACATCTCCAGCGCCATACGATCGACTCTCCGGTTCCCCTAGCGTCTGCGAAGCTAGCGCGAAATCGCGCTTGCGGATAGCGCGCGACCGTGCTGCAAGCGCCCGTAATCTGGAATTGCGCATGTTCTCCGACCTCGCCCTCGAAATCGTCCTGTTGCTTGCCGCAGCCGCGTTCCTTGCCGGCTTCGTCGATTCGATCGCCGGCGGCGGCGGACTCATCACCGTACCGGTTCTGCTGCTGGCCGGTTTCTCGCCGGTCGAGGCACTGGGCACAAACAAGCTGCAAGGCCTTTTCGGCACCGCTTCGGCGACCATTTCCTATGCCTCCAAGGGCCATGTCGACCTGAAGAAGCAGGCGCCTTCGGCACTGCTAGCCTTCGTTGGCTCGGTCGTCGGCGCCGCACTGGCCACGATCCTGCCCGGCGAGTTGCTGCGCGCCGCCCTGCCGGTGATGCTGGTGGCAATCGCGCTCTATTTCGCCTTCAAGCCGAACATGGACGATGTCGATCGTGCCGAGCGCATCGGGCCGTTCCTGTTCGGCGTGACGATCCCGCCGCTGCTCGGCTTCTATGACGGGCTTTTCGGTCCCGGCACCGGCTCGTTCCTGATGCTGGCATTCGTGGGTCTGGCCGGCTACGGCGTGCTGAAGGCGACTGCCCACACCAAGCTGCTGAACTTCGCATCCAATGTCGG
Organism: Mesorhizobium sp. DxT; assembly: GCF_058448885.1. Lineage (NCBI taxonomy): Bacteria > Pseudomonadati > Pseudomonadota > Alphaproteobacteria > Hyphomicrobiales > Phyllobacteriaceae > Mesorhizobium > Mesorhizobium sp. DxT. The sequence continues at coordinate 177,858 of NZ_JBZFLJ010000007.1, read as the reverse complement.
CGGCTTCGCCTTCTTTGCGGTCGCCGGGGTCGTTTCCTGGAAAATCGGCCTGATGATGGGTCTCTGCCAGTTCCTCGGCGCAAGGCTCGGCGCCGCGCTGGCGATGAAGAAAGGCGCACGCCTCATCAAGCCGCTGCTGGTCGTGACCTGTGTCGCGCTCGCCGTCAGGCTTCTGATGGATTGATCGACGGCACTTTTTGCCGCGCGCGCTTTGCGGTATCTTGCGGCGATGGGACCCGACGCCGATCTCGCAGCGATTGCGATGCGTCCCGGCGCGACAGTCCTGTCGACGCCGGACTTCACGCTCGTCAAGGTGCCTCCTGTCGAAGAACTGCGCGGGCTGGTGGTGGAGATCGGCCTTTATCGAGAGCTGTCCGGCGCGCCGATGCCACAACTGGAAACGGCATCGCTGGTCGTGCCGCTACTGATCGGCTTCGCCGAGCCATTCGAGATCGCACTCGGCCGGCAGCCATCGGCGGACGACAACTATCAGAGTTTTACATCGGGCCTTTGCCTGCAGCCGGTCAACATCATGTCGGCCGGGCGCTGTTCCTGCCTGCAGATTTCCTTCACACCGCTCGGGGCACGGCGCTTTTTCGGTCTGCCTATGAACGATCTCACCAGCCGCATGGTCACGCTGGATGAGCTTGGTGACTGCAACCTCGACCGCCTGCGCCAGCAGCTTGGCGAAGAGGCAAACTGGCATCGTCGGCTCTCCATCGCAGAGCGCTTCGTGCTCCATCGGCTGCGCAAAGGCCCGGTGCCTTCCCAAGCTACGGCCTGGGCGTACGACCGCATCATCGAGACCAACGGCCGAGCGAAAGTGGCGCGGCTGGCGGCCAGTCTCGACTGGAGCCGCAAGCACCTCGCTGCCCGTTTTCACGAGGAAGTCGGTCTAGCCCCGAAGGCGGTAGCACGCATTGCCCGTTTCATGCGGGCGCAGTCGCTGGCGAGGGCGCGGACCGAAAGCGGGTGGGCCGACATCGCTGCCGGCTGCGGCTACGCAGACCAAGCGCATCTGGCACGCGACTTCCGCGAATTCGCCGGCACCACGCCCTCCGCATGGCTGGCCGGCACCTGAGGGTTCGCAGGTAACATTCCTTCAAGCCGAAGGAACCCGCATCGGGCATTCTCCTTGTCATTGAGACACTTCGAAGGAGATTCCGATGACCACCAATACCGCCATCGAGCCGCCGCGCATCTACCCCACTTTCCGCTTCCGCGATGCGGCGGCCATGATCGACTGGCTGCGCGACGCGTTCGGCTTCACCGTGAAAGCCCGCTACGAGGACGACAAGGGTGTCGTCGGCCACGCCGAACTGGCGCTCGGATCGTCGATCATCATGTGCGGCCAGGCGCAGGAAGACGAATACGGCACCATCGTCGGCCAGCCCGGCGACCAGGGCGGCAAGTCGCTCTATGTAGCCGTCGAAGACGTGGACGCCCTGTTTGAGCAGGTGCGCAAGGCAGGTGCTGCCATCGAGCAGGGCCTGACCGACCGCGATTACGGTAGCCGTGAATTCATCTGCCGCGATCCCGAAGGCAATGTCTGGTGCTTCGGCACCTACTGGCCAAAGGCGCATGAAGGGTGACGCCTCGCGCGCCCATCGTGCTGCCCGCCGGCCTGGGCCGCAGCTACGCCATGCCGGGCATGAAAGCGGTCTTCAAGGCCGACGGGGATGAGACCGCGAACGCCTACTGCGTCTCGGAGTGGTGGCTCGAGCCGGGCACCGATGGACCGGGAGCCCACATGCACGAGGGGAACGACGAGATCTTCGTGGTTCTGTCAGGCACGGTTTCAGTCCTCGCCGGCGAGGAATGGATCGCCGTATCGGAAGGTACGACGATCATTGTTCCCGCCGGCGTGACGCATGATTTCCGCAACACGACCGGCGAGCGGGCCGGCCTGCTCAACGTCTTCATCCCCGGTGGTTTCGAACAGCGCATGCCGGCAATCATGGCGTGGTATGCGGAAAATCCGGCAGGCTGATCTCAGCGCGCAGCGGCAAGCAGCGCATCGACGTCGAGATGGCGTTCGAGGTGATCGGCGATGGCATCAAGCGCATTCTCGACGCTGGCGCGATAGTCGGTGCCACCGCCGCGCACGCCCAGTTCCTCCAGAAATTTCGCGCGGAAACGGTCGGCCGAAAAGATGCCGTGCAGATATGTGCCCCACACCCGACCGTTGGGCGAGACCGCGCCGTCCGGCACGCCGTCGATCGTCACCGCCGGTCGCAGCGTGTCCGGACCGGAGCTGCGGCCGAGATGGATTTCATAGCCCGCCACATCCTCGTCGAAGATCACCGACCGCGCCGAAACGTTGCGCACGATCTTTTCAGGTTCCAGCACGGTTTCGATGTCGAGCAGGCTCAGCCCTTCAGCCTCGCCGCCGCCCTCGATCCCATGCGGATCGCGCACGACCCTGCCGAGCATCTGGTATCCGCCGCACAGGCCGACGATGCGGCCGCCCCGCCGCTGATGCGCGGCCAGGTCCTTGTCCCAGCCATTGTCGCGCAGCATGGCGAGATCGGCGATGGTCGACTTCGATCCGGGAATGACAACGAGCGCCGCATCGCTCGGCAAGGGACTGCCGGGCGGCACGAAGACCACCTCTACCTCGTCTTCGACTCTGAGCGGATCGAGATCGTCGAAATTGGCGATGCGCGACAGCATCGGCACCGCGACCTTGCAGGCCGGCCCTCCGCCTCTGACGGCCCGTTCCAGGACCACGGAATCCTCGGACGGCAGAAGTGCTGCCTCGCGCAGCCACGGCACCACGCCGAAACAGCGCCAGCCCGTAAAGCGCTCGATAGCGGCGAGCCCGTCGTCGAACAATGTCACGTCTCCGCGAAACTTGTTGATGAGGTAGCCCACGATCATCCGCCGATCCTCTTCCGGCAGGATCAGATGCGTGCCGGCAACGGCCGCGATGACTCCGCCGCGGTCGATGTCGCCGACGAGTGCAACCGGCACGTCGGCGCGGGTGGCGAAGCCCATATTGGCGATGTCGCGCGGGCGCAGGTTGATTTCGGCAGGCGACCCGGCTCCCTCGACGACGACGAGGTCCGCCCCCTCGCCCAGCCGCTCCCACGATTGCATCACCGCATCCATCAGCGATGCCTTGAGCGTCTGGTAGTCGCGCGCCTTCGCCTCGCCGCGCATCCGGCCCTGGACGATCACCTGCGCGCCGATGTCGGTCTGCGGCTTGAGCAGGACCGGGTTCATGTCGACGCTGGCGGGTACCCCGCAGGCAAGGGCCTGAAGCCACTGCGCGCGGCCGATCTCGCCGCCGCCTGCCTCGCCCGGCAGGTCGGCGACCGCTGCGTTGTTCGACATGTTCTGCGGCTTGAACGGACGTACGGAAAGCCCGCGTTTGCGTGCGACCCGGCACAGCCCCGCGACCAGCACCGTCTTGCCGACATCCGAACCCGTGCCTTGCAGCATGATCGCGCGGGCCTTGCTGGCAGTCGACATTTCGCACGCTCCGTTGTCGCATCCACGCACAGCGTCTTTGCGGACTGACACGTTGCGCGGCTTCCCCAATGGTCTAAATTGCCTTCCAAGTCCACCGGACGCGCGAGGGAGGAACATATGGACGCCGCAGCCGACGCCAACACGGGCCAGTTCGAGCTGAACGCCGACCAGCGCGCGATTCAGGAAATGACGGCCGGCTTCGCAGCCGAGCAGGTCGCACCTTACGCGCTCGACTGGGATCGGGAGCGCTTCTTTCCCTCCAAAGTGATCCGCGAAACCGGCGCGCTCGGCTTCGGCGGCATCTACATTCGGGAGGATGTCGGCGGTTCCGGCCTCGGCCGGCTTGACGCGGTTCTGATCTTCGAGGCGCTTGCGGCCGCCTGCCCCGGCTTCTCCTCGATGATCTCGATCCACAACATGGCGGCCTGGATGGTCGACATGTTCGGCTCCGACGAGCAGCGCCAGCGCCTGCTGCCCAAGATGACCTCGCTGGAATGGCTGGCAAGCTATTGCCTCACCGAACCCGGCTCCGGCTCGGACGCCGCCGCGCTGCGCACGAAAGCAACGCGCTCCGGCGGAAACGGCAGCGACTACGTGCTGAACGGCGCCAAGCAGTTCATTTCCGGCGCCGGCGATTCCGATGTCTACGTGGTGATGGCGCGCACCGGCGAGGACGGGCCGAAAGGCATCTCCACACTGGTCGTGCCGAAGGACGCGCCCGGCCTGTCCTTCGGCCCCAGCGAAAGCAAGATGGGGTGGCACATGCAGCCGACGCGTCAGGTCATCTTCGAGGACTGCAAAGTGCCGGCCGAAAACCTGCTGTCTGGCGAAGGCGCGGGTTTCAAGATCGCCATGGCCGGCCTCGACGGCGGTCGCCTCAACATCGCCGCCTGTTCGCTGGGCGGCGCGCAGGCGGCACTGGACAAGGCGCTGGCCTATGCGAGCGAACGGCAGGCGTTCGGCCAGTCGATCGACCGGTTCCAGGCGCTGCAGTTCAAGCTGGCCGACATGGAAACCGACCTGCAGGCCTCGCGCATGCTGCTCTATGCGGCGGCTTCGAAGCTGGACCGCAAGGCGCACGACGCGGGGAAATGGTCGGCGATGGCCAAGCGTTTCGTCACCGACGCCTGCTTCGACATCGCCAACGAGGCGCTGCAGATACACGGTGGCTACGGCTACCTGCACGAATATGGCGTCGAGAAGCTGGTGCGCGACCTCAGGGTGCACCAGATCCTCGAAGGTACAAACGAAATCATGCGCGTCATCATTGCGCGGCACATGATCGGACGCTGAAGACTTAATTTTTCGGGAGGAACAGGCGATGACGACAATCGCATTCATCGGGCTCGGCAACATGGGCAACCCCATGGCCGCCAATCTGGTCAAGGCCGGACACCAGGTGCGCGGCTTCGACCTCGTCGCCGACAATCTGACGACGGCCGCAGCAAACGGCGTGACCATCAGCGACAACGCCACGGCAGCGGTCGACGGCGCTGAGGTCGTCGTGACTATGCTGCCCGCCGGCAAGCACGTGCTGGCGGTCTATGGCGAAATCGTCGCGGCAGCGGGCAAGGGCACGTTGTTCATCGATTCCTCCACCATCGACGTCGATTCGGCACGCAAGGCGCACGCGATTGCCGGCGAGGCAGGCATGCTCTCCATCGACGCGCCGGTTTCGGGCGGCGTCGGCGGCGCGGAAGCCGGCACCCTGACCTTCATGGCCGGCGGATCGAAGGAAGCCTTTGCCAAGGGCGAGCCGATCCTGCAGCCGATGGCGGGCAAGGTTGTCCACTGCGGCGACGCGGGCGCGGGCCAGGCAGCGAAGATCTGCAACAACATGATCCTCGGCATCTCGATGATAGGCGTCGGCGAGGCCTTCGTGCTGGCCGAAAAGCTCGGCCTGTCGCATCAGGCGCTGTTCGACGTTGCGTCGACCTCCTCGGGCCAGTGCTGGTCGCTGACGACCTACTGCCCCGTGCCCGGCCCGGTGCCCACCTCGCCTGCCAACCGCGACTACAAGCCCGGCTTCGCCGCAGCGTTGATGCTGAAGGACCTGAAGCTCGCGCAGGAGGCCGCGCAATCCGCCGGCGCCGTCACCCCGCTCGGCGCGGAAGCAGCACAGCTTTACGCGCTGTTCGACGCCATGGGCCACGGCGGCACCGACTTTTCCGGCATCGTGAAGTTCCTTCGCGGCGACGTAGCGTAACCTGCATCTGCCCGGAACTTGCAGCACGCGTTCAAAAAAACGCCTGATTCAGATTTGCTTAAGGTCTCGATAACCCGGCGGTAACGATGTCTGTGTAGAACAGACAACGAGGCGGTCATCGCAGCCGCCCCCCGCTCCGGATCAGGTATCGCGTACCGGAGCCGTCAGTTTCGCTAGTATCGAGTCCGCGAAGCGCCATGCGTATGTTTGGCAAGACCGCGTTTCTCCCCGCCTGGAGAGCGCGGTTTTTGCTGTGCGTGGCCTAGCCGCGCTTGAGCCGGTTGTAGTTGGCCCTGACGCGCTTTCCCGATGGCTTGAGCGCGGCATGAACGGCCCGCTCCATCGCCACGCCATTGAGCAGCGACGGCGTACGGCCCGAAGCAAGCTCCACCCAGAAGGTCGACGCGGACCAGAACAGCGACATCTGGGCCGCGACCGCGCCTTCCATGACAGCGGCAGCCTTTTCGGTGGTGGCGCGCACCGTCTCCACACGCCAAGGATTTGCATCCTGCGCTTCCATGGCAAGCAGCGGTGTGCGCATTGCCGCCACGGCCGGAGCCAGCATCAGGCTGCCGGCAAGCGCACCCGCAGCGCGTTTGGATTTACGTGATCTCGCCATCTGATGCCCCGCATCGAAGAGGACTCTCTCCGCTGGCAGCGATGTGTACTCTCACCACATGCACCGCGATAGCCCCTTGCCGAGATTACTCAGTGGGGCTCGAATTGTGGATCGACCGGCGGCCGCAGCCCGTTGGCGAGCCGGTTCGTCTCGTTCGCCATCCCGACCACGGCCATGAGTTCCATAAGTTGCGCATCCGTCATGCCCTTGGCGCGGGCAGACGCGGTGTGCGAATAAGTGCAGTATTCGCATCCGTTGGTGGCGGAGACGGCCACGTAGATCATCTCCTTCACCAGCGGATCGAGCGCGCCCGGCGCCATGACCGCCTTGATGTCCTCCCACGTGCGCTTGAGAAGCGCGGGATCGTGCGCCAGCACCTTCCAGAAATTGTTGATCCAGTCGGTGCCCCGCGTGCGCATGATGTCGTCATAGACGTCGCGCACGGCGGGCGACGCGGCGTCGTATTCGACGAGCGGGACAAGAGGTTTGGCGGTCATGGGAAAGTCCTTCCGCTATTTTCGAAGATCCGCTTCGGCAAGATCAAGCGCCCTGGCGATCCGGTCCGCCGCCATGTCGATGGTTGATCTGGTCCAGATCAGCGGCGGCGACAGGATCATCGTGTCGCCCGTGGCCCGCAACATCATGCCGTTGGCGATCGCATGATCGCGTACGACGACGGCTGCCGCGCCATCGCCGGGGAAGCGCTCGCGCGTTTCCTTGTCCTTGACGATCTCGATAGCGCCCATCAGGCCGATCGTGCGCACCTCACCCACGATGCCGTGGCCGGCCAGGCGTTCCATCAGCGCCTTGCGGAAATAGGGGCCCGTATCGTCCCGCACCCGCTCGATGAGGCCTTCCTTCTCGATGATCTCGAGATTGGCGAGCGCAACCGCGCAGGCAACCGGATGCCCGGAATAGGTATAGCCGTGATAGAACTCGCCGCCCTTCTCGATGACCGTCGATGCGATGCGGTCTCCGACCAGCAGCGCCGACAGCGGCTGATAGCCTGACGTCAGCGCCTTCGCCGTGGTGATCGTGTCGGGCTCGATGCCCATCGACTGGGCGGCGAACCACGCGCCGGTCCTGCCGTAGCCGGTAATCACCTCGTCGAGCATCAGCAGCACATCGTATTTGCGGCAGATGCGCTGGATTTCAGGCCAGTAGCTCGCCGGCGGAATCTTGACGCCGCCCGCGCCCATGACCGGCTCGCCGATGAAGGCCGCGACGGTTTGCGGCCCCGCCTCAAGGATAGCATCCTCGACCGAACGCGCCGCCCTGATGCCAAAATCATGCTCGCTTTCGCCTGGCAGGGAGAGCTCGAAAGCATAGGGCGCCATGGCGTGTACGATGCCCGGCACCGGCGCGCCGAGCTGGCTGTGCATGGCCGCCATGCCGCCGAGCGACGCGCCGGCAACCGTCGAGCCGTGATAGGCGCTTCTGCGCGAGACGATGATGGTCTTTTCCGGCTTGCCCTCCAGCGCCCAGTAGTGGCGGACCAGCCGCAAGGCGGTGTCGTTGGATTCGGAGCCGGACGAGCCGTAGAAGACCTGCTTGACACCCGCCGGCGCGATCTCCGCGAGCTTTCGCGACAGAAGCACCGGCGTCGGGGTCGAGCAGCGGAAGAACGAGTTGTAGTAGGGCAGCTCCTTCATCTGCGCATAGGCGGCCTCTGCCAGTTCGTGCCGGCCATAGCCGACATTGACGCACCACAAGCCGGCCATGCCGTCGAGGAGCTCGTTGTCCTCGCTGTCGTATATGAACGGCCCGTCGGCGCGCGTGATGATGCGCGTGCCGGCGGCACGCAGATCCTTGTGGTCGGTAAAGGGATGGAGATGATGCGCGCCATCGATCTCCTGAAGCTGCTTCAGGGAAAAATTCTGATAGGTCATGGGTTTGGAAGCTCCGTTTGAATCGATCCGGCAACTATGCCGGGGCGGCTTCACACGGAATGCGGCGGCGAATAGCCTATCCGGGCGCACAGGCGCAGCAGTTCGTCATGCCGCGTGCGCGGCGACGGCGTAACCGCCATCGGGCGAAAGCGGAATTGCTGTCTGCGACCGAACGTCATGACCAGACTGTAGCCGAGGAACACGGAAACGTTCAAGCGAACCGCACCTTCGCCATGTCGCATCTTTCGCGCTTGTGGTCGCCGCATCGTCAATGATGCGGATGACGCCGGTCCAATATGCGCCGAGGATACATGAATTCCGAGGTTGTGGATGACTGACCAGACGCTGCCCAGCGAGGCCACCGGCACGGACAGGGCACGACGCGGCGGCAGAGCCGGCAAAAGGACCGGCAGCGGCGCGGCGTTCGAGCAGCCTCCGTTCCGCCAGTTGCGCATTCCCTTCGCGCCAACGCAAATCGTCTCGGACGATGAGCTGGAATCGATCCACCTTGCTTCCCTCCGGGTTCTGAAGGAGATCGGCGTCGAGGTTCTGCACGAGGAAGCGCGCGCGATCATGAAGGCGCACGGGGCCGACGTGCTGCAGGGCACCGAACGGGTGCGCTTCGATCCCGACATGATCCTCGAGCTCGTGGGTCATGCGCCCTCGCAGTTCACGCTGCACGCCCGCAATCCGGACCACAACGTCGTCTTCGGCGGCGACAATCTCATCATCGCGATGATGGCTTCGGCCCCCAACGCTTCCGATCTCGACGGCGGGCGGCGGCCCGGCAACCAGAATGACTACCGCAATTTCCTGCGCCTCGCGCAGATGCACAACGTCATCAACATCACCGGCGGCTATCCCGTCGAACCGATCGACATCCACCCGTCGATCCGCCACCTCGAATGCGTGCGCGACCTTGCCGTGCTCACCGACAAGGTGTTTCACATCTATTCGCTCGGCAAGGAACGCAATGTAGACGGCATCGAGATCGCGAGGCTCGCCCGCGGCATCTCTCGCGAGCAGCTTCTGGATGAGCCGTCGGTCTTCACCATCATCAACACGAATTCGCCTCTGAAGCTCGATGTGCCGATGATGGAAGGCATCATACAGATGGCATCTGCCGGCCAGGCTGTGGTGGTGACGCCGTTCACGCTGTCGGGCGCGATGGCCCCGGTGACGATCGCCGGCGCGCTCGTGCAGCAGAATGCCGAGGCACTCTCCGGCATCGCCTTCTCGCAGATGGTGAGAAAGGGCGCGCCCGTCGCCTATGGTGGCTTCACCTCCAATGTCGACATGAAATCCGGCGCGCCCGCCTTCGGCACGCCGGAATACATGAAGGCGCAGATGGTCGGCGGCCAGCTCGCCCGCCGCTACGCCCTGCCCTACCGCACCTCGAACACCTGCGCGGCCAACACTGTCGACGCGCAGGCCGCCTACGAAAGCGTGTTCTCGCTGTGGGGCGCGATCCAGGGCGGCGGCAACATGATGATGCACGCGGCCGGCTGGCTCGAGGGCGGTCTGCGCTGCTCGTTCGAAAAGACGATCCTCGACATCGATCTCCTGCAGATGGTGTCGGAATTCCTCACCCCGCTCGACCTGTCGGAAGACGCGCTTGCCGTGGACGCGATCCGCGATGTGGGCCCGGGTGGCCATTTCTTCGGAACGCCGCACACCCAGAGCCGCTACCGCAACGCGTTCTATTCTCCGATCCTGTCCGACTGGCGCAACTTCGAGAGCTGGACCGAGGCCGGATCTCCGACCGCGATCGAGCGCGCCAATCGCGTCTGGAAAGAACGCCTCGCCACCTACGAAGCGCCGCCGATGGACCCGGCCATCCGCGAGGCGCTGGACGACTTCGTCGACCGCCGCATCGCCGAAGGCGGCGCCCCGACGGATTTTTGAATCATTTCATTCGTTTACGGATCTATCTCCATGAAATCTCACGTCAAAGCGGTGGTTATCGGCGGCGGCGTCGTCGGTTGCTCGGTGCTCTATCATCTGGCCCGCGCAGGGTGGACCGACATCATGCTGATCGAACGGTCGGAGCTGACGTCCGGTTCGTCCTGGCATGCCGCAGGCGGGTTCCACACGCTCAACGGCGACCCAAACGTCGCCAAGCTGCAGGCCTATACCGTGCAGCTCTACAAGGAGCTGGAAGAAATCTCCGGCCAGTCCTGCTCGCTGCACCTGACCGGCGGCGTGATGTTGGCAGACAGTCCCGAGCGCATGGACTTCCTGCGACTTGCGCACGCCAAGGGGCGCTATCTCGGCATGGACACGGAGCTGATCACGCCGTCAGAAGCCAAGGCCATGTTCCCGCTGATGGACGAGAGCCATTTCGTGGGCGCGATGTGGGACCCGGTGGAAGGCCATCTCGACCCCTCCGGCACCACTATCGCCTACTCCAAGGCGGCCAAGAAGCTCGGCGCGGAGATCGTGCTGCGCAACCCGGTGCGCGAGCTAACGCAGGAGGCGGACGGCACCTGGAACGTCATCACAGAGCAGGGAACGGTCAAGGCCGAGCACGTGGTCAACTGCGGCGGCCTTTGGGCGCGCGAGGTCGGACGCATGGTCGGCGTCGAGCTGCCGGTGCTGGCCATGGAACACATGTATCTGCTGACCGAGCCGATGCCGGAAGTGGAAGCCTTCAACCGGGAAACCGGCCGCGAGATGGTCGGCGTGCTCGACTTCAAGGGCGAAATCTACACCCGTCAGGAGCGCAACGGCATCCTGCTCGGCACTTACGAGAAGGCCTGCAAGCCGTGGTCTCCCGTCAACACGCCGTGGGATTTCGGCCATGAGCTGCTGGCGCCCGATCTCGACCGCATCGCCCCATCGCTGGAAATCGGCTTCAAGCATTTCCCGGGCATCGCCAATGCCGGCATCAAGCAGGTCATCAACGGCCCCTTCACCTTCGCGCCCGACGGCAACCCGCTTGTCGGGCCGGTTCAGGGCCTCACCAATTACTGGGTGGCGTGCGGCGTGATGGCGGGCTTCAGCCAGGGCGGCGGCGTGGGGCTGGCACTGTCGAACTGGATGGTCGACGGTGATCCCGGCTTTGATGTGTGGGGCATGGACGTCGCCCGCTTCGGCGAATGGGCGAGCCTGCGCTACACCAACGCCAAGGTGCGAGAGAACTATTCGCGCCGCTTCTCCATCCGTTTCCCCAACGAGGAGTTGCCGGCCGCGCGACCCGCGCAGACGACGCCACTCTACGACACCATGGTCGCGCAGAATGCCGTCATGGGCGACTCTTGGGGCCTTGAAACGCCGCTCTGGTTCGCGCCCGAAGGCAGCGAGCCGAAGGACATCGTCTCCTTCCATCGATCGAACGATTTCGAGCATGTTGGCAACGAGGTGCGCGCCGTACGCGAGGGCGTCGGCGTCACCGAGATCGCCAATTTCGCCAAATACGCGGTGTCGGGGCCGGCTGCGGAAGACTTCCTCAACCGGCTGATGACCAACCGCATGCCTAAGACGGGCCGCATCGTGCTCACCCCGATGCTGAACGAGTTCGGCAAGCTGATCGGCGACTTCACCATCGCCAAGACCGGCGACGAGCGCTTCATGATCTGGGGCTCCTCGGCGGCGCAGAAATACCATATGCGCTGGTTCGAGAAGCACCTGCCGAAGGACGGTTCGGTTCGTATCCACCGCTACGACCAGACGCTGGTGGGTCTGTCGATCGCCGGACCAAGATCGCAGGCGCTGCTGCAGAAGCTGGTTGATGTGGACGTGTCCTCGAAGGCATTCCGTTTCATGGATTTCCGCGAAATGGCCGTCGGCGGCGCGCCATGCATGGTCAATCGCATTACCTACACCGGCGACCTCGGCTACGAGATCTGGATGGAGCCGGCCTATCAGAGGCTGGTCTATGCGGCGATCAAGGATGCCGGCGCCGAGTTCGGCATAATCGATTTCGGCATGCGCGCCCTTCTGTCGATGCGGCTCGAGAAGAACTTCCCGACATGGTTTCGCGAGTTGCGCCCGATCTACGGCCCGTTCGAAGGCGGCATGGAGCGCTTCATAAAGCTGGAGAAGAACGACTTCATCGGCCGTGAAGCGGCCGCAAGGGAGCATGCGGACGGTCCGAAACTGGCCCGCGTCTCGTTCTTGGTCGACGCGCTGGACGCCGATGTCATGGGCGACGAGCCGATCTGGGCCAAGGTGAACGGCACCGACTTCGGCACGATCGAAAAGCCACACGGCTACGGTGCGCCGCGCTTCGACGCCAAAGGCAAGGAAACCCGCAGCTCGCAGGCCGATCACGGCGCATCCTCGGTGCGCGGCATCCATGACGGTGAATGGTCCGTCATCGGCTGGGTCACGTCGGGCGGCTATGCGCATTTCGTCGGCAAGTCGATGGCGCAGGGCTATGTGCCGGCCGCCCTTGCTAACGACGAAAGCGAAGGCCTGTTCGAGATCGAAATCCTCGGCCAGCGCCGCCCGGCGCGGATCAACATCGAACCGCCCTTCGACCCATCGGGCGAAAAGATGCGGGGTTGATGCCACCGGCAAGCTGGGCCAGTGTCCGACATAAATTGCCCGTCGGGGAGATTGACGCTGCGCGGGCGTCAGCAACCCTCCGGATCATGGAACCTGGAAACGATTGCAATGCCGGCAGAAGCCCGCTCCCCCCGCCTCGCTGTCCTGATCGACGCCGACAACGCGTCGTCAAAGATCGCCGACGGGCTGTTCGACGAGATCGCCAAGCTCGGCGAAGCCAGCGTTCGGCGCATCTATGGCGACTTCTCCAATGCCCGATCGAAGGGCTGGTCGGACGTGTTGTCCAAGCACGCAATCATCCCTCAGCAGCAATTCGCATACACGACCGGCAAGAATGCCTCCGACATAACGCTCGTGATCGACGCTATGGACCTGCTGCACAGCGGCCGCTTCGACGGCTTCTGCCTGGTTTCGTCGGATAGCGACTTCACCCGACTTGCCGCGCGAATCCGCGAGCAGGGTATCGATGTCTATGGTTTTGGAGAACAAAAGACGCCGGAGAGCTTCCGTCAGGCCTGCCGCCGCTTCATTTACACCGAAAATCTGCTGCCTGACCCGCCCAATGTGGAGAAAGAGGCCACGAAGCCTCTGCGGCCTCCGAAAGAAGCCATTCCGAAAATCGCCAAAGTGCTCGAACAGATGGAAAGCGAGGACGGCTGGGTGCCTCTTGGGGCGGTGGGAACCCAACTGGGAAACGTCGCATCCGATTTCGATTCGCGCACCTACGGGTTCCGCAAGCTGAGCGACCTGGTCCGAAAGACCGGCGGGTTCGACATCGATCATCCAGAAGGAGGCCCGGTGCGCATCAAGCTGAAGGAGCCGATCGGACGCTCTTCCAGTGGGCGCGGCAATCGCAAGAAGAGCTGAAATTTGCGCTTTCGCCAAAAATCACGATGAGGCAGCGACCGCCCTGCGGATCGCATCGTGCAAAGGCTCGAATTTGCACGCCGAGATGTAGGGCAAACCCTTGCGTCGAGCAGTCCAGCCGACCACCCGAACCGTTTTTGCAACATCCTGCTCGACGCGTCTGAAAAGGCTCCAGCTTCGGCAATCGATGGCACAGACCTCCGCCCGGCCCTCGGCCACCGCCGTGATGGATGCGCGATGGCCACCTGTCTGCAAGTGCGAGGAGAAGATGGAGAGGCCTTCGCCCGCGTCCGCCAGATCGCGTTCAAGAGCCAGAACACCCGACATCGAATGCGGCTCGTTGTAAGCGAAGCGTTTTCCGCGAAGCAGCTCGAGCGGCAGCCGAGACGCGCCGTCGTCCGGCGACGGCATCGAAGTCTCGTTGCCACGCATCAGGATGGCGCTGGAATAGAGTTCGCCGCTGCCGCCCTCGCAGTCCGAATAGTCCGGCTGACCTATGACGCGGACGTGGTCGGCAAGACCGGTCGTTTCCAGCGGCCCCCAGCAGGTCTGGCCAAACAGCAGCAGCGGATGATGCCACAGCGTCGCATAGTCGAGTTCTTCGGGCGGCAATGTCGCAGGGTTGGGGGCAACAAGACGGCCGGCACGATCACGGATGCCGCCGGGGACAGCCGGCATATCCGCATTGCGGCGCACCAGATGCTCAGGCGCTTCGAGACCCTGGCCCCGCAATGCGCTGCGGATGCCGGCCCATTGCGCATCCACCTCGGCGCGAATCTCCGGCCAGTCATACATGGGCAGTGCTGCGATCGACGGTGTCATACCGCCTTATGCGCGGTCAGGGGCAGCAGTCGCAAGCCGATCATTATTCCTTGGGCGGCTCGGCCGGCACCGGTATGGTGCCGTAACCGCTGACATTACGTGCCCGCACACGCGGCCTAAACGCCCTGCCCGGCTCCGGCGCGCGGCGTAGTGCGGGATGTACCACCGGCTGCTTTGCCTTGAACGCAAAGTCCTTCAGTAGCGCGAAATAGCTCGGATAGGCGTAGCCGTCATTCATCGCCAGCCATTCGGCGCGCCGCTCACGAAACAGCGCCGGCAGCCTGTACCACGCAACCGTCGGCATCTTGTGGTGCACGAGATGCAGGTTGTTGTTGAGGAACAGGAAGGCCAGCGGCGAGCGCTCGACGATGATTGTGCGCCCATCCGGCCGCTCGGACCACTGGTGCTCGGCAAAGGTGCGGATGGCGATCAGCGACTGTCCGAGATAGACCGGCACCAGATAGAGCCAGACCGGAACGGCGAAGACGAACAGGATCACCGGCACGACGACAGCGAGCCCGATGCCGTGTTGCAGCCAGGCGCGACGCACCGCACGGTCGCCGGACGCGATCAGCCTGGCCTCGGTCACGAGGAAGCCGGCATTGGCAATCGCAGGGCCAATGACGAAACGGCCGACCATCGTGTTGTTTATCTTAAGAAGCGCCTTGAGCCATACCGGCAGCGTCTCGTGCTTCCAAAGCGCGCGATAGTAGCTCTCCGGATCATCGAACGGATCGGTCAGGCGCTCGTCGGCGTGATGGCGAAGATGCAGCGACTTGAAGCGCCGGTAGGGATAGACGAGACCGATCGGCAGGCTAACCAGAAATTCGTTGAGATTGCCGTTGCGGGTGGGATGGCCGTGCGCGGCCTCGTGCATCAGGGACGATTGCAACGCAACGACCAGAGTGAGGATCGCCAGCGTAGCCAGCGGCCAGTCCGCCCAGAGCATCGTGCCCGCCACGAACCATGCTCCATAGCAGGCTGCGATGAGCATGACGGTGGGCCATTCGACCCGTGCTGCACCTGCGTGTTCTATCCTTCTCTTTGCCATCTCGCCCAGATTCGCCCCGATACCCCGATTCCTGACAGAATGCTGTCAGCAGCAGCGATGCGTCGCAATGCGAGAATGTACATTGAATGTTTATTCTGATAATCAGAAGCGACATACGTTTACTATAATAAACAACGAGGCGAAAAGTTGGACAAACGCGACATCGCGGAGACGTTCCGGACGCGGCTGACGACGCTGGTCGGCCGATCCGGTGAGAACCAGTCTGCATTTGCCGCGCGCATCGGCATCGACCGCTCGGCGCTGTCCCAGCTCCTGGCCGGATCCGCGACACGGCTGCCGCGCGCCGAAACGCTGATCAACATCGCCTTGCGGCACAGCGTCTCGCTGGACTGGCTGTTGGGCATCAGCCAGGATGAAGGCCTCGGTAGCGAAATCCGCGAAAGCCTTGAGATCGAGGAAGGTGCGGGTGGCTTCGACCGGACCCTGCTGGCGAAGTGGCATGCGGAAGCGGCCGGCACCAAGATTCGCTACGTGCCCGCCGGCATTCCCGATCTCCTGCGCACCGATGCGCTGATCGACCACGAGGCCGACATCACGCGCCGCGACGCCGAAGCCCAGCACGATGAGAAGCAGTATCGCATCGACTACAATCGCCGGCCGGAGACCGATATGGAGGTCTGCATGCCGCGCCATACGCTCGAAATCTTCGCGCGCGGCCTCGGCGTCTGGTCTGGCTTCCCGGAAGAGCAGCGCAAGGCGCAACTTGCCCACATGGCGCGGCTGCTCGATGACCTCTACCCCGGCTTCCGCCTCTATCTCTATGACGGCCGCCAGCGCTATTCGGTGCCCTACACTATCTTCGGGCAGCTTCGCGCCGCGATCTACATGGGCGACATGTATGTCGTGCTGAACGCAACCGAGACGGTGCGCACGCTGACCCGCCACTTCGACAATCTGATCCGGGCAGCCGAGATCAACGCACACGAAGCGGCGGGTTTTGCGCGCGCGTTAAGCTAGCAGTCGGCGCATAGCTCGTCATGCACCGGCGTGCGCCGCCGTCCTACCAATGCCAGCACCAGAGAGAACGCAACCAGTCCCGCGGCCACCTGAAACGTGAAAGAGAAGGCGAAGCCGACGGTCTCTGGCGGCGCTTGCGTGATGTCGGCCGAGCCGGCCGCAGCCGCGAACACCGCCCCCATGACCGACGCACCGGTCATCAGTCCGAGATTACGCGACAGCCCCAGCAGGCCCGAGATCATGCCGCGCTGGTCTTCCCTTGCGGCCAGCATGACGTCGGTGTTGTTCGCCGCCAGAAAGAGCTGGAACGATGGCGTCAGCGCCATGAGCGACAGAACGAAGCCGGCAACGCCGAAGATGCCCGGCAGGATCGAAAAGCAGATCAGCGCGACGATCATGTGCGCGAGCGCGTAGATCAGCATGGGCCGCGCGCCGAACCTGTCGGTGAGGTAGCCAGCCGGCAGACCGCTGAGCGCAGCCATTGTCGGCCCCGCCGCCAAGGCGATCCCGATCAACGCGTCGTTCAGATGCAGCCCGAAAGCCAGATAGAATGGCCCGACGACCAGCACGGACATCATCACGCTGGAAACAAGCAGGTTCATCACCAGCGAGGCGGCTGTCGCGCGCTCGCCGAGCGCATCGAGTGCTACCAGCGGCATCGCACGGCGCCGCTCGACGACCACGAAAATGATGGCGCCGGCGACCGCTGCTGCGAGCAGCAGCACGGCCTGCGTCGAAAAACCGTCGCCACCAGTCACCGCGAGCGAATAGGCAATCAGTGTCAGTGCCAGCACCAGCGTGCCGGCCAGATCGAGGCTCGGGCGATTGCCCGGAGAGGCAGTCTTTGCGGCAGGCAGCGTCCACATGGATACGACGAGCACCGCCAGTGCGGATACGGCAAGCGTCAAGAACGTTGCCTGCCAGCCGGACCACGCGATAATCAGTCCGCCCATCGAGGGCCCGAGTGCGGTGCCGATCGCCGACGTGGTGCCGAGCAGGCCCATCGCCCAGCCGACGCGCTCCTTGGCCACCACGTCTCGCGCGATCGAGATCGGTAGAGCCATCAGGATGGCGCCGCCGACGCCCTGCAGGACACGAAAGAAGACGAGCACTCCGAGCGTCGGCGCGGCTGCGCACAAGGCAGACGCCGTGGCGAAGATCGCCAGCCCCGCCAGGAATACACGGCGATGCCCGACGAGGTCCCCAAGCCGCCCGCAGGAAACGATGGAGACGGTCACGGCAAGCAGGTAGCCGAGCACCGCCCACTGTGCCTGTGTCACATCGACGGAAAAATCGCGTGCCAGCACGGGCAGCGCGACGGTGGTGATGCTCACACCGGTGGACGCCAGCAACATCGCCATTGCCAGCGGAGCGATGCTGCGGCTCGTGCCGCCGGGTTGCGGAATTTCGGAATCGTTTTTCATGGTCATGCCCTTGCTCAAATTTGGATCTGGCGGCATTCTGCCACTTCAAGTCAACTTGAGGTCAAGCATGGAAATTCTCGACATCGGAGATGTCGCCGAGCGCACCGGCGTCGCCGTCTCGACACTGCGTTATTATGACGAGATCGGCCTTATCGCTTCCATCGGCCGTCGCGGACTGCGCCGGCAGTTCGGCCCGGAAACGGTCTGGCAGATCGCGCTGATCGCGCTCGGCAAGAAGGCCGGTTTCTCACTCGAGGAGATCGCCGGCATGTTCCGCGCCGACGGCACGGTGGATTTGCCGCGCCCGGTCCTGCATGGCCGCGCCGACGAGATCGACCGCCAGATCCGCGACCTGATGGTGTTGCGCGACGCGCTCAGGCATGTGGCCGAGTGCCCTGCCCCTTCGCACCTCGAATGCCCGCGCTTCCGCAAGCTGCTGCGGGTCGCCGGCCGGCGCGGCAAAGCCTGATATCCGCAACCACCGTGACATTGACGCCATATAAAGATTTCTTTATATTGTTATCTCAAATCCCCAGACCTTGCGAAGGTGCTTTTCATGATCAATCCGATCGATGCTCTGATCGCCGAAAAGGGCGTGCTGCTTGCCGATGGCGCGACCGGCACCAACCTCTTCGCCATGGGCCTGGAAGCGGGCGAAGCGCCGGAGCTCTGGAACGAAAGCGCTCCTGAAAAGATCGTCGCCCTGCATCAGGGTTTCGTCGACGCGGGCGCCGACATCATCCTCACCAACTCGTTCGGCGGCACGCGTCACCGCCTTAAGCTGCACCACGCGCAGGACCGCGTGCACGAGCTTAACCGCCGCGCCGCCGAGATCGCGCGCTCGGTCGCGGACAAGGCTGGCCGCAAGGTCATCGTTGCAGGGTCCGTCGGTCCCACCGGCGAACTGCTGCAGCCGCTCGGCGCGATGACTTATGACGAGGCCGTGGAGGCCTTCGTCGAGCAGATCGAAGGCCTGAAGGAAGGCGGCGCGGAAGTCGCCTGGATCGAAACGATGTCGGCGCCGGACGAGATTCGCGCTGCCGCAGAAGCCGCGATCCGTGTCGGCCTGCCCTACACCTATACGGGTTCATTCGACACGGCCGGCCGCACGATGATGGGCCTCGCGCCGAAGGACATCCACGGCGTGGCCGACGGGCTCGGCGAAGCTCCGCTGGGCGTCGGTGCGAATTGCGGCGTCGGCGCTTCGGACATCCTCGCCTCTCTGCTCGACATGAGCGCCGCGAAGCCGGAGGCCACCATCATCGTCAAGGGCAATTGCGGCATCCCCGAATTCCGCGGCACCGAAATCCACTATTCCGGCACGCCGGAGCTGATGGCCGACTACGTGCGGCTGGCAGTCGACGGCGGTGCCAGGATCGTCGGCGGCTGCTGCGGCACGTCGTTCCAGCACCTTGCAGCCATGCGCAAGGCGCTGGATGAGCACGCGCCGGCTGCCCGGCCGTCAGTTGAAGATGTCGTGGCGCGCATCGGCCCACTGCGCAACAAGCAGGCCGCTGAAAGCGGCGCCGTGGAAGGCGAAGGCCGCCGCGAGCGCCGCCGCGCCCGCGGCTGACCGGTCCGGTCTAGAGGTCCTCGATCTCGCGGCGCGCGCGCTTGAGGATTTCGCGCGCCTCCGCAGCCTGTTCGGCCGAGAGAGAACCGCTGCGCAGCCGGCTGTAGACGGCCCAGCGCAATGCGCGCACCTCGTCGCCCAGGGCTACGCCGCTGGTCTCGGTCGACGCCTGCTCCATCTGCGCGTTGATCTTCTCCAGTTCCTTCGCATTGTCGGCAAGGAAGGCGCGACCCTGTTCGGTGATCGAGAACAGGCGCTTGTTGCCGGTCGTCGTCGAGGTGACCAGATCGGCCTCCTCCATCATCTGCAGCATGGGATAGATGGCTCCGGGGCTGGGGCTGTAGGCACCCTGGAACTTTGCTTCCAGCGCCTTGATGATGTCGTAGCCGTGGCGCGGCTCCTCGGCGATCAGACCGAGCACGACCAGCCTCAACGCACCCGAATCGAACATGCGCGGCCCGCGCCGCCCGCCGAACGGTCCACCGCGATTGCGGCCGAACGGGCCGCCATGGCCATGCCGCCCGCCACCGCCCCTGCCCGGTCCACCGGCCATGCACATATGACCATGCCCACCTCGATGTCTGTGATTGAACATTGGGATTCCTTTCATAATGTCGTTCATGCGTCATATCTAGCAAAAGATATATCTTTTACAAGATGCAACGTAAGGATTCCCGGCTGCACTAAAGGGAAGCCGGCCGGGATTCCGATCCCGACCGGCTTCGCAACAGCGCGATTGCAAAGGTTCAGCGCGGCCGCTCGAGCGCGGCTGCGAGCCTGACCAGCGACAGGAACTCGGCGCGATAGCCGAACGGATCGGCGCCGCGGGCGGCCGAGGCGATCTTCTGGATACGGTCATAGCCGAAACCAGCCACGGCATCCGTGCCCCGCAGCTTCTGCCCGAAGGCTGCAACTGCCACGGAGAAGCGCGCATCGTTCGAAGCCGCGTCGAAGCTCGAAATGACATCGGCTTCCGTGACCGGCTTCTCGATCAGCTTGCTGGTATCCTCGCCGGGCGCCTTGTAGCGAACCCTGACGAAGGCATATTCGCCGTCGCCGGCCGTCGGAGCCGTGCTGTCGCTTGGCTGTCCGTAGCGCAGATCGTCAACCATCCGCGCCGGGCTACCCACCGGCGTGATCTCGTAGATCGCCGTCACCGAGTGGCCCGAGCCGATCTCGCCGGCATCGACGCGGTCGTTATTGAAGTCCTCGCGGCTGAGCGCCCGTGTCTCGTAGCCGATCAGCCGGTACTCGGCGATCTGCTGCGGATTGAACTCGACCTGTATCTTCACGTCGCCGGCGATGGGGAATAGCGTTGAGGACGCCTCCTCCACCAGCACCTTCTCGGCTTCCGCCAGCGTGTCGATATATGCGGCCGCGCCGTTGCCGTTCTGGGCGATGGCCTGCATCATCTGGTCGTTGAGGTTGCCCCGCCCGAAGCCGAGTATCGACAGGAACACACCGGATTCCCGCTTGTTCTCGACCAGCGTCGTCAGCTCGTCGTCGCTCACCTGCCCGACATTGAAATCGCCGTCGGTCGCCAGCATCACGCGGTTGACGCCGCCCTCGACGAAGGAGCTTTCCGCAAGCCGGTATGCCTCGCGGATACCGGCCTCGCCCGCCGTGCTGCCACCAGCCTCAAGCCGGTCAAGCGCAGACAGGATCGCCGCTTTGTCCGACGCCTTGGTCGGCTCCAGCACCGTGCCGGCGCTCCCCGCATAGGTAACGATGGATACCGTGTCGTCGGGGCCAAGCCGGTCGACCAGCATCCGGAAGGAGTTCTTGAGAAGCGGTAGCTTGTCAGGCTCTTCCATCGACCCCGACGTGTCGATCAGGAAGACGAGGTTGGAGCGCGGCTTCTGCGCCTGCTCTATCTGGTAGCCCTTGACCGCAACATGCATAAGCTTCGTGTTCTCGTTCCACGGCGTCGGCATGACGGTGACGGTCGAATTGAACGGCAGCTCGGCGCTGTCCGGCCCGGCCCAGTCATAGGGGAAATAGTTGATCATCTCCTCGACCCGCACGCTGTTGGGGTCGGGCAGCACCCCCTCCTTCAGCGAACGCCGCACGAAGGCGTAGGAGGCCGTATCGACATCGATCAAGAAGGTGGAGACGGGGCTTTCCTGAACCGTGCGCACCGGATTGCTGTCGAAGGCCTCGACGCGATCACGGTTCTCGGCAGGCACTGGATAGGGCTCAGGCGCGATCACCTGCGGCGCAGCGGATGGCATGGGCATCACACGCGGCTCGGCCATCTTCTGGCGTGTCAGAACCGTGCTGGAGGGCGTCATGCCGTCGGCAGGCGATGGAGGAGCGGCTGCGATCTCGGCGGCCATGTCCTGCGTCGCCTGGTCGGAAGCCTGTCCGGCCGCCTCCTCTTTCGCGGGCTGGGAAACCCTGGTTTCAGCCGCCTGGCGTTGCAGCGCGTCGTTTTCCACCGCTGCAGGCTCCTGTGGGCTCGCCGGGCGATACTCGTCGAGCAACTGCCACGTAACGATACCCGCCACCGGCAGGGCGACGAGGCCGGCCAAAGCCGGGTTTGCGATGAGTTTCTTGCGCATGATCTCTCTCCAGAACCTGATTGTTCCGGCAGTGAGACGCGCACCGACGCCCGATCCTTGGGGCGACGCGGAATTTTCTTTCCCGGCCTCGTCATAGGCGCGCAACGCGGCATCGAGCCCGCGCGCCTTTGCTTCGTCACCGGGCGCGGGCACCTTCGCGCCGCGCAGCAGGTCGAGTTCGTCGAATTCGTTCTTCGCCATGATCAGACTTCCCCGACCGACATGATGCGCTTCAGCCGTTTCTTCGCTTCATGGATGTGCCACGAGACCGTCGTCTCAGAGCAGCCGAGCAGGTCGGCCGCCTCGGCGTGGCTCAGCGCCTCGCCATAGACCAGCGTCACCGCCTCCTGCTGTTTGGGCGGCAGGTCTCGCACCGCCTCCCATAGTGCCTCGGCCGGCTCATCCGCCTCATAAGCCGCCGCGCTCTCGATGCGCGCTTGAATGCCGTAGGCCTGCCGCCGCGCGGCCTCACGCGCGGCACTCCGGCCTTGGTCTCGCACCGCGTTGACGACGACAGGGTAGAGCCAGGTCGTGAATGCGCTGCCGCCGCGATATGTGCGGATCGAGCGGCCAAGCCGTGCGCAGACGTCCTGTGCGATGTCTTCCGCATCGGCGCGATGTCCCGTCATCCGGTAGGCGATACGGAAGACGAAGGCATAGTGCCGCGCGACCAGCCGCGCGAACGACGACCGGTCGCCGGCCGCAGCCCTGCGCGCCAGTTCACCGTCGGAGACGTCCTCTTCGTCCATCGTCAGCGCCATCATCGCCCGTTGGACGTCTCAATCCCGCCGATCCTTGGGTGGAGCAAGGAAAAAATCTACAGCCCCGCAAAAGCTGCCTGATGAAATGCCTGCACCGCCGCCGGATAGCGCCATTCTGCACCGATGGGACAGGCATTGCGCGCAAGGCAACCGGTGCCCCGGCATGGCTGTCCCGTCCGGCCCCGAACATGCGCAACGCAGCCAGGATAATCGAATCCCGCGGCCGAAAAGGCTCCGACCGGGCAGGCATTCAGGCAAGGTTTTCCGTCACATAGGTCGCAATGATGAATCGGTTTCTCAGGTGCGGGAAACGCAAGTTCGCGGTCGAAAAGCAATGCGCCGCGATAGGCGTGCCAGAGCCCGTAGACCGGATGCATGAGGAGGCCGAGCGGCGACGGTCTCAGTTCTTCCGAACGCATCGCCCACTGCTGGAACGGCGCGAACGGGCGGTCGTTCGGCATGATGAGGCGGGCACCGACGTGGTCGGCCACCTCCCCGATCACCAGACGCGACCATGTGTCGAGGGGATCGGGACAGGTTGCAGGATGAGCCTCTCGCCATAGCGAGAAATGCCGCCAGTAATCCGCCCCTGCATTGCCGACCAGAATCACGGATGCAGCGGGCTTGTCGGAAGGGCCGGCGGGCCGTTCTTCTTCAGAGGCGAAGGAAAAGCCGCCGCGCAGGATCAGGCCATGCGCGAGAAGAAGGGATGCCACTGCTTCGGCGACGGCAGGCATCTACTCCGCCACTGAACGGAAACGCAGGCATTCCTTCGCGCCCCCCTCTGTCCTGCCGGACATCTCCCCCACGAGGGGGGAGATCGGCAGCTTCGGGCTCACCGTTTCTTCTGCGACGCCGGTGATTCGCGAAAGCCAAGCGGCCGGCCGATCTCCCCCCTCGTGGGGGAGATGTCCGGCAGGACAGAGGGGGGCAACGTAGAGCATCAACCCAGCCCGCACCTTATCCCCCATCCGGCCCGCGTATGGCGCTGCGCCAGACTTCCTTGTGAATGATGTCGGCCACTTTAGCCCGGCCTGACGCGGGCTCCTTTCACGTGAAGGCGTCGGGCATCGCCTCTTTCTTTTGCGACACGAAATCGCGCAGGCCATCGGCGATACCCGGATCGAGATAAGGCGCTTCGTAGCTCTCCAGCCAGCGGCGGGCGAGTTCGTTAGCCCGCTGTGGCGCGGTCTTCTCGCCCTCGGCCTGCCACTGCTCGAAGGAGTTGTTGTCAGCAATGGACGAGCGATAGAAGGCGGACTGGAAATTGGCCTGGGTATGGGAACAGCCGAGATAGTGGCTCCCCGGCCCGACCTCGCGTATCGCGTCCATCGCCTGCCCGTTTTCGGACAGGTCGACGCCCGCGGCGAACTTCTGCGCCATGCCGAGCTGGTCGACATCCATCATGAACTTCTCGTAGCAGGACGCGAGCCCGCCCTCGAGCCAGCCAGCGGAGTGCAGCACGAAATTGGTGCCGGCAAGCAGCGTCGAGTTGAGCGTGTTGGCACTCTCGTAGGCCGCCTGTGCATCCGGAACCTTGGATGCGCATAGCGAGCCGCCGGTGCGGAACGGCAGGCCGAGACGCCGCGCAAGCTGGGCCGCGCCGTAGGAGACCAGCGACGGCTCCGGTGTCCCGAATGTCGGCGCGCCGGACTGCATCGAGATCGACGAGGCGAAAGTGCCGAACAGCACCGGTGCGCCCGGCCGCACGAGCTGCGTGAAGGCGGCACCCGCCAGCACCTCGGCAAGCACCTGCGTCAGCGTGCCCGCGACGGTCACAGGGCTCATCGCGCCAGCGAGAATGAACGGCGTGATGATCGTCGCCTGATTGTTGCGGGCATAGACCTTGGCTGCGCCCAGCATGGTCTCATCGAAGACCATCGGCGAGTTGGCGTTGATAAGGTTGATGATGACCGTGTTCTGGTCGACGAACTCCTCGCCGAACAGGATCTTCGCCATGGCAACCGTGTCTTCGGCGCGTTCCGGCGCGGTCACCGAGCCCATGAACGGCTTGTCGGACAGCGTCATATGCGCCAGCACCATGTCCAGATGGCGCTTGTTGACCGGCACGTCGACCGGCTCGCACACCGTGCCGCCGGAATGGTGGATCGACGGCGCCAGATAGGCGAGCTTCACGAAATTGCGGAAATCCTCAATCGTCGCATAACGGCGGTTGCCGTCGAGGTCGCGCACGAAGGGCGGGCCGTAGACGGGCGCGAAAACGGTAGCGTCGCCACCGATCTGCACCGAGCGTTCCGGGTTGCGGGCATGCTGGGTGAAGACGGGCGGAGCGGATTTGAGCAGCGACCGCGGAAGGCCTTTCGGGAAGTGGACCCGCTCGCCCTTCACGTCCGCGCCGGCATCCTTCCACATTGCAAGTGCTTCGGCATCGTCGCGAAACTCGATGCCGATCTCCTCGAGAACGGTGTCGGCATTGGCCTCGATGAGCGCGAGACCTTCTTCGTTGAGCACCTCGTAAAGCGGAATGTTGCGTTTGATATAGGTGAGCTGCGGTCCTGCGCCGCCGCCAGTACGCGCCGCGCGGCGTGCCGCTGCACCGCCCCTGTCGCCGCGTCCACGGCGTCCGCCGCCAGCGCCCTGCTCGACAGCCAGATTGTCTTCCATGACCGTTTCCCTGAATCCCGTAATGCCGCCGGGCGGCTCTTTGCCCGGATCGTAGCCAAGCAACCTTGCAGAAGCGGCCAGCCAGCGCCAGCCCGTGTCGCAAAATCGACAGGAAGTGCTGTCAGTTCCAAACGGGACTGCTTCGGTCGCTTTCCTATCGCGGCACGTCGCAAATCAGCTAAGAAACCTGGTTTGTCGCGGATTATGAATTGGGAGAACGTTGCGGGCACCGTTTGTCCGCGCATGGCATTTGCAGGAGCCCGAGATGTCAGACGACGAAATCATCCTCTCCGAGCTTTCCGACGAGGAACTGGTGCAGCAGATGCACGACGACCTCTATGACGGGCTGAAGGAGGAGATCGAGGAAGGAACGAACATCCTTCTGGAGCGCGGTTGGGTCCCTTACGACGTCCTCACCGAAGCGTTGGTCGAGGGCATGCGCATCGTCGGCGAAGATTTCCGCGACGGCATTCTTTTCGTGCCTGAGGTGCTGCTGTCAGCCAACGCCATGAAG
This sequence comes from Mesorhizobium sp. DxT, assembly GCF_058448885.1. Lineage (NCBI taxonomy): Bacteria > Pseudomonadati > Pseudomonadota > Alphaproteobacteria > Hyphomicrobiales > Phyllobacteriaceae > Mesorhizobium > Mesorhizobium sp. DxT. The sequence continues at coordinate 151,985 of NZ_JBZFLJ010000007.1, read as the reverse complement.
GCCGGCATGGCTATCCTGCGCCCGCTGCTGGCTGCAACCGGCGCGCCCAAGCAGGGCAAGCTCGTGATCGGCACAGTCAAGGGCGACATTCACGACATTGGCAAGAACCTCGTCGGCATGATGATGGAGGGTGCGGGCTTCGACGTCGTCGACCTCGGCATCAACAATCCTGTCGAGAACTATCTGGCCGCGATCGAGGAGCATCAGCCCGACATCGTCGGTATGTCGGCCCTGCTCACGACCACAATGCCTTACATGAAGGTCGTGATCGACACGATGAAGGAAAAGGGTATCCGCGACGACTACGTCGTACTCGTGGGCGGCGCACCGCTCAACGAGGAGTTCGGCAAGGCTGTCGGAGCCGACGCCTACTGCCGCGACGCGGCTGTGGCCGTGGAAACGGCGAAGGATTTCATGAAGCGCAAGCACAACGTCCACGCCTCGGCCTGAGACGTGGACGTTTCAAGTTTTCGCCGTGACGACTAGTAGGTCGACCGCTCGATATTGCGGCCTGCGTCCTGCGTAGCATCCACCGCATTCGCGGTGTCGGCGCCCATGCCGCGGATGGTATTGGCGCAACCGGCCGCAAAGCCGGCAACGAGAACGAGAACGGCGAGCTTGGACATGGTGGATTTGGTCATCGTGAAACTCCGCATCGTCGATGCGCCCCTCTGGCGCTGTGAAAGGTGACAGACATGCAACGCGCGGAACCCGAAAAGGTTCTCGTAATCGCATGCGGAATGCTGGCGCGCGAAATCCTGGCGGTGAAGGAGCGTCTCGGCCTCGACCATATCGAGCTGACCTGCCTGCCCGCTGAGTTCCATTACTATCCGGACCGCATCCCCGCTGCGATGAATGCGGCGATCGAAAAGGCGCGTGCGCAGGGCTATGCGCATATCTTCGCAGGCTATGCCGATTGCGGCACCGGCGGCATGCTCGACCGGGTGCTGGAACGACACGGCGTCGAGCGCATGGCCGGCCCGCATTGCTTCGCCTTCTACCAGGGGGAAGCCGCGTTCGCCCGCGTCGCCGACGACGACATGCTGTCGTTCTACATGACGGATTTCCTCTGCCGGCAGTTCGATGCCTTCTTCATGAAGCCGCTCGGCCTCGACCGCCACCCTGAGCTGGCGCAGGACTTCTTCGGAAACTACGAGAAGGTTGTCTATCTGGCCCAGACAGACGACCCGTCGCTCGAAAAGGTGGCTCGCGATGCGGCTGAAATGCTCGGCCTTGCCTACGAGAAGCGCATGACCGGTTACGGCGATCTGGAACCTGCGCTTGCCCGGCTTTCGACGCGATCTTGAAACCGCCGGATTTGCCCGGCGGGATGGCCGGAACCACCGGAGACCGATCTATGCGCCGTACAGCCCTCATTGCCCTTGCCCTGCTCCTGTCCACGCCGGCCTTCGCCACCGGAGAGATCGAAAGCCTCATCACCGACGCGGACCGCGCTCGGCTTGAGGCCTATGAGACCACCCGCGATGCAGCCGTTGCGGAAGCGCGCGAAGGCGGCACGCCTGAGGACATCGCCATCATGGAACGCGCGCTTTCGGCCCCGCACCAGTCGTTCGAGGGCTTCGACATGACCGGCGATTGGCAATGCCGCACCACCAAGGTTGGCGGGCTGGCAAATCTGGTCGTCTATTCATGGTTTCGTTGCAGGGTCACCGATGACGGCTCAGGCTGGAAGCTCGAAAAACTGTCGGGTTCGCAACGGACAACCGGCCGTTTCTTCACCGATTCCGACACCCGCCTGACCTATCTCGGCTCCGGCAGCATTCACGATGCAAAACCCGCAGCTTACGGTTCGGGACCTGAAAGCGACCAGGCCGGTTATGCGTTTCGAACCGGCGAGGCCGAGTGGCATATCGAGTTCCCCGCCCCCCACTACGAATCGAAGCTCGACATCCTCGAATTCCGTCGCTGACCGCGCGTCGTTTTTGAAGGCACGCGCGTCGTCCGGCAACAAGCAGGCGCGCGCGCTTCCGCGCAATGGTCACCGTGGAGTGAGGAGAACAGCCGCATGGCGGATCTAATCGTCGTCTACTGGCGCGACATCCCGGCACAAGTGATCGTCAGGAAGGGGCGGCAGAACGCCAAGCGCGAGCTGCCGCTGCGTTTCACGGAGGCTATCGACATGTGCGCCATGCGAACCGGTGCAGGCGATACCGACGCGTATCTGGCCGAGTGGCGCAAGGCAGACCCCGAACCTGTCGGCGACGACCTTGAGGCTGAGGCCGACAAGGCGTTTGCCGAACTCGACGCGGCCTATGACCGCGAACGTCTCGTCGCACTCGTGAAGGCGGGCGGAAGGGAAAATGTCTGACAAGCAGCAGCCGACGGTCACCCAGGCCACCCAGGTTCGCAACGCGGCGCCCAAGACCGCATACAAGCCCGCCGACGTATCCCCGCAGCGGCGTGTCCAGCGCCGCTACACGATGCGGCTGTGGTCGGTGCGCCACTCGCGTGGGCTCGAATGGTTCTACGAGCGCTTTGCCGACGTCTTTCTGCTGCTGCACCCGATCTGGAAAGCGGTCGGCTATTCACGCGCCGAAGCGCCGGTAAAGTTCGTCGAGAAACGGGTTAAGGGCCTCATGTTCGACTGCCGCATGTGCGGCCAGTGCGTACTGTCTTCCACCGGCATGTCATGCCCCATGAATTGCCCGAAACAGCTCCGCAACGGCCCCTGCGGCGGCGTGCGCGCCAACGGCAATTGCGAGGTCGAGCCGGATATGCCCTGCGTGTGGGTGAAGGCCTGGGAAGGCTCGCGCAACATGCGCAATGGCGATGCGATCCTCGCCGTGCAGAAACCCGTCGACCAGTCTCTGCGCGAAACGTCGGCCTGGCTGCGCGTGACGGCTCGCGCCGCCGCCGAGCGTGAGAAGGCGAAAAAGGGAGAGCCTGCATGACCCCCTCCCCGCGTCCTCCGCAGCCTGACGAGAACCCCGCCGGCATCGACCTGCCACTAGACCCGCTGCCCGGCCATTCGTCGCGCGGCCGGCTTGAGCGCATCCTGCGGCGCGGCGAGTTTGCGGTGACCACCGAGCTCAACCCGCCGGACAGCGCCGATCCCGAAGACGTCTACGAGCGTGCCAAGGTCTTCGATGGCTGGGTCGACGCGATCAACGCCGTCGATGCGTCGGGCGCCAACTGCCATATGTCGTCGGTCGGCATCTGCGCGCTACTGACCCGCATGGGTTATGCGCCGGTGTACCAGATTTCCTGTCGCGACCGGAACCGCATCGCGATCCAGGGCGACGTGCTGGGTGCCGCCGCGATGGGCGTGGCCAACATGCTGTGCCTGACGGGCGACGGCGTGCAGGCCGGCGACCAGCCGGGCGCAAAGCCCGTCTTCGATCTCGACTGCATGTCGCTGCTGGAAACGGTTCGCACCATGCGCGACGAGCAGAAATTCCTCTCCGGCCGCAAGCTGACCACACCGCCGGCCGTGTTCCTGGGCGCGGCGATCAACCCGTTTGCGCCACCCTATGAGTTCCGGCCCCACCGGCTCGCCAAGAAGATCGCGGCCGGCGCCCAGTTCGTGCAGAGCCAATACTGCTTCGATGTGCCAATGTTTCGCGAATACATGAAGCGCGTCAATGATATGGGCCTGACCGAGCAATGCTATGTGCTGTGCGGTGTGGGGCCGCTTGCCTCGGCCAAGACGGCGCGATGGATCCGCGCCAACGTGCCCGGCATCCATATCCCCGATGCGGTGATCGCACGGCTCGAAGGTGCGGCCGACCAGAAAAAGGAAGGCAAGCAGATCGCCATCGACATCATAAACGAGGTCAAGGAAATCGAGGGCGTCTCGGGCATCCATGTGATGGCCTATCGCCAAGAGGAGTTCGTGGCCGAGATCGTGCACGAATCCGGCGTGCTGAAAGGCCGCCGTCCGTGGCGCCGCGAACCACGCCCGGACGACGCCATGGTCGCCGAACGCCTCGACCATATTCTGCACGACAGCCCCACCGAAACCCCGCAGGCGATCGTCAGCCAGGCCGCCAACTGAATTCGCGCTTGCAAGCGCCCTCTATTCGGGACATCCCGACAAAGAACGGAGACACAACATGACCCGCACCATCGTAGCCTCGGCGAGACGTGAGATCGTCATCGGCTTCGACCAGCCCTTCTGCGTCATCGGCGAGCGCATCAACCCGACCGGCCGCAAGAAGCTCGCCGCCGAAATGGTCGAAGGCAATTTCGAGACCGTGAAGAAGGATGCGATCGAGCAGGTGCAGGCCGGCGCGACCATGCTGGACGTCAATGCCGGCGTCACCGCCGTCGACCCCAATGCGACCGAGCCCGCCCTTCTGGTGCAGACGCTGGAGATCGTGCAGGGACTGGTGGATGTCCCGCTGTCGATTGACTCCTCCGTCACCGCCGCGATCGAAGCGGGCCTGAAGGTCGCCAAGGGCCGCCCGCTCGTCAATTCCGTGACCGGCGAGGAAGAAAAGCTCGAAGCGATCCTGCCGCTCATCAAGAAATACGATGTGCCGGTGGTCGCCATCTCGAACGACGAGACCGGCATCTCCATGGACCCTGACGTGCGTTTCGCGGTCGCCAAGAAGATCGTCGAGCGCGCGATGGACCATGGCATCAAGCCGGAGGACGTCGTCGTCGATCCGCTGGTCATGCCGATCGGCGCGCTGGGCGATGCCGGCCGGCAGGTCTTCCAGCTTCTCTACCGGCTGCGCAACGAGCTCAAGGTGAATACCACCTGCGGCCTTTCAAACATCTCGTTCGGCCTGCCGCACCGCCACGGCATCAACGCCGCCTTCATCCCCATGGTGATCGGCGCGGGCATGACCTCGGCGATCATGAATCCCTGCCGCCCGCAGGAGATGGAGGCCGTGCGCGGCGCCAATGTGCTCAACGGCACCGACAAGGACTGCATGACCTGGATCAAGACCTACAAGGACTACAAGCCTGGCGAACACGCCGCCCCTGCCCCGGTGGCCGTCTCGGCGCCTGGTGACGCTGCTGCCGGCGCAGGCCGCCGTCGCGGCGGCCGCGAGGCACGGATGGCGCGAGGGTAACGATGTTTCCATGAACGCCCCGTCCAACATCACCGATCCGCTCGTCCTGTTCATGCCCTCGGGAAAGCGCGGGCGTTTTCCCAAAGGCACGACCGTGCTGGATGCCGCGCGCGAGCTTGGCGTCTATGTCGAGAGCGTATGCGGCGGGCGGGCAACCTGCGGGCGTTGCCAGATCGTCGTGCAGGAAGGCAGTTTCGCCAAGCACAAGATCGTTTCCTCCAACGACCACATTTCTCCCAGGGGCGCCAAGGAGGAGCGCTACGACCGCGTGCGCGGGCTGGCCGAGGGGCGCCGCCTCTCCTGCTCCTCCACCATCGAGGGCGACCTCGTCGTCGACGTGCCGCAGGATACCGTCATCAACGCCCAGGTGGTGCGCAAAGCGGCACTGGACCGCATCATCGAGCGCAATCCGGCTGTCCAGCTCTGCTATGTCGAGGTCGACGAACCCGACATGCACAAGCCGCTCGGCGATCTCGACCGCCTCAAGGTGATGCTCGAGAAGGACTGGGGCTGGCAGGACCTGTTGGTCTCGCAGCACCTGCTGCCGCGCGTCCAGACGATCCTGCGCAAGGGCAACTGGGGCGTTACGGCCGCTATCCATCGCGACCTTGCAACCTCGCGGCCGACGATCATCGCGCTCTGGCCCGGCCTGCACAACGAAGCCTACGGCCTTGCCTGCGACATCGGCTCGACCACGATCGCGATGCATCTGGTCTCCCTGCTGTCGGGCCGGGTCGTTGCCTCATCCGGCACGTCGAACCCGCAGATCCGCTTCGGCGAGGATCTGATGAGCCGCGTTTCCTACGTGATGATGAACCCCGATGGCCGGCAGGCCATGACCACGGCGGTCCGCGAGGCGATCAACGGGCTGCTGGACAAGGTGTGCGTGGAAGGCGGAGTCAGCAGCGACGACGTGCTGGACGCCGTCTTCGTCGGCAACCCGATCATGCATCACCTGTTCCTGGGCATCGACCCGACCGAGCTCGGCCAGGCGCCCTTCGCGCTGGCCGTTTCCGGCGCAGTGCATACTTGGGGCAGCGAAATCGGCCTGAAGATCAACGAGGGCGCACGCGTCTATGTACTGCCCTGCATTGCAGGCCATGTCGGGGCCGACGCTGCAGCCGCCACCCTGTCGGAAGGCCCTTACCGGCAGGATGCGATGATGCTGCTGGTCGACGTCGGCACCAATGCCGAGATCGTGCTGGGCAACAGAGCGCGGGTCGTCGCCGCGTCCTCACCGACGGGGCCGGCCTTCGAGGGCGCGGAAATATCGTCGGGCCAGCGCGCCGCACCGGGCGCGATCGAGCGCGTACGCATCGATCCAGTAACGCTGGAACCGCGTTTCCGCATCATCGGATCAGAAAAATGGTCGGACGAAGATGGATTTGCCGAAGACGCCGGGAAACTGGGTGTCACCGGCATCTGCGGCTCGGCGATCATCGAGGTCGTGGCTGAGATGTACCTGTCGGGCATCATCTCGGAAGACGGCGTAATCGACGGCGGACTGACGGCCAGAAGCCCGCGCATCTTCCAGAACGGCCGCACCTCGTCCTACCTGCTGCATGAGGGCCAGCCGCGCATCACCGTTACCCAGAACGACGTGCGCGCCATCCAGCTCGCCAAGTCCGCCCTCTATGCCGGCATCAAGCTGCTGATGGAAAAGCAGGGCGTCGACCATGTCGACACGATCCGCTTCGCCGGCGCGTTCGGTTCCTTCATCGATCCCAAATACGCAATGGTGCTGGGGCTGATCCCCGATTGCGACCTCGCCGAGGTGAAGGCCGTCGGCAACGCGGCCGGCCAAGGTGCACTGATGGCCCTGTTGAACCGTGACTACCGCCGCGAGATCGAGGAGACGGTGCGTCGCATCGAAAAGATCGAGACGGCGCTGGAGCCCAACTTCCAGCAGCTTTTCGTCAATGCAATGGCCCTGCCCAACAAGGTGGACCCGTTCCCCAAGCTGGCCGAGGCGGTGACGCTCCCGCCGCGCCGTGCGAATTCAAGTGACGATTCCGCATCGGGCGGCGGGGATGCCTCGCCGAGGCGACGATCGCGAGAAGAACGGGCGGCGAGACGCAGCCGCACTTGACGCCGACTTGCGAAGGGCTTTCATCTTCCTGTGACCACACGCAGGAGATGCAATGAGTATCAAGAGCCACCTCGCCGCCTTCGTGCTCCGCCATACGCGCAAGAAGGCCTTCCAGAGCGCCGAGGGGCTTCATGCCTGGATCGAGAAATCCCGCAAGACGCAGGATCACCGGCCACCGGTCAAGGTTGCGGAAACGCTGGACATCACCCAACGACAGGTCGAAGGCCACGTCGTCTACGAGGCGCGCCCGAAGGGAAAGCATGCGAGCCGCCGCATCCTGTACCTGCACGGCGGCGCATACTGCTTCGAACTGACCTCGTTTCACTGGAAGCTCATCGCCGAACTGGCGACGCGCCTTGGCGCGCACGTGACCGTCCCGGTCTATCCGCTGGCGCCCGAACACGATTTCCACGACATCTACGCGATGACCAGCGCCGTCTATCGGGAGGTCCTGGGCGAAGGGGGCAAAGTCGCCGTCGCAGGCGATTCCGCCGGCGGCAACATGGCCCTCGTGCTGACCATGATGGCGGCCGAGAACGGCTGGCCGATTGCCGACCGGCTGGCGCTGATTTCGCCCGGCCTGGACATGACACTTGCCAATCCCGAGACGCTGAACGTCGCCCGCATCGACCCGTGGCTGGGCGTGCCGGGCGGCACCGAGGCGGTGCGAATCTATGCAGCCGGCATCGACTATGGCGACTGGCGCATCAGCCCGCTCTACGGCGACCTGTCGATCCTCCCGCCGACGCTGGTTTTTTCAGGCACGCGCGACATGCTCTACCCTGACAGCGTGGTCTTCACCGAAAAGGCCAGAGAAGCCGGTGTCGACGTCCGCCTTGTCGTCGGAAAAGGCATGTTCCACGTCTGGCCGCTGATCGACATGCCGGAGGCCCGCACCGCGCGCACGCAGATGGTCGAGTTTCTTTCGGCCTGACTAACTGGGCTCAGAACCGGCCGGTTTCTCTGAAGCACTCGAATGTCGCGCGGATATGGTCGGCTGCGGCCTGCACCGGCGCAGACGCGTCGGGCGCGACGATCATCGCCAGATTGTAGTTCGACAGCAGCGGCAGCCCCTCGTCCGGGCCGAGTGCCACGATGTCCTCGCCGATGAACGACTTCGGCAGCGGTGCGATCGCCAGGTCGGACAGGATCGCAGCCCGCTGGCCCGCGGTGTGGGCGCTCATATAGGCGACACGGTAGTTGCGGCCCGCGCGGCCCAGCGCATCAAGCGCATCGGCCCGCCACACGCAGCCCTCCTCCCACAGGGAAACCGGCAGCGGGTCGCGCAGATGCGCGCAGCCACCCTTGGCGCCGCCCCACACGATCGGCTCGGTCAGCAACACCTCCGCATCGGAGGGTACATTGTTGCGCGCGGTCAGAAGCGTGATGTCGAGCTGCCGCTCGGCCATCCGCCGCCGCAGATTGCCGCTCATGTCGATGATGACGTCGACCGCGATCGCCGGATGCGTCTTCGCGAAGCGCTTGAGAACGATCGGCAGGATCCGTTCGCCGTAGTCGTCCGGCGAACCCATCCGAACCACGCCGGCAATGTCCGGCACGATGAACTTCGACACTGCCTCGCGGTTCAGCGCCAGCATCCGCCTTGCATAGCCCATCAGCATCTCGCCCTCCTGAGTGAGGGTGACCGAGCGCGCGTCACGCAGGAAAACCGCGGCGCCAAGAATGTCTTCCAGCTTCTTGATCTGCATGGACACCGCGGAAGGCGTGCGAAACACCGCGCCGGCGGCCAGGGTGAAACTGCCCGTTTCGGCGATCGCGACGAACGTGCGCAGCACGTCGAGGTCCAGCAGGGGCATGGGGTGATTGAGGGGAGCGTTCATTGGGCCTGTCCATCAACAAAACTGAATGAAACCATCATTCCATTTCGTTTGATTGAACATGACGCAGGGATCACAGTCAAGAGCATCAGCAGCGGAGAATGCGCTGCCACAACCTGGAAGGAGATGAAAATGTCAGTCTTCGCATCGATCGCTCGCTTCGCCTCCGACTATCGGACCCGTCGTCGGCGCATGCACACCTACCTGGAACTCCTCTCGCTGCCGCCGGAAATCCAGAAGGACATCGGTTGGCCAACGGAGGAAGAAATGCCCCGTCGCCTCGAACGCCGGACCCGTACTTACCAACCGATCCAGAGGAGGCTGGCATGAGCGTGCTGCGTGCATTGCAGGATTTCATCCGTGAGTTCCGCGCTATCAACAACCATGCCATTACGGGCCGCCCGCCCAAGGAACGTGGAAACGCCGAGCGGCTGCCTTCTTACAATGTCGACGGTTGGCTCAACGCCGAATTCGACATCGCGCACCGGGTGCGCAGGCTCTGAAGACGCCTAGCCGGCGGGACATTCGACGCCCCGCCGGCAGCCATGCATTTGGGCATCGCGCCCATGATATCGGCGCATAACGCCGTAAAAAACGCCCAACTCCCTGAACGACCTATCAAATCCGGCCAGAATGCAGGCAAATGCCGCATTCGGTGTCGTTTTCGCAGCGTTGCACTTCGCATTTTCCATCTTGTTTGCACCGCACAAGGCCTATATGGGGCGCATCAACGAGCGACCCCACTCCATCATGCGAAGGCCGTTCCGTGTGAGACCTGACTTTGCATGGAGATGTGTCATGAAATTCTTTTCCCGCTTCTTTTCCGGTCGCCGCGAAAGCAACCTGACGACTGCGCTTGAGCGCCAGCGCCTCGGCAAGACGATGCCCGGCCAGACCGGCGCGATCGCCGCTTCGCGTCTGGGCTTCCTGGTCAACTAAGAGACCGGATCACCGATTGAACCGACAGCCGCCGCGACGGGCTTGAGTGCCTGACGCGGCGGCTTTCGTGCGTCCGCACTCGACGCGTGATGCATCGCTGCATCGGGCCGTGGACTTGTCAGATTCCTTCATGACAGCCCATTGACATCTATGCGCTTTCCTGATGACGCTTTGCTGATCGCGACATGACCTGTCAGCGGGCCGCTTTACCTTGGAGGCACAAGTGACCCCTAAAAACACCGTCAAACGGTCGATCGTTTTCTTTCTCGTGCCCGATTTCACGATGATCGCGTTTGCGACGGCGCTGGAGCCGTTGCGCTCGGCGAACCGCATGCTCGGTTACGACGCCTATCACTGGCGGCTGGCGAGCGCCGACGGCAGGCCGGTGCGCGCATCCAATGGTGTCGAATGCGCCGTGGATACCACGCTGGAGGAAGAGCGGCGCAAGATGAGCGGCCCGGAGCGCCCGTCGATGGTGATCGTATGCGCCGGCTTGAACGTCGAAAAGTATCATCAGAAGAGCGTTTTTGCCTGGCTGCGTGAGGAATACAACCGTGGCGTCGCCATTGGCGGGCTCTGCACCGGCGCATATGTGCTCGCTCAGGCAGGGCTTCTGTCCAACAAGCGCTGCGCGATCCACTGGGAGAACCTGCCGGGCTTCACCGAGGCGTTTCCCAAGGTCAACGTCTATGCCGACCTGTTCGAGGTCGATTCCAATCTGTACACCTGCGCCGGCGGCACCGCAGCGCTCGACATGATGCTGAAGCTCATCGGTGACGACTTCGACGACAACCTCGTAAACCGCGTTTGCGAGCAGGTACTCACCGACCGCGTCCGCAGCCCCACCGACCGCCAGCGGCTGCCGCTGCGCGCGCGGCTGGGCGTGCAGAACTCCAAGGTGCTGACGATCATCGAATTGATGGAGGCAAACCTCGCCGAGCCGCTGTCGCTGATCGAAATCGCCGACCATGTCGGCCTGTCGCGGCGACAGATCGAGCGCCTGTTCCGGCAGGAGATGGGCCGCTCGCCGGCCCGCTACTACCTTGAAATCAGGCTGGACCGTGCCCGCCACCTGCTTATCCAGTCGTCGCTGCCCGTCGTGGAAGTGGCCGTGGCGTGTGGCTTCGTGTCGGCATCGCACTTCTCCAAGTGCTACCGCGAACTCTATGCCCGCTCGCCCCAGCAGGAGCGCGTCGACCGCAAGCAGTTGCTGGCGGCCTAGGACGAGGGAAAGCGCCCTTCCCTCAATCCATACGCACGGTGACGAAGCGCAGCTCGCCGTTCTTCGAGGCAATCATCAGCAGGGCATTCCGCCGCCCCTGATCCTTCAGCGCATCGACACGGTTCATAAGGTCTTTCGGTGTCGATACCGACTCCTGCGCAATCTCGGTGATGACGTCGCCCGGCATTACGCCCTTTTCCTGCGCGTAAGACCCTTCCTGGACCTCGGTAACGACGACGCCGTTGACGTCATCCGAAATCTCGTAGGTGGCGCGCACCTCGTCATCGAGCTCTGCCACGGTCATGCCAAGCACGCTGGCCGACGCAACCGGCGCCTCTTCTTCCTCCGTTGGCTCCGTCGAGCCATCCTCCGTCATGCGCTCCCCATCTTCCAGGCGACCGAGCGTCACCGGAACGGTCTGCTCCTCGCCCTTGCGGACGACGATGACATCGACCTCCTTGCCGACGGGGCTTTCTGCGACCACGCGCGGCAGGTCGCGCACCGAGCGCACATCCTTGCCGTCGAAACGAATGATGACATCGCCGGGCTGGATCGAGCCGTCGTCAACCGGGCCGCCCTTGATCACACCGGCAACAAGCGCACCGCGCGCGCTGTCCATGCCGAGGCTCTCGGCAATGTCGTCGGTGACAGGCTGGATGCGAACGCCCAGCCAACCCCGCCGCGTCTCGCCGAACTCGCGAAGCTGGGCGATGACATTGGTGGCGAGCTGCGAGGGTATCGAGAAGCCGATGCCGATGGAACCGCCCGAGGGCGAAATTATCGCCGTGTTGATACCGATAACCTTGCCGTTCATGTCAAACAGCGGCCCGCCAGAATTGCCGCGATTGATGGCCGCGTCGGTCTGGATGAAATCGTCGTAGGGGCCCGAATTGATGTCGCGCCCGCGTGCCGACACGATGCCGATGGACACCGAACCACCCAGGCCGAACGGATTGCCGATCGCCATCACCCAGTCGCCGATGCGGATCGCGGTCGAATCGCCGAAATCCACCGCGGTGAGCTGGCGCAGCGACGGGTCGACCTTGAGCACAGCCAGATCGGTCTTGGGATCTGTACCGACCAGCTCGGCGTCCAGCTTGCCGCCATCGGCAAAGTTGACCTCGATCTCGTCAGCATCCGCAATCACGTGATTGTTGGTGACGATGATGCCTTCCTCGGCGTCGATCACAAAGCCGGAACCCAGCGACTGGACGCGCCTGCCACCCGGCGAATTCTCGCCTCCACGCTCATTGAAGAACTCGTCGAAGAACTCCTGGAAGGGCGACCCTTCCGGCAGTCCCGGAGGGGGCACGTTACGCTGTCCGCTTCTTCCGCCGACATTTTGCGAGGTAGAGACATTGACCACAGCATCGAGCAGGCCCTCGGCAAGGTCTGCAACCGAGGCCGGCCCATGCGCGACCGGCGGCTGCGCCTGTGCGTATGCGGCGGGCGGCATCGTCCAGACGCTGGCCACGCCGATGGCGCCGGCCGCCGCGCCGATCAGCGCCTTGCGTGTTGCGGACGTGAAGGTCGTCGAAACCATGCGGGAAGTCTCCGGATATAAGGATGTGCGGGTGCTTCTGCGGACGCATGGTCGCCAACAATAAGGCGCGTTTGCGACCGATGCCGATGAAAACGGTAAATCCATTGTGACGCGCCGGTCAGGCACACACAAGTCCGTGCGCAGCGTCAGCCGCGCACGAACCACACAATAAGGACACCTATTGCGACGGCGACAAGGCCCCCGACGCGCATCGCCTGCTCGGGCATTGCCAGCACTTCGGCGGCCAGCCGCTTGGCAAGGTGCGGCAGGCCGCCATAGAGCACGCCCTCGATCACGAGGACGAGCCCCAGTGCGACGATGAGATCGCTCACCGGCTAGTCCGTTGCGCCGGTGGTCACCCCGTTGCCGGATGCCGGTGCCGGTGGCGTCGACGGAGCCTGCTCAGACGGCTGGCGACCCTCGGCGCTGCCGAAGAAGCGGAAGAACTCGGAGTCGGGCGAAAGCAGCATCGTGGTGCCCGATCCCTGGAGAGCCGACGCGTAAGCGGCCATCGAGCGATAGAACTCGAAGAAGTCGGTATCCCGCGAGAACGCATCGGCAAAGATGGCGTTACGCTCTGCTTCGCCCTCGCCTCGCAGAATCTCCGATTCACGCTGCGCTTCGGCCGTGATCTCGACCACTTCACGATCCGCACGTGCGCGGATGCGCTGGGCCGCTTCGCGGCCGCGGGCACGCAGTCGTTCGGCCTCGGCCAGACGCTCTGCACGCATACGCTCGTAGGTCTGCTGCGAAACCTCAGCCGTCAGGTCGGTACGACGGATCCGCACGTCGACGATCTCGAGGCCCAGCGATGTCGCATCCGGGCGAAGCTGGTCGCGCACTTCGCGCATCATCGAACCGCGCTCTTCGGAAAGTGCGGCCTCGAACCCGCGCAGACCGTAGACACGACGCAGCGCTGCGTCGAGACGCGTGCGCAGGCGTTGCTCGGCCAACGGCACGCTACCGGAGACCGCCAGACGGAACCGCCGCGGATCGCTGATGCGGTAGGCGATGAACGCGTCCACTTCGTAGAAGCGGCCGCCGGAGACCTGCACGCGGATATCGTCCAGGTCGAAGCGCAGCACGCGATCTTCGATCAGTTGCACATTGTCGGCTTCCATGAAGGCAAACGGCGCCTTGAAGTAGAGCCCCGGCTCCGACTTGACGTCGACGATCTCACCGAAGCGCAGCACGATCGCCTGCTGGCGCTCGTTGACCACGAAAATCGATGACCAGGCGAGGAAGAGGATGACCGCTACGGCGATCACGATGAAGGGAAGACGGTTTGCCATCAGTTGTTTCCTCCCTGTCCGGCCGGCTGCGCACCGCGCAACTCAGGCAGTGGCAGGTAAGGGATGACGCCCTGGCCGTTACCCTGTTCCACGATCACCTTGTTTGAACTCTTCAGCACGTTTTCCATAGTTTCCAGAAAGAGGCGCCTGCGGGTGACGTCCGGCGCCTTGGCATATTCGTCATAGACCGAGATGAAGCGCTGGGCTTCACCGTCTGCTTCCTGCACGACGCGGGTCTTGTATGCGGCCGCCTCTTCACGGATGGCAGCAGCCTCGCCTCGCGCCTGACCCAGTTGCTGGTTCGAATACTGGTTGGATTCCTCGACGAAACGGTCTTCGTCCTGCTCGGCGCGCTGCACCTCCTCGAAGGCGTCTGCCACTTCGCGTGGAGGCGCGGCATCCTCGATCGAAATCGCGGTGATGGCGAGACCGGACCCGTAGCTCTCGATCGTCTCCTGGATGATCTCGCGCACGGCCTCTGCGATGCCCTGACGGTCGTCGCGGAAAATGTCCTGCGCGGGCCGGCGTCCGACAACCTCGCGCATGGCGCTTTCGGCAACCTGACGCATCGTGGCGTCGGGGTCGGACACGTTGAACAGATAAGCGGCCGGATCAGCGATCTGGTACGCCACGGAGAACTTCACATCGACGATGTTCTGGTCGCCCGACAGCATCAAGCCTGTCGAGGTTCCGCTGCGCGCTTCGCCCACATTGATGAGCTTTTCGGCGACGTTGGCGATTTCGACGGTTTCCACCGGCCACCAGTGAAAGTGCAGGCCGGGCTCGGAGACTTCGTCCTTGGGCTGGCCGAAGCGAAGTTCGACCGCCAGCTCATCCGGCTGCACGGTGTAGATGGCCTGGAACAGCCACAGCGCCACAAGCGCAACCGCAATCAGGATGAACATGGCCGGGCTTGCCCGGCCGCCGCCCGGCAGTGCCTGCTTCAACCGGTCCTGCCCGCGCCGAATGATGTCTTCAAGATCCGGAGGATTGTTGCCCGGTCCGCTCGGTCCGCGCGGACCCTGACCCCAGGGACCGCCGCCGCCACCGCCGCCATTTCCGCCGCCGCCCCAGGGACCGCCGCCGCCACTCTGATTACTCCAGGGCATATATTTCCTCTTGTCTAGACAAAACTGTCTGCGACGGAACCCCCGCCGCCTGTTGCCGTTTATCGGTTTATAGGCACGCAGTCGCGCGCTTTCAACGCAATGCGTGCGGGTTAGCAACTTTCGCGGCAGATCGCCGCGCCGCTATGGCTGTGCACTTTGCCGGCGTTCGTAGATCACGTGACGGGTCGCGTGGCTATCCTTCTCACCCGCCGGATAGGTTTCCTCGGAAACAACATACCACGTTTGAGGATCGATAGGCGGAAAGCGTGTGTCGCCGTCGACCGTTGCAAGCACATGGGTAACGTCGAGCCTGTCTGCATCTGGAAGCGCCTGCCCGTAGATCTGCCCTCCTCCGATAACCGCTACCTCCGCCGCACCATCGGCGCGCGCAAATTGCATCGCCTCATCGAGCGACGATGCAACGTCCGCACCTTCGGCTACGTAGGCACGATCACGCGTGATCACGATATTGTGCCGTCCCGGCAGCGGCCGCTTCGGGAAGCTCTCCCAGGTCTTGCGGCCCATCACGACCGGCTTGCCCATGGTTGTGGCCTTGAACCGCTTCATGTCGCTCGACAACCGCCAGGGAAGGTCGCCATCCCGGCCGATGACGCCGTTTTCGGCGATTGCCACCACCAGCGTGACTTTCATCTTATTGCCCGCCATCGGTACGACGCAGGATGAGCACGTTGATGTCCCGTTCGGGGAAGAAATCGGTGGCGCTCATCTCGAATGTGGTCGGACCGATCTTGCGGACGCCGGAACCGCAGAAGGAAACGAGATTTTCCGGCGCGCCCTTGTCGATCGTCAGCGTGAAGTCCTGGATCGCGCCGGACCAGTTGGCACCGGTCGTCAGCACGTAGGAAATCCATGTCTCGTAAAAGGGCGGATTGCCATCCGGTGAAGTCTTTGCGTGACGACGAACGGCATTAAGGAAACTCTCGTCCACACAGTATTTCTGCTGATACTGCCCGAAATACGGCTCCTGCGGCTTACCGTCCTGCAGAAAGCTCACCGCGACCGTGCCGCCCAGGCTCGGCTGGTAGCGATGTGCCACCTCGACCGGCTGGCCGGCGGGAAACTCGGCCCGCCACCAATAGGTCGACTTCAGCCGCCACATCGGAGAATGGCTTTCGCGCCAGCCCGACCCGTCGTCGTAGCTTTCTTCGTAAAGCATGCCGCGCGCCACCCAGTCGGCCTTGGTCTCGGCCGGCAGCGCTTCGATGGCTTCACCCAGACCGTCCGCGAACGGATTGAGTGGCAGGCTGGCCGCGGTCAGCCTATCGGTCACGTCCAGTTCTGCGGCAAATGCCTTCTGCTCCAGTTCCGGCGTGATCGTCCGCCCTTCCATCTCCACCGTGAAGCCGAGGAAATTGTCGCTGTCGGAGACCGGTACGGCGACGTCGCCATAAGGATTGGCTTCTATGTCCGGCATCGGAAACGCGACTACCGCCTCGACGTCGTCTTCCGACGTGTTGCGAAACCGATAGGCAACCCTCACCTCGATTAGCGAGATGAAGAGGTCTTCCTTCTCCATCGTCACCACGTCGGAGCGAACGAAGACCAGCCCGCCGGTCTTCAGTTCGGCCATCGTGTCGTTGGCGAAGGCGGGCGTTGCGGTCACCAGCGACAGCGCCACCAGAAGTCTCTTCATCACTACCCCTCCACGCGCTGGGTATTCGCAGCCGCCGGAACTGTGGGCGAGAAGCGAGCCGGCTTCAACCCCGGCTGCGCTCACACCGCGATCGGGGCGCGGATCGTAGGATCGGAGACGTAACCGTCCAGCCGGAAATCCTCGAAACGGAAGGCAAAAAGATCGGTGACGTCCGGGTTCATCCACATCGTCGGCAGCGGCTTGGGCTCGCGCGTCAACTGCTCGCGCGCCTGGTCGAAATGGTTGGAATACAGATGCGCGTCACCTAGCGTGTGGACGAAGTGACCGGGCTTGAGGCCGGTCACCTGCGCTACCATCATCGTCAGCAGCGCATAGGAGGCAATGTTGAACGGCACGCCGAGGAAGATGTCGGCCGAGCGCTGATAGAGCTGGCAGGAGAGCCGGCCATTGGCGACATGGAATTGGAACAGGCAGTGGCACGGGGGCAGCGCCATGACGTCGACTTCGGCCGGATTCCATGCCGACACGATCAGCCTGCGCGAATTGGGATTCTCCCGTATCTCCCTGACGACATTGGCGATCTGGTCGATAGAGCCGCCGTCGGGCGTAGGCCACGACCGCCACTGCGAGCCGTAGACGGGGCCGAGATCGCCGTTTCCGTCGGCCCACTCATCCCAGATCGTGACGCCGTTGTTGTTGAGATATTTGACGTTGGTGTCGCCCGCGAGAAACCACAGCAATTCGTGGATGATCGACTTCAGGTGCAGCTTCTTGGTGGTGAGAGCCGGAAAGCCCTCGGCGAGATCGAAACGCATCTGCCAGCCGAAGACGCCGCGCGTGCCGGTGCCGGTCCGGTCGCCGCGGTCGACGCCGTTTTCCAGCACATGTTCGAGGAGGTCCAGATATTGCCGCATGGGATTGTCGCCGTCGATTCGAAAGGTCGCACGATCATAGCGGAGAGGCGGCCGGCGGACACCATATTCGTTGCCACCGCGATGCCCTTCGACCAGCCCTGTGGAAAGTCGCGCGGCAGCAGCCGGATGGTGCGGCGGTGGCTCGAACGCCCCTTCCCTTTCGCAGCGCAGCTTCCTATATTCGGCGCGTCAGCTTGTCTGACTATGGAAATAAACGGCCGATGAAATAAACCATTCGGACCCGGGGGCGGTACCCGGCGCCTCCACCAGGAACCGCAGCATCGCGCTGCGGCTGCTGATGGGGGCGAAATAGGATCGACGAGGGCGTAAAGATCGGACTTTTTCCCGGCATTGTACCACCGTTATCGGGCTAATCTTATAGTTGCCAACGACAACTATGCTGAGGCACGTCTCGCTGCTTAATGCGGCGCGATAGTCTCGAATTAAGCCCTGTGGGTTAGCACCTTCAGGCGGGGTTCGGAGGTACCTGGCAACAGAAACCTCCACCTTATCCCATCTCCCTCCAGATCTAGTTAGCTCGGCCCTGCGCTGCGCGACTTCCATGCGGCGAACCAAAAGCCGGCGCACAGCGTCAGCGATCCGACGAACACGGCCGCCAGCACGGCCCCATAGCCTCCGCTCGCCTGCCAGATCAGCGCAGCGCCAAGTGGCGCGAATGCCTGCATCAGGTTCAGGGGCGCAACGAGCGAACCGTTGACGGCGCCATAGGCGCTGCGCGTGATCATTTCCGGCACCGCAAGCCCCCGTACGATCGTGATCGTGCCATTTGCCGCGCCGTAGAACGCGGCGATCGCGGCAATCGTCGCCACTTCGGGCGGTGCGAAGGCGAAGCCGATGACGGCCAGTGGAAACACGATGACGATCATCGACCCAAGCGACCGGACGGGTGCCGTCGGCGCGAAGGCCATCACCGCCACACGACCCGCCACCTGCGCCGGCCCGATGACGGCCATCACCGTCACCACCCCCGCGGCTCCCAATCCGCGCTCGAGCAGCAGCGGATAGAGGTGATAGGTCAGCGACGAGAAGGCGGCGGCATAGGAGACCCACGCGACAAGCAACCCCCAATAGGCCGGCTTGCGCATAGCCGAGGCGACAGCCGCGCGGCCCGCCAGCGGCGTAGGCCCGCCCACGCTTGTGGTTGCCGGCCCACGATCCTTTCGCGCATCGATCGCCAGCGCATAGAGCCCGCCGCAAACGACGACGTTCACCGCCCCCATGACGAGGAGAGCGCCCCGCCAGCCCTGTGTTTCGATAAGATACTGGATGAGCGGAATGAAAACGGTGCTGGCAAAGCCACCCCAGAGCGTCAGCGTCGTGATGCCCTTGCGCGCTCGCTCCGGCCCGACCCGGCGGGCAATGACGGCGAATGCCGGCTCGTAGAGCGCGCCCGCCTGCATGCAGCCCAGAAACGCAAGGATGAGGTAGTAGGCCGGCAGGCTATCGACCCGCGACCACGCTGCCAGAAAGAGCCCCGCAACAACCGAAGCGCCGGTCATTAGAAGCCGCCCGTGCCCCCTGTCGATCGCCGCCCCCACCGGATAGGCCGCCAGCCCCGCCAGCACCATGCCGAGCGTGGCCGCACCATAGAGCTCGGTCTTCGACCAGCCGAGATCGGCGCGCATTGCTTCCGCGATCAGCGGAAAACCATAGAAAAGCGTGCCCCATGAGCATATCTGCGCCGCACCGAGCGCGCTTATGAACCAGCCCTTTCCGGCTTTCTCAGACATGCTTGCCGATCGATGCTTCCACGACGGCGCCAGCCGTGGCCTGCCGTTTCATGCCTTGCCTCGCACGAGCATCTCTGCCACGCCGGGCGGACAGCTCCCATCGACGCAGCTTTCGTCGGCAAGATAGCCAAGCAGGGCTAGCATCGCCGGGTATTCCGCCCGGCATATCAGCGTCGTTGCCTGTCGTTCCTGGCTCACCAGTCCGGTTTCCACCAGCCGCTTACAGTGGTGCGACAGAGTGGATGCCGGAATGCCAAGCTTTTCCTGCACGCTGCCGACCGGCAAGCCCTCTGCGCCGGCGCGCACGAGGATGCGGTAGATGTTGAGCCGTGTCGCGTTGCCGAGCGCCTCGAGTTGCGCTGCTGCCTGTTCGAGTTCCATGGCGCGACCCTAGGCCTGGCCGGCGACAAGCGTCAAATTAAATTCGATTATAGTCGAAATAAAAGAGTCGCATCATTGGGTTCGCTGATTCACGCGCCGCGAAACCGCCTCCGCGCTTTCGACCCGTTCGGAATATCGATCGGTCAGATAGTCGGCTCGGTCGCGCAGAAGCAGCGTGAACTTCACAAGCTCCTCCATCACGTCGACGATGCGGTTGTAATAGGACGACGGTCTCATGCGCCCCTCGGCGTCGAATTCGTTGAAGGCCTTCGCGACCGACGATTGGTTGGGAATGGTGAACATGCGCATCCAGCGGCCGAGTATGCGGAGCTGGTTGACCGCGTTGAAGCTCTGCGAGCCGCCACAGACCTGCATGACAGCGAGCGTCCTGCCCTGCGTCGGCCTGACACCACCCAGCGACAGCGGCAGCCAGTCGATCTGCGCCTTCATGATGCCCGTCATCGATCCGTGACGCTCCGGCGAGCACCAGACCTGTCCTTCCGACCAGAGCGACAGTTCGCGCAGCTCCTGCACCTTGGGATGATCGGCCGACGTCGAATCCGGCAGTGGCAACCCGGAAGGGTTGAAGATGCGGACCTCCGCGCCAAGCCTGCGCAGGATGCGTGCCGCCTCTTCCGTCGCCAGCCTGGAATAGGACCTTTCACGCAATGAGCCGTAGAGCATGAGTATGCGCGGCGGATGCGTTGCGCGCGGAGCGTCGAAAAGCGCGTCGGCGCTGATCGGCGGAAATTGCTCCTCTTCGATATTGGGAAGCGTATCGATCTTGGTGGTTTCCTCGGTCATGCCTCTCCTTCGTGTCGCCTGCACTAGTCGGTAATTCGATAAAACTAGAATTATGGATATTCAGACTCGCAGGATGCGTCAACAGTGTTTCGACAAAGATAGAAATAAATCACCGCACCCGCCGCCCGTCGCTGTCGATCACGACCTCGCCGTCTTCCTTGGTGAATGGGCCGATGTCGGCGTTGGGCAGGATGTCCAGCACCGCTTCGGACGGGCGGCAGAGCTTGGTCCCTAGCGGCGTCTCGACAATGGGCCGGTTGATGAGGATCGGGTGCGCCATCATGAAGTCGATGAGTTCGTCGTCGCTCCAGCGCGGCGAGTCGAGTTCGAGCTCGGCATAGGGCGTCCCCTTCTGCCGCAGCAGCTCGCGCGGCGAGATGCCCATGGCCGCGATCAGTTCGGCAAGTCTTTCGCGCGACGGCGGCGTCTTGAGATATTCGATCACCTCGGGCTCCTCCCCCGACTGGCGGATCATGGCAAGCGTGTTGCGGGACGTGCCGCAGGCAGGGTTGTGATAGATCGTGATCGTCATTCGGCAGCTTTCGTTTGCATGATGGTTTTCGGTGCGGCGAGCAGCCAGCCCGCCAGGGCAGCCGCAAGCACGGCCCCCGCCAGCTCCGCGGCAATGAAACCCGGCAGGTCGGCCGGCCGGATGCCCGCAAACGTGTCGGTAAAGGCACGCGCGATCGCCACGGCCGGATTGGCGAATGAGGTCGAGGCGGTGAACCAGTAGGCCGCGGTGATGTAAAGCCCCACCAGCCACGGGACCGCGTCGGCGCGGAAGCGCAGGCCCGCGAGAATCGTAAATATAAGCCCGAACGCTGCCACGGCTTCAGCCAGCCATTGCGCCGCGCCGCTTCTGACGGTGGTGGAGGCCTGCCAGATCGGCAGCTCGAACATCGCATGTGCAAGAAGCGCACCGGCAATGCCGCCGCCGATCTGGGCGAGCACGTAAGCAGCCGAGGCGCCCGCGCCGATCTCGCGCCGCAGCGCGAACACCAGCGTCACGGCAGGGTTGAAATGTGCGCCCGACAGCGGACCCAGTATGGTGATCAGTACAACGAGGATCGCACCCGTCGGCAGGGTGTTGCCGAGAAGGGCCAGGGCAACGTCGTCGGTGAGCTTGTCGGCCATGATGCCGGAACCGACAACGGTCGCCACCAGTATTCCAGTGCCGAGCGCTTCCGCGACCAGCCGACGTGGCAGATCGAATGCCGCGCTCATCCCGCCTCCGGCATGTGGCGGCCTATGTCTCGCAGCCGCCCCTGCAGCGTAAGGCGATCCAGCGAGGCAAGCGGCAGGCTGGTGAAGATCGAGATGCGATTGTTCAGCATCCGGTAGGTCTCCGCGAAGGCGAGGTGCTTTTCCGCATCTGTACCCTCCGCTGCCGCCGGATCGGGCACGCCCCAATGCGCCGTCATCGGCTGCCCCGGCCAGACCGGGCAGGCTTCGTTTGCGGCGTTGTCGCAGACCGTGAAGACGAAATCCATGACAGGCGCCTCATCCGTGGCGAACTCCTCCCAGCTCTTCGAGCGGGCAAAGCTTGTGTCGTGATTGACGCCCTTGAGAAGCTCGATGGCGAAAGGGTGCACCTCGCCCTTCGGTTGAGAGCCCGCCGAATAGGCCCGAAAGCGCCCCTGCCCGACCCGGTTGAGGATTGCCTCGGCAAGGATCGAGCGGGCGGAATTGCCCGTGCACAGGAACAACACGTTGAATATCTGGTCGCTCATGGGATGGCCCTCCAAGACCCATCTTCCGTTGAGTAGAAAATCGTTAACACCTGCACGTCACCGCTTCGATTACCGGCCGGCACAGTTCCGGTGCGCCGTTGCAGCAGTCCTCCATCAGGTAGGCAAGCAGGTCGCGGAAGCCGGTCATGTCCGCCACGTAGCGGACGACCCGGCCATGACGCTCCGGCCGGATCAAGCCGGCCTGCGTGAGCACCTTGAGATGCGTCGACACCGTGTTCTGCACCGCGCCAAGTCGGTCGGCTATTTCACCCGCCGGCACGCCCTCCTGTCCCGCCTTCACGAGGAGGCGAAAGACGTCGAGACGTGTTTCCTGGCCGAGGGCTGCCAAAGCGGCGAGAGAGAGCTTCTTATCCATATATCTGCCTTTACCGATATATTGGTACGCTCTCTGCATGACCGGAGCATGACAATCAACCCTCGATTTCGCGCAGATTAACTATTGCATTTTTTTGCAATCGACTTTATGTAATCGATGCAATCAGAACTTGGCGCGGAGGCAGATGCCTTCATGGCGCTCCAGCGCCCAAACGAAGATGGCAAATCGAATTTACGGCATTTGAATGCGGAGGCATCCGATGAGCAATACCAGCCCGCTTGTGAAGGGCTTTTTCGACAAGCGCACCTTTTCCATCCAGTACGTTGTCGCTGATCCCGAAAGCCGCAAATGCGCGATCATCGATCCCGTTCTCGATTTCGACGAGAAGTCGGGCTCGACGGCAACGCACAACGCCGATGCGATCCTCGACTACGTCAGGGAGCAGGGTTTCGAGGTCGAGTGGATTCTCGACACGCATCCCCATGCCGACCATTTTTCCGCAGCACGCTACCTGAAGGAGAAGACCGGCGCACCGACGGCGATCGGCGAGAAGGTCGTCGAGGTGCAGAAGCTCTGGAAGGGTTTCTACAACTGGCCGGACTTTCCGGCCGACGGTTCGCAGTGGGACAAGCTGTTTGCGGAGGGCGAAACCTTCACCGTCGGCACGATCCCCGCCCGCGTCCTGTTTTCGCCGGGCCATACGCTCGCCTCGATCACCTATGTCATCGGCGACGCGGCCTTCGTCCACGATACGCTTTTTATGCCTGACTCGGGCACGGCCCGAGCCGACTTTCCGGGCGGCAGCGCCACGCGGCTCTGGCAGTCGATCCAGGAGATCCTTGCCCTTCCGGACGAGACCCGCATCTTCACCGGCCACGACTATCAGCCGGGCGGCCGCGAGCCGCGCTGGGAGTCCACCGTTGCCGAGCAGAAGGCGGCGAACACTCATATGTCGAAATGCGCGACCGAAGCCGAATATGTCGAGGTGCGGGAGGCTCGCGACCGCACGCTGCCCATGCCGAAGCTGATCCTGCACGCCTTGCAGGTCAACATGAATGGCGGCCGCCTGCCCGAGCCGGAAGCCAACGGGAAACGCTACCTGAAATTCCCGCTGGACGTGCTCGATGGCGCGAACTGGGGCTGACGGCCATGAAACATGAGCTGACGGCCGATACGGCGGAAATGATCGAGAACGCCGGCGAGGCGGCCGAATTCCTCAAGAAATTCGCGCACCCGTCAAGGCTGATGATCGTCTGCGCGCTGGTGGACGGCGAGCGGTCCGTCCGCGACCTGGAAGACACGCTCGGCATCCGCCAGCCCGGCCTTTCGCAACAGATCGCCGAATTGCGCGATGCCGGCTTCATCGTCGGCCGCAAGGAATCGAAGAGCATGTTCTATCGGCTGGCCGACGGCCGTGTGAGCGAGTTCATCGCCATGATGCACCGCATGTTCTGCGAAGTTCCGCAAACCAACCACTGATCCGGGAAAACGGAAATGACTGAATTCACCCCTCTCGCCTCCACCGCAGGCGGCATGATGATCGGCCTGTCGGCCGTTCTGCTGATGCTCTGGGAAGGCCGTATCGCCGGCATCTCGGGTATCGCCGGTCGGCTGCTTCCCCCTTATCTCGACAAGGCCTTTCCGTCTCGGCTGGCCTTTGTTATCGGACTCGTGGCGGCACCGCTGGCAATGATGGCCGTCACCGGCGCACCGGTCGCACAGACCGTCTCGTCGAACATTCCCCTGATGATCGCCGCCGGCCTGCTCGTGGGCTTCGGCTCGGTCTGGGGCAATGGCTGCACCTCGGGCCACGGCGTCTGCGGATTGTCCAGGCTGTCCACCCGCTCGATGGTTGCCACCGCCGTATTCATGACGGTCGCCTTCATCACCGTCTTCGTCGTTCGCCACGTGATCGGAGGCTGACATGTCTTTTCTCGTCAATCTGGCTCTCGGCCTGCTGTTCGGCGCGGGTCTCGTCATCTCCGGCATGTCCGATCCGGCAAAGGTGCTCAATTTCCTGGATCTTGCCGGCACATGGGATCCCTCGCTCGCTTTCGTCATGGGCGGCGCGGTTCTGGTGGCCTTTGTCGGCTATCGGCTTGTTCTGTCGCGCGAGCGGCCGCTCAACGCAGAAAGCTTCCACTTGCCGACGCGTAATGACATCGACCTGCGGGTCACCGCGGGTCCTGCGATCTTCGGCCTCGGCTGGGGCCTCGGCGGCTTCTGCCCCGGACCGGCGCTGACGGCGCTAGGCCTTGGCGCTACAGGGACACTCGCCTTCGTGCCGGCGATGCTTCTCGGCATGTGGGCGGCAAGACTGCTGGCCGATGGCGGCCTCAGGTCGCGCACGGCCTGACGTCGAAATATCCAGCGAAACGACACTCCAATGACGCGCTTTTCGGGATACTTCCCCATCCTTGGCTGGGCCGGTGATTACAACCGGTCGGCTCTGGCCAGCGATCTGGTCGCCGCCATGATCGTGACGGTCATGCTGATTCCGCAGTCGCTGGCCTATGCCATGCTGGCGGGCCTGCCGCCGCAGGTGGGGCTCTATGCATCCGTCCTGCCGCTCGTTGCCTACGCGGTCTTCGGCACCAGCCGCACGCTGGCGGTGGGACCAGTGGCAGTTGTTTCCCTGATGACGGCAACGGCTATCGGCGAAGTGGCGGCACAGGGGACCCAGGCCTACCTTGCCGCGGCCACGCTGCTTGCCCTGATATCTGGAATGGCTCTCATAGCCATGGGCCTTTTCCGGCTTGGCTTCGTCGCGAATTTCCTGAGCCACCCGGTGATTTCGGGTTTCATCACGGCGTCCGCGATCCTCATTGCGGCGGGACAGCTAAAGCACCTGCTCGGCGTCTCCGCCGGCGGCCACACCCTGCCCGAAATTCTCGGCGGCATCGCGGGCGAGCTCGGATCGATAAACCCGTCAACCGTTGCAATCGGTGCTGCCGCGCTGGCCTTTCTGTATTTCGTCCGTCTGCGCCTGAAGCGGCTGCTCATCGGCGCCGGCCTGCGGCCACGCGCCGCCGACATTGTCACGAAGGCGGGACCGGTTGCAGCCGTCGCCGCGACCATCCTGGCTGCTCATCTTCTCGATCTCGGCTCGAGGGGCGTCGCACTGGTCGGTGTCATCCCGCAGGGTCTTCCTGCTCCGGCCTTGCCGGTCTTCGATTTCGAACTGGTGCGGACCCTGGCGGCCCCTGCCCTCCTCATCAGCCTGATCGGCTTTGTCGAATCCGTTTCGGTGGCGCAGACGCTCGCGACCAAGCGCCGGCAGCGCATAATTCCCGACCAGGAACTGATCGGATTGGGTGCGGCAAACATCGCTGCGGCCGTGTCGTCGGGCTATCCGGTCACAGGCGGCTTCGCCCGCTCCGTCGTCAACTTCGACGCGGGTGCCGAAACGCAGGCGGCCGGCATCTTCACCGCCGTCTCGATAGCACTGGCCACGCTGTTCCTCACACCGCTGCTCACCGACCTGCCGCAGGCGACGCTTGCCGCGACCATCATCGTCGCCGTTCTCTCCCTCGTCGATCTCGGCGCGATCCGCCGTGTCTGGATCTATTCGAAGGCTGATTTCTCGGCGATGGCGGCAACGGTTGCCGGCACACTCTTTCTCGGCGTCGAGGTCGGCATCGTCATGGGCGTGGGACTGTCGCTGGTGCTGCATCTCTACCGCACGTCGCGCCCCCATATGGCCGTGGTCGGGCAGGTCGCGGGCACCGAGCATTTTCGCAACATTGAGCGGCATGAGGTCGTCACCTGCCAGGACGTGCTGTCCGTGCGCGTCGACGAAAGCCTTTACTTCGCCAACAGCCGCTACCTGGAAGACCGCATCGCCGAGCTGGTCGCCCAGCGCCCGCAGCTTCGCCACGTCGTGCTGATGTGCTCGGCGGTCAATGCCATCGACGCCTCGGCACTCGAAAGCCTGGAAGAGATCAACCGCCGGCTGCGCGACGGCGGAATCACGTTGCACCTGTCCGAGGTCAAGGGTCCCGTCATGGACCGCCTCAAGCGGTCGCATTTCCTGGAAGAACTCGAAGGCGGCGTGTTCCTCAGCCAGTACGAGGCGATGGCGCAGCTTCAGTGCGAGCGGGAACCCGTGCCTGCCTGAGTTG
This sequence comes from Mesorhizobium sp. DxT, assembly GCF_058448885.1. Taxonomy (NCBI): domain Bacteria; kingdom Pseudomonadati; phylum Pseudomonadota; class Alphaproteobacteria; order Hyphomicrobiales; family Phyllobacteriaceae; genus Mesorhizobium; species Mesorhizobium sp. DxT. The sequence continues at coordinate 125,258 of NZ_JBZFLJ010000007.1, read as the reverse complement.
CAGGACAGGCCTGCACCATTTCTGCAAAAAGAGGGCGCGGCCATGCCGCGCCCTTTTGTTTGGCGGCACCACGCCCGGCCTATTCGGCGGGTTGGCGAATGGGCGAGCGATTGCCCAGCGTGGCCTGCGTGAAGCCCAGCGCGATCACGGCACAGGCCGTGATGCCGATCACCATCGGCAGCGGGGAACCGTCGAAAAACAGCCCCGCTACGGCCATCGCGGCAGCGCCGGTGGCGAAATGCAGCGTTCCCATCAGGGCCGAGGCTGTGCCTGCGATCTCGCCATGCTCTTCCATCGCCAGCACCGAGGTGGTCGGAATCACGAGGCCGAGGAAGCCGTATCCGAAGAACAGGAACGTCGACATCACCCACAGCGACTGCGGGCCGCTGGCCATCACTGCAAGCATGGCAACCATGATCGTCGCATAGGCCGCAACCGCCACCCGCACCACGCGGCGAAGGCCAAATCGCTCGGTGAGCGTTCCGGTAAGCTGCGACATGGCAAAGAAGGCCACGGCGTTCATCGAAAAGAACACGCTGTAGAGCGTCGGCGTCAGCCCGTAGTGGTTGATGAGCACGAAGGACGAATTCGACAGATAGACAAAGAAGCTCGATATGCCGAAGCCGCCGATCAGGCTGAGGCCAACGAACGAACGGTCACGCAGCAGGAGACGATAGCCGGCGATGGTACCCCGGAACGAACTGCCGCCGCACTGCTCCGGCGGTCGGGTCTCATCGAGCGCGCCGATCATCAGCACGATGCCGATGGCCGCAGCAAGCGTCACGGCCCAGAAGATTGCCCGCCAGCCGAAGCTCTCGATGATGATGCTGCCGACCAGCGGCGCCAGGATCGGAGAGATCGAGAAGACCAGCATCAGCAGCGACATCAGGCGCGCGGCCTCGACGCCCGTGTGCAGGTCGCGGACCACGGCGCGCGGTACCACCATGCCGGCCGACGCACCGAGCCCCTGTATGAAGCGGAACGCGATCAGCCAGCTGATATCGACAGCCAGCGCCGCGCCGACGCTGCCGATGGCAAACAGCACGAGGCTGAAATAGAGAGGCGCCTTGCGGCCCATCATGTCCGAGATGGGGCCCACGATGATCTGGGCGAATCCCATCGAGAGAAAGAAGACCAGCAGGCTCATCTGCACGGGCACCGTGCCGGCGCCCAGATCCTCGCCGATCGTCGGCAGTGCCGGCAGATACATGTCGATGGCGAACGGGCCGATGGCCGTCAGCAGGCCGAGCACGAGCGCGAGCCGGATAAAGGAGAATTGCATTGTCTAGCTCTTTCGAAGATGGCGGCGGCAAGCCCGTCGCACCGGGAGGTTGAACGGAAGCGCGGCCTCCCCCCGCTGCAGCCTCCGTCGCGTAAGTCAAGATTTTTAGACAGTGTTGTCTAAATCGTCAACCAGCTCTATATAGAAATCATGCCGCCCGTGATTGCTCCTGACACTCTCCCGCCACGCGGACACGCCGCCAAACGCCACTCCATGATCGAGGCGGCGGCGACCGTCTTCTGCCGCGAGGGCTTTGCCGGAGCCAATATCGACCTGATCGCCGCTGAAGCCGGCGTTTCGAGGCAGACGGTCTACAATCACCACCGCGACAAGGAGAGCCTGCTGGTCGCAGTGGTCCGCGAGATCACTGAACGCTGCAACGCCAGGGCGTTTTCTGTACTGGCTACCTTTCCCGACCACCCGCAGGATCTGCAGGCCGATCTCACCGCATTCGCCATTCGCCTCAACCGCAACTGCCTGTGCGACCGCGACGGCCGCTTCCTGCGGCGCCTGCTGCAGAACGAGGGCGAGCGCTATCCGGAGCTTTTTTCCGACTGGCGTGAGAATGGCCCCGCCCGCGTGTGGGACGCGCTCGCCGCCCGTTTCGCGCGCCTCGCCCATGCCGGCTGGCTGGAGATCGACGATCCGGACGCCGCCGCCCGGCAGTTTCTGGCACTGACCAGCTCTGACCTGCAACTGCCCCTGATATTCGGCGACAAGCTGTCGGAGGACGATCTGGAACAGGCATCGGCCCGCGCGGTACGCATGTTCCTCAGGGCCTACGCCCGCCGAAACTGAACGCTTTCCGAGTTTCCCACTCGCCCGGACGCTGCGTTACGCTATATGCGGTTTACGCGCGCCCCAAGCTTGATTACACCTTTGCCGTTCGATTCAGGGAAACCCGGCCCCATGGCTGACGACCACATCCGTTATGACATCCTCACCCAGGAGGCGCTGCGCGGCGTTATGCGTAAGGTGCTGGGCGAGGTGGCGCGGACCGGCCTGCCGGGCAACCACCATTTCTTCATCACCTTCCTGACCGGCGCGCCCGGTGTCCGGGTCTCCAGTCGGTTGCGTGAACGGTACCCCGAACAGATGACAATCGTGCTTCAGTTTCAGTACTGGGACCTTAAAGTCACCGATTCCGGTTTCGAGGTCGGCCTGTCGTTCTCCGACGTGCCCGAAAAGCTCGAAATCCCCTATTCCGCCGTGCGCGGCTTCTACGATCCCTCGGTCAATTTCGAGCTCGAATTCTACGTCGAGCAGCCGGCCGAAGACGAAGCCGGTGCAGAGGAAGCGCCGGCTACGGAGGCAGCCGAACCGCCTGTCGCGGTGATCGGCGGCAAGAAGGCGGAGAAAAAGCGCAAGGAGCCCGAGCCTGTAGCGGGCGACGAAGGCGCGGAGGAAGACAAGGAACCGGCGAAATCGGCCGATGTCGTTTCTCTGGACGCGTTCCGCAAGAAATAAATCCCGATGGCCGAGATCGTCAGCCTCCGCATGGCCCGCAAACAAAAGGCGCGCCGCGAGAAGGAACGAGCAGCCGAGGAAAACCGCATCCGTCACGGCAGAACGAAGGCGGAGCGTCAAGCGAACGAGGCAATCGGCCAGCGGGAAGAGGCCGCACACGAAGCGCATCGTCGTGAACCACCCAGGCCGGACGGCCAGCGGTGACTTCGGTTGTCAAACGGTCGGTGTCGATCAGAGGTCATCGCACCAGCTTCTCGATCGAGCAGCCTTTTTACGACGAACTGCACAGCATCGCCGACAAGCGCGGCTTGCCGCTTGCGCGCCTCGTCGGCGAGATAGACGAAGCGAGACCGCGCAGCACCAACCTCTCATCCGCATTGCGGCTGTTCGTGCTCGAAGCCGTCAGGGCGCGAGCCTGAACCGCGATTGAATCGGGTTGTCAGCGCTACTCGTCGAACAGCCGCATCAGCCCATCGACCGAGAGATTTCCTTCCGAAAACACGCCCGGCGTTGCGCTTGGCTGCTCGGGCTGTGCGCGCGGAGCCGGTCGGGGCGTTACATCGACAACCGGCGGCGGCTGAAGCGGTTGTCGCTCGATGCTATCGGGATCGGCCGGCGCGGGCGCCGTCTCGCGCGCGCCCAGCAAGGCCTCGACCTCGCTGCGCAACCGCTCGTGTTCTGCACGCCGGCGGTCTTCCGCCTCGCTCCGTGATTGCTCTTCCAGGCGCCGACGTTCGGCTTCCTCTTCCTGCCGCCTTGCTTCCTCGTCAGCGCGACGCTGCGCTTCGGCTTCCTCTGCGGCACGACGTTGTTCCTCGGCGGCCCGCTCCAGCTCTTGCGCCCGCAGCGCTTCTTCTTCCGCTGCCCGCTTGTCAGCTTCCTCGTCGAGTAGCCGCAGCTCGCGGGCTCGCCGCTCGGCTTCCTCGGCATCGCGGCGGGCTTCTTCGGCGGCGCGGTCGCGCTCTTGCGAAAGCGCCGCGTAGTAACGCACCTCGCGGCGGTGGCGCTGCTTTTCGAGCAACGCCGCCTGCATCGCCTCAACCCGCTGCTGCTCCCGCTCCAGCGCGCGCTGGGTCAGAAATTGCGCCAGCGGCTCGGTGTCGACCGTAACGCCTATATCGCCCAGCGGTCCGGCAGCAACGAAACGCACCGCGGGGTCGGATCCGACCAGCGCCTCGACGCCCGGCTTGAAGGTGAGCGTCGCCTCCGCGCCAACAGTTTGCGCGCCGATGTCGGCGCGAACTTCTCCTGCAAATGTGGCTTCGTCCGTCTCCAGCCTGAGCGGCGGGGCGCGCACCGCGCCGCTGGCAACGGTGAAGGCGAGGTCGGCGCGGGGCGCGCGGAACGTTCCCTGCCGCACCATATCCGTCGCGAAACCGGCAACCGCGGCCGCATCGATCTCCGGTCCGATCCTGTCGGCCTGCTCCAGCAGCGCTGCGAACACCTGCGGCGCGACCCCTTCGATGGCGACTTCGTTCACGGTCACCGTCCCTGAACCTGCCAGAGCGGAAATGACCGCATCCACCGACTTGCCGCTGGCTGTCAGCGTTGCCGTCAGGTCCGCGGTGCCCTCGAGCCCGGTATCGCCGAGAATGTTGGCGATACCGGCACCTTCCAGCTTCAACTGACCGGAAAGAAGACCTGTTCCGCCATCATTCTTGAAATCGAGCAGTCCGGACATGGTCCCGCCATAAACAGTCGCCCGGGCGTCGGACAGCGCAACGCCGTCCGTGCCGATCCGGAGTGTCATTCGCGCATCGTCCGCCTGGGCGAGCCAGCCGGCATGCAGGCGCTCGACCGCGAGTTCGAGTTCGGCTGTTAGCGGGGTCGCCACACGCTGTGCGAACGGCGCGGACGGCCAGCTTTCGCCATCACCCTCAAGTGCTGCAGCCCCTGTTGCCAGTTCCGCGACGGAGGCAAGATCGAACGACTGCAGCGCTAGCGAGCCCGTCAGGTGGGGTAGCCCGTCGCGCATCTGCGCGTTGACATCGCCGCCCACCTTGGAGCCGGCAATATCGCCGCCGATACCAGAAAGGACGAAGACCCCGCCATCAACATCCAGCTTAGACGACATGTCCACCGGCAGGCCCATCGCGCCACCGGGCAGAACGATGCCTCCGGTGACAAGCCAGGGCTCCAGATCCTCCGCAGTCACCGTCAGGTCGCCGGATGCCGAAAGTCCCTTTTCGCTAGCGCCCGACTGTCCCTCGAAGACCAGCTCCAACCCGTCGCCGGTAAAGGCAAGGCGGGTGGGACCGCCCTCCTCCGGAACGCCGTTGAAACGCAACGATACCTCACCGGCACCGACTAGGCCCAAAGGCAGCACCGTAAGGCCTGCATGGGCGTAGAGCGCCTGGGCATCCTCGTTTCGCGCCGTCAGCTCCAGCGCCATCGGCATACGCTCCAGCGCTTGCCGCAAGTCGCGCGCCGATGCCGTCAGCGAAAATTCCGTGCCGCCCGCTTCCCCTGTGGCGCTCAATGCCAGGCCGTTGGTGCCATCGCCGCTTGCGGCCGAACTTGTGACGATGCGGATCGACGCGTCCTCGAGCAGGCCGGGGAACGACGCCGCGCGCCGAGCCATCTCCGAGGCAATGCGGCTTTCCGGAAAGCGCTCGGTCAGCGCCGCAGCCAGCGGCTCAAGGTCTGCGGCAATCACTGTCGCATCGAGATTGCCGGCCGGATCTGTCTCAAAATCCTTGATCGAGCCGGTCGCGCTGATATTGGCGCCCGCAAGCCCGCCGACCGACAGCCGGTCAATCTCCAGTCGGCCGTCCCTGAGCCGCAACGCGGTATCCAGCGTTTCGGCCGTCATGCCCGCGGCCGTCACAGGCCCGGCCTCGATCTCGAAGGTGAGATCGCGGTCGGCAAGGCGCGTGCGACCGCCATCGCTGACGAAGAGCGAGGCAAACGCGGTCATGCCTTCCACATCCAGCCTGTCACCGTCGAGGCGCAACGTCATCGACGGCTTCTGGCCGACGGGTGTCAGACTGTCGATCTCGCCGCGGAACTTGGCATCGCCAAGCACCAGTTCGAGATCGCGAAAGAGCTGGCGTTCACGGTTGAGCTTCACCTGTGCGCTGAAGCCTGCTGCCGGCAGCCGCCGGATGGCTTCGTCGACGTCCCGTGCAAGCCAGGCCGCGAAACCGGAAGGCTGGCCGACGGCAAGGAGCAGCGAGCCCTCGAAATCCAGCTCGTCGCCGACGACGAGGTCGCCGCTGGCCTCCAGAGTCGCGCGGCCCGGCAAAGTCGCGCCCAGTGAACCGACCGCCCAGCCGGCCTCCGAAGGCTCGGCAGAAAGATGCACGTCGCGGATCGTCGTGTCGCCAGCGACGATGGCCGGCAGCTTGACGGCGATCCGCCCGGGGATCTGAGGCCGGGGCATATCGAGCAGGAACTCGTGCAGCGCTGTCAGCCGTTGCTCGAGGTCAATGCCGGCCGCGCTTTCCGCGCCCGCTGCATCCTCGAACCTGATCTGAGCACCATCGGCGGTGATGTCGAAGCGCGGTTCGGCGCCGAGCGCGAACCGGGCAGAACCCTCCGCCGTGTAAGGGTCCTCCAACGGTCCGGTCGCGAACCGGAACGTCTCGATGTCGAGCGCTTCGTGATCGAAGTCGAAGTCGCCGGTGACGCGATAGGCCGGTGGCGGCGGCGCGCCTGCGTCGCTTTGCTCGGCAATCTGCCCGGCGGCGTTGAGCTTGAACTCGCCCGCGTAGTGCAAACCGCTGTCGGCGATGCGAACGCTGCCATCGGCCTCGAGAGAAAGCGGGTAGCGCTCCGGATTGGCGACGAGCCGCATCCGCATGCGGCCGTCTGCATCGACTGAGCCTGTCGAGGCCGAAAGCGCCGTGCGCATCCCGTCTAGCCGCATGGAGCCTTCCATGCGCCAGGGGCCCGTCAGCGCGCGCGCCGACACGTCGGCGTTGATCTCGGTCAGGCTGTGCGTGCGGCCGCTTGCGGCGTGGCGCACATCCACCCTGCCCTCCGTGATCGTCAGCTTTTCAAGGGAGATGTTGCTCGCATCGACAGGCGACGACGGGCGCACCGACCAGTCGACCGTTCCGTCCTCGGCGACCGCAATCGTCGCCGAGGGCCTCACCAGCCGCATGTCGAAGATGTGAAGCTCGCCGCGCATGAAAGGCGCCAGTTCGGCGTCCATCGAGAAAGTCTCGACCGTCATTGCCTCATCGCCGGGTTCGACACCTGCAACGACGACATCGGCGAATGTGACGGACGGGAACGGCAGCAGCCGCGCGCTGACGCTTCCCTCCACCTTCACCTCGCGCCCGAGGATACGGCTTGCTTCACGTTCGAAATCGGCGCGGTAACTGGTCCAGTCGACGAAGTAGGGCAACACCAGCGCCGCAGTCAGCACCAGTACGATCAACCCTCCTATGGCGACGAATAATCGGGCCAGTCTCTTTCTCCCGCCGGATTCCCTAAGCCGCAGTGCAGTTTAGCTGCATTACGGTGTCGATAAAGTGGCGACCTGGCGATGCTAGGCGCGCAACGGCAGCACCTTGCCCGGATTCATGATGTTGTCCGGGTCGAGCGCCTGCTTAATCGAACGCATGAAATCGACGCCCGCACCAAGTTCGTGCGGCAGGAAGGCGATCTTGCCCTGTCCCACCCCGTGCTCGCCGGTGCAGGTGCCGTCCATTGCGATCGCGCGCATGTTGAGGCGTGCCACGAAGGCTTCCGTCGCTTCGATCTGCTTCGGGTCGTCGCGGTCCATCAGCACCATGACGTGGAAGTTGCCGTCTCCGACATGCCCCACGATGGGTGCAATCAGTCCAGAACGCGCTATGTCTTCCTCGGTCTCGTTGATGCATTCGGCAAGTCGCGAGATCGGCACGCAGACATCGGTCGACAGGGAGGTCGCGCCGGGCTTCAGCGAAAGGCCGGCCCAATAGGCTTCGTGCCGCGCCTTCCAGAGCTTCGTCCGCTCCTCGGCTACGTTGGTCCACTGGAACGAACCGCCGCCGAACTCCGCAGCGATCTCGCCGAACGTCTCCGCCTGCTCGCGGACACCTGCGTCCGTGCCATGGAATTCCAGGAACAGGCAGGGCGTCTCGGGATAGTCGAGCTTTGCGTAGCTGTTGAGGGCCCGCATGCACAGCGCGTTGACCAGCTCGATGCGCGCCACCGGCACGCCCATCTGGATTGTGGTGATGACAGCGTTGCAGGCCGCATCGACCGACGGGAACGGGCAGACCCCGCCCGAGATCGCCTGCGGGATGCCGTAGAGCTTCAGCGTCAACCCGGTGATGACGCCCAGAGTCCCTTCGGAGCCGATGAGCAGCCGGGTGAGGTCGTAGCCGGCCGACGACTTGCGCGCCCGTTTGGCCGTGGTGATCGCCCGCCCGTCGGCCATGACCGCAGTCAGCGAAAGCACGTTCTCCCGCATCGTGCCGTAGCGTACAGCGTTGGTGCCGGAGGCACGGGTGGAGGCCATGCCGCCGAGGCTGGCATTGGCGCCGGGATCGATCGGGAAGAACAGGCCGGTGTCACGCAGATAGGTGTTGAGCTCCTCGCGCGTGACGCCGGGCTCGATGGTGCAGTCGAGATCCTCGGCATGCACGGCCAGCACCTTGTTCATCTGCATCAGGTCGATGCAGATGCCGCCACCGGGCGCGTTGACATGGCCTTCGAGCGACGTGCCGGTCCCGAACGGGATGACCGGCACGCGATGCTCACCGCAGACCCGCACGATCTCCTGCACTTCCTCGGTCGAATGCGGAAACACCACGCCGTCGGGAAGCTGTGAGGGAATGTAGGTAGTGGTGTGCGCATGCTGGCCGCGAATCGCATGGCCCGTCTGGAAGCGCTCGCCGAAGCGCTGCTTGAGGATGCCGACGACGGCTGCGCTACCGGCATCGTTGCGCGCAACGGGTTGCAGATCGGCAAGGGCCATGAACTTTCCTCCGTGGATGGGCGACCGTCGACCTTGTCTCCGTACGCCCTTTGGTCTTCTCTGTCGGCAGCATGCAAATGGCGTGGCCTTTGTCCAGCGATCCGGACACGGCCTCGCCCCAAACGACAGGAATAAGCAATGGCCAGTCCCGCCCCTTTCGTCTCGCGCGTTCTCGAGGTCGAGAAGGACTGGATCGATTATAACGGCCACATGAACATGGCCTACTACAACGTCCTGTTCGACCGTTGCGCCGACGAAGCCTTCGAACTGCTGGGCATGGGGCCGAAATATGCAGGCGAGCGGCGACTGACAACCTACACCGCAGAGATCCACGTCTGCTACGTCCGCGAACTGCACCTCGGCGACAAGGTCACCTCCACCTTCCAGATGCTCGACCACGACGAGAAGCGCTTTCACGTTTTCCAGGAACTGCATCACGCCGACGGTTGGCTCGCCGCGACATCGGAAGTGCTTACGCTGCATATCGACATGAGCGGCCCCAAAGTCTGCCCCTTCCCGCCAGATGTTCTTGCCAACATCGAGGCGATGCGAGCCGCACATGCGAACCTGCCGGTCCCGGAGCGCGCGGGCCGCTCGATCGGCATCCGCCGCAAGGCCGGCTGACGCCACCGGAACACGCCGAGACGCCGTTAGGCAACGATTAACCCTGACGGCCTTTGCACAGCTTCATCCCCTCACCCGCCTTGATCGTGCGCCGGACACTTCCACAATCGGAGGCAGGGGCGACTCACAACGGCGCGAGTCCGACGGGGAATGGTCGGAGAAGAGAAATCATGCACGACGGCATCACCGGCGACGTGGCCCACTTTGCTTGCGCGGTGGCGCTGGATGAAGCCTACACCGATCACGATCTGCGGCGCGCCCAGAGATTGGTGGAGCAAGAACTCCAAGACATCCGGCGACTGCGCCAGCCGATCCCCATCGACGTCATCTATGCGCGTCGCATTCTGATGGAGGCCCGCCATCTGCGCGCCAGGCGGGACGAGCCCGACACCGCATACTGACGGGCGCCGGACAGCCGGCACCCGCCAATGTGGATTTCCCGTCAGCCTGCCTGACGTTCAATGAACCGCATGCGGTTGTTGAATGGGTCGATGACCGTAACCTCGAGGCCCCACTCCTGCTTCTCGAGCCCCGGCCGCATGTAGCGGTAGTCCTTGGCGAGGAGTTCGGCATGGAAGGCGCGAATGCCCTCCATGTAGATGACCATGTTGCCGCCAGGCGTGGCATCGCCGGCATGTTCCGAAAGATGCAGCTTCAGATCGCCGCGCGATACCTGCGTGTAGAGCGGAAAATTCTCCCCGAACCGGTGTTCCCAGTCCACCGAGAAGCCGAGGAAGTCGAGATAGAACTCGTGCGCCTTGGTCACGTCGAAGATACGCACGATCGGAATTGCCTGTTCGTAGGCGATCGCATCCGGCTTTGTCGCCGTCCCTTCGCCTTCGGCAATTTTGGCAGATAGAATATTCCACGTATCGAGCCCGAACTGACGGGCCACGATTTCCAGTGCCTCGCTGTGCTGTATATCCAGCTTCCGCTCGGCAAGCGCCTCGCGCATGGCTTTCGCCATGGCCTTGGCATCGCGGTAGGTGCGCATGATTTCCGGTCCTTTTCAGCCGGCGATTGGCTTCATCAGTGTCCGCATTGCCGATGCCTTCGCCGGATGGAAAACCGGATTGGAAGGTTTTTAGAGATGTTCGCCAGACCCTTGCGGGCGCGGACTGCGGGCCATCTCCAGCCCGCGACAACGATAGCGCGACCCGGCATTCCCGCCAAGGGTTCGAAAGCCTCATCTTGCATGAACGTTACGGGAACGCTGGTCTTTCGCCCCCGAATCACTACATTCCCGTGAGATGTCCGGATTTCCCGACGATATTCCTTTCTTCGACGAGGACGATGCGCCGCGCTCGAAGGGTCAGGCTGCCGCGCCACCTGCCGGCGGCGGCATCGCCGCGCGTGCCATGGCCGCGCGCTCGGCCCATCGCGCGCCCGACTATCTGACCGGGCTGAACCCAGAGCAGCGTCTTGCGGTCGAGACCACGGAAGGCCCGGTCCTCGTGCTGGCAGGTGCCGGCACCGGCAAGACCCGCGTGCTCACCACCCGCATCGCGCATATCCTCGCCACCGGCCGCGCCTGGCCGAGCCAGATCCTCGCCGTCACCTTTACCAACAAGGCCGCGCGCGAGATGAAGCAGCGCATCGGCGCGCTGGTCGGTGAAGCGGTGGAAGGCATGCCGTGGCTGGGTACGTTCCACTCCATCGGCGTCAAGCTTCTGCGCCGTCATGCCGAACTGGCAGGGCTGCGCTCGGACTTCACGATCCTCGACACCGATGATGTCATTCGCCTAATCAAGCAGTTGATCCAGGCCGAGGGGCTGGACGACAAGCGCTGGCCGGCGCGCCAGTTCGCGCAGATGATCGACGGCTGGAAGAACAAGGGCCTCGGCCCCGAGGAGATCGCAGAAGGCGACGCCCGAGCCTTCGCAAATGGCAAGGGCCGCGAGCTTTACAGAGCTTACCAGGACCGGCTCCACACGCTGAACGCCTGCGATTTCGGCGACCTGCTGTGCCACCCGATCCGCATCTTCCGCCAGCACCCCGACGTGCTGCGCGAATATCACGCCAAGTTCAAATACATCCTGGTCGACGAGTATCAGGACACCAACACCGCCCAGTATATGTGGCTGCGGCTGCTCGCCCAGAGGCCTGAGACAAAACGCGGTGCTGCCGTGCCGGCCGAAGGCCGCAAGGATGACCGTCCGTCCGAGCCGATGCAAGGCCCCCGCGGAGGGCCAGCGCCGTCAGGCGCGGAGCGGCCCGTGAGCGAGAACAGACCGACCCAACAGATCAATATCTGTTGTGTAGGCGACGACGATCAGTCGATCTACGGCTGGCGCGGCGCCGAGGTCGACAACATCCTGCGCTTCGAAAAGGACTTTCCGGGCGCGGCCGTCATCCGGCTTGAACGCAACTACCGCTCCACCGCGCATATCCTCGGCGCGGCCTCCCACCTGATCGCGCATAACGAAGGGCGGCTGGGCAAGACGCTGTTCACCGAAAAGGCCGATGCCGACGACGCCAAGGTAATGGTTCACGCGGCTTGGGATTCGGAAGAAGAAGCCCGCGCGGTCGGCGAGGAAATCGAGGCGCTTCAGCGCCGGCAACATAAGCTCAACGACATGGCGATCCTGGTCCGCGCCTCCTTCCAGATGCGCGAATTCGAGGACCGCTTCGTCACGCTGGGCCTGAACTACCGCGTCATCGGCGGTCCGCGCTTCTACGAACGGCAGGAAATCCGCGACGCGATGGCCTATTTCCGCGTCGTGGCCCAGGGTGCCGACGACCTCGCCTTCGAGCGCATCGTCAACGTACCCAAGCGGGGGCTGGGCGAAGCCGCCATCCGCCAGGTTCACGACACCTCCCGGGCCTTGCGCGTGCCGATGCTGGAGGCCGCCACCAAGCTCGCCGAAAGCGACGAGATGAAGCCCAAGCCGCGCGCGGCGCTCCGCGAGGTCGCGGCCAACTTCGCGCGCTGGCAGGGCCTGCTCGACAACACACCGCATACCGAACTCGCCGAAACCATCCTCGAAGAGTCCGGCTACACGGAAATGTGGAAGAACGACCGCTCGGCTGAAGCGCCGGGCCGGCTCGAAAACCTCAAGGAGCTGATCCGCTCCATGGAGGAATATGAATCGCTGCGCGGTTTCCTGGAGCATGTCGCCCTGGTCATGGATTCCGAGCAGAACGAGGAGATGGATGCCGTCAATATCATGACGCTGCATTCAGCCAAGGGGCTCGAATTCGACACGGTGTTCCTGCCGGGCTGGGAGGAAGGCCTGTTTCCGCACCAGCGCGCGCTGGATGAAGGCGGCCGCTCGGGGTTGGAGGAAGAGCGGCGCCTCGCCTATGTCGGCCTGACCCGCGCCAAGAAGAACCTGCACCTCTGGTTCACCTCCAACAGGCGCATTCACGGCCTTTGGCAGTCGACCATCCCATCGCGATTCCTAGACGAATTGCCGGAAGCCCATGTCGAGGTGGCCGAGACCGGCTCGTCTTATGGCGGCTACGGCACGGGCAGCTTCGGTGAGCGGCAGGCGGGGCGACAAAACCCCTACGGCGCGTCGCGCTTCGACAATGTCGGCCAGAGCGGCTCCTTCTCCAACACCTACGCAACGCCGGGCTGGCAGCGCGCGCAGCAGAACCGCACTGAAGCGACCGACCGCAACTGGGGTTCGCGCTCGGGCCACTCGGTCGAGCGGATCGGCTATGGCGAGGTGGATTCCGGCTACGGAGCCGGCCGCACCAGCGTGAAGGGCCGCACCATCGAAGGCGAACTCGTCGCCAAGTCGGTCTCGGACTCCCCTTCCGCGTTCAAAGTGGGCGACCGGGTGTTCCACCAGAAGTTCGGAAACGGCAACATCGCTGCGATCGAAGGCAACAAGCTGACCATCGACTTCGACAAGGCGGGCCAGAAACGCGTGCTGGACGGCTTCGTAAGCGCGGCCTGACCTGGGTTACGAGCACAACCACATACACCCAAAAAGTGCAGAAGATTTTTCTTAAACTTTTGCGAGCGTCGGCGTAATCTCCGTCGTGCAGGCAATGGTGCCTGTACCTTCCGCTTCCGGGCGGTTTACCTCCGGGCCCCTTCCGTCACACCCACCCCCGCGGCGGAAGGGGCGCCTTCGCGCTCGGGAGGTTATAGTGCGTCTCATCCGGCCGATCACGATTGCGTCTGCCGCATTGGGGCTCATGACGGTGGACGCCAGCGCGGGCGAGAACGCGGCTTCGCCGAAGCTCACGTTCACGCTCGCGCGCCACCACACGACGAACGCACTTGATGGGCCGCTGGCACTGGCCGACTGGTACACGGAGCTGCGCGGCGCGCTGGAGCACACCGTCGCCCACGATCTCGGCTCCACCAAACTCACGGCCGATATGGAGCTCCGTCGCTTCGATACTTACGATTTCGAAGACGACGCGACCTTCGGCATCGGCGCCGAGACCACCGCAAGGGTATCCGACACGCTCGAACTTCGAGGCAGCCTGTCGATAAGAACGTTTTCTGACGGCGACGATTTCGCGGTCGAGGATTTCATCCTTGGCACGCGCACGCGAAAGACTGTGCTGGTCGGGGCAGTTCAGGCTGGTCGGCTCGTCGCTCCCGCTACCGTGCTTGTGCTTGAAGCCGCCGCCGCACGCGAATTCGCGGGCCGAACCCGTTTTCAGGACGACCTGCTGCTTCCGGCAGCGCTCGACCCGGATCGTGATCGGCTGCGCCTCGGCGCGACGCTAACGCGGACCAAAGGGCCGATCAGCTACGGCGCATCGATGACGACGGGGCTTCGCCGGACCCATGCGTTGGATCCGCTTTCCGAATTGCTTTTGCTCGAGCATGCCGTGAAGCTCCACGGCGCACACACATTCGAAAACAAGGCCAGCATTTCCGCAGCCTTGGGCTTCGAGGTGCTGCAACTGCCCGACAATGGGTTCAGCGAAATACGCCCGGTGCTCGAAGTCACCGGTGCGACCCCTTTGCCGGCCGGCTTTTCGCTGCGCGGCAAGCTGCGTGCCGGCTATGACACGACGTCGACTGACGATCCCGTTGCGGTATGGGTGCGTCGCGCCGAGGCAGAACTGGGCTATCAGGCCACACCGTCGATCTTGTTCTCGACAGGCATATTCGACGAGCGCCGCGACAATCTCGCCATCGGCAACCGGGAAATGCTGTACGGCCTCTACGGCGAGGCTGCATGGCAAGCCAACGAAAACCTGAACTTGGTGCTCCGCGTCGACCTGAAGCGCCACCGGATAACGCTCTACGACATTGAGAAGCGCACGGTCGACGTGCAGCTCGCCGCAACCAGAAAGCTATAGCGGCCTTCATATCGCAAAAGAGGAGGCAGGAGACGATCCCCTGCCCCCAAAAAGGCGCGGCCTAGCGCCGATGTCCGCGGCGATTGCGTTCGGGCGCGGTAATCACATTGTTGAGCAGGCCGGTTCCGTTGCCGAGGATGCCCAGTCCGAGATTGTTGCCGGACAGGATCGGCGAGTTGTTGAGGATGCCGATTCCCCTCAGCACGTTGAGGTCACCGGTGCGAACCGTCGGCGAGACGTTGATGAGCCCGCTCGACTGGTTGTTGCCCCGGCTCCCGCCCCAACCGCCGGCTTCGGCCGAGACGGAGGCGAACGAGCAAACGAGTGCAACGGTAGCAAATGCGGTGAACTTCTTCATGACACTTCTCCCTTGTCTTGAAGTCCCTCCGCTTCCTTCGGCCTATCTCCGAAAACAAGAAAGCCACTTATGCGCGAGAAATACAACCAGTAAGTGCATCAATTCTTTAACGACGCCTACAAATGATCTGTTATCGATAACCGGTATGGTTACTACATAAAATACAAATCAAATTTTATCTTGATGGGCGAAAGAATATCAGCCGCCCCACCGAGCAAGGAAAGCTTCGGCATCCATTGCCTGCATATCCGGCACAGCCTCGGCCAGCTTCTCGGCGGGCCAGTCCCACCAGGCCAGGGCCTGCAGCCGGGCCGATATCTCCGGTTCGAAACGCATCCTGATCCGCTTCGCCGGCACCCCGGCAACGATCTCGTACGCGGACACGTCCCGGGTAACCACCGCATTGGCGCCAATGACGGCGCCGTCGCCGATGGTCACGCCCGGCATGACCACCGCCCCGTGGCCGATCCAGACGTCATTGCCGATCGTCACGGGCCGCGCCCGCCTGCGCTCGCGAAAGTCCTGATCGACGCCGAGATAGTTGAAATACTCGTTCGGCCGGTATGTGACCTTGTGCGTTGTGATACGCTCCAGCGGATGTTCGAGCGCGTTGAGGCGCACATTGGCCGCAATCGAGCAGAACTTGCCGATCCTCGTGTAGATCGCCTCACCGTGACGCTCGAAATAGGAATAGTCGCCCACGGAGACCTCCCTAAGGATCACGCGTTCGGCGACCGCAACATAACGGCCAAGCCGACACCCTTTCAGCTCTGCCGTGGTGTGAATGCGCGGGTCGGAATCCTTGGGAAGACTTGGAGCCATGACAAAGCCATTAGCGCGCGCCCTCGCGCGGCTCAATCCTTCACACGCAGCCTTACCGCTTCAGATCATAGTTCCGTGAGCCATCCGTTCGCGGCAAGTTGACATCTTTCGCGCATCGGGCGGAGGGAGTATCACACGCATATGTCTGGTTTCAGTCATCCCTTCGTGCGCCCCGCGGCGCTCGCGCTGGCCGCTGTCGCACTCGCGGCGGCGATGGGCCTTGCTTTCGCGGGCTGGCTGGAGCACGCCCCGGCAATCTTCATGGCATTGGTCGAATCGGGCCTTGCCTGGTGTTTCTGACCCGGCGCACGGCCAGACCAACTCTCAGGGACTTCAATCATCATGATGCGATCGATCCTCGTCGGCATACTCCTGATCATGGTGGCCGGCGTCGGCTGGCTGGCCTTCGACTGGTATCGCGGCCAGAATGCCGGTGAGGCCTACGGCGCCCCCTTCACCCTCGTCGACCAGGACGGCGCAGAGATCACCGAAGCAGCGTTCCGCGGCACGCCGAGTGCCGTCTTCTTCGGCTTCACCCACTGCCCGGAAGTCTGCCCGACGACGCTTTTTGAGCTCGACGGCTGGCTGAAGCAGCTCGGCGACGAAGGCAAGGACATCAACGCCTTCTTCGTGACGGTCGACCCCGAGCGCGACACGCCTGAAGTGATCGGTTCCTACGTCACGAACGTCTCGGACCGCATCACCGGCATCTCCGGGGAGCCCGAGAAGGTGCTGGCGATGGTGAAGTCATTCGGCATCTACTGGAAGAAGGTCGACCTGGAGAACGGTGACTACACGATGGATCACACGGCGTCCGTGATGCTGCTCGATCGCGCCGGCGACTTTGCCGGAACCATTGCCTATGGCGAGAACCCCGAGAACGCGATCGCGAAACTCAAGCGCCTGGCGGCGGGCTGAGACTGCTCGCCGTGGCCCAGACACGCCTGCATTTCATCGCCACGCGACCGGAGTCGACCACGCTTTTCAGCTTGCTGGAACACGAATTCGAGGATGACGGCCTCGCCCTTGCCGTCTTCGAGATCGACGAAGCGGAGGAGACGGAGGAAATCTCCGTTTATACGGACGCCGCCAACGCGGGCGACATCGAAAATCGCATCCGCATCGCCGCCGGTGTCCCGGGCGCATCTCTCGAGATCGCGCACGAAGAACTGCTTGACATCGACTGGGTCACCAAGTCGCTGGAGGGCCTGAAGCCGGTCCGTGCCGGCCGCTTCCTGATCCATGGCGCGCATGACCGCAACAGGCGCCGCATCGGCGATCTGGCGATCGAGATCGAGGCAGGCCTTGCATTCGGCACCGGCCATCACGGCACCACCGCCGGCTGCCTTGAAATGCTTCATCGGGTGGCGCGTCGTGAGGCGCCGCGCAACGCTCTGGATCTGGGAACGGGTAGCGCCGTGCTGGCGATCGCACTGGCGAAACTGTCGCGTATTCCCGTGCTCGCGACCGATATAGACGCGGTTGCCACCAAAGTGGCCGCGCAGAACGTACGGCTGAACGGCGTTTCAACCTATGTCGAAACCGTAACTGCCGCCGGCTTTCAGGACCCCATCTTTTCCGCGCGCGGTCCTTTCGATCTCATTGTGGCGAACATTCTGGCGCGACCGCTGATGCGGCTTGCACCGCAGATGGCGACCTTTGTCACACCCGGCGGCTCGCTGGTCCTGTCGGGCATTCTGGATCGCCAGCGCGACGCGGTGGTCGCAGCCTACGCCGGCCAGCGCTTCCGCCACGTGCGAACGACCCACCGCGAAGGGTGGGTTACGATCCACCTGAAACGATAATCGCTCAACGAAAAAAGGCGGCCCGTCAGGACCGCCTTCTTCATGTTCCGTGCGGCGTCGCCCCACGCGGCTCAGAACAGATAAGAAACTCCACCGGTGCGCTTGAGCTCGGCGCGGCTGTAGCCGCTGGCCTTCAGCGTGTCGTCGTCCAGCGCCAGCAGCGCGTTCGCGACATAGCGCTTGGCCTGCTGTTCACGGGCAGCCACCATCGCGTCGAGTGCAGTACGGAAAAAACCACGCTTTGCAGGGTTGTGTCCCATTTTCACGTCTCCTGTCAGTTACGTTGTTCCTCCGCGCTTTGAAAGGTAAGGATTACTGACCTAAACCACCAGAGACGTTTCCGCATGGGAACCATGCGTTTTTGCAAGTGCGAAGAGATTTGCTGCATCGCACACATGGCAGGCGCCGTCAGCCTCCCGAACGCGTTGCAACCGCTCTGCCACGCGGATAGACCTTTGCAGCGGCACAGCTAAGCGAGGAAAGCCATGTTCCAGTCATTCGATCCGCGCACCGATCCGAGCCAAGGCATCGCCAGGGTCGCGCAATTGCGTGAAAAGCTCTCAGACGCTGGGCTGGACGGTTTTCTTGTGCCGCGCGCCGATGAGCACCAGGGCGAATATGTCGCTGCATCTTCCGAGCGTTTGCAATGGCTGACCGGCTTCACCGGTTCCGCCGGCGCCGCGCTCGTGCTGGCATCGCGCGCGATCCTGTTTGTCGACGGTCGCTACACGCTTCAGGCGCGCGCGCAGGTCGATGCGGCGACCTTCGACATCGACAGCCTGGTGGAGAACCCACCGGCCAAATGGCTTGAGGCGAATGCCCGCGCCGGCATGAAGATCGGCTTCGACCCCTGGCTTCACACGGTGGCCGAAGCTGAAGCCTTGCGCAAAGCGCTGGACAAGGCCGGCGCGACGCTCGTGCCTGTGCAAGGCAACCTCGTCGATGCGATCTGGTCGGACCGGCCGGCGCCGCCGGCCGAAAAGGTCGAGATCCAGCCGATCGGCTTTGCCGGCGAACTGGCGAAGGACAAGATCGACCGCCTAGCCGAAACCCTGCGCAAGGACGGCGCGAGCCACGCCGTGCTGACGGACCCGTCCTCGCTTGCCTGGGCATTCAATATCCGCGGGCGCGACGTGCCGCACACCCCGCTGGCGCTGGGCTTTGCCATTATTGCCGCCGAGGGTCTGCCGAAGCTCTTTTTGGCGCACCAAAAGCTGACAATCGAAACCGAGGCCTATCTGACTCAGCTCGCCGACATTCTGGACCCGCAAATGCTGGAAGGCGAACTCGCCCGGATCGCCGCATCAGGCGGCAAGGTCGCGCTCGACCCGGCGCTCGCCGCGGAGCGCCTGCGCCTCATCGTCGAAGAAAACGGCGGCACGGCTCTTTCCCTGCCCGATTCGGCGCGACTGCCGCGCGCGATCAAGAACGAGGCCGAGCTGCAGGGCAGCCGCGCCGCCCACCGGCGCGACGGTGCGGCCATGGCGAAATTCCTGTGCTGGCTTGATACGCAGAAAGCCGGCTCTGTCGACGAAATCCAGGCCGTCCAGGCACTGGAAGGGTTCCGCGCAACCACCGGCGCGGACGTGCAGATGCCGCTGCGCGACATCTCATTCGACACAATCTCGGGCGCGGGGCCGAACGGCGCGATCATCCACTATCGCGTGACGACGAAGACCAACCGCACACTTGGCGACGGCGAACTCTACCTCGTCGATTCCGGCGGCCAGTACCAGGACGGCACCACCGACATCACCCGCACGATCGCAATCGGCGCTCCGACCGAAGAGATGCGCGAACGCTACACGATCGTGCTGAAAGGCCTGATCGCCCTGTCGATGCTGCGCTTCCCGCCCGGCACCCGCGGCATGGACGTCGACCCGATCGCGCGTCAGGCACACTGGAATGCCGGCATCGACTACGCCCACGGCACCGGCCACGGCGTCGGCGCGTTCCTCTCCGTGCACGAGGGGCCGCAGCGCATCGCCAAGACGGGCACGGAAAAGCTGCAGGCCGGAATGATCCTTTCCAACGAGCCCGGCTATTACAAGGAAGGCGGCTACGGCATCAGGCTCGAGAACCTGATCGTTGTCACGGAACCGGAGCCGATCCCCGCCGGCGACATCGCGATGCACGGCTTCGAGACGCTGACGCTGGCACCCTTCGACCGCCGGCTGATCGCAACCGACATGCTCTCGCCTGCCGAGCGCAGCTGGCTCGACGCCTATCATACGCGCGTGTTGAAGGAGATCGGCCCGATGGTGGATGGCGAGGTGCTTGCGTGGCTGGAGGCTGCTACGGCTGCCCTATAGCGTGTTGCGCAGCACGATCAGCACGACCGCGCCTGCGACGAACATCGCCGACAGACTGCCACGCAACGCAACCACCCCGGCAACCACGAGGGCGGCCCATTCCGCCGGACCGCCGGTGGTGGCGACCGGCGCGACCAGTGTCGTCAGCACCGCAGCCGGCACCGCGTTTAATCCAGCCTCGACACGCGGGTGAACGCGATCGAACCGCGACAGCACCAGATGGCCGCCAATGCGCGATATGTAGGTTGCGAGCGCGCCGGCCAGGATGATCCAGATCGTGGTGCTCATGCGCCCGTGCCCTCCCCGCTCGGCGGCATCATGGCCGCCAGTGCGATGCCGGCAGCGGCACCGATGGACACATGCCAGGGCGAGCCGACGAAATAGTAGGCGGCAATGGAAGCTGCGGCACTGACGCTGACCACGGGCAGCCAGAGCGGCCGCTTGCGAAAGTCCATCACCAGACCGAGGAAATAGATCGGCAGGAGAAAATCGAGGCCAAGCGCATGCGGATTGGGTATCAGGCTGCCGAACGCCGCGCCGAGCCCGGCCTCGATCACCCAGCAGACATAGATCGGTGTGGCCATGCCCATATACCAGGCGAACGAGAGCCGACCCCTCAGGCTCTGTTTCTCGCCCTCGGCATATTGCGGATCGACGAGGAAGAAGAAGCCGAACGCGCGTTGCGCCGACGTCCAGTGCGTTACTTTGCGGCCAAGGGCCGCCGAATAGAGCACGTGCCGGAAATTAACCGCGAAAATCGACAGCACGATGAGCCACGGCGCGATCGTCTGCCCGAACAGTTCGAGCCCGACCATCTGGCTGGCGCCGGCATAGACGGTGGCGCTCATCAGCACCGCTTCGCCGAGTGTCATCCCGTTCTGGATGGCAAGCGCCCCGAACAGCAGGCCGAAAGGCGCAGAGGCGAGCACCACCGGCAGCCCCCGGCGCGCGCCGTCGAGAAAATCGCTTCTGGGGCTGAATTTCTGCCCGGTCGTTTCGGCAATGGACATGTAGCCTCGCTCAGGTGACGCGTATTTAGGTCAGCACCGCTGGCCTGTCACATGAATTCGCTTGAACCAATCAGCCACAAAAAACGAAGCTTCCGCCAGCAAAGGCGAACGCACCGCTGAGGGTTTCCGGATCGCGTTCGCGATGCCGACTTTCCTAAAGGGTTCATCTGGCGGATGACGCATCAACGAAGCTGAGCAATCGGGAGAAACTTTTTCGCATCACCGGTCCCTGCCTCGCGCACTGAAACAGCCTATTGCCCCACCCGCTCGAACCAGGCGTCCTCGTCGATCACCTCGATGCCGAGTTCGGTCGCCTGCTTCAGCTTGGAGCCCGCGCCCGGCCCGGCGACGACAAGATCGGTCTTCTTGGAGACCGAACCGGCAACCTTGGCGCCGAGCCGTTCGGCCATGGCCTTAGCTTCGTCGCGCGACATACGCTCGAGCGCGCCGGTAAAGACGACGGTCTTCCCGGCCACCGGAGACGAGATATCGCCCACGGGTTCCTCGTCCAATGGCGTCACCTCGGCGAGCAGTGCATCCACGGCTTCGTTGTTGTGCGCTTCGGCAAAGAACTCCACCAGCGCCTCGGCCACGACGGAGCCGATGCCGTTGATCCCGACCAGCTCCTGCCAGGCGGCATTGCCGGGGTCGCCCTTGCCTTCGGGCATCACCGCCTCGCTGGCGCCTGCGCGCAGGGCCTCAAACGACAGATAGTGCCGCGCCAGCCGCTTGGCGTTGGTCTCGCCGATGTGGCGCACGCCGAGCGCGAACAGGAACCGCGACAGCGCGACCTGTCGCCGCTCGTCGATGGCTGCGTAGAGCTTGCGTACGGACACGGCGCCGAAACCTTCGACATTCTCCAGCTTGGTCAGCGAGCCGTCCTGCCGCGCCTTGAGCGTAAAGATGTCGGCCGGGGTGCGTATGCGCAGTGAAGCGTCTTCGTGGTTGAAGAAGAACTCGATCTGCTTTTCGCCCAGGCCTTCGATGTCGAACGCGTTGCGCGACACGAAATGCCGGATGCGCTCCACGGCCTGCGCCGGACAGACGAGCCCTCCCGTGCAGCGGCGCACGGCCTCCCCTTCCTCGCGCACCGCATGGCTGCCGCACGCCGGGCAACGGTCGGGGAATACGTAAGGTTGCGCATCGGACGGGCGCTTCTCGGGCACGATGTCGAGGATTTGAGGGATGACGTCGCCGGCCCTCTGCACCAGCACGGTGTCGCCGACGCGGATGTCCCTGCCCTCGCGGATCGGTTGCCCATCATTGCCGATGCCGCGAATGTAGTCCTCGTTGTGCAGCGTCGCGTTGGTTACGACGACACCGCCGACTGTCACCGGTTCGAGCCGCGCCACGGGCGTCAGCGCACCGGTGCGGCCGACCTGTATCTCGATCGCGCGCAGCACCGTCGTCGCCTTCTCGGCGGGGAACTTGTGCGCGGTCGCCCAGCGCGGGCTGCGCGAGCGGAAACCGAGCCGTTCCTGAAGGTCGAGCCGGTCGACCTTGTAGACGACGCCATCGATGTCATAAGGCAGGCTCGCCCGCTCGGCCTCGATTGTGCGATAGTGCGCCAGCATCTCCTCGACCGATCGGCAGATGCCCATATGGTCGTTGATCCGGAACCCCCACGAGCCCAGCCGCCTCACGGCTTCGAACTGCGTTTCCGCCAGCGGCGCACTCGTCTCGCCCCACGCATAGGCGAAGAACCTCAGCGGCCGCTTGCGGGTGTTCTCCGGATCCTTCTGGCGTAGGCTGCCGGCGGCGAAATTGCGCGGATTGGCGAAGACGCGGCCGGCCTCTTCCGCCATGCGCTCGTTAAGCGCCAGGAAGTCGTCGCGCCGCATATAGACCTCGCCGCGCACCTCCACCACATCCGGCGCGTCATCCGGCAACCGTTGCGGCACCTCGTCGAGCGTGCGGATATTGGCGGTGACGTTCTCGCCGGTCGAGCCGTCGCCACGCGTGGCCGCCGTCACCAGCTCGCGATTCTCGTAGCGCAGTGACATCGACAGGCCGTCGATTTTCGGCTCGGCGGTGAATGCCAGCTCGCCCTCCGCCGGCAGAGCCAGGAACCGGCGCACGGAAGCAACGAAGTCGCGCACGTCCTCGTCGGAAAAGACGTTGTCCAGCGACAGCATCGGCTTTGCGTGGACGACCTGCCCGAACGCACCGGAGGGGGCTGCGCCAACAGCAGCGGATGGCGAATCCTCGCGCATCAGCTCGGGAAAGGCCGCCTCTATCTCCGCATTGCGCAAGCGCAGGGCGTCGTACTCGGCATCCGAGATCGTCGGCGCATCCTCGCCATGATAGCGCCTGTCATGTTCGGCGATGTCGGCGGCAAGTGCTGCCAATTCCTCTGCGGCCTCCTCGGCGGAAAGGTCTTCGACGGGCTTTGGGGAACGGGGCATGACGAGAATCCGGGCTGCGGCAGGTGCGATACACTAGCGTGGCCGACGCGGTGCTCAAGAGCCCCGTGTCAGGAGACCACGGCGTTTTCGCGCAGAAGTCGCTCGGCAGCAGCGCGGGCTTCATCGGTGATGGTCGCGCCGGCAAGCATGCGCGCGATCTCTTCCTGCCTGTCGGGCCGCCCAAGCGCCGCGACGCCGGTCGCGACCTTGTCGGCCCCGCCCGACTTTGAGATCAGGTAGTGCGTGCCCGCCCGGGCTGCGACCTGCGGCGCATGGGTGACGGAAAGCACCTGGATATGGCTTGCCAGCCGGGCGAGCCGCTGCCCGATCGCATCGGCAACCGCACCGCCTACGCCGGTATCGATCTCGTCGAAGACGAGCGTGGGTGCCGAACCGCGATCGGCCAGCGCGACCTTCAGCGCCAGCAGGAACCGTGAAAGCTCACCGCCGGAAGCGACCTTCATGATCGGTCCCGCACGCGTGCCGGGATTGGTGCGCACCCAGAACTCGATCTGGTCTATGCCGGCTTCCGTACGGTCCTCCGGCTCCGAATTGATTTCGACGATGAATTCCGCGCGCTCCAGTTTGAGTGCGGGCAGTTCTTTCATCACCGAGCGCGCCAGCGCTTCAGCCGTTCCCTTGCGCAGTTCGGACAGGTGCGCCGCTGCTTCGTCGTAGGCGGCGCGGGTCGCAACCGCGTCCTTCTCCAGCCCGGCAAGTCGCTCCTCGCCCGCATCGAGATCGGTCAGGTCGGCTGCCATGGCGTCGCGCAGTGCCGCCAGATCGTCGACGGCAACGGAATGCTTGCGGGCAACGGCCCGCAGCGCGAACAGCCGCTCCTCGGCATCTTCCAGCGCCTTGGGATCGAACTCGGCTGCCCTCAGCGCGGCATCAACCGCCTCCTGCGTGGCATCGAGCGAAATCAGCGCTTCGTCCAACGTCCTGATGATCTCGTCCAGCAGGCCAGGCGCGGCCTCGGCCTTGCGCTGCAGCCGTCGCAGCAAGCTTGCCAATTGCGGAACCGAGGAATTCGGCCCCGAAAGCACGTCCTGAGCGTCCGAAATGTCGGAGGCGATCTTCTCCGCGTGCATCATGGCCGCGCGGCGCTCAGCCAGTTCGGTCTCCTCGCCGGGCTGCGGCTCGAGACGCGAAAGCTCTTCGACCGACGCGCGCAGATAGTCCGCCTCGCGCGCGGCAGCCTCGACCTTTGCGCGATGGCTGACAAGCGCTTGCTCCGCTGCACGCCATGTGCGCCACGCTCGGGCGACCGACTGCGCCGCGCCGACATGCCCGCCGAACGCGTCCAGCAGGTCGCGATGGGCCGCCACATCCACCAATGCGCGATCGTCGTGCTGGCCATGAATTTCGACCAGCGCGCGGCCGATCTGGCGCAGCAGCGTGACGCTTGTCGGTTGATCGTTGACGAACACCCGGCTGCGGCCGTCCGCCGACTGACTGCGGCGCAGGATCAGATCGCCGTCGTCATCGAGCCCGTTCTCGCGCAGGAGTTCACGCGCCGGGTGGTTTTGGGGAACATCGAAGATCGCGATGACATTGCCCTGCCCCGCCCCGTTGCGGACCAGCGAGGCATCGCCGCGCGCACCAAGCGCGAGCGACAGGGCATCGAGCAGGATCGACTTGCCGGCGCCGGTCTCGCCGGTCAGCACCGAGAGGCCGGTCGAAAAATCAATGTCGAGCCGTTCGATCAGTACGATATCGCGGATCGACAGGTGGGCGAGCATCTAGCCTCTGGCGAAGTCTGGATCAGCTTCTGGCGTTACCGCCGAGCAGCGAGCCGGCCCGGCTGAGCCAGGACTCCTGATTCTCGCGCGGCGAGAGACCACCCGATTGCAGAAGCGCGTAGGAATCCTTATACCACTGGCTCTCGGGATAGTTGTGGCCGAGAACGGCGGCAGCCGTCTGCGCCTCGGAAGCGAGTCCCATGGCGTAATAGGTCTCCGTCAGACGCGCCAGCGACTCCTCGACGTGGCGGGTATCGGAATAGACCTCGACGACATTGCGGAACCGCTTGACGGCGGCGATGTACTCACGACGCTCGAGGTAATAGCGGCCGATCTGCATTTCCTTGCCGGCGAGTTGGTCGCGGGCAAACCGGATCTTGGCCTTGGCGTCCTCGACATATTCAGACTCCGGCCACCGGTCGATCACTTCCTGCATCGCTTCAAGCGCGCGGCGCGATTCCTTCTGGTCGCGGGTGACGTCGCGAATCTGCCGGAAATAGGACAGGCCCACGATGTACTGCGCGTACGCAGCATCGTCAGTGGTGGGATAAAGCGAAACGTAGCGCTGACCGGCGGTCACGGCCTCTTCGTAGTTACCCTGGCGGTACTGGGCGAAGGCATTCATGACCATCGCCTTGCGGGCCTGCTCCGAATAGGGGTGCTGACGGTCCACCGCCTCGAACTTCTTTCCGGCTTCGCTCAGCCGGCCAGCCTCGAGGTTCGCAAGACCCTGGTTGTAAAGGGTATCGGCCGGTTCAACACTCTCGACATATGCCGCGAGGTCGACGTCGCGATCGCTGGCGCAGGCCGAGACAAGCAGCGGCAGCGCAATGGCAGACACGACCAGCCCGACCATACGGGGGCGCCTGTCGCAAGCGGCTCTCCGGAAATCATTCATACGGGTGTTCGCCCCTCTGGCGTTCAGTAACCTGGCAACGCATCGACGCTCTGCGAAAATTGCAATCGTCTCGCGGCCCGATGCTCGAATGTCGCGGCAGTCATAATTCAACTACCGTCCCTCGGCAACGTTCTTGCCCTGCAATGGCACTTTTTTGTGGCGATCAGATGTTACCGTCGCTGCAATGCACAGCCGGATAACGGCCCGTCGGTGAGCTGTCAGATAGCCCAGGGAGCGTAAACCGGCGCGTTGACGGCAATCATCTCCGCCTTGCGGCCGCTTTCCCGGCGACCTGTTTCGACGATCTCGAATGCCGAGCGATCCGAAAGCAGCCGCCGCAGTGCGGTCGCATTCAGCCGGTGCCCGCCACGATAGGACCGGAAGCAGCCGATGAAACGCGCGCCCGCAAGCGCCAGGTCGCCCATCGCATCCAGCATCTTGTGGCGCACGAATTCGTCGGAATAGCGCAGGCCTTCCATGTTGATGACGCGATCGTCATCGCCGATCACCACGGAATTCTCGAGCGACGAGCCCAGCGCGTAGCCGGCGGCCCAAAGACGCTCGACATCCTTCATGAAGCCGAAGGTGCGCGCCCGCGCAATGTCCTTGCGGAACAGGTCCGGCGTGACGTTCGCCGCATAGAACTGCCGGCCGATGGCCGGGCTGTCGAAATCGATCTCGATTTCGAAGCGGGTTCCGTCGTGGGGGCGAAACTCGGCCCAGGACGCGCCGCTCTCGATGCGAACAGGCTTCACGATGCGGATATAGCGGCGCTTGACCGCCTGCTGCTTGATCCCGACCTGATCGAACGCCTCCACGAACGGACCGGCGCTGCCGTCGAGCACGGGAACCTCGTTCCCATCGATCTCGATGGCCAGATTGTCGATACGCAGGGAAGACAGCGCGGCCAGCAGATGCTCGACAGTCGCGACATGAACACCGGCAGGATCGCCGAGGATCGTGCTCAAGTCCGTACCGCCCACTTCCGCCACCAGTGCCCGCATTTCCACTGTCTCGCCATTGCCGAGAACGCGCGTGAATACGATGCCGGTGTCAGGGTCTGCCGGGCTGAAGTGAATGGAAACGGTTTTTCCGCTGTGTACACCCGTGCCGGATAACGACACGCGCGAATTGAGCGTGGTCTGGTAGTCGTGCAAGTCGATCCCCATAGGCCCGTCCCGGTTACGCCCGCTATATCGGCATTCCGATTGCGGCTCTTCTCACCGGTCGGCGGATTCTCATCCCCACGAATCCCCTGACCGTAACGCTTGGTCGAGAAGATAAAGTTCCGGACCGGAGAGTCCAAATCACGGTTTCTTACCTTCTGTTACGCGAGAGCGCGATTTCACTCTGAGCTTTAACCCTTTGTTATCATTTTGCCTTTGACGGCAAAAGGCGAGTGCGTCAGCACTCGCCTGTAACAATGCGTTACCGCAATGAAAGAGCCTTGAAGGTGGCCGGGCGGCGAACCGCCCGGAACCTTTGCTAGTTGGCCTGCCGGCGCAGGAATGCCGGAATTTCGAGCTGGTCGTCATCCTGCGGTCCACGCGGCTGAACCGAGAGCCGGCCCTGGTCGTCGAGCTGGCCACGGCGCGGCGCATAGGCCTGCGTGTCGCTCATCTGCGGACGGCGCTGCTCCGGCTGGCGCAGGCGCGGCTCGCGAGGCTGTGCCGGCTGAAGGCGTGCAGGCTCGTCTTCACGGCGACCTGCCGAGAGCCCCTGGGTCAGGCGCTTTAGCAAGCCCATCGGACCGCGCTCTTCGCCGTCATGTGCATGCGGAGCCTCCAGTTCAGCCCGCACGACCGGCGGAAAATCCTCGACGCGCGGCATGCGCGGCTGGACGGGTGCGGCCATCTGAGGCGCGGGGGCATGCTCAGCCACCGGTGCCGGACGCATCTGTACGGGCTGCTGCACCGCTTGCGGAGCGGCAGCTTCGGGAGCCGGCTGCGCGAACAGCTTGCTCTGCGGGCGGAACTCCTGCTCGGCGGCGGCACGGGGAGCCGTGGCAGCCATTTCGGCGTTCATTTCCGCGATGCGGATAGCTTCGGCAACGGGATCGGCAGCACGCGGCGCTTCGGCCTGCACCGGCGCCGGCTGCGCCGGACGAACCTCGACCGGACGCTGTTGCTGCTGGACCGGCTTCTGCGGCTGGCGCACGGCAATCGGCGGCATGTTGATGTCCGCAGCCGACTTGTCGATGCCCGTGGCGACGACCGAGACGCGGATGACGCCTTCCAGTTCCTCGTCGAACGTGGCGCCGAGGATGATGTTGGCATCCTGGTCCACTTCTTCCCGGATGCGGGTTGCTGCTTCGTCAACCTCGAACAGCGTAAGGTCACGACCACCAGTGATGGAGATCAGCAGGCCCTTCGCGCCCTTCATCGAGGTTTCGTCAAGCAGCGGGTTGGCGATCGCCGCTTCGGCGGCTGCCATTGCGCGGCCTTCGCCGGACGCTTCGCCGGTGCCCATCATCGCCTTGCCCATCTCGCGCATCACCGAGCGAACGTCGGCAAAATCGAGATTGATCAGGCCTTCCTTGACCATCAGGTCGGTGATGCAGGCAACACCGGAATAAAGCACCTGGTCGGCCATCGCGAAGGCGTCGGCGAAGGTGGTCTTGTCGTTGGCGATGCGGAAGAGGTTCTGGTTGGGAATGACGATGAGCGTATCGACGCTCTTCTGCAGTTCCTCGATGCCCATATCCGCCGTCTTCATGCGGCGCTGGCCTTCGAAGTGGAACGGCTTGGTCACGACGCCAACCGTCAGGATACCCTTCTCGCGGGCAGCGCGTGCCACGACCGGGGCTGCACCCGTACCCGTGCCGCCGCCCATGCCGGCAGTGACGAAGCACATATGCGTGTTGGAGAGGTGGTCGACGATCTCGTCGATGCACTCTTCAGCGGCTGCACGCCCCACTTCCGGCTGCGAGCCGGCGCCCAGACCCTCGGTCACGTGCGCGCCGAGCTGGATCAGCCGGTCTGCCTTCGACTGGGTGAGCGCCTGTGCATCAGTGTTGGCAACGACAAAGTCGACGCCACGCAGACCGGCGGTGATCATGTTGTTGACGGCATTGCCGCCACCACCACCAACACCGAACACGGTGATACGCGGCTTGAGTTCGGTAATGTCCGGCTTCTGCAGATTGATGCTCATTTTCCTCGTCCTTTTCGCCTTTCCCGCCGCTTCGCCGCCGCGGCTGCGTGGGGCTATCCCCGCTGTTAGAAACTATCTTTGAACCACTGACTGACACGATGGAGCCTGCCACCGGTACCGGTGCCCTTGAAACGCAGGACACCCCCCTTTCCGTACCGGCTCTCGGCTTCCGCGACCTGCGGATAAATCAGCAGGCCTACCGTCGTCGCGAATGCCGGCCCCTTGGCCGCTTCCGGCAGACCGGTAACGCCAAGTGGGCGCCCCAGCCTTACATTGCGCGCGAGAATGCGCCGCGCCGCTTCCGGCAGACCCGAAAGCTGGCTGGCACCGCCTGTAAGCACCACGCGTTTGCCGACCACGCCGCCGAAACCGGACTTGTTCAGCCGATCCCGCACGATCTCGAGAGTCTCCTCGATCCGGGCGCGGATGATCTTGTTCATCACGGAGCGCGGCGCGTGCTGCGGCATGTCGCCATCGTCCGGGCCGATCGGCTGGATCGTCACCATGTCGCGGTCGTCGTCGACCGCCGGCAGGGCCGAACCGTGCATCACCTTCAGTCGCTCTGCATGTTCGCGGCCGGTCGAAAGTCCCCGTGCCAGATCCATTGTGACGTGCCCGCCGCCGATCGGCAGCACTTCGGCATGAACGAACTTGCCCTCGGCGAAAATCGAGATGGTTGTCGTGCCGCCACCCATGTCGATGCAGGCGGCACCCATTTCGGCCTCGTCGTCGACCAGCGCCGACAGGCCGCTTGCATAAGGCGTGGCAACCATGCGCTCGACCGACAGGTGCGAGCGATTGACGCAAAGCTCGAGATTGCGCAGTGGCGCGGAGTCGGCGGTCAGCACATGCATGTCGACGCCCAGCACGTCGCCGATCATGCCACGCGGATCGCGAATCCCGCGCTCGGCATCGAGCGAGAAGCCGACGGGCAGCGAATGCACGACCTCGCGCTCCGCGCGCAGCGCTTGCTTGGCGCCTGCGGTCAGGACACGCCGGATGTCGCCCTCGCCCGCTTCATGGCCGCCAAGATTGACCGAGGACGAGAAGATCGTGCTCTTCATCCGCCCGGCAGACATGTTCACGAACAGCGACTCGACCGTCAGCCCGGCCATGCGCTCGGCCGCATCCACCGCCAGCCGGATCGACTGCTCGGCGCGATCCAGGTCGATGATCGTGCCGGACTTCACACCCTGCGATTTCTGGTGGCCGATGCCGATGACCTTCACCTTGTGGGTGCGACCGGGCAGGCGCTCACTTTCTTCGCAAGGCTTAAGCCGACCGATGACGCAGCACACCTTCGTGGAGCCGACATCCAATACGGTGACGATGCCGGAGCGACCGGCCGTCGAATCCTTTTGTCCACCGAGCCAGCTCATATGCGTCGCTCCGTAGGACGGTAGTTTTTGCCGAGGCGTTCCTTGAGCGCCGCTTCCCGCGCTGTCGCCGCATCCGGCGTCAGCTTGACCACGAGCCGGTCCGCAAAGCGCATATCGACAGTTTCGATGTCCCGCGACAGCAGACCATAGCGATGGTCGAGTGCCAGCAGATCGCGCAGCGCATCGTCCTCGCCGCGCTCTGGAAGCTTTACGGTCATGCCGTTTTCGAGGCGCAGATCCCAGCGCCGCTCCGAAACACGCACATAGCCACGCACACGCGCCGCGAGATCGGGATAGGCCGCCACCTTGGCGACGAAACCGGCCGCAGGCTCCTCGGCGCCGACACCGACAACCAGCGGCAACGCGCGATAGCGCGCACCCGAAAGCGGCGCGATCGTCCGGCCGTCGCTTTCAATCAGCGAAAGGCGGCTGCCCTGCTGCCAGATCGCGAACGGCTCGCGCTCAACGATCTTCACCTCGAGCGTCGACGGGTAAATCTTGCGAACCGACGCCTCCTCGACCCACGGCAGGCTGGCGATCCGATCCCGCGCGTCCTGCACATCGAACCCGACCAGCGAGGTCCAGCCATCCAGTCCGACGCGGTCGAAGATATCGATCTCGGAGGTCTCGCGATTTCCGCTCACGCGAATCTCGTCGATCGCAAAGCCGGTACGCGCGGTAACCGCCTGGATAACGGTCGGCATGTGACCGCCGAGCACGGCACCGTAGAGTGAAAACGAGCCGACGACGGCGGCTGCAAGCATGGTCATGGTATAGGGTGGCGCCTCGATCTCGCCGGAGACGAAACGCGAGAACGCGCGCGCAGGCTTGCGCAGCCAGCGCGGAAGGACATACCCGCCGGATACAGGCGCAAGCCGCCCGCGCACTCCAGCGATGGCCGTCCTACCGTGTCCTGACGTCAACGCAAACAAGAAGCGTCCTCCACCATCCAACTCAGAAGCTCACCAAACCCATGACCCGCCTCAGCGGCAATTTCAGGCACCAGCGACGTCGGCGTCATTCCCGGCTGCGTGTTCACTTCCAGCCAGATCAGTTCGCCATTTTCCGAATGGCGATCGTCGTAACGGAAGTCCGATCGAGAGACGCCACGGCAGCCAATCGCTTGATGTGCCTTCAACGCCAGTGTCTGTATTTTTTGGTAAATAATTGGTGAAACTTTTGCGGGGCATTCGTGTTTTGAGCCGCCGGCGACATATTTTGCGTCGTAATCGTAGAAGGTGTGGCCGACGGGTATGATCTCGGTGACGCCGAGCGCCACATCACCCATCACCGCGCAGGTCAGCTCGCGTCCGTGGATGTATCGCTCGACCATCACCGTATCGCCGTAACGCCAGTCCGAAGAGCCGATCACCTGCGGCGGATGCGACTGATCCTCCTGGACGATGACCACACCGAAGCTGGACCCCTCCTTGACCGGCTTGACGACATAGGGCGGCTTCATCGGATGCTTGTTGCCGATGTCGAAGCGGTTCATGACCTTGGCCTCGGCCACCGGAATGCCCGCCGCCTTGGCAACCCGCTTCGCCCGTTCCTTGTCCATGGCAAGAGCAGACGCGAGCACGCCGGAATGGGTATAGGGAATTTCGAGATATTCGAGGATGCCCTGGATGGTGCCATCCTCGCCGAAAGGACCATGAAGCGCATTGAAGACCACGTCTGGCCGAAGTTCAGCCAGAACGCTGGAAACGTCACGCGTCACGTCGATACGGGTAACCTTATACCCCTCACCCTCAAGCGCATCTGCGCACGCATTGCCTGAAGAGAGCGAAACCGGCCGTTCGGCCGAAAACCCGCCTAACAGAACGGCCACATGCTTCTTTGCCATGCCCGCAGATCCCCTCTTGAGCCGGGCCGCATTCGTGTTTCGCCAAGTTTGAGTCCGAGTCTTCCGGCGACAAGGGTTCGCCAGCGTCCGCACGCTCGACTCAAATCAGGAAACGATTCTGACCCCAAGGAATCAGAGGATTGATTCCGTGACAAGCCCTTGAGATTCGAAGCGATTCACTTTTTGAAACAGAACCCCTTCAACGGGGTCGAAAATAGTGCGCGCTAAAGCAGCTGCCCCAGGAAAGGCTGCACTTCGCGACCGGACTTGAAATCGCCGATACGCTTGATTTCCCATTCGAGGCGGATGCCTGAATGCTCGAGCACACGGGCGCGCACGGTCTCGCCGAGAAACTCCAGGTCGTAGCCCGTCGCAGACCCGGTGTTGATCATGAAATTGCAGTGCATTGGCGACATCTGCGCGCCGCCGATCATCAGCCCGCGGCATCCAGCCTTGTCGACTTCCTTCCAGGCCGAGGTGCCTTCGGGGTTCTTGAAGGTGGAACCGCCGGTCTTCTCGCGAATCGGTTGCACCGTCTCGCGATGGGTCTGCACCGCATCCATCGCCGCCTTGATCGCCTCGCGATCCTCCGGGTAGCCCTCGAACTCCGCCCCGACGAAAATCAGGTCCGATGCCGCAGACGAATGGCGATAGGCGTAGCCCATCTCCGCATTGCTGAACTCATGCGCATTGCCCTGCCGGTCGAGCGCGCGCACGGACACAACGCGCTCGCGGGTCTCGACGCCGTTGGCGCCGGCATTCATCCGCAGCGCACCGCCGATCGCGCCAGGTATGCCGTGATAGAAATGAAAGCCGCCGAGCCCCGCCTCCAGCGCTGCGGCCGCCACACGTTTGTCGGGCGTCGCTGCGCCGGCACGAAGCCGATTCGCGCCGATCGCCTCGACACTGCCGAAGCCCTTTGCGGAAAGGCGAATTACGACCCCGCGAATCCCGCCTTCGCGGACGAGCAGATTGGAGCCGATGCCAACCACGGTGACGTGAACGTCCTGCGGTAACCCCTTCAGAAAGACCGACAGGTCCTCTTCGTCGGCCGGCTGGAACAGCAGGTCCGCAGCACCACCGGCGCGAAACCACGTGATGGCGTCCATCGGCGCATCCGGCGTCAGCCGGCCGCGCACGGTGCCGGCCAGATCGCCAAGCCGCTTGAGAAGAGCTGCACCGGTCGTCATGACGCCCCTTCCAGTTCCTTCGGAAGCGCGTATGCCCACTGCGTGATGTTGCCGGCTCCCAGGAGCACGACGAAATCGCCTTCGCGCGCCAGCTCACGCACCAGTGGCGCGATCGCCTCAGGGCCGTCGATATGACGGGCATCGCGATGACCGCCGGCACGAATGCGCGAAACCAGCGCCTCCGAGCTGACACCCTCTATGGCATCTTCGCCCGCCGCATAGACCGGCGCGAGCAGGACCGTGTCGGCATCGTTGAAGCAGGCTGCGAAATCGTCGAACAGGTCGCGCAGGCGGGTGAACCGGTGCGGCTGGGCCACCGCGATCACACGCCCCTTGCATGCCTCGCGGGCCGCCCTCAGCACCGCCTTGATCTCCACCGGATGGTGCCCGTAGTCGTCGAATATCTCGACGCCGTTCCACGAACCCGTGTGGGTGAAACGACGCTTGACGCCGCCGAAGGACGACAGGCCGCGCCGGATGTCATCGGCCGACAGCCCGAGCTCGTGTGCAACGGCAATTGCAGCTGTGGCGTTGGAAACGTTGTGACGGCCGGGCATCGGCAGCCGCAGGCCGGCAATCTCCTCCACCCCGCCCGTCTTGCGGTCGCGGATGGTCACGTCGAACACGGATGTCGCGCCGTCCATGTGCATGTTGGAAAAACGAATGTCGGCCTGCTTGTTTTCGCCATAGGTCACGACACGGCGATCCTCGATACGGCTCACCAGCGCCTGCACCTCGGGATGGTCGATGCACATGACGCCGAAGCCGTAGAACGGCACGTTCTCGACGAAGCTGGCGAACGCCTCGCGCACCTTGTCGAACGAGCCGTAATGGTCGAGATGCTCAGGATCGATATTGGTGACGACCGCGATGTCGGCAGGCAGCTTGAGGAAGGTGCCGTCGCTCTCATCGGCCTCCACCACCATCCAGTCGCCTCCGCCCATGCGGGCATTGGTGCCGTAGGCGTTGATGATACCGCCATTGACGACGGTCGGATCGAGCCCACCGGCATCGAGCAGCGTCGCCACCATGGATGTCGTTGTCGTCTTGCCGTGCGTGCCGCCGATGGCGATCGCGTTGCGGAAGCGCATCAGCTCGGCAAGCATCTCCGCGCGCCGCACGATCGGCAGCAGTTTTTCGCGGGCGGCGACAAGCTCGGGATTGTTCTTCTTCACTGCGGTGGACACGACCACGACCTCGGCCGCGCCAAGGTTCTCGGCCGCGTGGCCGACGAAGCAGGCGATGCCCTTGTCGCGCAGCCGCTGTACATTGGCGCTGTCGGCCTGGTCGGAGCCCTGCACCGAATAGCCGAGATTGTGCAGCACCTCGGCTATGCCGCTCATGCCGATACCGCCGATGCCAATGAAATGCACGACGCCGATTGTCTGCGGCATCTTCATGCCTGCATCCTTCCCTTGAACGCTTCGACGGATTCGCCGGAGGCAATAGCCTCTGCAAGGTCCGCAAGCAACCGCGTGGCGTCCGTTCGGCCCACCGACCCCGCGTCTGCAGCCATCTTCGAAAGCTTTTCCGGATCGTTGAGCAGGCCGGCCATGTCGTTTGCCAGGCTTGCCGCGTCGATCTCGTTCTGGCGCCGCATCAGCGCTCCACCCGCCTCGACCAGTATGCGCGCATTGTGGCCCTGGTCGTCGTCCAGCGCATGTGGCAACGGCACGAGAATTGATGGCCGCCCGAGCACCGACAGTTCCAGCACGGTCGAGGCACCGCCGCGCGCCACGACCAGATGCGCGGCAGCCATGTGGGCCGGCAGATCTGCGAAGAACGGCGACACCTCGGCCTGCACGCCGAGCTTCGCATAGGCCTCGCGCACGCGCGCCTCGTCTTCCGGCCGCGCCTGCTGGACGATGCGCAGGCGGGCTCGTAGCGCCTCGGGCAGCTTCGCCACGGCGTCGGGAACCGTATCGGAAAAGAACCGTGCGCCCTGGCTGCCGCCAAAGACAAGCAACCGTATGGGCTCATCTTCCGCTGGCGCCGCGAACGGCACCCGCGCTGCTTCCAGTACCGCGGAGCGGACGGGGTTGCCCACGGGTACGATCTTGCCCGCATAAGCCCCCTCGGGTTTCAGGAAGCCGCCGGCGATAGCCGTCACGCGACCAGCCAGCGCCTTGTTCGCCCTGCCCATCACAGCGTTCTGCTCGTGGACGATAGTCGGCAGTCCGCGCCGCGTGGCCGCCCACAGCGGTGGCAGCGTCGGATAGCCGCCAAAGCCGATCACCGCGTTGGGCGAAATGCGCGCCATGATCCGTCCGGCCTCGCGCGCACCCTGCCAGATAGTCCAGAAGGCCCTGGCGAGCGCAACAGGGTTTCTGGAGCCGATCGTCGCCGACGGGATGGTGTGGATTTCCGTAGCCGGAAACGAACCGGCATAGCGTTCGGCGCGACCGTCGGTTGCCAGATGCACCCCCCAGCCGCGCGCGATCAACTCATGCGCCAGCGCTTCGGCCGGAAACAGGTGTCCGCCCGTGCCGCCGGCCGATAGCAGAATAACGCCCTTCGCCATCTATTCTGCCGGCTGCACGGTGCGGATCAATGTGTGCGAGCCGATACGCATCCGTTTCTGCGGGTCCTTCCGGGTGAGCGCAAGCACCATGCCCATCGAAATCGCCACCGCGACGAGCGACGAACCGCCGTAGGAGATGAACGGCAGTGTCATGCCCTTCGCCGGAAGAAGCTGCAGGTTGACGCCCATGTTGATGATCGATTGGAGCCCGAACAGCACGACGAGGCCCGAAACCGCGTAACGCGAGAACTCGTCGCTCTCCTTCATCGAATGCGACAGGCCGCGTAGGACCACGAACGCAAAAAGCATGGCAATCAGCAAACAGACGATAAGGCCGAACTCCTCGCCGGCAACTGAGAAGACGAAGTCGGTGTGGCTATCCGGCAGGATGCGCTTGACGCTGCCCTCGCCCGGCCCCTGCCCGAGCCAGCCGCCGCGCACCAGCGCCTCGCGTCCCATGTCGACCTGGAAGGTGTCGCCCTCGCCGGTGACGAAACGGTCGATACGCGCGGCCACGTGCGGAAAGGTCGTGTAGGCCGCGACGCCGATACCCATCGCCGCACCACCCAAAACAGCGATCCAGAACCATGGCATGCCCGCCATGAAGAACATGACACCCCACGTCGCCAACACCAGCAGTGATTGTCCGAGATCGGGTTGCGCCACCAGCAGTGCCAGCACGAGGCCGAGAAGTATTATGGCGAAGAGATTGCCCGGAACGTCGGGCCGCCTTGCATGCTCGGAGAAGAGCCATGCGCAGATGATGACAAAGCCGGGTTTCATGTATTCGGAGGGCTGCACCGAGATGCCCAGGATATGAATCCAGCGTCGCGATCCCTTGATCTCGATGCCGAAGTAGAGCGCAGCAACCATCAGCACCAGCGAGCCGGCCAGCATGACAAGCGCCAGCCGACGCACCTGTCGCGCGTTGAGGAACGAGACGCCGATCATGATCACGACGGCCGGCAGCATGAACATCATCTGTCGCGTCACGAAGTGATAGCTGTCGAGACCGATCCGCTCGGCCACCGCAGGGCTGGCCGCGAAGGACAGGACGATACCGAGCCCCATAAGGGTCAGGAACGCGGCGAAGAACCATCGGTCGACCGTCCACCACCAGTTCGCGACGGGACCTCTGTCGATACGACTGACCATCAGCGTTTCCCTCCAAAAGGCACGATTCCATCAAGCGCGAGCACCGCCTCGCGGAAGGCATCGCCCCTGATTTCAAAGTTGCGGTATTGATCGAAGCTGGCGCAGGCGGGCGAAAGCAGCACCACCGCCTCGGCGGCATCGTCCCGCGCCGCGTCCTCGGCGGCATGCTGAAGCGCGGCGTCGAGCGTGCCGGATATTTCATAGGGCGCCGCATCACCGAGCGTTGCCGAAAACTGCGGCGCGGCCTCGCCGATCAGGTAGGCCTTCGCGACACGCGGGAAAAAGGAGCGCAGGCTGTCGATGCCGCCCTCCTTCGGCAGACCGCCGGCAATCCAGTAGATGCGCTGGAAACTCGAAAGAGCCGGGGCCGCCGCGTCGGCATTCGTCGCCTTGGAGTCGTTTACGAAGATTACGCGGCCGCGGCGGCCGACCTGCTCCATGCGATGCGCCAGCCCGGGGAAGCTTTCGAGCCCCGACTGGATTTCACCGAGGTCGAGCCCGACCTTCAGGCAGGCGGCGACCGCCGCCAGTGCGTTCTGCGCATTGTGCAGGCCACGCAGCGAGCCGATGCCTTCGAGGAAGCCAATGCGGCTGTATTGCCCGCGCACGGCCTCCATCAGATCGGTCCCATCGGCGAAATAGCCGTCCGTCAGCGGCAGGCGCTTGGAGATCCGGATCACCTCCTTGCCCACCCGCTCGAGGCGGTCGGCGATCTGCGCGCAATATGAATCGTCCACACCGATTATGGCGGTGTCGCTCCCCGCGACCAACCGCTCCTTGATCTCGGCATAGCGCTGCATCGTGCCGTGCCGGTCGAGATGGTCGGGCGTCAGGTTGAGCAGGATGCCCGCGCTGGGGTTCAGCGATGGCGCGAGTTCGATCTGGTAGGAAGAGCACTCGACGACGTGAAACCGGTCGCGAGCAGGCGGGTCGAGCGTCATCACCGCGCGACCGATATTGCCACCCATCTGGGCGTCACGGCCAGCGGCGGCGAGAATGTGGGCGATCAGCGCGGTGGTCGTCGACTTGCCGTTGGTGCCGGTGACCGCGATGAAGGGCGCATCGGGGCAGCGCGCGGCACGCTCGCGTGAAAACAGTTCGATGTCTCCGATGATCTCGACACTCGCCCCACGCGCAAGCTCGACGGTCCAGTGCGGCTTGGGATGAGTCAGCGGTACGCCGGGTGACAGCACGAACGATGCAAATTCCGACCAGTCGACCTCGCGCAGATTGGCGACGGTGATGCCTTCGCGCTCGGCACGCGCCACACTTTCGGGGTTGTCGTCCCACGCGATGACGGCAGCGCCACCCTCGGCAAGGGCGCGCGCAGTCGCGATCCCCGATCCGCCAAGACCGAAAAGGGCGACCTTGCGTCCGCCGAGTGTGGTGGCCGGAATCATCGACTACCTCAGCTTGAGCGTCGAAAGGCCGATGAGGGCCAGGATGACGGCGATGATCCAGAACCGGATAACCACCTGGCTCTCCGTCCAGCCAAGCTTCTCGAAATGATGGTGGATCGGCGCCATCAGGAAAACCCGCTTGCCGGTCAGCTTGAACCAGGCGACCTGAATGATCACCGACATGATCTCGACGACGAAAAGCCCGCCGATGATAGCCAGAACGATCTCGTGCTTCGCGGCCACGGCGACCGCGCCGATGAGCCCGCCCAGCGCCAGCGAGCCGGTATCGCCCATGAAGATCGCAGCGGGTGGCGCATTGAACCACAGGAAGCCGAGGCCGGCGCCGATGACGGCACCGAGCACGACGGAAAGCTCGCCGGTGCCGGGCGTGAAGTGGATCTGCAGATAGTCGGCGAAGACCGCGTTGCCGGCGAGATAAGCGATGACGCCGAAGGAGGCGGCCGCGACCATCACCGGCACGATCGCAAGCCCGTCCAGCCCGTCGGTCATGTTGACGGCGTTGCCGGCACCGACCATCACGAAGGCAGCGAACGGCACGAAGAAGATGCCGAGGTGGAGGACAAAGTCTTTGACGAAGGGAAAGGTCAGCGAAGATGAGAAAGGCTCGGTCCCGGTCCGCATGATGACGTATGCGGCGATGCCGGCGATGATGAACTCGATCAGCAGCC
This sequence comes from Mesorhizobium sp. DxT, assembly GCF_058448885.1. Taxonomy (NCBI): domain Bacteria; kingdom Pseudomonadati; phylum Pseudomonadota; class Alphaproteobacteria; order Hyphomicrobiales; family Phyllobacteriaceae; genus Mesorhizobium; species Mesorhizobium sp. DxT. Next base: position 86,015 of record NZ_JBZFLJ010000007.1, on the reverse strand, counting down.
TTATCTTGCCCGAAAAACCAAGATGCGACTGCTTCGTGACCTTCAGATAGTCGTCATAGAAGCCGATCGCGCCGAAGCCCAGCGTCACCAGCATCACGACCCAGACGAGCGGGCTCGACAGATTGCCCCACAGCAACACCGAACCGATGATGCCGGTCAGCATCATGAGACCGCCCATCGTTGGCGTTCCGGCCTTCTTGAAATGCGTCTGTGGGCCATCGGCGCGGATCGGCTGCCCCCTGCCCTGGCGGATGCGCAGCGAATTGATGATCGCAGGCCCGAACATGAACACGATGAGCGCGGACGTGATCAACGCCCCGCCGGTGCGGAAGGTGATGTATCGAAAAACGTTGAAGGCCGAGAAATGATCGGCAAGTCCAACGAGCAGCAACAGCATTGGCGGCGTCCCCCGACGTCTCTCAGGCTTCTCTCGCAACGCGGCCGGCCGGAGCCGCCGCGGGAAATTTCTCTAGCAGTGCCTCCACGAGCTTTGAGAACCCGGCGCTCTTGGAAGACTTGACCATGATCACGTCGCCGGGCCGAACCGTCTCCATCAGCAGCGGCTTCAACTCGTCGGCGCTGGGCCGATGCTGCGCCGCGGCCTCATCGGGCAACGAAGCAGCGAGTGCCCCGATCTCGGAGCCGCCCAGCAGGATGATGTCGGCTCCGGACTTTGCGATCGGTCCCGCAAGCGCCTCATGCAGCTTTCTCGAATGCACGCCGAGCTCCAGCATGTCGCCCAGAACCGCTATCCGGCGCCCGCCGGGCGGCACGGATGCAGTACCCAGCAGGTCGAGCGCCGCCTTCATGGACACCGGATTGGCGTTGTAGCTTTCGTCGATGACGACGATCTCACCGCCAGCCGGATGGCCGAGCGCATAACGCCGGCCACGGCCGCGTTCGGCCTCGAACTGCGCCAGCGCCGGTGCTGCCTTTGTGACATCGGCACCGGCCAGATAGGCGGCCCCGAGCACGGCAAGCACGTTCTGAACCATATGGCGGCCCGGTGCACCGACCGTCAGCGATAGTTCCTGTCCGGCCATCTTCACGACGATGCGCGAGCTTTCGCCGCCGAGTTGGCAACCCGCAAGCCGGAAGGTCGCGCGGGCATGCTCGCCGAAGCTCCAGATATGCTCGACACCGAGATCGCGCGCGGCCTTGTCGAGGAGCTTCCATTGGCGATCGTCACGATTGATGAGCGCGTGGCCGCCGGGCTCCAAGCCCTCGAAAATCTCGGCCTTGGCTCGTGCGATATCCTCGATGCTCTTGAACGCCCCGAGGTGGGCCGGCGCGATGGCGGTTATCAGCGCGATGTGCGGCCGCACATATTTCACGAGCTGGCGGATTTCGCCGGGATTGCTCATGCCGATCTCGAAGACCGCGTAGTCGCAATCTTCGGGCATCCTCGCCAGCGTAAGCGGCACGCCCCAGTGGTTGTTGAAGGATTGAGGCGACGCATGGACGGTGCCGACGGCCTCGAGCGCGCAGCGCAGCGCTTCCTTCGTCGTCGTCTTGCCGACCGAACCGGTGACGCCGATGATCTTTGCCTTGGCGCGCGCGCGCGCCGCCACTCCGACGGCCTCGAGTGCCACCATGACGTCTGGCACCACGATCATCGGGGCAGTGATGCGGCCCAGCGCCGGCAGCCTGCTTTCGGCAACCACGAGCAAGCCAGCCCCGGCCTTGAGCGCGGCGGTCGCGAAGTCGTGCCCGTCAAACCGCTCACCCTTGATTGCGAAAAAGGCGTCGCCCGGCTTCAACGTGCGCGTGTCGATCGAGATGCCGGTCACACCCTCGGGCATCGCGCCCACGGGCCTGCCGTTCATCGCCCCTGCAAGTGCCTGGCTGCGCCACAGGAGGCTCATGCTGCGCGCTCCGAAAGAGCGGCCCGCACCTCGGCGTGATCCGAGAACGGAAGCGTCACGTCGCCGACGGTCTGGCCTTCCTCGTGCCCCTTGCCCGCAACCACGAGCGTGTCGCCCGCATGCAGCATCGTGATCGCCTCGCGGATCGCCTGACGACGATCGCCGATCTCGATAGCGCCCGGGGCTGCCTCCATGATCGCCGCACGGATCGCCGCCGGCTCCTCTGAGCGCGGATTATCGTCGGTGACGATGGTTATGTCCGCAAGCCGTGTTGCGATCTCGCCCATGATCGGGCGCTTGCCCCTGTCGCGATCGCCGCCACAACCGAAGACGACCAGAACCCGACCGGTCGTGAAAGGCCGCACCGCCTTCAGCACGTTTTCAAGCGCGTCCGGCTTGTGGGCATAGTCGACATAGACCGGCGCGCCTTCCGGCGTTGTGCCGACGTGTTCCAGCCTGCCCGACGCGCCTTTCAATCCTTCCAGAGCCATCAGCGCCTTGCCCGCCTCAAGCCCGGTCGAGATGGCGAGCCCCGCTGCCACCAATGCGTTGGCGATCTGGAAATCCCCTGCCAGCGGCAGATCGATTTCGTGGATCTTGCCAGCAGCAGCGATCTCCGCCCGCTGGCGGAATCGTTCGTGTTCAACCCGCTTGAGCTGTAGGAAATCGCCCTTGCGGCCAACGGTCAGCACCTCCAGGCCGGCCCCGCGCGCGGCCTCGATCGTCGGGTGTGACCATGCATCGTCGGCAAAGACGACTGCCGGCGCGCCTTTTGGCAGCAACTGGGTAAAGAGCCGCATCTTGGCGGCATGATATTCCTCGACCGTCGGATGATAATCCATGTGGTCGCGACCGAGATTGGTGAACCCGCCGGCGGCCAGACGCACCCCGTCCAGCCGTCGCTGGTCGAGCCCGTGGCTCGATGCTTCCATCGCGGCATGCGTCACGCCGGAACCCGCCAGTTCGGCCAGCAGTGCATGCAGCGTCACAGGGTCGGGAGTCGTGAGCGAGCCGTATTCCTCGCGGCCCGGCGCAACGACGCCGGTCGTGCCGATGGACGCGGCCGCTAAACCGGCCTGTTCCCATATCTGCCGGGTGAAGGACGCCACGGAGGTCTTGCCGCTGGTACCCGTCACGGCCACCATCGTTTCCGGCTGCACGCCGTGGAAAACAGCCGCGGCAAGCGCCAGCGCGTGGCGCGGATCATCGATCGCAATCACCGGCACGCCGGGATCGGTGGTCAGCGAGCCGCGCGCCGCAATGACAGCGGCTGCGCCGCGCTTCACTGCGTCGGCAACGAAGGATGCGCCGTCCGCGCGCGTCCCTTGCAGGGCGGCAAACAGAAAGCCGGGTTCAACCCGGCGCGAATCCGACGATATCCCGGCAACCTCGATCTCGCCCAAGGCGTCGGGGACGGGCAGGAAACCGGAAAACTGGCTGAGCTTCATCAAATTCCATTGGTCCGAATACGTGGACGCCCCCGCAATCCCCGAGAATCACTGTGAGGACACCAAAAGGGCGCTACTTTCATGGCCGAAATCGGGCTTTACGCCAAGCATGGCGGCAGAGCGGCGGATGATGTTCGACGCGAGCGGCGCGGCGGTGACACCGGCGGTTGCAGAGCGCGTCGAGTTCTCTCGCTTCGGCTCGTCAATGACGGTCAGCACGATGTATTGCGGGTTGTCCATCGGGAAAACGGCAACGAAAGCGTTGAAATTCTTTTCGTTGGAATAGCGGCCGTTGACCACCTTCTCGGCAGTCCCGGTCTTCCCACCGACCCTGTAGCCGGGAACGGTACCGCGCCTGCCGGACCCTTTCTCGGCATTCAGATTGTACAGGTAGCGCATCCCGTCGACCGTATAATCGTTAACGACCTTTGTAGCCGATGCCATCGCCTGGTCCTGATTGCGTATCAGAAAGGTCGGCGGCATCAGATAGCCGCCATTGACCAGCGCCGAAACGCCGACCGCCGTTTGCAGCGGCGTTGTCGAGAAGCCGTGCCCGAAGGCTGCGGTGATGGAGTGTACCTTCTTCCAGACCTTCGGTTCCGTTGGCCGGGCGACCTCGGGCAACTCAGTGTCCATGCGGCTGAGCAGACCGAGGCGATAGAGAAATTCCCGATGCCCTTCGATGCCGACAACGTCGGCTTCCTTGGCCGAACCGATATTGGAAGAGTAGATAAACACCTCCGGAACCGTCAGCACGCGGCCCTTGCCGTGGAAATCGCGAATCCTGCGTCCGCCGACTACGATCGGCCTGGTGGCGTCGAATCTGCTCTCCATCGTCACTTTGCCGGAATCCAGCGCCATGGCGGTCGTGAAGCTCTTGATCGTCGAACCCATCTCGTAGACGCCTGCGGACATGCGATTGAGCCTGTCCTTGTCATGCGCGTTGTATGGATTGTTTGGATCGAAATCCGGCACCGACGCCATCGCAAGGACTTCGCCAGTACGCACATCCATGACGACGGCACCGGCCGAAAGAGCGCGGTAGCTTTCCATCGCCCGCACGATTTCATCGCGCACGACGTGTTGGACGCGCAGATCGATGGACAGCCGGACCGGCTCAAGGTCCTTGGCAACGGCCAGGCCAGTCGCCTGCAAATCCGCAAGCCCCTGGTCGTCGATGTATTTTTCCATGCCCGCAATGCCCTTGTTGTCGACATTCACGAGGCCGACAATGTGGGATGCGGTGGCGCCGCCCGGATAGAAGCGGCGCTTCTCGGTCCGGAAGCCGATGCCCGGTATGCCAAGCTGCATGATCGCCTGCTGCTGGCGGGGCGAAAGCTGGCGGCGCAGCCAGATGAACCCGGCGTCGCTCTGCAGACGGTTGTAGGTCTGCTCGATGTTAAGGTCGGGGAGCACGGTCAGCAGCTTCTCGAGCGCCTCGTCTGCGTCGACGATGCGGCGCGGCTCGGCGTAGAGCGATGCAGTGTTGATGTCGGTCGCCAGGACCTCGCCATTGCGGTCGACAATGTCCGGGCGCGATGCCGTGACGCGTGACGGGCCGGGACCACCCTCTTCCAGATCCTGGAACCCGAGATAGGTGAGACGGCCGGCAATCACGCCGTAGACGGCGAAGAAGACCGCCATGGTGATCAGAATACGGGTCCGGGCCCGCCCGCCCGTCGACTTGCCGATACCGTCGACAACGATCCGACCCGAGCCGCTATCCTGCTCTTCGGCTTCCTTTTTTGCGCGCCAGCGGCCGATCATTGCACGACCCCGCCAGTGGTGGTTGCATCGATGCCGCTATCGGCCATGCCGCCAAGGTTTTCGTTGATGAAGTCCTCGATCTCGACCGGCCGTATCGGCAGGTCGTCGATATCGGCAATCTGGTAAGGCTCGACAGGCACGAGCTCCAGCTCCGATTGATAGGTCTCGGCAAGTCTCTGCAGGCGAGACGGCTGCGTCAGCAGGCTCCAGTCGGCCTTGAGCACGTCGATCGTTTCCTCCTCGAAGCGGATCGCCGCCTCGAGCTTGCGCAGCTTGGAAAGCTCGGCTTCGGCTGCGTGCTTAGTCGTGTAGGTGAACGCCGCGGCCGAGACCATCACCGCGATCAGCACTAGGTCGGTGGTTCTGAACATGGCGATTACCTTTCCACGACGGGAGAGAGTGCGGGCAGCGCAGGCAGCCCGAAAAGCGACAGATCGGCGGCGCGGGCCGGCGCATCGGTGCGCACGGCGGCCCGAAGTTTGGCGGAACGGGCACGTGGATTTTCGCGCGCCTCGGCATCGCTGGCGGCAACCACCTTGCCCGCCTTGTCGAACGTCGCCGCCTTGATTTCGACGGCAGGCATATGTCGCGACCCTGCGGCCTGACCTGCACGGTCGGTGATGAACTTCTTCACGATCCGGTCTTCAAGAGAATGAAAGGTGACAACGACCAGCCGCCCGCCGGGCTTGAGTGCGCGCTCGGCTGCAAAGAGCGCACGGGCGAGTTCGCCCAGTTCGTCATTGACGAAGATGCGCAGGCCCTGGAACGTGCGCGTCGCCGGATGGATCTTGTCTTTCGGATTATTGCCGAGAGTACCCTCGATCGCATCGGCGAGGTCGCGGGTACGCTCGAAGGGACGAACGGCGCGACGCTTTTCGATCATCCGCGCGACACGGCCCGCGTGACGTTCCTCGCCGAGCATTCCGATGATGCGCGCCAGATCGCCCACCTTGAAGCGGTTGACCACGTCGGCGGCACTCGGCCCGTCCTGCGCCATGCGCATGTCGAGCGGCCCGTCACCCCGGAAGGAAAATCCCCGCTCGGCCTCGTCGAGCTGCATGGAGGAAACGCCGATGTCGAGCACCACGCCGTCGACCGGCTCGCCTGCCACCGCGTCGAGCTCCGAGAAGCGGTCATGCACAAGCCGCAGGCGGCCTGAAAACTCATCCACGAGCGCCTTGCCGGCCTTGATGGCATCGGGATCGCGATCGATCGCAATCACATCAGCGCCAGCCTGCAGGACCGCGCTGGTATAGCCGCCCGCGCCGAAAGTGCCGTCGACGAAGATTTCGCCGGAAACAGGCCGAAGCGCATCCAGCACTTCCGCAAGCATGACCGGAATGTGGCGGGCCGGTCCGCCAACGGCAATCCCCTCGCCGTGGCCCGCCATCACTCCGGGCCCCCGCCCGTTGCGCCCGTCGTTCCCGCCTGGCGCAATTTCATCAGCCGCTCCCGCACCTGCGCGCCGTAGTCCGCAAGCTGCGACGGCTCCCACATCTGAAAAAAGGTCCCGCGCCCCACGAATGCCACCTCCGTGGTGATGCCCGTATGGTCGCGAATGAAATCGGTCACCGTAATGCGCCCATCCTGATCGAGCTTCAGGAAATCGCTGTCGCCATGCACGAAGTAGGACATGTCGTCCGCCGTCTGGAGAAACGGATCCTCCATAGCGATACGTTCCTCGTAGCGATCGAGCAGATCGAGCCCGCCCACATCCAGCGCCGGGCGATCCAGCGCCTTCAGCGCGTAGAGTTCCTGGTACCCGCGGCGCTGCACCACGGCGCGGAAATGTGCCGGCACCGATACCCGCCCCTTGGCGTCGATCCTGTTTACGGCACTGGAAAGAAAACGGTCCATGACCCGAAACTACCGTCCCTGCCGCGCCCGCCTGCGTATCCTCGCGCATGCGCTGAATTGCTTTCCCTGACCCCATCCCGCCGCCAATTCCGGGCAATGCCGAACCACCCCGGCGGGCCGCACTGGCTGCCGGTTTGGGGGACGCTTCACCCGGAACTGAACCGAAGTCGTGATTATGCTTAAGGGATACCATGGGCCAATATGGGCGTCAACGGGAACAGCCTGCACAAACCACCTTTCGGGCATGTACCGGCAGTCATGCAGATGCGACCTGCCATTTATGCTCTGTTAGGCTTAACGAACGGTTAGGAGCCTTTTCGCCGCCGGCTTTCGGTGGCTTGCGTCATGCATCGCGCGTCTCTAGCGTGGTCGCCTATCTCGCCGCTGGAAACCTTTGACATGACCGACAGCTCCTCCGCGCGCGCCGCGCAGCTCGCCCACCTTCGCCGTGCCGAACTGGCAAAGGGCGACCCCGTCGCACTCCCGTTGACCATGGCGAGCATGTTTCATCTGCCGGGCGATCCGGCCGGCTTCGCGCAGTACGGGCGCTTTTCAAACCCGACCTGGGATGCGGTCGAGAAGATGCTTTCACATCTTGAAGATGCGCCCGCGCTCGGCTTTCCCTCCGGCATGGCGGCCAACGCAGCAGTCTTCTTCGCGCTCCTGCAAAGCGGCGATCGGATCCTTCTGCCTTCCGACGGCTACTACACGACGCGCGTTCTGACCGAGCGTTTCCTCACACGGCTCGGCGTCAGCTACGACACACGACCCACGGCGACATTCCTCGATGGCGGGTTCGAGGGCTACCGGCTGGTGTTCGTGGAAACGCCCGCCAATCCCAGCCTCGACATCTGCGACATCGCCGCCGTTGCAAAAGCCGCTCATGCAGCCGGCGCGCTGGTCGTGGCGGACAACACGACGATGACGCCGTACGGCCAGCGCCCGCTGGACCTCGGCGCAGATATAATCGTGGCCGCCGACACAAAGGCCCCCAATGGCCATTCGGACGTGCTGTTCGGCCATGTCGCGAGCCGCGATGCCGATATCATGGCGGCCATTTCCGACTGGAGAAAACTTGCTGGAGGCATACCCGGCCCGTTCGAGGCCTGGCTGGTGCATCGCGGCCTGGAAACGCTGCATGTGCGTTTCGAGCGCATGTGCAACACTGCGGAGGCGGTCGCCTCCCGGCTTGTGGAGCACAAGGCCGTAAAGGCTGTCCGCTTCCCCGGCCTTGCCGACGACCCCGCGCATAATCTTGCCCGCGCGCAGATGGAGCGTTTCGGTTTCCTGATCGGGCTGACGCTGGGATCGCAGGAGCAGGCGGAACGCTTTATCGACGGATGCGCCCTGATCCAGCCCGCGACCTCGTTCGGCGGCGTTCACACCTCTGCCGAACGCCGTGCGCGCTGGGGCGATGCGGTCGAGCCGGGCTTCGTCCGGTTGTCCATCGGCTGCGAGCCGATGGAAGATCTCTGGGCGGCGATCGATGCCGCGCTCGCCGAATAGCGACCACCTGAAGCAACTCGACGCCCCGCCCGGTAGGGCGACGCGTCGAAGTGAAATGCCAGCCGGCCTGTAAGCCGGGTTCTGTATGGCCGCGCCGCCCGAGGGCGCCGCGACGTGGCGACCATTCGTCTTGGGCGGACGTTGCCGCCCGCCTCATGCAACCTACCCGAACGACTGGGCCGGAAACTGCCCGAAGGTTGCCCTTCGCGTCGTCCCTATTCGGTCTTGCTCCCGGTGGGGTTTACCGTGCCGCTCCTGTTGCCAGTCGCGCGGTGGGCTCTTACCCCACCCTTTCACCCTTACCCCGCGAGCGGGGCGGTTTGCTTTCTGTGGCACTTTCCCTGGGGTCGCCCCCGCCGGCCGTTAGCCGGCACCGTGTTTCCCTGGAGCCCGGACTTTCCTCACCTGCGACCTTTCGGTCCCTGCCGGTGCGGCCGCCCGGCCGGCTGGCAGAGCGTATAAAAGGTGCCGCCGCCCAAAACGCAAGCCGAAAGGCGTGGCCGGTTCGATTACGCCCCGCCCAGCTGCCGCTTCACCTTGGCGCAATAGGCTGCGGAAACCTTGTTCATGCGCTTGGCGCCATGGCCGGCATTGTAGCGCAGGATGGTGCCACAGGTGTCGCCGCCGCCGAGCTGATGGGCCTTGGCCAGATACTTCATGCCGTAGCGTATGTTGGTCTCGGGATCGTAGAGACCCTTGGCGCTGCCCGAATAACCCATCATGCGGGCCGTCGCCGGCTTGATCTGCATCAGGCCGATTTCGCCGGCCCGACCGCGGGCGTTCGGGCGATAGTTGCTCTCGATGCGGACCACCGCATTGGCGAGCGCCACCGGCACGCCATGCTCCGCCGCATATTTCGAGATGATCGCTGAATAGCTGCCGCCCTTCACGGTTTTCGCAGCAACAGTGGCCTTGGTGCTGCGCGGTGCCTTGTCCGCGGGAATCGAAGCCGTGGTGGTCTCGTCAACGTTGCGGAGCGCCTGCTCCCGCTTCATCGTTTCCTGGTATGTGTCGCGGTTTTCCGCATGCGCGGCAACAGTCGTCAGGCCGGCTGCAAGCGCAGCCGCTGCAAAGATCATCTTCTTCATACGTTCCAGTTCTTCCGAAATGCCGCTTCTGGGCGCTCGCGGCTGTTTACAAACAACGGCCGGGATCGAGCGCCACCGGCCGCGGGGGAGAGCCGGGGATTTGCAGGCCAAGTTCGAGTCAAAAATGGCCGCACGATTCACTTTGCGTGACAGTATGTTACAGCAAAGACTTAATTACGCTGCGTCAGATCGGGCTGGCCGGCAGCGCCTTCAGCAGCCTGTGTAGCGTCTCGATCGTCGACTGGTCGGCGACGCCGTCTACCCGCGCGGGACGGAAGTGGCGCTGAAACGCTTCGACGGCAAGTCGCGTCTGCTCGTCGAACAAACCGTTGATTTCCAAGCCATAACCGTAGAGCGACAGCATCGACTGGAAGGCCTCGACCGGCTCTCCGGAATCGCCCATCGCCAGAAATCGCCCTCCGCGCACCGGGGAAGGCGAGACGTAATGGCCGATGCCTTCTTCGGCGAGCCACGCCCAGGGGAACCGCTCGCCGGGGTCGATTTTGCGGCCCGGCGCAACGTCCGAATGTGCCAGAATTCGTTCGGGCGGAACCGACCATCGCGCGCAAATGTCGCGGGCGAGAGCCGCAACCGCCTCAATCTGAGCGTCAGGAAACGGCGGAAACCCCTCCAGCGGACCCGGATTGACGATCTCGATCCCGATGGAAAACGAGTTCACATCGGACACGCCTCGCCACGAGCCCTTGCCGGCATGCCAGGCGCGGTCCGCCTCCCGCACCATCTGCACGACGCGCCCGTCTTCGTGGACGAGATAATGCGACGAGACCTCGCTTTCCGGCGCGCAAAGCCATGCTTCCGCGGCAGGCCCTGTCTCCATGCCGGTATAGTGCATGATGATGCAGTCCGGCTTGCGCCCTTCAGCACGCGGCCCGAAATTGGGCGAAACCCGCACCTCGGAACCGGCATGGTCGGGCGCGAAGCCGCTCATGTGCGCTGCATGCTCCGCTCGATCGTCTCGTAGGCGCCGTTGATCGTTGCAAGCCGGCTGTTTGCGATCGCCAGGAATTCCTCAGGAACCCCGCGCGCGATCAGCCTGTCGGGATGGTTGTCCGCAACCATGCGCCGATATCTGGCGCGCACCTCCTCGAATGGCGCACCGCGCTCCAGTCCCAGCACGAGCCACGGATCCTTTTCACCGAGGATCGCGTGCCGCGAGAGGATGCGCTCGAAATGCTGTTCGTCGATCTCGAAAATTTCCGCCACGCGTTGAAGAAACGCCACCTCGCGCTCATGGACGAACCCATCAGCCTTGGCGATGTGGAAGAGGCCGTCGAGTATGTCCTCTAGCATCGCGCAATTGGGCTGGCCGGACCCGCACAAGCGCGCCATCCGCTCCGCATAGAGTTCGAAGCCGGCCACGTCCTGTTTGGCGAGATCGAACAGCCGCGCCACGTTGCGCGCCTGTTCCCGCGGCACTTCGAAAATCTGCTGGAAAGCACGGACCTCCGCCTGCGTGACCACACCATCGGCCTTCGCCATCTTCGCCGACAGCGCGATCATCGCGATCGAAAAGGCCACGCGCCGGCGCAATTCGGGATCGCCCTCGAAGACGGTCCGTACGGCCTCGATCAGGTTCGACAGCGCGTTCGCCGGAACGGTCGAGAGAAATTCGCTTATCCTGGCCCAGATCGACATCCGGGCCTTCTTAAGGTGAATCGCCGTCGTTGACGAGATGGCAGGTGGTCGAAGTTGGACCGGTTGGACAAGAAAAAGGCCGGTCTGAAACCGGCCTTCTTCGAGACTGCGCGCTTCGACTTATTCAGTCGGAGCCGGTGCGGGAGCCGGTTCGGTCGGCTCGGGCTGCGCCATCGGCGCCTGCTGCTCCTGGTCTGGCAGGCCCTGCGTGGTGGTGTTGTCCGTGTCGCTGCAGGCAGCAAGACCCATCAGAGCGATGGCGGAAGCGGAAGCGAGGATCAGCTTTTTCATTTCAAATCTCCTTCTTCATCGAGCGCTCGCCCCTCTCAATTCAGACCGGGCACTCGACACAAAAATGCGTGAGCCGCCGTCCGGTTTCGTAACGTTGTGTGACTCTCTGTAAGGCTATTGGCGGCGGTAGAAGCGGCCGAGAATTGCAGGTGTGAGATACATCGGGATTTGGTAGCAGCCGATGAAGAGCAGGATCGGATCGATCGTCTCCTGCGGCAGCACCGTCAGGAACAACGCGACGTTTCGGTTGCCCGCCACGATCCCGATCGCTGCCGCGTGCCTCGCGAAGCTTGCACGGCGTGCGAGCGTTGCCGCAACGATCTGCAGCAGGAAGTTCACCGCACACACCAGCGCGAGGACCCCCGCGAAGATCAACGGCGTCTGGCGGATCGCCGGCCCGACCGCCGACATCAATCCGATCACCACCACGGCCATCGCGATCGCCGACAGCCCGTCGATGGACTGCACGGTTCTCTCGCTCGGGTTATGCAGCCAGTACGCGCGAAGCAGGAAAGCTGAGCCAGTGGCCGCCGCAATCAGAGCCATCAGGCCGCCTGCGGCCGTCAGCACGGCGCGCGCCTCGCCGAAGGCCGGCGACAGCCAGAAGACTGGAAGCACGGTGAGCGGCAGAAGGGCAGTACCCACCACGATCTGGCGCAGCGCGGGCGCCGGATCGTTTCCGGTCATGATCGCAAGGTTCGGGCTGCCGGTCACCGGCGCAGCCGCCAGCATCAGAACGAAAAATGTCGCCAGCGCAGCGCCCGCCAGGCCGAGAACAGCAAAAAGCAGGATCGCCGAGATGGGCAATACCACCTGAAGCACGGTTGCAAGGCCGACCGAGGCACCGAGATCGCCCAGCGCCCCGACCGCCTGCCGATGCCCGACACGCAGCGCCGCCAGAAACAGCAGGCTGGCAATCATGCCGGCGATCCATGGCCGCATCGCAAGCGCAAGGTCGGGCAAGGCGATGCCGGCAGCCAGCCCCAGCACCAGCACCAGCCGGCCGTGACGCGCCGCGGCGGCAAGAAATGCGTGCACGGCCGCTACACTCTCAAAGCGATGCGGCGGTACGCGCCGCCTGATCGTAGTGGCCCGAAAGCGCGCGCAGCGTGGCGGCCACGTTCGAGATCGCCTTGGGATCGAGGCCCAGCCCCTTGACGGATTCGACCAACAACGCCTCCCGCACGGAGCGATAGCGAATGCAGGCTTCCACGCCCTTGGCTGTCGCGCCGACAAGCTTTTCCTTGCCCGAGCGCGTGCTTTTGACCAGTCCGCGTTTTTCCAGCTTCTTGATGGCGTAGATGACGACGTGCGTGTCTTCGATGCCGAGCATGATGCAGAGGTCGGAGAGCCGCTTCGGCCGGCCGCGATGGTTGGCCGAATGCAGCACCTGAACGTCTATCGAGGTCAGGCCCGGCTCGCCCGCCGCCGTCATGCAGCGCACCATCCAGCGCTCGAAGGCGTTGCCCGCCAGCGTCATGCCGAATTCGAGTTCGGAGAGCGCCGGCAGCGCCCCATCGGCCAGATGTGCCGACGAGACGATCGGTCCGAAATCGGTTTTCTCCGTCATGGCTCTCCTCCAACCATTATGAATCAGCCTGCGAACATGGTCCTTGGCAACCACAGCGCGACGTCCGGGAAGATGGCGAGAATGATCACCATGACCGCCATCAGCAGGAAGAACGGCAGCGTCGCCCGGGCGATCTCGAACAGGTCCCTGCCCGTCAGCCCCTGTATCACGAACAGGTTGAAGCCGACCGGCGGGGTGATCTGCGCCATCTCGACGACGATGACGAGGTAGATGCCGAACCACACAAGGTCGAAGCCTGCCGCCGAAACCAGCGGCATGATGACGGCGGTGGTCAGCACAACCATGGAGATGCCGTCGAGGAAACAGCCGAGCATGATGAACAGCAGCGTCAGCGCGGCCAGCAGCATCATCGGCGAAAGGCCGAGTTCGCCGATCCAGGTCGCAAGCTGCCGCGGCAGGCCGGTAAAGCCCATCGCGGTCGTCAGAATGTCGGCACCAGCCAGAATGAACGCGATCATGCAGGAGGTGACGGTCGCCGCCATCAGGCCGTCCTTGAAGCGCGTCCAGTCGAGAGCGCCCTGCGCGCGCGCCAGCACCAGGCTGAGCGCCACGCCGACAACCGCAGCCTCGGTCGGCGATGCGATCCCGCCGTAGATGGAGCCGATCACTCCGAGGATGAGCATCGCCACGGGCAGCAGCTCGCGCATCGCCGAAAGCTTGTGCGACCAAGAGGTCCGCTCGTCCGGCGGCGGCATCTTGCTAGGGTTCAAAAGCGCCCACAGAGCGACATAGCCCATGAACAGCGTTGCCAGCACCAGGCCCGGTATGACGCCGGCGACGAACAGCCGTGCAATCGATTCCTCGACTGCCGCGCCATAGACGATCAGGATGATCGACGGCGGGATCAGCAGCCCCAGCGTACCGGAGCCGGCAAGACTACCGATGGCCAGACGGTCGTCGTACCCCCGCTTCTGCAGCTCCGGCAGCGAGATCTTGCCGACGGTGGCGGTGGTCGCCGCCGAAGAGCCCGATACGGCCGCGAACACCGCGCAGCCAAGCACGTTGACGTGGGCGAGCCTGCCGGGAATGCGTCGCACGAAGGGTGAAATGCCGGCGAACATGTTCTCCGAGAGGCGCGAGCGGAACAATATTTCGCCCATCCAGATAAACATAGGCAGCGCCGTCAGGTCCCAGGATATGGACGAACTCCACAAGGAGGTCGCCATTACCTGCGCCGCCGGGATGGCAGGCTTTGAGGCCAGCGCCACCAGGGCCACGAGTGACAGTGAAAACGCGATCCACAGGCCGAGCGCCAGCGCCGCGAACATCACGACGATGAGCAGCAGCGACAGTTCGAAAACGCCCATCGCTTAGGCCTCCGTCCGGCTCTGGATGTAGATCTTGCGAGTCCACGCCTGCACCGTCACATCGACGAGCGCAATCGTGAGCACGGCAAGGCCAACCGTCATCAGGCCCTGCGGCAGCGCCAGCGGCACCGGCACGATGCCATAGGACACGTCATTAAAGTTCCAGCTTCTGATCGTCAGCCGTGCCAGCGCCACAGTCGCGTAGAGCGACAACGCGGCCCCCGCCATGCCGAGCAAGGTTTCGACCACGTGGCGGGCACCGCCCCCCAGCCGATTGACCAGCACGCCGACGCGGATATGACCACCGCTCACAAGCGTATGGGCCAACGCCAAAAAGCTCGCGGCGCCGAGCAGGAAGCCGCAGATTTCCGCAATGGACGGTACCCTGATCCCCAAGGGCTGCATGCCGACAAGTCGCAAGCCGACATCAAGCAGGCGCGCGGATACCTGGATGGCCACCAGGGCGAAGATCAAGAAGATCGCAATCGCGGCCGCCCAGCCGGCAACGCGATAGAGTGCGTCGAGAAAACGCCGCATGGGACTTTCCCCTGAATAAGAGACGGGCATCCGGGCGGCGATCCTCGCCACCCGGACGGTTGTCCGCAGTGCAGCGCCTAGTTGCCGCTATATGTCTGCAGCAGAGCCTCGCCGTCGGCGCCGGCCCGCCCCTTCCACTCCTCGGTGATGGTCTCGCCAATCTTGGCGAAATCGGCCTTCAGCTCGTCGGAGGGATTGACGACGGTGACGCCGTTGTCGGCGAGCGCCTTCGTCTTTTCCTGGGTTTCCGTCTGCGACATCTCCCAGCCGCGCGTCTCGGCTTCCGCCGCCGCCTCGAGCACCGCGCTCTTGACGTCGTCGCCCAGCGCGTCGAAAGCGGCTTTGTTGACGATCACCATGTTACGCGGCAGCCATGCCTGCGTGTCGTGGTAGTGGGTCAGGAAGTCCCAGGCCTTGGAATCGACGCCAGTGGACGGCGACGTGATCATCGCTTCTACGCGGCCGGTGGCAAACGCGGTCGGAATGTCGGACGCCTCGATCTGCGTCGGCACCATGCCTGCCAGCTCGGCGACACGCTCGGTCCCGAGGTTGTAGGCACGGAACTTCAGCCCCTCGAGCTCGGACAGCGACGTCACTTCCTTCTTGGCAAAGATGCCCTGCGGCGGCCACGGCACCGAGAACAGGAGCTGCAAGCCCTGCTCGCCGAGCAGCTTTTCGAGATATGGACGCTGCGCATCATAGAGCTTCTTCGACAGTTCGTAGCTCGACGCGAGGAACGGTACGGAGTCGACGCCGAAGATCGGGCTTTCGTTTTCAAGGCGCGATACCAGCAGTTCACCGGCAGGCACGATGCCGTCGCGAACTGAGGTCTTGATCTCCGGATGGGCGATCAGTGACTGGTTCGAATGAACGGTGATCTTGAGTTCGCCGCCGGTCTTTTCGCCAACGTCTTCTGCAAACTGCATGACGTTGCGGGTGTGGAAATTGCCGTCAGGATAAGGCGTCGGCAGATCCCAGGCGGTCTGCGCGAAGGCCGCGCTTGTGACGAAGAGGCCGCCGGCGAGAAGGCCAGCCGCGAGCGGTGCACGGTATTTCATGTCGTTCCCCTTTTCATCTTAATGCTTCGACTTCTGTGTCCGGAGCATGCCGCGTTTCTCCGGCAGATGCCAACGTTGACAGTTTATCGAGAAATCGTCAATAAGTTTTGACGTTGGGGCATCCGGACGTCGGACCCCGCCAGAGGGAGACAAGAAAAATGGCCGGCAAATGGGACTTCTGGATCGACCGCGGCGGCACCTTCACCGACATCATCGGCAGGGACCCCGAAGGCGAGCTCCATCCGCTTAAGCTCCTTTCGGAGAACCCCGAAGCCTATAGCGATGCGGCGATCGCCGGCATCCGCAGGCTGCTTGGTGTCGCAGCCGATGCGCCGGTTCCCTCCGATGCGATCGGCGACATCAAGATGGGCACGACGGTGGCCACCAACGCGCTCCTGGAGCGCAAGGGCGACCGCGTGCTGCTGTTGATCACAAAGGGGTTCCGCGATGCGCTGCGCATCGCCTACCAGGCCCGCCCGGACATCTTCGCCAAGGAAATCGTCCTCCCCGAGCAGCTCTACGAGCGCGTGGTCGAAGTCGATGAGCGCGTGCGCGCCGACGGCACTGTCGAAATGGCGTTCGACGCGGAGCATATCCGCGACGCGGTGAGCCAAGCCAAGGCCGACGGCATCGATGCGGTTGCCATCGTCTTCATGCATGCATGGAAATATCCCCAGCATGAGGAAATGGCGGCAAGCCTTTGCGAAGAATCCGGTTTCTCGCAAATCTCGGTCTCCAACCGCGTCTCGCCGCTGGTCAAGCTGGTCGGCCGTGGCGACACCGCCGTAGTCGACGCCTACCTCTCGCCAATCCTGTCGCGCTACGTTCGGCAGGTCGCGGGCGAACTGGGCATCTCCAGCAACAAGACCGGCGTGGCCTCCCCTCGTCTGATGTTCATGATGTCGTCGGGCGGCCTGACGGCGGCCGACATGTTTCAGGGCAAGGACGCGCTTCTGTCCGGCCCGGCCGGCGGCGTCGTCGGCATGGTGGAAACCGCGCGGCTTGCCGGTTTCGGCAAGGTCATCGGCTTCGACATGGGCGGCACCTCGACCGACGTTGCCCACTATGATGGCGAATATGAGCGCGCGTTCGACACCGAAGTTGCGGGCGTTCGCGTCCGCGCGCCGATGATGCGCATCCACACTGTGGCCGCCGGCGGCGGCTCGGTCCTGCACTACGAGGCGGGGCGCTTTCAGACGGGTCCGGATTCGGCAGGCGCCAATCCCGGCCCGGCATGCTACAGGCGCGGCGGCCCGCTGGCCGTCACCGACGCCAATGTCATGCTGGGCAAGCTCCAGCCCGATTTCTTCCCGGCGATTTTCGGCCCCGAACAGGACCAGCCGCTGGACACCGAGACCGTGCGCGCGAAATTCGCAGCGATGGCAGGAGACATAGGCGATGGCCGCGCACCGGAAGCGGTTGCCGAAGGCTTCGTGACGATCGCCGTCGAGAACATGGCCAACGCCATCAAGAAAATCTCCGTGCAGCGCGGCTACGACGTCACCGAATATCTGCTCAACTGCTTCGGCGGCGCGGGCGGCCAGCATGCCTGCCTCGTAGCCGACGCACTCGGCATGGAAGCCGTGCTGATCCACCCGTTCTCCGGCCTGCTCTCGGCCTATGGCATCGGTCTCTCGGCCATCTTTGCCTCGCGCCAGCAGGCCTTGCTGGCGCCGCTGACGGACATTTCGCTTACGGAAATCGAGGCGACCATCGCCCATCTGCGCGATGCAGTAGCCGAGGAGCTTTCCGTCCAAGGTGTTCCGGCTGACAAGATCGGCTGGAAACCGGTGCTTCAGGTGCGCTACGACGGCACCGACACCGCCCTGCCCGTCACCTTCGACGCGGGTTCGATCGTCGATGCCCGCGCGGCATTCGAGGCTGCCCACAAGGCCCAGTTTGGTTTCATCTACGACGACAAGCCGGCGGTCGTGGAATCTGTCAGCCTGGAAGGCGTGGATACCCGCGGCACCGGCCGCGACGAGCGCGACGGCGAAACCCGCGACATCGACCTGAAAGCCGGCGATACGCGCAAGGTATTCTTCGAGGGCGAATGGCAAGACACCGCCGTCCACCGGCGGAAAAACCTCAAGCCGGGAAACCGCCTCGCCGGCCCCGCTTTGCTGATTGAAAGCCACCAGACCATCGTGATCGAACCGGGCTGGCAGGCGGAAGTGACGGCCAAGAACCACGTGCTGCTGCGCCGTGTCGAAAAGAAGCGCCGTTCGGCGGCCCTTGGCACGGCCGCGGACCCGGTGATGCTCGAGGTGTTCAACAACCTGTTCATGTCGATCGCCGAGCAGATGGGCGTCACGCTGCAGAACACCGCCTATTCGGTGAACATCAAGGAACGGCTGGATTTCTCCTGCGCCGTATTCGACAGGACCGGAGCGCTGGTTGCCAACGCACCGCACATGCCGGTGCATCTGGGCTCCATGGACCGGTCTGTGGAAACGATCATCCGCCTCAACGAGGGCGACATTCATCCGGGCGACGTCTTCGCGCTCAATGCGCCTTACAATGGCGGCACCCACCTGCCCGACATCACCGTGGTCACGCCCGTCTTCGACGACGCAGGCAAGGAGATCCTGTTCTACGCGGCCTCGCGTGGCCACCACGCCGACGTAGGCGGCACCGCGCCGGGCTCGATGACACCGCTTGCTACCACCGTGGACGAGGAAGGCGTGCTGTTCGACAATTTCCGCCTTGTCGAACGCGGACGCTTCCGCGAGGCTGAGCTCCACACGCTTCTGACCGACCATCCCTACCCCGCCCGCAACCCGCACCAGAACATCGCCGATCTCAAGGCGCAGATCGCGGCCAACGAGAAGGGCGTGGCGGAGTTGCGCAAGATGGTCACGCATTTCGGCCTGGAGACGGTGCAGGCCTATATGGGCCATGTGCAGGACAACGCCGCCGAAAGCGTGCGCCGGGTGCTGGAGCGGCTGCCGGACAGCTCGGAATACGAATACCCGACCGACACCGGCCAGCTCATCAAGGTGAAGATCACCGTCGACCGCACAAAGCGCGAGGCCACCGTCGATTTCACCGGCACGTCTCCAGTGCAGAAGAACAATTTCAATGCGCCTGAGCCGGTCGCGCGCGCGGCCGTGCTCTACGCGTTCCGCGTGATGGTCGAAAACAACATCCCGATGAATGCCGGCTGCCTGCGGCCGATCAACATCGTCATTCCCGAAGGCTGCATGTTGAGGCCGTCCTATCCGGCCGCGGTGGTAGCCGGCAATGTCGAGACCTCGCAGCACGTCACCAACGCGATATTCGGCGCGATGGGTGCCATCGCCAACTCGCAAGGCACGATGAACAATCTCACCTTCGGCAACCAGACGTACCAGTATTACGAGACGATCTGCTCCGGCTCCCCGGCCGGCCAGACCAATGACGGCAAGGGGTTCGCGGGAACGTCGGGCGTCCACGTCCACATGACCAACTCACGGCTGACCGATCCGGAAATCCTGGAACTGCGCTTCCCCGTACTTCTCGAGGATTTCCACATCCGGGAAGGATCGGGTGGCAAGGGCAAGTGGAATGCGGGCGACGGCACCAGGCGCAGGATCCGATTCCTTGAGCGGATGGAATGCGCGATCCTGTCGTCGCACCGACAGCATCCGCCGCGGGGCGTGGCCGGCGGTGGCGATGGCGAGACCGGCTCCACCGAGGTGCGCCGGCTCGACGGCTCGGTCGAGTTGCTCAAGGCCTGCGATCAGACGATACTGGAGGCCGGCGAGGCCGTCATCCTCACCACGCCGACAGCGGGAGGCTTCGGGCGCGGCTGAGCCGCGCCCTCTTATTCCAAGTTCGTCTGGATCCAGCGCGGCGACAGGTGGATGTCGAGCGTCTGGAGCCGGCCGGGGCCGAGGTTGATGAACCTGTGCGGCACCGCGGCGGGGGCCATCACCGTTTCACCCGCCTCGGCGTCGATCGTATGGTCGCCTACAAAGAAGCGCGCCCGGCCTTTCTGGACGACGAACACCTCGTCGTAAGGATGGATATGCAGCACCGGCCCGACCCCCGGCTCGTCGTTGCCGTAGGTCAGCACCGTGATCTGCGTTGCAAGGGTCTCGCCGTTGATCGAGCCACGGTACGGCCCGTCAATCGTGGCATCGAAAAGCCGCGCCTTGGCGGGTGGGCGACCGTCGGGCTTGACGGTCGCAGGGTCGAAGTCGCGTCGTGTCATGTAGCCTCCTAGAATTGAAGACGGAGGATGATCGACGCGACGCCGGGAGGCAAGATGGGGCCTCAGGCCGCGAGCTTGCCCGCCGCGATAAGCTCTTCCATCCGCGCGTAGCTCGCCTCCATGCCCTGGTCCATACCGGTGGCAAGCATCGCCTCGCGCGTCGCGCTGTCGGGCAGCGTCATGCGCATGGTCATCAGCGTGCCGTCGCCGTCCGCCGCGAAACGCGTCTCGATATGATTGTCCGGCGTCGGGTCGGGCAGGTGCATGCGCTCGACATGCTCGATTCGGCTGAACGGCTCCAGCGCAATATATTCGCCGGTAAGATGGAACCCGTTGCCGTTGCCGTCCGACCAGGCGTAGCGGACGTTACCGCCCGGCTTCGCCTCGTTGATGCACTCGGTCATTGTCCAGCCGTCCGGGCCCAGCATCCACTTGCGGATCAGCTCCGACTCGGTATGCGCACGATAGACCGTCTCGGGCCGCGCGGCGAAATGGCGGGTGACGACGACATGGGTTTCGCCCTCGGTGACGAGCTTCAGCTTGCTCATTGTTCTTCCTTTCCTTCGTTCTGTTCCAGTTCAGCCAAGACTGCGTCGAGCCGGTCGTAATTGGCTTCCATCGCCTTCCTCAGCCAGTCGAGCCAGCGGTCGATCTCCTTGATCGCCTGCGGCGCGAGACGGCATGGCCGTTTTGCGCCCTCCACCCTCCGCGTGATCAGCCCCGCACCTTCCAGCACCTTGAGATGCCGGGAGATCGCGGGCTGCGACATCGCGAACGGCTCCGCCAGTTCCATCACCGTCGCCTCGCCGGTTGCGAGCCTTGAAAGGATCGCGCGCCGGGTCGGGTCCGACAAAGCCGCAAACGCGGCATCGAGAGTGTTCATCTCCAATCACTCCTATAACTTGAATGTTATATAACACATAAGTTATGTCAATCGAAAAAATCCGTTTGCATGCGCCGACCGCCCGGCGCATCCCTGTCGTCAGAAAATCGGAAGCCTGCGCCTAGTCGTTTTCGCCAGGCAGCAACGCTGCGAGCGCGGCCACAAGCGGTTCCGGTCGATGGCCGAGCTTCGACGGCGTCAGGCCGAGCCTCACGACCACCAGCCCTTGCGACGGCACGACGGCCACGGTCTGCCCGTCATGCCCCCGCAGCCAGAACGTATCTTCGGGAAGCCCCGGCGCTGAGGCCCCGGCGTCCGAGCCCTCCAGCCAGACTTGCCCGCGCCCGTATTTGCCGTCGGAGGCAGGCGCCTCCTCGCGCATCCACGACACAAACCCTTCCGGAAGAACCTGCTGCCCTCGCCACTCGCCTTCATCGAGCAGGAACTGCCCGAACCGAGCCCAGTCGCGCCCGGTCGCGTAGAGGTAGGACGAGCCGACGAAGGTGCCGCTCGCATCGGGCTCCAGCACCGCGCTGGTCATGCCGATGGGCGCAAAGAGCGCTTCGCGCGGAAAGGCGAACGCCTCGGCCGGATCCTCGAAGGCGTTCTGCCAGATGCGCGAAAGCAGCACGGTCGTGCCGCTGGAATAGCTGAAGGTCTCGCCGATCGGCCCTGCAAGCGGCTTGTCGGCCGCGTATGTCGCCATGTCCGGCTGCAGGTAGAGCATGCGGGTCACATCGGTGACGTCGCCATAGTCCTCGTTGAACTCCAGACCGCTCGACATCGCCATAAGGTCGGCGATGGTGATCGTTCCACGCTCGTCGACGTCCCATTCCTCGAACAGCCCGTCCTGGTCGAGCGACAGCCTGCCCTCGCCGACCAGCGCGCCGATGATGGCGGCGGTCACGCTCTTGGTCATCGACCAGCCCAGCAGCGGCGTGTCCGGCCCCGAGCCGTCGCCGTAGCGTTCGCCGACGATGCGCCCATTGTGAACCACGACGACGGCGCGCATGCCGGGACCGGTCAAGGCCGCATCGTCCAGCACGGCGGCAAGCGCGGGGTCCTGTGATGCCTCGACACGCGTGCCGAGCGGCCACAGCGCATTCGGGTTCGGCTTCCCGGCTGCCGGAATCGGCCCCAACGCTGCAAGTTCCGCGCCGGCCGGCAGGGTCGCACAGCCCGCACCCTCGCGGTAAACGGCACGCCCTTCCCCGAACAGCCCGAGAAGCTTGGCCGAAACGCTGCCGGCCGCCTCGTCCACATCGACGTAGATGTATTTGAGCAGCGGGTGCCCAGGCGCCTGCACGTCCAGCGCCAGCACGGCCTGTGAGTCGCGCCCGGCCAGGAAATGGTTGGAACACACGATCTTCGCAGAATAGGCGGTCCCCACCCGGATCAGCGCAGGCGGCGCGAAATAGAGCCAGCCCGCGGCTCCCACCACCACGAGCACGACGAGAAGCAGCAGCCCCTTAAGTATCTTGCCGACGATTCGCATCTTTCCCCGCTCGCCCCATGACTTTGTCGTGAACTCTTGGCAGGAAGCGACGGAAAATCAATGCTTTCGAGAATGCGGCAGTACTTCGCACCCGCCGCATGGATGACGGAGCGGCAGGCATCGATTATTGCTGGCCTTGGTGCGCAGGCGATTCGGGCGCTGCCGCAATGGACCTCGGGGGGATTGATGCTGCGGATCGCGGCCCTTTTATTGACCGCTTTTGTCGCCGCCTGCACCAGCGTCAGCTACGATTTCGGAGATATTGCACCCGAATCGTCGTCTCCGGCCCGTGCGTCTGCACCGCTCGCTTCCGGTGCCGGCAATACGTCCGCATTTCGTGTGGCCGTGCGCAATCCGCGTTTCGGGGACCGCAAGCCGCATCCTTGGGCGGATCGCGCACCCTGGACCTATGCCGTCCACGGCACCGACGCGTCCAAATATCAGGGCCCGGTCGACTGGAAGGCCGCCAGGGCCGCTGGCATCTCCTTCGCCTTCATAAAGGCGACCGAGGGTGGTGACCGGCTCGACGACTATTTTCACGAACACTGGCGCGGCACAAAAGCGGCCGGCATTCCCCGCTCAGCCTACCATTTCTACTACTTCTGCCGCCCGGCGCGCGAACAGGCCGCTTGGTTCATCCGCAACGTGCCGCGTGAGGCGGGCACGCTGCCCCACGTGCTCGACATGGAATGGAACCACTTGTCGCCGACCTGCCGCCTGCGCCCGCCAGCGGCAACCGTGCAGCGCGAGATGCGCGTGTTCCTCGACATGCTGGAACGGCATTATGGCAAGCGGCCGATCATCTACACCTCTGTCGATTTCTACCACGACAACAAGCTCGAGGGATTCGAAGGCTATGATTTCTGGCTGCGTTCGGTCTCAGCTCACCCCGACGAGCGCTACAACCGCGAGCGCTTCCTGTTCTGGCAATATACCGGCACCGGCAAGGTTCCGGGCATGAGCGGCGACGCCGACATCAACGTCTTCAACGGCAGCGAGGCGCAATGGTATGCCTGGTTGCAGAAAAATGCCCGGTAACGCCGAATTTACGCCGTGTTCGGGCGTTTGAAGGCTAGGACTCGAAGCCCCTGCCTCCCGGAGACCTACAGATGAAAACGACGCTGGCCGCCCTTACCCTGACGCTCGCGACAGCCGGGCCAGCGCTGGCGCAGCAATGCGGCGGCGACTTTTCCGCCTGGCGCGCCGGCGTCGCGCAGGAGGCTCAGGCGGCAGGCGTCGGCCAGCGGGGGCTCGCAGCGCTCGACAATGCGCGCATCGACGAGCGCGTTCTCAGCCGCGACCGGGCGCAGGGCGTTTTCACGCAGACCTTTACAGAGTTTGCCGGCCGGATGATCAACAACTACCGGCTGGAACAGGGCGGAAGCCTGCTGCGGCGCCACGCGGACCTGTTCGCCAAGGCAGAGCGCGACTACGGGGTGCCGGGGCCGGTAATTGCCGCCTTCTGGGCACTTGAAACCGACTTCGGCGCGGTACAGGGCGATTTCAACACGCTGAATGCGCTGGTCACGCTGGCCCACGACTGCCGTCGCCCGGAACTGTTCCGCCCGCAGCTCGTGCCGATGCTGACGTTGATCGACAATGGCACGCTGCCGGCCGACAGCCAGGGTGCCTGGGCCGGCGAGATCGGACAGACCCAGATGCTGCCGTCCGACATCCTCAAGCTCGGCGTCGACGGTGATGGTGACGGCGTGGTCGACATGCGCAGGAGCGTACCCGATGTCATCCTGACCACCGCCCGCAAGATCCAGTCGCGCGGCTGGCGCGCCGGCGAGCCATGGATGCTGGAGGTGCAGGTTCCTGACACCCTGCCGTGGGCTGAAACCGGCCGCGTCAATCGCCTGCCCATTTCGCAGTGGACGGCATGGGGCGTTACAAAGCGCGACGGCAGCCCGCTCGATGCAGGCGCACCGGACGCAGGCCTTGCTTTGCCGATGGGCCACAAGGGCCCCGCCTTTCTCGTCTACCCGAACTTCGACGTCTACCTCGAGTGGAATCAGTCCTTCACCTATACGCTGACCGCCGCCAATCTGGCGACCCGTCTGGCCGGCGCGCCGCGTTTCGACGCGCGCAGCCCCGAACAGGGATTGACCGGCGACACGATGAAGCTCCTGCAGCAGAAGTTGCTTGACCGCGGCCACGACGTGGGCGGCATCGACGGCATTCTCGGAGCGATGACCCGCGAGGCCGTCCGCGTCGAGCAGCAGCGTCTCGGCCTGCCGGTCGACGGCTGGCCAACGCCGGCGCTACTGACGAACCTGTGAGGGTGAAGGAAGTAAGGTACCCTGCTGCCCTACTCCCTTAATCCGCCATCGTCTCCAGGCTTGCAAAGCCTTCAGGCGCCGCGCCGGCATCGAACGGCGTCGCGATCTCGACGAAGGTGTCGGGATAGAAGCCGTTGAAGCGCGTGCGCAGAGATAGCGAATAGGCTCCGATATGGCCGATCTCTATCCAGTCGCCCGTGTCGACAGTTTCCGGCAGCCAGAAAGGCCTCGACAGGATATCGACGGAATCGCAGGTCGCCCCGCAGACCCGGAACGGCACGACCTTCTGCTTGTCGCCGTTGCGATGCCGAATCGCGGGGTCCGGAATGAAGCGCGCTGGCAGCGTGATCTTGCCGGTCCATGAATCCGACAGCGATGCCCAGATGCCGTCATTGATGTAGAGCCGCCTGCCCTTGCGCAGCAGCACCCGCACGATCAGCGAAAAGGCGCGCGCGACGATCACCCGGCCGGGCTCGGCGACCAGCGGCGTCTCGCCGAAACCCCATTCCCTGATGTCGCCGCGCAGCCGCGACATGATCTGCCCGAGCGAGGGCATTTCCGGCTTCTTGCGGTTGGGATCGTGGCCGTATTCGGCCGGAAACCCGCCACCGACATCGAGTGCGACGATTTCGGCTTCCGCGCGGTTGCGCACCCAGTCGGCCGAAGCGAGCGCCCTTTCGTACGTGTCTGGGTCCTCGATCTGGCTGCCGACGTGAAAGCACAGCCCGACCTTGAAGCCGCCCCGCGCCAGCCGGTCGGCGAGCTCGACAGCGGTCGCCGGCCCAGCCCCGAACTTCTTGGAAAGCTCATAGGCGGCGCTGCCCTTGGTCTGGATGCGCACGAATACAGTGATGCTGGCCGGATCGATGTCGAGCGCCTTGACGACGCGCGTCAGCTTCACGACCTCGTCCTCGTGATCGATGGCGATCACGCGGATACCGTATTCCTCCAGCGCAAGCCGGATATGCGACTGCGCCTTGATCGGGTGCATGTAGAGCATCTCGGCCTTCGGGGCGATCGCGCGAACGTCGGCGATCTCCTGCGGCGAGGCGACGTCGAACGCCGTCACCCCTGCCTCGGCAAGCGCCTTGAGCACCATCTTCTCGCCGTTGGTCTTGACCGCGTAAGCCGTCTTGCCGGGAAACATCGACATGAATTCCCGGCAATCCTGCTTCAGCACCTCGGGGCGAAAGCAATAGACGGGATCGTCGGGACGAAGCGCGAGCGCTGCTTCGCGGGCATTGTCGAATCGCTGCAAAAGGCGGCCTCCTCGATATTTGCGGCGAGCCTAACAGGCTGCGATGCCGCAACAAAGACGATGTTTCCCAATGCCGGCCACCTCGCGCCAACATATGGACCAAAACACGAAACGGGTGGTGAAACGCTCTGCGGGAGCCCTATTGTGCACCGAACATCGAGGAGCCTGCCGATATGAGTGAAGCTGCCGTTTCACCGCCTTCCCGCCGCGCGATGAGCGGCCGGGACTGGGGCATGCTCGTGCTGCTCGGCGCGATCTGGGGCGGTTCGTTTTTCTTCGCGCGCGTCGCCGTCACAGAGATTCCGCCGCTCACCCTGGTGCTGTTTCGCGTCGGTATCGCCGCTCTGGCGCTTCACCTTTACCTCGCTGCCGCCGGACCGTCGTTCCGGCTCGCCTTCCCGATGGCTGCCAGCTTCTTCCTGCTGGCGATCCTCAACAACATCATCCCCTTCACGCTGATGTTCGCCGGCCAGACGGAACTCGGCGCGGGTGCGGCCTCCATCCTCAACGCGACCACGCCGTTCTGGACGATGATCCTCGCAAATCTGCTGACAGAGGATGAAAAGCTGTCCTGGAACAAGGTCGTCGGCATCGGCTTCGGCATGGCAGGCACCGCAGTCATGATCGGTCCGGGCGTCATCACCGATGCCGGCGCGCCGGTCTGGGCCAAGCTTGCGCTGGTGGGCATGGCGCTCTCCTACGCGCTGGCCGTCATCTATGCGCGCCGGTTCCGCGCCCTGCCGCCGCAGGTGGTCGCAACCGGGCAGTTGACCGCCTCCACCATCATCATGATTCCCGTTGTGCTGCTGTGGCACGGCCCTGAAGGCCTGTTCTCGGCCAGCCCGCCCGTTTGGGCCGCCGTACTCGGTCTGGCCGTGCTGGCAACCTCCTTCGCCTACATCCTCTATTTCAGCCTCATCCGCTCCGCCGGCGCCACCAACGCCTCCCTCGTCACCCTGCTCGTTCCCGTCAGCGCCATCCTGCTTGGCGCGCTCTTCCTCGGCGAGCGGCTGGAGATTTTCGAAATGGGCGGCATGGGTCTGATCGCGCTGGGCCTGATCACCATCGACGGGCGCGTTTTCGGCCGCGGATAGATGTCGCTTCGTCACAATTTTTCAACAGCGGGACGCGACTTCGTTTTGCCAGCGAAAACAAGAAACTGCGCGCGACAGTTCCAACGGATGCCGGACTGGCTTCGCAGCGCAGCATAAAATGCGCTTGCCTGCCGTGCAAAGCTGCCTAGAATCTCCACCATAGTCGTAGAGGAGACTATGCCATGGGACTTGCACGACCACTCAACACATTGATCATCTGTGCTGCGTTTGCCTTCGTAGGCGCCCTCATCATGGGTATATTGGCATAAAGGCGGGGCCGTCACTTCCCTGAAGCGACATATGAACACGACGAAAAGGCCGGACAATCCTCCGGCCTTTTTGCTGTCTGGATCTGCGAACCCTAGGCGGCAGCAGCGGCAGTGCGGACCTGCGGCCTGATCCCGATCAGGTGACAGATCGCGAAGGCCAGATCGGCACGGTTCATCGTGTAGAAGTGGAATTCGCCGATGCCCCGCTCGACAAGGTCCAGCACCTGCTCGGCCGCGATCGCGGCGGCAACGAGCGCATGGGTCTGCGGGTCGTTCTCGAGCCCCTCGAAGCGCTCCGCCAGCCATGCGGGCACATGGGTGCCGCAGCGGGCCGAGAAATTCGCCACCTGCTTGAAGTTGTGGATCGGCAGAACGCCCGGCACGATCGGGATGTAGATGCCTGCCCTGCGCACGCGCTCGACATAACGCTCGTAGAGATCGTTATCGAAGAAGAACTGGGTGATCGCGCGTGTCGCGCCATTATCGACCTTGCGCTTGAGCATGTCGATGTCGGTGGCGAAATCGGCGCTTTCCGGGTGCTTTTCCGGATATGCCGAGACAGAGACCTCGAAATCGCCGATCCTGCGGATGGCGCCGACCAGCTCCGCACCGTTCGAATAGCCCTGAGGATGCGGCCTGTAGGCCTCGCCCACGCCCGCCGCCGGGTCGCCGCGCAACGCAACGAAACGGGTCACGCCAAGGCTTGCGAAGTCGCGCACCACCGCGTCGACGTCCTCGCGCGTGGCATCGACGCAGGTCATGTGCGCGGCAGGCTTCAGCGCGCTGCCGGTGAGAATGCGCCCGACCGTGCGCGCGGTGCGCTCGCGGGTCGATCCGCCCGCACCGTACGTGACGGACACATATTGGGGCGCCAGCGGCTCAAGCCGCGTGATCGTCTCCCACAGGCGGCTTTCCATCTCGTCCGATTTCGGCGGAAAGAACTCGAACGAGACCTTGATCCGGTCGCCAATATCGGTGCGGCGGGACAGGCGGGGATCGGCCATCAAACGGTCTCCTTGGGGGCAGTCTGCATTGCGTGGGAAGAATCGGCGATCAGCAGGCGGCGGTCTCGCGCCACCCACAGCTTCACGGTAAGGCCCGATGCGCCGGCGGTAGGCGCAAACGCGCGTTCGTCCTCCAGTTCGAGCCCGGCCTCCTCCAGCCAGTCGGCGAT
The DNA here is from genome assembly GCF_058448885.1 of Mesorhizobium sp. DxT. Lineage (NCBI taxonomy): Bacteria > Pseudomonadati > Pseudomonadota > Alphaproteobacteria > Hyphomicrobiales > Phyllobacteriaceae > Mesorhizobium > Mesorhizobium sp. DxT. The sequence continues at coordinate 57,394 of NZ_JBZFLJ010000007.1, read as the reverse complement.
CTGGCGGTCGGAAAAACCGAGCCGCACGTGCGCGTGCGCGTCACGCAGGAATTCATGCGTATGCGGCGCGAAATCGACGATGACCAGGCGGCCGGCCGGCCGAAGCAGCCGCGACGCCTCGCGGATCGCAAGACCGGGGTCTTCAAGGTAGTGCAGCACCTGATGCATCGTCACGAGGTCGAAGGCATCGCGTTCGACCGGCGGCGCATAGAGATCGCCCTGACGCACCTGCGCATGGGCGACATCGGCCTGGTCGAGGTTGGCGCGGGCGACCGATAGCATCTCCCGCGACAGGTCGATGCCGACGCCGCGCCGGTAGAGCGGCGCGAACAGCTCCAGCAGCCGCCCCGTGCCGGTGCCGAGGTCGAGCATCGCCTGGAACGGGCGCTCACCGATCAGTTCCGTTAAAGCGGCTTCGACGGCCCCATCGGGAACATGCAGGGACCTGATCTGGTCCCAGCTCGCCGCATTGGCGCTGAAATAATCCGCAGCCTTCTCCTGCCGGCGGCGCTTGACCGACGACAGCCGCTCAAGGTCCCGCTCCACAATGGCGTCGGCAGCGTCCACGCGGCCGATCACGCCGCCAAGGAAGTCCCCCGCCGCCTCGCCGTCCGACAGTCGGAAATAGGCCCACGAGCCTTCCTGATAGCGTTCGATGAGCTGTGCATCCATCAGAAGCTTGAGGTGGCGCGACACGCGCGGCTGCGACTGGTTGAGGATTTCGGTGAGGTCAGTGACGGTCAGGTCGCCGCGCGACAGGAGCAGCAAAATCCGTAGGCGGCTGGATTCTGCAGCCGCCTTCAGCGTATCAACCATCATGTTCAGGCCGGTCGAGGAGCGTGTCAGCATCCCAATCTCCAGAAAGACATAAAGATATATTTATATCGATCAGGAGCCGCTGGCAAGCACCGTGTCGCGATCCGGCCAAAAAATGACGCTGCCATGGAAAGCAGGATGACCACTCAAGACAAGCGTGACGGCGAGACCGAACTGGATTTCGACCCGGCCGAAATGGCCACGGATGCGGGCATGGTCTTCATAGGCCGCGTGCGCTCGCCCTGGACCCGCAGGGAGGAATGCCCAAAGAACATGGCCGCCGCACGCGAGCGCTGCATTCCCGCTTTGGTGGAGGTCGATGCCGCCTGGAGAAGCGGTCTGTCAGGGCTGGAGCGCGCCAGCCATATCGCCTTGCTCACATGGCTTGACCGCGCGCCGCGCAACCTCATCGTCCAGAAGCCGCGCCATGCCTCGCAGCCGCGCGGCGTCTTCGCGCTGCGCTCGCCCGCGCGGCCCAACCCGGTTGGTCTGCATGTCGTGCGACTTCTCGGCCTTGATCCCGAAGCTGGTATTCTGACGCTGGAGGCAATCGACGTGCTCGACGGCACACCCGTCATCGACGTCAAGCCCTACTACGCGTCGACCGATGCCGTTCCGGATGCAGTGGTCGGCCAGCCATGAACCCCTCGACCAACCGGCAGCGCGCCATCGCCAAGGCGCTGACCACGCTGCTGCCGATGGCGCCCTATGCCGACATCGAGAAGATCAGGGAAATGGCGAGCGTGCGCAAGATGCGCGACCTGCCGGCCTCCATCGCCGTCTGGATCGCGACCGTGACATACGTACGCCACGAGCATTCGAGCTACGACACGCTGCTCGCCGAAGGCTATGACCGCGACGCGGCGCGCTTCTTCGTCGTCGACGAGATGAACGAGACGCTGACGAGATGGCGCGCGACACGGCTGCTCGACCCGGACGATGGCGAAGCCGACTGATCCGCCCCGTCAGCTCTCGTCGATGATCCGCGAGATCAAGCCATCGGAAAGCTCAAAATACGACGCGCCCCGGAAGGCCAGCTCCTGTCCCGCCTTCCAGCCGTTCGGCAGGTCGGCCGCCACCGTCGCCCAATAGTCGATTTCAACCATTGTTCGGCGGGCGACCGTGATCGATTGCGTAACGGTCTGTCGCCGTGCAGCGAATGCGGCAGCCCCGGCGCGAGCCGATGCCGCAAATTCTTTCTTGTCTCGGGTTTCGGCATTGACCGCACCTTCCGCAACATTCTGAAAATGCACATCATCCGCAAGGCAGACGAGCATCGCATCGACATCGATCGTATTATACGCGGCGATATAGCTTTCTATCGGCTTCGGCAGATCGGCCATCGGTCTTCCTTCGGGTCGGTGCAACCTGGCGGTCAGGTCGGATAAATCCATTGTTCGGAAATGCGCACGGAAATCTCCTCGCCTGCCTCGATACGGCCCGGCTTTTCCACCCAGGCGACAAGGCCACGCAGTCGCCGCGCCACCTTGGGAAACAGCAGCGAGCCCGCCTCGTGATCGGCCATGCCGGCATTTGCAGCGACCGAACGACCGGCGACCCGACACGGCACGTTCTGCCCGTCCACCTTCAGCGTCACGCCGTTTCTGAAAAACAGCATCGTACCGGCCGGCAACATCGAAAGCTGCGGCACGCCGTCGATCAGCAGATTTGCGCCGATCCATTCCGGCTTGACCTCGTCGATCTCCATGCGTGCCGCGATTCCGGCCAACTCGTCGGGCGCGACGATCGACAGATGGCGCTCGTTGCGCATCTCCGTGCCACGCGGATACCAGGGCTCGCGCCCGCCGGAGCGTCGCGTGTGCCCGGCATGATAATCGCCGACAATCCCCTCGAAGGTAATGTCGAGCGCATCGACCGGCCGTGTCTCGAAATGATTGGCGGGCGCCAGAAAAACGCCTGCGGCCCTGGCGAGCAACTTCTTCGCCGGCCGGATCACGATTTCACCGCTGTCCGCGTCAAACAGGTCGAGCATCGTCGTCGTCCCTCGTTTCGAGCGCGCGAAGTTGCCCGCGCCCGGGACGGCAGTCCAGACAAAATCGATGATGAACCTATTTGAAAACGTGATGCTACATCATGCGCAGCAGCGCGCCCCCGATGGAATAGCCAGCACCGTATGTGCACAGGAGCCCGTAGTCGCCGGCCTGCATGTCCTTGTGGTTCTCATGCAGCGCAACCACCGCACCGGCAGCGGCCGTGTTGCCGAGCCGGTCCAGCACCATCGGCGCGCGGTCGTGGCCGACCTCCTTGCCGAAGGCGAGCTTCAGGATCATCTGGTTCATCCGCGCATTGGCCTGATGCAGCCAGAAGCGCCGTACGGTGTCGGGCGTGCGTCCATGCTCCGCCAGGAAATCGACGATGAAGCGATGGCTGGCGATCGTCACGTCCTTGAAGACCTTGTTGCCCTGCTGCTTGATGAGGTTGCCCTCCATCTGCACGACATCGACACTTTCCTGCGCGGCGCGGTTCAGATAGCCGAAGTTTGAGCGGATGTTGTTGGAGAACTGCGTCCAGTTGCGCGTTTCGATCACCTCGAAGCGGCCCGGCACGACGTCATCGGGACCAGCAGCCTCCACCAGCATGGCGGTTGCCGCATCGCCGAAGATGAAATGCGTCTGCCGGTCGCGGAAGTTGAGATGCGCAGTGATCAGCTCTGGCGTCACCACCAGCGCCCGGCGATGGGCGCCGCTGCGCACCAGGTTGAAGGCAACATGCAGGCCGGCCGCCGCCGACGAACAGCCGAGGCTCAGATCAAAGGCGGCACCGCCGGCGCCGATCTCTTTCTGGATCTCGATGCCGATCGACGGGTAGAGTCGCTGGAGATGCGAGGAAGCGCAGACGATCAAATCGACGTCGGCCGCCTCGACTCTGGCGTCGGCCAACGCATTGCGCGCGGCCGCCGCGCCGAACTCGGCCAGCACCGACAGGGCGTCATCATCGCGCGCCGGAATGCGCGGTGCCATGCGCGAGGTGTCCAGAATGCCGTCACGCGTATGCACGTGCCGGTTGAGGATGCCGGAGGCATGCGCGATGAATGCGGCGCTCGATTTCTGCAGCGGCTCCAGCCCATCTGCCGCGCGGCCCACGTTCTCCAGGTCGACCCAGCCGTTGAAGCTCTCGACCAGTTCTTCGTTGGAGATGGAGGCTTTCGGTATTTCGACGCCGAGGCCGCTGATGATGACACGCTGCATTCTACTTGTCCCGGACATGCGGCCGCACGGCCACATCGCGGCCATTTCAGGTCACGTTATCAGATAGCCCAATCTACAGACGATTGCGTTTAAGCCAACTTAACTTAGCGGCACGGCCAGCAAGGTGCCAATCCAATCCGGTGCAAGCAATGAGGGCAGCCGGTGAAGCTGCCCTCAAGAAGCGTCAGCGCGTCAGCCGCTTGTAGGTCACCCGCTTCGGGTTGACCGAATCCGGACCGAGGCGACGGATCTTGTCCTGCTCGTAATCCTCGAAGTTGCCTTCGAACCACTCGACATGGCTGTCGCCCTCGAATGAGAGGATGTGGGTCGCGAGCCGGTCGAGGAACATGCGATCGTGCGAGATGATAACGGCGCAGCCTGCGAAATTCTCCAGCGCATCCTCTAGTGCGGCGAGCGTCTCGGTGTCGAGGTCGTTGGTCGGTTCGTCGAGCAGGATGACGTTGCCGCCCGACTTCAGCATCTTGGCCAGATGCACGCGGTTGCGCTGGCCGCCGGACAGATTGCCCACCTTCTGCTGCTGGTCGCCGCCCTTGAAGTTGAACGACGAGCAATAGGCGCGGCTGTTCACCTCGTGCTTGCCAAGCTTGATGATGTCGTTGCCGCCGGAGATTTCCTCCCAGACGGTCTTGTTGGCATCGAGGTGGTCGCGGCTCTGGTCGACATAGCCGAGATGCACCGTCTCGCCGACGCGGATTTCGCCTGCATCGGGCTTCTCCACGCCGGTGATCATCTTGAACAGCGTTGACTTGCCCGCACCGTTCGGTCCGATGACGCCGACGATACCGCCGGGCGGCAGCTTGAATTCGAGGTCGTCGATCAGCAGCCGGTCGCCGAAACCCTTGGAAAGGCCGTCGGCTTCGATGACGACCTGACCCAGCCGCTCGCCCACCGGAATGACGATCTGTGCGTCGCCGGGGCGGCGGTCGTTGGCGGCGTCCACCAGCTCGTCATAGGCCCTGATACGTGCCTTCGACTTGGCCTGCCGCGCCTTCGGAGAAGACGAAATCCACTCGCGCTCGCGCGCCAGCGCCTTCTGGCGGGCGCCCTCCTCGCGCTCTTCCTGCGCCATGCGCTTGGCCTTGGCTTCCAGATAGGCCGAATAATTGCCCTCGTAGGGAATGCCACGGCCACGGTCGAGCTCGAGAATCCAGCCGGTGACATTGTCGAGGAAGTAGCGATCGTGGGTGATGATCAGCACGGAGCCCGGATATTCGCGCAGGTGCTTTTCCAGCCACGCGGTGGTCTCGGCGTCGAGATGGTTGGTCGGCTCGTCGAGGAGCAGCAGGTCTGGCTGCTGCAGAAGCAGCTTGCAGAGCGCCACGCGGCGGCGCTCGCCGCCCGACAGCTTGGTCACGTCGGCATCGCCCGGAGGGCAGCGCAGCGCTTCCATCGCCATCTCGACCTGGCTGTCGAGGTCCCAAAGGTTCTGGCTGTCGATGACGTCCTGCAGCTTGGCCGCCTCGTCGGCGGTCTCGTCGCTGTAGTCCATCATCAATTCGTTATAGCGGTCGAGGATCGCCTTCTTCTTCGCAACCCCCTCCATGACGTTGCCCATCACGTCCTTGGATTCGTCGAGCTGCGGCTCCTGCGGCAGGTACCCGCAGGTCGCCCCGTCGGCCAACCACGCCTCACCGGTGAACTCCTTGTCGAGCCCGGCCATGATCTTGAGAATGGTCGACTTACCCGCCCCGTTGGGGCCGAGAATGCCGATCTTGGCGTCGGGATAGAAGGAAAGGTGGATGTTCTCCAGCACCTTCTTGGGGCCGTAGGCCTTGGTGAGGCCCGACATGTGATAGATGAACTGGCGTGCCATGGCGCGCGAAGACTCCGTTGTTCCTGTGCGGGAAGAAATGGTCGGCGCGTATGTAGGCGAAACGGCGCGCAAGGGCAATGACGCAGGCCAGCGCGGCGCATTCTCCGCTCCCCATTTTCCGGTGAACGCCGGCTGAACGCCCGGTTCAGGACCGGTTCTGACTGCCTCGGCGATAGTGGCATCGTTCTCGAAACGAACACCACACAAGACCCGGAGCAAACGCCATGAACACGAAACTCTTCATCACCGCCGCCGTCGCAGCCGTCATCGGTTTCACCTCGGCTCCCGCAATGGCCAACAGCGTCTGGCTGGACCAGTTCGGTCATCGCAATGAGGCAGGCGGCCGCCAGACCGGCTACAACAATGCCATCGGCATCCATCAGGACGGCTCGCGCAACAGCGCCATCGGCAACCAGCGCGGCGGCCGCAACACCATCGCCATCGGCCAGAACGGCTGGCGGAACACCGTTCGCGCAGAACAGCGCGGCCGCTTCAACGAGGCTGGTGCGGCCCAGTTCGGCACCAACCACAATTCGATCATCATCCAGGACGGACGCGGCAACATCGCTGCAGGCGTTCAGGTGGGTAACGGCTGCGATGCGGAAGTCAGGCAGAACGGCAGCGGCAACGTCGCAGCCTTCGTGCAGACCTGCCGCTGAAGCCGATGACCGCCACCGCATGGCCGGGAGGTGCGACGGACGCCCTCCCGGCATTCTTCCCGCAACAAGGAGCACGACCATGACCATCGGACGCAAGCATCTGCCTATCCTCGCCCTCGGCGTGGCGGCAACCATCGGTGCGGGCTTCGCGGCGGCCGGCAACGGCCAGGCCAGCGGCCCCCTTTCCTGCGAGATCGTCGCCACCCCCTCCGGCGGCATGACAGCCATCGAAGGCGTGGCGCACAGCAACGCGGCAGTGACCGGCAACTACCGGCTGCGCGTCAGCGGCCCCGGCACCAATATCAGCCAGGGCGGACCGTTCGACGCCGCCGCGGGCCGCCCGGCCACGCTGGGTTCCGTCATGCTTGGCGGTTCCGGCGGCAGCTACGACGTGCGGCTGGAAGTCGAGGCCGTCGGCGCCAGCGTTTCCTGCTCGGAACGCATCGGTAGCTGGCTCTGAACGACCATGCCACAGCCGACGAACGAAGCTCCGGCCCCGCCGGGGCTTTTTTCTTTGTCGGCCATGCCGGCGCGACTGCCCCAGGCTGTTAACGCCACATGAACGCGCGGTTCCGAACCGGTTCAGGCACCTGGCGGCATGATCGCTCCATAGAATGCAACGCAGCTTCAAGAGGAGAACGACCATGATCCGCACCACCCGCAAGACGCTCGCCGCAACCCTCGCCGCAGCAACCATCGCGACTGCAGCGCTGAGCGCTGTCCCTGCCCATGCCGGCGGCTCGCTCAGCGTCCATCTTCAGCCCCGCAATGCCCAGGAAGAACAGGCAATGCGCGCAGGCTTGACCATCTACTCCATCGCCAACGCGGTTAAGGGCGGTGCCAGCATCAAGCAGCTCGGCAACGGCAATGCCGGCGGCATCGCGCAGAATGGTTGGGGCAATCAGGGCATCGTCCACCAGGAAGGCAACGGTCACAATGGTTCGATCACCCAGAACGGCAACGGTAACGCCTACGGCCTGTTTCAGTTCGGTCGCAACACCAATGGCCATGTCGTGCAGAACGGCAATGGCGGCACCGGCGCGACCTTCCAGTTCGGTTGGTAAGCTCGCACTTTCATCCTCGGTTTCAGCAGGCCCGCCAAGCGCGGGCCTGTCGCTTTTTTTTGAGGACCGCTCCGCCACCCCGAGCAAGCGCGCTTGCCCCAGCCGAGCTATTAATGTAATAACATTACACTCCTTACTCACATAGCGCGAGAGCATCTTATGTCCGCCCAAATCAGCCCGCAGCCACGCCTTCCCGTCACCGTCCTCTCCGGCTTCCTGGGCGCAGGCAAGACCACGCTTCTCAACCACGTGCTCAACAATCGCGAGGGGCGCCGCGTCGCCGTCATCGTCAACGACATGAGCGAAGTGAACATCGATGCGGCACTGGTGCGAGAAGGCGGCGCGAACCTTTCCCGGACGGACGAGCAACTGGTCGAGATGACCAATGGCTGCATCTGCTGCACGCTGCGCGACGACCTGTTGCACGAGGTCCGGCGGTTGTCGCAGGAAGGCCGTTTCGATTACCTGCTCATCGAGGGCACGGGCATCGCAGAGCCCCTGCCCGTTGCGACCACGTTCGATTTCCGCGACGAGAAAGGCGAAAGCCTCTCGGACGTTGCCCGCCTCGACACGATGGTGACGGTGGTCGACGCCGCGAACCTGCTGAAGGATTACGCTTCTTCCGATTTCCTGCGCGACCGCGGCGAGACGGCAGGGGCGGCCGACGACCGCGCGCTGGTCGACCTGTTAGTCGAACAGATCGAGTTCGCCGATGTGATTGTGCTCAACAAGATCTCCGACACGTCCGCGCACGAGCTCGACCTCGCCCGCAAGATCGTTCGCGCGCTCAATCCCGAAGCCGAGCTGATCGAAACGGATTTCGCCCGCGTGCCGCTCACCCGGGTGCTCGATACCGGCCTCTTCGACTTTGAAAAGGCGCAGAGCAACCCGCTCTGGTTCAAGGAGTTGAACGGCTTCCGGGACCACGTTCCCGAGACCGAGGAATACGGCATTCGCTCGTTCGTCTACCGCGAGAGGCGGCCCTTCGACCCTCAAAAGCTGCAGGCCTTCGTCAACCGCTCGTGGCCGGGCGTGGTGCGCGCCAAGGGGTTCTTCTGGCTGGCGACGAGACCGCATCACGTCGGCGAACTCAGCCAGGCCGGCGCGCTGGTGCGCACCGGCAAGCGTGGCCTGTGGTGGGCATCCGTTCCCAAACACCAGTGGCCGGACCATCCCGAATGGCGGGCGGCCATGCGGCCCTACCTCGACCCCATCTGGGGTGACCGCCGTCAGGAACTCGTCTTCATCGGCTGCGACCCCATGGACGAAGACAGGATTCGCGCCGAACTCGACGCATGCCTCGTGCCGGAACGCGATTTCATGCCCGGCCGCTGGCGCGATCTCGCCGACCCCTTCCCCAGCTGGGACCGGCAAGCCGCTTGACGTGAGGCGTCATGCGTCGACGGGTTACACCTGAGCCATCTGGCTGCGATGCGCCCAGCCGGTCATCCGCATCTCCACCCAGGCCATCACCGCGTACATGATGATGCCTTCGATGGCGAGCATGATGAGGCCGGCCCATACCAGCGGCACGTTGAACTGGCTCTGGGCGGCCAGCATCATGTGACCGAGACCGGAATTTGCAGCGACCGTCTCGGCAATCACCGAGCCGACGAAGGCGAGCGTGATCGCGATCTTCAGCGAGCCGAAGAAATAGGGCATCGAGCGCGGAATGCCGACCTTCAGCATGATGTCCATCTTCTTCGCGCCGAGCGCGCGCAGCACATCCTCCATCTCCGGCTCGATCGTCGCGAGCCCGGTTGCGACGTTCACGACGATCGGGAAGAACGCAATCAGAAAGGCCGTCAGTATCGCGGGGATCGTGCCGATGCCGAACCAGATGACGAGGATCGGCACCACCGCCACCTTGGGGATGGCGTTGAAGCCGACCATCAAAGGGTAAAGCCCGGCATAGATGAACCGCGACCAGCCGACGAGGATGCCGAGCGCCAGCCCGCCGACGACAGCCAGTATAAAGCCGACCGTGGTCGTGTAGAGCGTCTGCAGCGAGTTCTTCCAGATCGCCGGCCAGTACTGCCAGATCGCCCCGGCAATGTTGGTTGGCGCGGGCAGCAGATAAGGCGGCAGGTTGAAGACCCGCACAGCCAGTTCCCACACGATGAAGAGCCCGCCCGTGTAGAGCCATGGCGCGGCCTTCACCCAGTCGAACCCCTTCGATTGCGCACTCATGCCGCTTTCCTCGCATCCGCGATGTCGCCGCGCAGCTCGTGCACGATGTCGTTGAAATCGGACTGGTAGAGAATTTCCAGGTCGCGCGGGCGCGCGAACGGGACGGTCTGGTTCTTGATGATGCGGCCCGGCCTCGCGCTCATGACGAAGATGCGGTCGGCAAGGAACACCGCTTCGCGCAGATCATGCGTCACGAGAACGATTGTCACGCCTTGAGCTGCATGCAGGTCGCGGATCACGCACCAGAGTTCCTCGCGGGTGAAGGAATCGAGCGCACCGAACGGCTCGTCGAGCATCAGCAGGTCAGGCTCGTGTATCAGCGCGCGGCACAGATTGGCGCGCTGCTGCATGCCGCCGGAAAGCTGCCAGGGATATTTCTGGCCGAAGCCCTTCAGGCCGACGGTCTCCAGCAGCTTCTCGGCCTTTTCGACATATTCGGCCTTGTGACGACGCAGTCGGTGGCGGTGACGGTCGACCACCTCCAGCGGCAGCAGGATATTGTCGAGCGTGGTCCGCCAGGGCAGCATTGTCGGGTTCTGGAAGGCCATGCCGACGATGTTGACCGGTTTCGTCACCCGCGCGCCGGCAACGGTCACCGCCCCCTTTTGCGGGATGTAGAGCCCGGTGACGAGCTTCATCAATGTCGACTTGCCGCAGCCCGACGGCCCGACAACAGCGGCGAACTCGCCGGTTGCGACTTCAAGTGACAGGCCCTCAACCGCCAGCAGGCCCTGCGGGCCGCCATAACGCATGTCGACGTCCTGAATGGTGACGAGTGGTTCGCTCATCTGCCCTCTGCTGCCCTGGAGATAAACATGCGGGAGCCGACGGCTCCCGCATCAGCGCCTGATCTGGTCAGGGCAGCATCCGCTCTTCCTTGGGCGGCAGGTACGAAGCATCGAACACGTCGCCGGGACCGACGGCTCCTTTGAGCCCCATCGAGACCTTCAGATACTCGATCGACTGGGCGAGCTTGGCCTCATCGATGCCGCCGAAGCCGTTCTCCACCACGTAGGGCGTCTTGATGTTGAGCGCATTGGCCATGTCGAGGCGTTCGCGCTCGATGTCGGCGTTGAGCACTTCGTTGCGCTTCATCACGGCCGCAACACCCGCGTCTGGATCGGCAACCGCGTCGGCGAAGCCCTTGGCGAGCGCCTTGAGGAAGCCCTTGACCGCTTCGGGGTTGGCCTCGGCGAAGTCGGTGTTGATGAGGATCGAATTTCCGTAGAGGTCGAGGCCATTCTCCGCCATCAGGATCATCGAGATGTCATCGGCCGGCACGCCCTGCGCCTTGAGGTTGAGCACCGAGGAGAACGCGAAGCCGAAAATGCCAGCGACCTGCCCCTGCGCCAGCATTGGTTCGCGCACCGGGAAGCCGACGCTCTCGATCGTCACCTTGGATTCGTCGATGCCGGCGGCCTGGACGAAGGCCGCCCATTGCGCAAACGCTCCATCCGGCGGCGGCGCCCCCAGCTTCTTTCCTTCCACGGACTTCGGATCCTCGGTGACCCCGAGCGACTTGCGGCCGATGATGGAGAAAGGCGGGCGCTCGTAGACGACCATCGCGGCACGAATCTTTTGCGACGGGTCCTCGTCGAGGAACTTGATCAGCGAATTGATGTCGCCGAAGCCCATCTGGTAGGCACCGGTCGCAACACGCGGGATCGCCTCGACCGACCCGTTGCCGGAATCGATCGTGACGTTGAGGCCCTCGGCCTCGAAATGCCCGTTGTCGATGGCGAGGAAGAAGCCGGCCGCCGGTCCCTCGAACTTCCAGTCGAGCGTGAACTTGATGTCGGTCTGCGCGGCGGCCGGCGCGGCAATCGCGCCCATGGCGATACCGCCGGCCAACAAGGTCGCGGCCAGCGAAAACGATCTGCGTGTGAACATTGGAACCCCATCCGGATAGACGTTTATTTTTATGCCGGCATGAAACAGCCTGCCGGCACGCTTGGCAAGCCCTTCGCCTAACCGTTAAGCACCATCAGGCGATGCCCATTTCTCGCGCATTTCTGAGCGAAGGATCATGATTTCCGCCGATTTGCCGGCTTCGTCGGCGCGCAGGGATAGCCTGACGATAGACTTCGCGCTACGGCTTGAAAGTCTTTCGCACAAAATACGAATACCGCTATGACCTTCGACACGCAGAGAACCGTGGAATCGCCGACAGGCGCAACGCTCAATCTCTACACCGCCGCCCCAAAGGGGCCGCGCGCAGTGGTGCAGCTCAACCACGGCCTTTCCGAGCATGCCGCCCGCTATGTGAGTTTCGCGGCGTTCCTGAAGGCTCGTGGCGTCGCGCTCTACGCGCACGATCATCGCGGTCATGGCCATACGAAGGCTCCCGATGCGCCCCTCGGCCACTTCGGTAAGGAACCCGCCGCCCATAAGGTGGTCGCCGACGTCGCCGCCGTGCATGACGCCATCGCCCGCGACCATCCCGACGTGCCGGTCATCGTCTTCGGCCATTCGATGGGCTCGCTGATCGCCATGAACTTCATGCTGAAACACGCGGACCGGGCAGCCGGAGCAGCGATCTGGAACTGCAATTTCTCCGCAGGCGCTCTCGGCAGGCTCGCGCAACTCGTGCTCGCATGGGAAACCTTCCGGCTAGGTTCGGACGTGCCCTCGCGCATCCTCCCGAAACTGACGTTCGGGGCATGGGCCAAGGAGGCGAGCGATGGCCGCACGCCTTTCGATTGGCTGTCGCGCGACCAGGCGGAAGTAGACATCTATATCGCCGATCCCCTGTGCGGGTGGGATCCGTCCGTCGGCATGTGGAAGGCCGTATTCGACTTCGTCTTCGCCGGCGCGGACGACCGCAATTTCGCGGACATCCCGAGGAACATGCCATTTCACTTGATTGGCGGTAGCGGTGACCCCGAATCCCGCTTCGGCAAGACCGTCACGCATCTTGCCGAGCGCATGCGGCGGATGGGCTTTTCGAATCTCGTTTCAACGATTTACCCGGAAACCCGCCACGAATCTCTCAACGAGTTGAATCGCGACGTCATCATGGCCGACTTCGGCAGGTGGATCGACGATGCAGTGCTGGGCACCGGCGGGACACGCTAGCCGCCCGTGGAGTGGAGGCTGCAGCGGCGCCACGCGGATCATGCATAAACGGCATTATCCTATTCGGAGTTTTCGGTTAACCGATCCCGGCCGATCTGCTAGGCACGCGGGACTGCAAAGGGAGCCTGCAAAGCCATGGCCGAACCGCCGCTCAAGGGCGTACGCGTGATCGAACTCGCCCGCATCCTCGCCGGGCCTTGGGCGGGTCAGGTGTTGGCCGACCTTGGCGCGGACGTCATCAAGGTGGAAAATCCCGACGGCGGCGACGATACCCGCAAATGGGGGCCGCCCTTCGTCATGGGCCATGACGGCGAGAACCTGTCGGCCGCCTACTACCACTCCACAAATCGCGGCAAGCGCTCCATCGCCATCGATTTCTCGACGCCCGAGGGCGCCGAAACCATCCGCAAGCTCGTCAAGACGGCGGATGTGCTGATCGAGAACTTCAAGATGGGTGGGCTCAGGAAATACGGGCTCGACTACGACAGCCTCAAGGCGATCAACCCGCGCCTCGTCTACTGCTCGATCACCGGCTTTGGACAGGACGGCCCGTATGCCCCGCGCGCGGGCTACGACTTCATCATCCAGGGCATCGGCGGCCTGATGTCGATCACCGGCGAGCCGGGCCGCGAGCCGCAAAAGGTTGGCGTCGCCGTCTCCGACATCTTCACGGGCCTCTATTCGGTGATCGCGATCCAGGCCGCCCTGCGCCATGTGGAGGCCACCGGCGAAGGGCAATACATCGACATGGCGCTGCTCGACACGCAGGTATCGGTGCTGGGCAACCAGAACCTCAACTATCTCGTTTCCGGCAATGCGCCGGTTCAGATGGGCAATGCCCATATGAACATCTCGCCATACGAAGTGCTGCCAGTGAAGGACGGCTTCTTCATTCTCGCCGTCGGCAATGACGGCCAGTTCCAGCGCTTCTGCAAGGTGGTAGGCCTCGACCATCTGACGACCGATCCGGACTTCGCCACCAATCCGGCGCGCGTAGCCAATCGTGCCCGGCTGCGCGAGCAACTCGTCGCTACGCTGGCAGACTGGGAACGCGAGGCGCTGCTGCCGCTGCTGGACAAGGCGGCGGTGCCGGCAAGCCCCATCAACAACATCGCCGAGATGTTTGCCGACCCGCAGGTGATCGCGCGCGGTATGCGCGTGGACCTCGACGACGGCCAGGGCAATACCCTGCCCTCGGTACGCGCGCCGATGGTGATGAGCGGCACACCTCTGAAATACGAGCGCCCCTCCCCGCGACTGGGGCAGCACACGCACGAAATCCTCGCAGAACTGGAGAAACGCGGAAAATGAGAACCGGCGGACAACTCATCGTCGACACGCTCGAGGCCAATGGCGTCGAACGCATCTATTCCGTGCCGGGCGAAAGCTATCTCGCCGTTCTCGACGCGCTGCACGATTCCAGTATCGAGAATATCGTCTGCCGGCAGGAAGGTGGTGCGGCGATGATGGCCGATTGCGAGGGACGGCTGACGGGCAGGCCCGGCATCTGCTTCGTCACCCGCGGCCCCGGCGCTACCAACGCGTCGGCGGGCATCCACATCGCCCAGCAGGATTCCAACCCGCTGATCATCTTCGTCGGCCAGATCGCGCGCGGCATCAAGGAGCGCGAGGCCTTCCAGGAGGTCGACTACAAGGCTTTCTACGGCTCGATGGCCAAGTGGGTGGTGGAGATCGACGACGCCCGCCGCGTTCCCGAACTCGTCACCCGCGCCTTCGCGGTCGCGACCTCTGGAAGGCCCGGTCCGGTGGTGGTCTCGCTGCCGGAGGACATGTTGCGCGACGAGGTCGAGGCGCCCGCGCCCCTGCCCTTCGTGCCGGTGGAAACCCGTCCTGGCGAACCTGAGATGAACCGCCTCGTCGAGCTGCTCAGCGCAGCGGAACGTCCGTTCATGGTGCTTGGCGGCACGCGCTGGACCGAGGAGGCCGTAAAACAGGTGTGCGCCGGCATCAGCAGGTGGAAGCTGCCGGTGGGTTGCTCCTTCCGTCGCCAGACGCTCTGCGACCAGCTCCACGATTGCTATGCCGGAGACATCGGCATCGGCGCCAATCCGAAGCTTGCGCAATACATCAAGGACGCCGATCTCGTTCTGCTGGTGGGTTGCCGCTTCGGCGAGATGCCGTCGGCGGACTATACCCTGCTGAAAAGCCCCTACCCCGACCAGAAGCTTGTGCATGTGTTCCCCGAACCGGAGGAACTGGGCCGCGTCTACCGGCCCGAACTGCCGATCAACGCGTCCAACACCGCCTTCGCAGAGGCGTTCGCGCGCACCGCGCCTGAGACAACGCCGCGCTGGGCAAACCGGACCGAGGAGCTGCACCAGAGCTATCTCGAATGGTCGACGCCGCCGCAGGACGGCGCCGGCGAGGTCAAGATGGGCCGCGTGATGGCGTGGCTGGAAGAGAACCTGCCCGAAGACGTCATCGTCACCAACGGGGCCGGCAACTTCGCAACCTGGATGCACCGTTTTCACCGCTACCGCCGCTTCAACGGGCAGGCTGCCCCCACGTCGGGGTCGATGGGCTACGGCGTGCCGGCCGGCGTTGCTGCCAAGGGCATCTTCCCGGACCGCGAAGTGGTGATCTGGGCTGGCGACGGCGATTTCATGATGCACGGGCAGGAGTTCGCGACCGCCGTGCAACATGGCCGGAACGTCATCGTGGTGATCCTCAACAACGGCATCTATGGCACGATCCGCATGCATCAGGAGCGCGATTATCCTGGCCGCGTTTCGGGCACGACACTGAAGAACCCGGACTTCGCAGCCTATGCCCGCGCCTTCGGCGGCCACGGCGAGACGGTGACGAAAACGGAAGAGTTCGCTCCGGCTTTCGAACGGGCGCGGGCCAGCGGCATGCCGGCGATCATAGAGGTGAAGCTGGACCCGGAAGCGATCACGCCGACACGCACGCTGACGCAGATCCGCGAAGGCAGCTGACAATCAGGCCGGTCCGCAGCATCAGGCAACGAACCGGCATGCGGCGCGTTGACCTCATGCTTCGGGCCGCGTCAACCGGGCGTGGCGGTAAGGCGAACGAAGGGATTTTCCCGGTTTCTTCCTTCGGCCAACGAAACGGCAGACGAGCGCCTGTCCCGCCCGGCCCGAAGCTGCTCTTTCGAGATTAGTCCCCGGCACAGACGGTGAAAACGCTGCACCGCTTGCGCAGCGGCCCGCAGTTGGTATAGCTGCGACCATGAACGCCGACCCGCGCCACGACAAGCGAATGCAGGGCCCCGACCGTCACTTCAACGTGCGGGGCTGCGGGAGCGCGTGCTCTTGAATTGAAACGCTGCTGGCCCCGGCGGACGGTCGGGGTTGCATCGCAGCGTGTTCACGGAGAGAGCCATGAAAACCCTTGCTTCGAACTGCCTGTTCTGCGCTATCGGCAAGCGCGACATCCCATCCAGCATCGTCTGGGAAGATGACGACATCGTCGCCTTCCTCGACATTAGCCCGATCCGTCCCGGCCACATCCAGATCATCCCGCGCGCGCACTATCCGTATTTCGACGACCTGCCGGCGGCACTCGCGTCCCGCATCCTGGAGACCGGGCAGCGCCTCGCGCCGGTTCTGAAGGAGACTTATGCGGTCGAGCGCGTCGCGTTCCTGTTTACCGGCGGCGACATTCCCCACGCCCACGCGCATCTGGTGCCGATGGTTGCCGGCGACGACATCACCTCGCGGCGCTACATCACGGAGGAAATAGTGACCTATCGCGCCACGCCGCGCGTTCCCGATCAGGAATTACGGGAGACGGCCGCGCGCCTGCGTGCCCTCCTCTGGGCGCGAGACTGACGGCGGGAGCGTTGGCGTCTTTCGAAAGCCATGGTATGAATCCTTCATACCATGGCGAAAGGACACGACCATGAACAAGATCGACCGTCGCACCGTGAGCCTGCCTGTCGAGCAGGCCGACTACATCGACAAGCTCGTTGAGTCTGGCGAGTACGGCTCCGCCAGCGAGGTCGTGCGCGCGGGCATCCGCGCATTGCAACAGCACGACCGCGCAATCGAACACTGGCTGCGGACGGAAGTGGCGGAGACGTATGACCGGGTCAAAGCGGGTAAGGAACGCATGATCCCGATCGCAGACGTGATGGCGGAGCTGCGCCGACGTCGGGCTGATCGCGATAGTCAATCATGAAATCGCGAAAGGTGTCATTGTCCGAGAGTGCACAGCAAGACCTTTTCGATATCGAAGTCTGGCTGGAGGCGCGGACAAGCAAGAGCTTCGCGCGCAGCTATACTGATCGTCTTGTCGACTACTGCATGAGGCTGGACATCGCGTCACGACGAGACACCCCTCGCGACGATGTGTTGCCCGGCCTGCGCATCGTCGGCTTCGAGCGGTGACTGACGATCGCATTCGCCGTTCACGACGACCGCGTCGAAATTCTCCGTATCTTTCGGGGCGGCCGCGACTGGGAAGCGGACCTGTCCGAGGACTGACGTCGCCGCTCACGCCGCGTCGAAATCGAGCACCAGTCTTTTCGAGGTCGGGCGCGTCTGGCAGGCGAGCGTGAAGCCGGCCTCGATTTCCCATGGCTGCAGGGAGTAGTTGACCGCCATTTCGGCCTCGCCCTCGGCGACCCGACAGCGACAGGTGCAGCACATGCCGCCGGCGCAGGAATAGGGAATTTCCAGCCCCGCCCGATGCGCCGCGTCGAGCACGGTTGCATCCGTCTCGGCCATCGGGAACGCGCGACGTACGCCGTCGAGCACGACCTCGATCTCGACGCCGGCTTCCGCCGCATCCTGCGCCCTGGCCGAGCGCGGGCGCGGTGCCGGCGCATCGCCAGAGGGCGTGAACCGTTCGAAACGGATGCGATCCCCCTCGACACCCAACCCCTTCAGCGCGGTCGAGACCTCGTCGATCATCTCCCCCGGCCCGCACAGGAAGATGCCGTCGGCCGCGGCCACGTCGGTCAGGCCGCGATTTGCCAGTTCGGTGATGCGGGCGCCGTCGATGCGGCCATTGAAAAGCTCGACATCCTGCGCCTCGCGCGAAAGCAGATGCACGACCGAGAAACGGCGCATGTGCCGGTCCTTCAGGTCATCCAGTTCCTCGCGGAACATGATCGTGTCGGTCGAGCGGTTGCCGTAGATCAGCGTGATCGTGCTGTCGGGCTCGTGGCCGAGAACGGTCTTGGCGATCGACAGCATCGGAGTGATGCCGGACCCCGCCGCGATTAGGATGTAGTCGTGCCGCTCGCCGGCCAGCGAGGTGAAACGGCCCTCCGGCGGCATCACCCGGATCGTGTCGCCCACGGAAAGGCGCTCGTTGACGAAGCTGGAGAACCGACCGTCTGCCACCCGCTTGACGCCGACGCGCAGGGTCGGCTCGCCGGGCGCGGAGCAGATCGAGTAGGAACGCCGGGCCTCCTTTCCGTCGATGTCGGTAGCAAGCGTGAGGTACTGGCCGGGGCGGAAGGCGAAGGTTTCCCTCAGCGCGTCCGGTATCTCGAAGGCGACGGCAACCGCCTCGGGCGTTTCGCGCGCAATCGCAGCAACTTTGAGGTCGTGAAATCTGGGTGCCATGACGGTTCCTAGATGCACTTGAAATAGTCGAACGGTTCCCGGCACGCCGTGCAGCGGTACAACGCCTTGCAGGCCGTGGAGCCGAATTCGGAGACACGCTCGGTGTGCGGTGAGCCGCACTGTGGGCAATCCACCTGCGTCTCGCCGAACAGCGCACGGATCGAGTTGGAAGCCTTCACTGGCGGCGCAATGCCGTAGGCGCGCAGCTTCTGGCGGCCGTCCTCGGTGATCCAGTCGGTCGTCCAGGCGGGCGAGATGACACGCTCGACGCGCGCGTCGAAGCCCGCTTCGCGCAGCGCCGTCTCGACGGCCAGCTCGATCGCCAGCACCGCCGGACAGCCCGAATAGGTCGGCGTCACCCGGGCGACCGCGACGCCGTCAAGGATTTCAACCGAGCGCAGAATACCGAGATCGGCCACCGTGACGCAGGGCACCTCCGGGTCGGGCACGGATGCGGCGGCCGCGTAGGCACGGGCGGCGCCGCCATCCTTACGGGCCGACAGGACAGCCAGTGCGCTCACCAAACCGCCCCCGGATAAGTTCGCTGGATGTGCTGCAATTCGGCAAGCAGGTAGCCCATCGCCTCGCCGTGGCGACCCTGCCGTCCGCCGGTCTGCGGCCAGGCGGTCTCCGGCATGTCAAGAAAGGCTTCGGCGAACACGCGCTGGACCGTAGAGTCGAAGCTCGACCGCAAGGAGGCCGGCGCCGGCGCGATGCCCGCCTGTGAAACGGCTTCGCTTACCGCGTCCGTCTCGAACAGCTCGTCGACATAGGGCGCCAGCGCCTCGACGGCCGCCTTCATGCGGGCGGCGCTTTCCTCGGTGCCGTCGCCCAGCCGGATGACCCACTCCCCGCAATGGCGGATATGATACGCGACTTCCTTGACTGCCTTGGCGGCGATGCCGGCCAGCGTCTCGTCGGTGGAGGCGGACACCTTCTCCCAGAACGGGTACATGAAAGCCGCGAAATAGAACTGGCGCAGCATGGTGTGCGCGAAATCGCCGTTGGGCCGCTCGACCAACAGGCAGTTCAAATAGTCGCGCTCGCGGCGCAGGTAGGCAAGATCGTCCTCGCTGCGCCCCTTGCCCTCGACTTCGCCCGCATACTGGTAGAGCGCCCGTGCCTGGCCGATCAGGTCGAGCGCGATATTGGGCATCGCAAGGTCTTCCTCGAGCATCGGCGCATGGCCGCACCATTCCGACAGGCGATGGCCGAGGATCAGGTGATCGTCGGCGAGCCTGAGCAGGAAGGTGACGAGATGGTCGCGCGAAACGTCCATCACATATGCCCCACATCGTCGGGAATCTTGTAGAAGGTCGGGTGCCGGTAGACTTTCGACAGCGCCGGCTCGAAATTTTCGTCCTTGTGGTCGGGATCGGAAGCGACGATCGCGGCCGAAGGCACGACCCAGATCGAAACGCCCTCGCCGCGCCGCGTATAGACGTCGCGTGCCGCCTGCAGCGCCATCACCTCGTCGGCTGCGTGCACCGAGCCGCAATGCTTGTGCGCAAGCCCGTTGCGCGGCCGGATGAAGACTTCCCACAGCGGGATTTCGTTGCTTGCCATGTCTCTCACTCCGCCGCCATCTTCGCCGCCTCGCGGCGTATCTTGCGCTTCTCTGCATGTGCAAGGGCCGCCTCGCGCACCCAGGCGCCTTCGTCCCAAGCCTTCTGCCGGGCAGCCAGCCGTTCCTTGTTCATCGGACCGCCGCCCTTGACCACGCGCCAGAACTCGTCCCAGTCGATCGCACCGAAATCGTAGTGGCCGCGCTCCTCGTTCCAGTTCAGGTCCGGGTCGGGAAAGGTCAGGCCGAGGAATTCGCCCTGCGGCACGGTGGAATCCACGAATTGCTGGCGCAGCTCGTCATTGGTGAAGCGCTTGATCTTCCAGCGCATCGACTGGTCGCCGTGCTGGCTGTCGGAATCGTGCGGGCCGAACATCATCAGCGACGGCCACCACCAGCGGTTCAGCGCGTCCTGCGCCATCTCCTTCTGTTCCGGCGTGCCGTTCGCCAGCGTCATCATGATCTCGTAGCCCTGGCGCTGGTGGAAGCTCTCTTCCTTGCACACCCGGATCATGGCGCGGGCGTAGGGCCCGTAAGAGCAGCGGCAGAGCGGGATCTGGTTCATGATCGCCGCCCCGTCGACCAGCCAGCCGATGGCGCCGATGTCAGCCCAGGTGAGCGTCGGATAGTTGAAGATGGACGAATACTTCGCCTTGCCCGCCAGCAGCTCCTCGGTCATCCCCTCGCGCGAAACGCCCAGCGTCTCGGCAGCGGAATAGAGGTAGAGCCCATGGCCGCCCTCGTCCTGCACCTTGGCCAGAAGAGCCGCCTTGCGGCGGAGCGAAGGCGCCCGCGTTATCCAGTTGCCCTCCGGCAGCATGCCGACGATCTCCGAGTGAGCGTGCTGGCCGATCTGGCGGACCAGCGTGCGGCGATAGCCCTCCGGCATGGGGTCGTTCGGTTCGATCTTTTCTTCTGCGTCGATGCGCTTCTGGAAAGCGTCGAGAAAGGCCTGGTCCTCAGCCGAATCCGTCTTCGCGCCGATCAATCCCTGGCTATACATGGCAGTTCCTCCATGGTCGGATGATAGCATATCCGTCCGCTATCCATATGTAACGAAATTTTCGATAGATTGCAACAATTCGTAACACGTTAGAGGGGCAGCATGCCGCAATTCGGAATGGAGCAGGCGCAGAAGACACTGGAGACCGTGTTCGCGCCGTGGATCGTCGAGCTGGGATTGAGGCCGGTTTCGTTCGATGAGAGCGGCGGCAGTTTCGTGCTGCCGCATAACGACCGGCTGGTCCATGTCGGCGGTGTGGTCTGCGGTCAGGCGACCGCGTCGGCGGCGGATACGGCCTGCGTGGTGACGCTGGCAGCGCTGAACGGGCGATTCCGCATCTGCACGACCGTGGACCTGACCACCCATTTCATCCGGCCGCTAAAGCCGGGGGACATCGAAATCCGTGTCGAGGTACTGTCGAACGGCAAGCGCATGGCCTACGCGCGCGTCGAGATGAAAGCGAAGGGCGACACGCGCGTCGCCGTCACCGCGACTTCGGCTTTTGCCTATCTGGAGGACTGACGCGGGTCGCGCCAGCGCCGCGCCAGCGCGGACTGATCGACGGGCTCCGGGAGACCGGCCATATCGAGCCACACCTCGCTAGTCTCTGCCAACACTTCGTGGATGTCGCGCGCGATCGAACGCGCCTGCGCCCCCGGCCATGATGGCGGCAGCAGCGCACCCGGCAGGCCGGGATCGCGCAGAACGATCCGCCGCCAGTCGTGGACGAGAAGCGTGCGCGCGGCGATGGCATCGATCGGCACTAGCACGGAGCCGTTCCGCAATGCCTCGTGAAGCGGGCGGAACGCTGCAATGAAGGTATGGTAAGCCTCGGCTATCTCCTGCGAGGGCCATAATTCACGAAACGCCTCGGGGTGTTCCGCGCTTTCACCGTGGATGACGAGCATGCCGGCAAGCGCCTCGGTCGCATCGGGCGCGTCGTCGGTTTCCGGCCGCATATGGACCCCGCCATTGATCCGCACGAAACCGAGTGCCGGCAGTTCGCTGCCTTGCGCGTTCGCGCCCGGCGCAGCTACGGCAACAGTCCACTTGCCCGCCCATCCCGGCGGGCCGGCCGCATAGATGCGCCGTGTGGCGAGGTCAAAGGCGTGGCGACCGTGTTCGTCCAGGCTGAAGAACGAATGCCGCCCACGCCGATCGCGCGTTACCCACTTGTCCCCGGCCAGCCGCGACAGCGCGGTGCGCAGGGCGCCCGGCTCGATGCGCAGCCGCGCCATGATGTCCTGCAGCACGGTGAGCGGCACGCGCCCGCCGCGAGGCACCACAGCATCGCCGAAAATCGTGATGACCAGCGACCAGACGCGTGGACGCCCGCGTTCATGCAGGTTCGCAATCAGGGTTTCGAGGGCGGCAACGGCCGGATCGGCGGACTTTGGCATAAGGCCATCAGATGGCACGACGGCGCGCGTGGTGGCAAGTCAGGAGCGCAGCGCCCTCACCCCACCCACCAGCAGGCGCGCCGCCAGCCGCGCATAGTCCTGCCGCCCGACAGGCCCGCCGTCCCGGAACCACATATACGCCCAGTTGACCATGCCGAAGAGGCTCATGGTCACCGGTTTGAGCAGCGGCGTCCCGTCGAACGTCGCCGGGTCGAGAGCATGGACGGCCCGAGCCACGATCTCCACGAGCCGCCGCTCCAGCGCCTTCAGCTGATCCTGCTCCGGGTTGGGCAGCAGGCGCAGGGCGTCGACCTGCACCTTGTGCTCGGCATCGGCGTCGCGATAGGCCTCCAGCAGCGCGCCAACCAGCGCCTCGAGCCTTGCCTCTGGCGGCAGCGCGGGATCGTCCGCCTCCTGCACCGCTTCAACCAGCGCGCTCAAGTGATTCTGCAATATGTCGAAAAGCAGCGCCTCCTTCGAGGCATAGTAGTGATAGAGCAGCGCCTTGGAGACCCCGCACTCGCTGGCCAACCGCGCCATCGAGGCACGGTCGTAGCCGTCGCGCGCGAAGACGATCGCGGCGCGGTGCAGGATCGCGCCACGCTTCTCGTCATGGTCCTTGGCGCGGCTCCGCGCCATCAGCTCTTCGGCCGGTTGTCGACGATCCGCACCGCCTTGCCCTGGCTGCGCGCCACCTTGTCGGGCTCGGTGACGTTGACCTTGACCGACACGCCGACAACCTCCTTGATGCGCATGACGAGATCGGTTGCGCAGGCCGAGCGCGCCTCGCCGGCGGCATGGCTGGCAATGGCCTCCACATGCACGACCATCTCGTCCATCCGCCCCTCGCGCAGGAGCTCGATCTGGAAGTGCGGTGCGAGGCCCGCCACCTTCAGGATCTGCTCCTCGATCTGCGTCGGGAACACGTTCACCCCGCGCAGGATCATCATGTCGTCGGAGCGGCCGGTGATCTTCTCCATGCGCCGCATGGTCCGCGCGGTGCCGGGAAGCAGCCGCGTCAGGTCGCGGGTGCGATAGCGGATGATCGGGAACGCTTCCTTGCTGAGCGATGTGAAGACCAGTTCGCCCTGTGCGCCATCCGGCAGCACCTCGCCGGTCTGCGGATCGATCACCTCCGGATAGAAGTGATCCTCCCAGATGTGCAGTCCATCCTTGGTTTCCACGCATTCGTTGGCGACACCTGGCCCCATCACCTCGGACAGGCCATAGATGTCCACGGCATGCATGTCGAACGCATCCTCGATCTCGGTGCGCATGGCGTTTGTCCACGGCTCGGCGCCGAAGATGCCCACCTGCAGCGGGCTCTTGCGCGGGTCGAGCCCCTGGGCGCGATATTCGTCGAGGATGGAGAGCATGTAGGACGGCGTGACCATGATGGTCGAAGCCTGGAAGTCCTCGATCAGCGTGACCTGTCTCTGCGTCATCCCGCCCGATACCGGCACCACGGTGCAGCCGAGCTTCTCCGCGCCGTAATGCGCACCGAGACCGCCGGTGAACAAGCCGTAGCCATAGGCGATATGGACGATGTCCCCCGGCCGCGTGCCCGAGGCCCGCATCGAACGGGCGACGCATTCGGCCCAGACGTCGATGTCGTTCTTCGTGTAACCGACGACGGTAGGCTTGCCCGTCGTGCCTGACGAGGCATGGATGCGCGCCACCTTCTCGCGCGGAACGGCGAACATGCCGAAGGGGTAGTTGGCCCGCAGGTCGGCCTTCACGGTGAAGGGAAACTTGCCGAGGTCCGATAGCGTCGTGAGGTCGTCGGGATGAACGCCGGCCTCGTCGAAGCTTTTCCGGTAATGCGGCACGTTATCGTAGGCATGACGCAGCGACCACTTCAGCCGATGAAGCTGCAGGGCTGCAATCTCGTCGCGCGAGGAAATCTCGATCGGATCGAGATCTTCCTTTCGTGGCGTCAAATCCTTCATCGTCTCCTCCCGGCGCAACTCATCGCCTGCCTTGCATCGCGCTGCCAACAAAGTGCGTCCTTCGAGGCTCGCTGCGCTCGCACCTCAGGATGAGGACTGTTATGCATCGAGCCCACCGCGAGCGGGTTCGATCAACCCACCTCCCTCATCCTGAGGTGCGAGCAAAGCGAGCCTCGAAGGACGCACCAATTCCTGAAAACGCACGATCCTAAAGGTCATGCCTCTTCCTCGAAATGCCTGCCGTCGATCACGCGCGACGCCCCACGAAATTCGGCGATCACCTTGCCGGCTGCATCGCTCACCGTCACGTCGTAGAGCCCCGAGCGGCCGGCCCGCGTCACTTCCCGCGCAACCGCGGTCAGCCGCTCCCCCAGCTTGCCTGGCCGCAGGAAACTGATCGTGTTGTGCTGTGCCACCGCGAGCTGATTGTAGGAATTGCAGGCGAACGCAAAGGCGCTGTCGGCCAGCGTGAAGATGTAGCCGCCGTGGCAAATGTCGTGGCCGTTGGTATGGTGCTTCTCGACGGTGAACGAGGCGGTCGCCGTGCCCGGCCCGACCGCATCGAGGCTCATGCCAAGCCATTTCGACGCATCGTCCCGCGCCCACATGGCCTGCGCGCTGCGTTGCGCGATTTCCTCTGCCGAAAGCCCCATGCGATCCTCCCTTCGCAGACTGGCGAGGAGACTTGCATAAACCGACCGGCCGGTCAATAATACTAGGGATTGCATCGCGGAGGAGAATTCGGTGCAGATGGACGCAGCAACATCCGACGCCGCGCTGGCGGCGCGTTTCGACATCAACGCTCTGCCACTAGGCTTCGCGGACGACCCCTTCCCTACCTATCGCGCGCTGCTCGAGCACGCGCCGGTCAAGCGTTTCGCCGACGGCTCTGTGATGCTCTCACGCTACGCCGATCTCGACCGCGTCTATCGCGACACCAAGGCGTTCTCGTCCGACAAGAAGGTCGAGTTCCTGCCGAAATTCGGCCAGACACCGCTCTACGAGCATCACACCACCAGCCTGGTCTTCAACGACCCGCCGCTGCATACGCGCGTGCGCAAGATCATGATGGGGGCGCTGACACCGCGCGCCATCTCGGCGATGGAACCGGGCCTGATCGCGCTGGTCGACGGCCTGCTCGACCGCATGGCCCGGAAGAACGACGTCGACCTGATCGAGGATTTCGCCGCAGCCATTCCGATCGAGGTGATCGGCAATCTGTTCGTGATGCCGCACGAGGAGCGTGGGCCTCTGCGCGATTGGTCGCTGGCGATCCTGGGCGCGCTTGAACCCACCTTGACGCCGCAGCAGCAGGAAGCGGGCAATCGCGCCGTCACCGACTTCAAGGCCTATCTGGCCGACCTTGCCGCACGCCGCAGGAAGGAGCCCGGCGATCCGGCGACCGATGTGCTGACCAGGCTCATCAACGGCAATGAAGGCGAGCAGCTTTCCGATGTCGAGCTTCTGCAGAACTGCATCTTCATCCTCAATGCCGGCCACGAGACGACCACGAATCTGATCGGCAACGCGCTGTTCGAGCTGTTGGAATGGCCGGGCGAAAGGCGCCGTCTCGAGGCCGATCCCGGCCTGATCGACACCGCCGTGGACGAGTTCCTGCGCTTCCAGTCGCCGAACCAGCTCGGCAACCGGATGACCACGGAGCCCGTCGAGTTCCACGGCGAGGAGATTGCTGCCGGCACCCGCATCCATCTGTGCATCGGTGCTGCCAATCGCGACCCACGCCAGTATGACGAGCCGGACCGCCTCGACCTCACTCGCAAGCCGAACCGGCACCTTGCCTTCGCGCAGGGGCCGCACCTTTGCGCGGGCTTCTCGCTGGCGCGGATGGAGGGCCGCATCGCAATCTCGCGCTTCCTGCAACGGTTCCCGAACTACAGGCTGGCCGGCAGCCCACAGCGCACCGGCCGCGTCCGCTTCAGGGGCTTTTCGCACCTGCCGGCAGAGGTTGTGTGAATGGAAAGCCGCGTCTCGACAAGGAGTGACAGATGACCATCATCCCCCTTCACAGCTATGCCACGGGCCGCTGGATCGGGCCGGCCGGCAACATCTTGACGCTGCGGAGCGCCGTCACGGGCGAGGCGGTGGCTGAGATCGGTAGCGGCGGGCTCGACTATGCCGGCATGGCCGAACATGCCCGGCGGACAGGCGGCCCCGCCCTGCGGGCCATGACCTTCCACCAGCGCGCAGCGATGCTGAAGGCGCTCGCGCAATATCTGAACGAGCGCCGCGACCCGCTCTACGAGCTCTCCTACGAGACGGGCGCGACCAAGGCAGACTCGATGATCGACATCGACGGCGGCATCGGCACGCTGTTCGTCTATGCCTCCAAGGGCAAGCGCGAGCTGCCGGACGACACGATCTATGTCGATGGCGCGCTTGAGCAGCTTTCGCGCGGCGGCAACTTCCTCGGCCAGCATGTCGCAACCTCGCTGCAGGGCGTCGCCGTCCACATCAACGCCTTCAATTTTCCCGTCTGGGGCATGCTGGAAAAACTGGCGCCCACCCTGCTTGCTGGTGTGCCGGCCATCGTCAAGCCAGCCTCGGCCACTGCCTGGCTCACCGAGGCAGCGTTCCGCATGATGATCGAATCCGCCCTACTGCCGGAAGGTGCCGTGCAACTCATTGCCGGCCCGACCGGCGACCTGCTCGACCGGCTCGGCTGCCAGGACGTGGTGTCCTTCACCGGCTCGGCGGCAACAGCCGGCATGCTGCGCGCCAATCCTCATCTGATCCGAAATTCCGTGCGCTTCATCGCCGAGCAGGATTCGTTGAACGCCTCAATCCTTGGGCCCGATGCGTCCCCCGGCACGCCGGAATTCGACGCCTTCGTCAAGGAAGTGCATCGCGAGATGACGGCCAAGGCCGGCCAGAAATGCACGGCCATGCGCCGGCTTATCGTGCCGGACGAGCACCGCGACGCTGTGATCGAGGCGGTCGCCGACAGGCTGGCGAAAACCGTGATCGGTAACCCGCGCGACGAGGCAACGCGCATGGGCGCATTGGCAAGCCTCGCCCAGCGCGCCGATGTCCGCGAAAAGGTCGAAGCAATCGCCCGCGAGGCGCGCCTCGTGCATGGCGATCCGCGAAAGGTCGACGTCAGCGGAGCCGACGCCGAGAAAGGCGCTTTCATCTCGCCGTTGCTGTTTGCCTGCGACGACCCGGACGGTGCCGAGGGCATCCATGCCGTTGAGGCGTTCGGCCCGGTCTCGATCGTGATGGGCTATCGCGACATCGCTCACGCGGCAGCACTTGCCAATCGCGGCGGCGGCTCGCTTGTGGCCTCGGTGTTCACGCGCGATCCAGCGGTCGCGCGGCAGGTCGTGGAAGTCGCCGGGGCGTTCCACGGCCGGCTCTATTTCGCAAACCGCGACACCGGCAAGGAGGCGACCGGCCACGGCTCCCCCCTGCCCCACATGGTTCATGGCGGGCCGGGACGCGCGGGCGGCGGCGAGGAGATGGGCGGCATTCGTGGCGTCATGCACTACATGCAGCGCACCGCGATCCAGGCGAGTCCTGACCTGATGACCGGCATCACCGGGGGATGGGTGGCAGGCGCGCAGACGCTGGAGAAGGATCGCCATCCGTTCCGGATGCGTTTTCCGGAGCTGGAAATCGGCCATACGCTGTGGACAAAGGGCCGGCAGGTCACGCTTGAGGACATCGAGCATTTTGCCGAGTTCACCGGCGACACCTTCTACGCCCATATGGACGAGGAAGCGGCGAAGGCCAATCCGTTCTTCCCCGGCCGCGTCGCGCACGGCTACCTGATCCTGTCCTTCGCCGCCGGGCTTTTCGTCGATCCCGCGCCCGGACCTGTGCTGGCCAACTACGGCCTAGACAATTTGCGCTTCATGAAGCCGGTTTCGCCCGGCGACAGCCTCAAGGTACGGCTGACGGCGAAGACGAAAACGCGGCGCAACGATGAATATGGCGAAGTGCGCTGGGACGTTACGGTGGTCAATCAGGACGGAGAACAGGTCGCCGGCTACGAACTCCTGACCATGAACGCGATGTAGCCGCACCACGACGAGCAACGTCAATGAAAAAGGGCGGCCCTGGAGCCGCCCTCATTCTTCCCGTATATGCCGTGACCGCTATTCCGCAGCCACCACGCCGCCGAACGCGCCCGCGACGCGCTGGCCGAGCACTCTGGCAGGCGAAGGGACGGAAGCGCTGTAATCGTCCGCCTCGCGCACGCTGGCCCCTCCCTCGACCTTGAAGTGCGAAATGAGCTGGGTAAGGCTGGCGGACTCGCTCGACAGGCGATGCGTTGCCGCCGTCGTCTCTTCCACCATCGCCGCATTGCGCTGGGTGACCTGATCCATCTGGTTCATGGCGGTGTTGATTTCGGAGAGCCCCGTCGACTGCTCGCCGGCGGCGCTCGCAATCGAATGGACATGCTCGTTGATATGCACGACATGCGCCTGGATCGTGTCGAGCGCTTCGCCGGTAGCCGTGACCAGCCGCACGCCGGTGGAGACTTCTTCACCGGACTTGGTGATGAGGTCCTTGATGTCCTTGGCGGCCGTTGCCGAACGCTGGGCGAGCTCACGCACTTCCTGCGCCACCACGGCAAAGCCCCTGCCCGCCTCGCCGGCCCGCGCCGCCTCGACACCCGCATTGAGAGCCAGAAGATTGGTCTGGAAGGCAATCTCATCAATCAGGCTGATGATCTGCCCAATCTCGCCCGATGCCTGCTCAATGCGGCTCATCGCGCTGACGGCCTCGGCCACCACCTTCGTGGACTGCTCGGTAGAGCGACGGGCCTCGTCGACCATCCGGCTTGCCTCCTGCGCACGATCGGTCGACTCGCGCACCGTTGCGGTGATCTCGTCGAGCGCGGCGGAGGTCTCCTCCAGGGAAGCCGCTTGCTGTTCGGTGCGCCGCGACAAGTCGTCGGCAGCCGAGCGCAACTCGACGGTATTGGAACCGATCGTGTCCGAGGTGATCCGAACGTCGCGCAACACACTACGCAGCGTCTGCATGGTGGAATTGACGTTGTGCTGCAGTTCCTCGAACGCGCCCTGGAAATTGCCGGTCATGCTCTGGGTCAGGTCGCCCTCGGCAAGGCTGGCCACCACGCGGCGAACCTCGGCGATGCCCGTGTCGACGCTGGTCACCAGTTCGTTGACGCTTGCAGCGAAACGGTTGAGGTCCGCGTCCTGATAGTCCTTCGTGATGCGTCGATCGAAATTGCCCTGCACGGCGCTGGCAACCACTTCCGCAATGCTGGTCTGCAGGTCGGCGCTCTTGGCCTGAAGGGCTGCTTCCTGGGCATTCAGCTCGCGCACCTTGAGCGCGTTTTGCTTGAATACCTCGACCGCCTTGGCCATCTCGCCGATCTCGTCCTTGCGACCGGCAAACGGAATATCCGCTTCGAGATTGCCTTCGGCGAGCATTTTCATGGTTCCCGTCAGGCCGCGGATCGGGCGGCTGAGCTGTGCGGTGCCGATATAGGCCGCAGCACCCGCGCCGGCGGCAAGCCCCACCAGAACAACGGACCCGATGAGGATCGCCATGCGCGTCTGGAACGAAGCCAGGTCGACCTTCATGTCCGCCAGGATCTGCTGGTCGCGATTGACGACCGCGTCGATTTCGGCCTGAAACGCCTTGCGGTTCGCCCTGTTCTGCTCGTTGTTGCCCTGAATGTTGGCTTCCGCCGGACTCACCTCGGTGCCGAGGCGTGCGGTTTCGGCCCGGAAGGCGCGAAACTCGGCTGAGCGATCCACGACCGCGTTGAAATCCGCAAGCCCTTCGGCGTCGACCAGCGGCCGCCACTGCGCCAGCAGCGCATCCATCTGGTCAAGCCAGCGATGGATGCCCTTGCCGAACTGCTCCGCCTGCTCCGTTGTCTGCGATGCATAGATGCCTCGCGCATCCATCACCACGGCGGTGACCGTGCGGTTGAGGCGTTCGCCGAGATAGGCGCGCTCCGACACGTTTTCCAGCGCGGCCAGGCGCGCATTGTATTCGTTGAGCGTGTAGACGGCCATGCCGCCAATCGCCACCGCGACCAGGCCCATCAGGCCGACGATCGCATAAATCTTGCTACCAATCTTCATGGCAGAACCCCCAATTTCCGGGTCCGTATGGACCCCTGTCGCCCTACCCCGTCATCTGACAGGGAGACACGCATACCCGAGGCCGCGCCATCGGCAAGCGCGCCGACGGCGAGCCGATTTGCCCGTCCGCGCACCACTAATGAGCGCTTTGGTTAAGCTTGATTTAAATTGGAGGAGCCACGCGTGGATTATGCGGCAAAAGCCTGATGACGCTGCGGAATCCCCTTGCAGGGTCTAGCCTCGGGCGCCGGTTTCGCGGAACGCCATGGACATGGCCAGCGCTTCTGCCTTGCGCAGTGCAGAAGCTGTCGCCACCACCATTTGCGGCAGCGTCAGCCACTCCAGCGTCCAGGCCGCACCCGAGCGCTCGTTTTCATGCACCATCGCATGGTGCATGCCGGCAACCAGCGTTGCATTGAACCGGGCGAGCGCCACCAGCGTCTCTGCATCGACAGGATTGACCTTGTGCGGCATGGCGGACGAGCCGCCGCCGGAGGAAAGCTTGACCTCGCCCACCTCCGATTGCGCCATCAGAGCCACATCCTGTCCCATCTTGCCGAGGCTTCCGGTCACGAGCGAAAGCCAGGAGGCAAATGCAACGATCCCGTCGCGTTCACTGTGGCGCGCGCGGGACAGTGCCCGCAGCCCGAGCTTTTCGGCCAGCCGTCGGGTGACGGCTGGTGCCGCGTCGCCAAGCTTCTCCAACGTCCCCGCCGCGCCACCGAAATGCAGGACGCAGACATCGTCGCGAACCGCCGCGAGCCTTTCGCGATGCCGTTCCAGCGGCTCGCGCCAGCTTGCGATCTTGCGCGAGGCGGGCACGGGAATGGCCGACTGCATGCGGGTATGCGCCATCGTCTCGATGGCGCCGTCCCGCGCTTCCAGCCGCATGAGCTGATCGACCACCGCTGCCAGCCGCGCATCGATAATGTCTATCGCATCCTTGAGTCTTATGGCCAGGCTGGTGTCGATAACGTCCTGGCTCGTAGCCCCGAAGTGAATCCGGCTGGCATGGGGCTCCCCCACCACCGCGCGAAGCTGGCGCACCAGTTCCGGCACCACCACGCCATCGCGCGCCACCCCTGCCCGCAGCCCGTCCATTTCGGGTTCGAATGTGTCGAGGGTCGCTGCAATTACGGCTGCCGCATCGCTGTCTATCAGCCCTTCTTCTACCTCGGCTGCAGCAAGTGCCGTCTCGAATGCCAGCATCGCCGCGACATCGGCCTCGACAGAAAAGCATGAGCCGACCTCCTCGTCACCGAGCAGCCCCGAAAGGAATGGATGGTCGAAAGGCGAAACGGTCACGGGTTCTTACCAGCTGGAATGAGATGAATGGGAATGACGGTGCCCCGGCCGGTGTCAACCAACGGCGCTCGAAGCCATCAGATGTCGAAGAAGACGGTTTCCTTGTCGCCCTGCAGATGGATGTCGAAGCGATAGCCGCCTTCGACAGGCTCGGCCACCAGCGTCGGCACCCGCACGCGGTGCTCGATGCGTGCGAGGACCGGGTCCTCGGCATTGGCCGCATCCTCGTCGCCGAAATACATGCGCGTGTGCAGGCCGATATTGATGCCCCGCGCGACGATCCAGAAGGTGACGTGTGGGGCCATCAGCCTGCCATCGGTGAAGGGCACGCGGCCGGGCTTGACCGTCTCGAAACGGAATTCGCCCGACACCATGTCGGTAGCGCAGCGCCCCCAGCCGGTGAAGTTGGGATCCGCCGTACCACGCATCTCCGAGGGCGAGTTGTGGAGCCCTTCGGCGTCGGCCTGCCAGATCTCGACGAGCGCATCCCTCAGCGGGGTCGCGGTGCCGTCGAGCACGCGCCCGGTGATGGCAATGCGTTTCCCGCGCGTCTTGTCGTTGACCATGCTGGAGCCGAGGTCGTGCGGATAGACACCGCTGATTTCGGAAAAGTTCGGCGTCAGCCCGATATGAACGTAGGGACCGGCGGTCTGCGACGCGCTTTCCTTGAAGCGATTGAGCGGCTGGGCCATGGTCAGTTCCCCTCCAGGCGATTTTCGAAGAGCGTGGAGCGGCGACCGCGCAGGACGATGTCGAACTTGTAGGCGCGGCTGTCCATCGGCGTCGTCGCGCTCATGTCGAGTGCTGCCGTCAGATCGGAGATCGCCGCGGGATCGTTGATCGTCTTGACGATCGGGCACAGCGGGATCATCGGGTCGCCCTCGAAATACATCTGGGTGATGAGCCGCTGCGCGAACCCATGCCCGAAGATCGAGAAGTGGATATGCGCCGGGCGCCAGTCGTTGGGACCATTCGGCCATGGATATGGCCCCGGCTGCACGGTCCGCAGGACATAGCCGCCGTCCTCGTCGGTGATCGTGCGTCCGCAGCCGCCGAAATTCGGATCGAGCGGCGCGATATAGCCCTCCTTCTTGTGGCGATAGCGCCCGCCGGCATTGGCCTGCCAGAATTCCAGCAGCGCGCCTGGCACGCCCCTGCCCCGCTCGTCGAGAACGCGGCCATAGACGATGATGCGCGGACCGATGGCGCTCTCACCGGGCTTCGCGAAATTATGGATGAGGTCGTTGTCGAGCGCACCGAGGATATTGTGGCCGAAGACCGGACCCGTGATTTCCGACAGCGTGTTGTCGAGCGACAGCAGCGCCTTCTGCGGCGAACGCAGCACGGAGGTCTTGTACCAGGGCGTATAGGCTTGCGGATGCCACTCGCGGTCGCGCTGGAAGAATGCGCCCGTTTCCGGCTTGCGGTTCGAGAGCATGCCCTCGCTCATTTGCCCTTCTCCTTGTCCATCTCGTCCAGCACGTGCTTGACGACCTTGATCGCGTGGTTGGCGCGCGGCACGCCGGCATAGATCGCAACGTGCAGCATGACTTCCAGGATGTCGTCACGCGTGGCGCCGGTGTTGGCCGTGGCGCGCGTGTGCAGCGCCAGTTCCTCGAAATTGCCGAGGCCGGCCAGAAGCGCCAGCGTCATCATCGAGCGCTCGCGCCGGGTGATCGTGTCGCGCGACCACACATGCCCCCACGCGGCCTCGGTGATGAGTTCCTGGAACGGCGCATCAAACGCCGTCTTTGCGGCCTCTGCGCGGTCGACGTGGGCGTCGCCCAGCACCGCCCGGCGTGTCGCCATGCCCTGTTCGTGCCGTTTCGATTTTTCGTTCATTGGTTGATCCTCAATAAGGCAGGCCGACATAGTTCTCGGCAAGCGACGTGGACGCGGCGCGCGAACCTGTCAGATATTCCAGTTCGGCCTCCTGTATGCGCTGCCCAAACGCCCCCATATCCGGAAAGCGGTGGAGCGTGTTCGTCATCCACCAGGAAAAGCGCTCAGCTTTCCAGACCCTCGCCAGCGCCCGGGCCGAATATCCATCGATCCCGGCGGCGGACTGCTCTGCATAGTACTCCTGCAATGCGTCGAACAGGTAGCGCACGTCGCTTGCGGCGAGGTTGAGCCCCTTGGCGCCCGTCGGCGGCACGATATGCCCGGCATCGCCGACCAGGAACAGGCGCCCGAACCGCAGCGGCTCAGCTACGAAGGAGCGCAACGGCGCGATGGATTTCTCGATCGACGGGCCGGTCGTCATCGCTTCGGCGGTCTCCGCCGGCAGCCGCGAACGGATTTCGTCCCAGAAGCGGTCGTCGGACCAAGCCTCGACCCTGTCGTCCAGCGCACACTGGACGTAATAGCGGCTGCGCGTGGCCGAGCGCATTGAGCACAGCGCGAAGCCACGCCGGTGGTTGGAATAGATCAACTCGTGGCTGACGGGCGGCACATCGGCCACGATGCCCAGCCAGCCGAACGGATAGACACGCTCGAACGTCTCCAGCCCCTCGCCTTCAACCGCCTTGCGGGAAGGGCCGTGATAGCCGTCGCAGCCCGCGATGAAATCGCAGCCGAGCCGGTGCTCGACGCCATCCTTGCTGTACGTGACATAGGGCCGTTCGCCATCGAAATCGTGCGGCTGCACATCGGCCGCCTCATAGATGCTGATGCCGCCAGCCGCCGCGCGCCTGTCCATCAGGTCGCGCGTCACCTCGGTCTGGCCGTAGACGATAACGTGCTTGCCGGTCAGTCCGTGCAGGTCGATCCGGTGATGCTTCCCGGAAAATGTGAGATCGAAACCGTCATGCGGCAGGCCTTCGCGACGCATCCGCTCACCCGCGCCTGCCTCGTCGAGCAGGCCGGCCATGCCTTCTTCCAGCACGCCGGCCCGGATACGGCCGAGAACGTAGTCCTTACTCACCCGCTCCAGAATGACGTTGTCGATACCTGCATTGGTGAGAAGCTGCCCGAGCAACAGCCCGGCCGGGCCGGAGCCGATGATGACAACCTGCGTGCGCATGCTGGCGTTCCTCCCCGGCTGGCTCCGCTTGCAGCCTGTATACTGCCCGACCGCCGGACCTCCCAACAATGGACAATTCGGGCAATCGATTGCACTATCCGAACATCACTGCCGGAGCGAGATATGACCAACGCGGTCCCCTCATATCGCCTTTATCGTGAGAAATCAGGAGAATCGGGAGACTTCTGGATTCACAGCGAAACGATCCCTGAGCGTACGCACCTGCACAATTGGGAGATTTCCCGGCATCGGCACGACTCCTTCTTCCAGATATTCCTGCTGACGGCCGGCAGCGGCGAGATCGTGGGTGCAAATGACCTGCGGCATTTCGAGGCTCCCTGCGTTTTGTTCATCCCCGCGGGGGCGGTGCACGGTTTCCGCTTTTCCCGCGAGATCGACGGGCTGGTCCTGACCGCGCTCGGCGACCGGCTCGCCTCCCTTGCCGCGGCGGACCGGCGGATCGCGGCGTTCGCGACGACGAGCCAGGTGGTTTCGCTGCGACCTAAGGACGACAACGCCGGCCTGCTGATCGAAAGCGTGCGCCGGCTTCACGCCGAGCTTCACGGACGCGCAGCCGGGCGGCTCCTGCTTCTCGAGCCGCTCATGACGACGGCGATCGTCGCGCTGGTTCGCGCCGGTACGCTATCGACGGTACAGGGTGACGCTTCCGCTACCGAAGACCGGATCGAGACGCTGACAACGCTGATCGCCGCGCACTGCCGCGAGCACCGGCCTGTGACGTTCTATGCGCAATCCATCGGCGTCTCGGCAGCCCATCTCAACCGGCTTGCGCGCGCCGCCACCGGGCTTTCGGTGCAGGAACTGGCGGCTCGCCAGTTGATGGAAGCGGCCCGGCGCGACCTGATCTTCACGCCGACCCCAGTGCAGGCAATTGCCTATTCGCTCGGCTTTGCAGACCCCGCCTATTTCAATCGCTTCTTTCGACGTCACGCAGGCCAAACCCCGGGAGCGTTTCGCGAGGTTGAGAGACGAAAGCTCCTCGTCGCGGCGTGATCGCCGACGACTTGGAATGTAGATGGAAAAATCGCCGACGATGTCGGATGACGAACCTCGTCTGCGTCCTTCGGTCTCAAGATGCAAAGAGCTGGAGATTAACGATGAAGCCCATCATCACTGCATTCGAGCGGTCGCCAGATCGCGGCAAGGGTCTGGCGCGCGACATGCGCGTTCGCTGGGCGCTGGAAGAGGTCGGCCAGCCCTATGACGTCCGCCTCGTGTCGTTCGCGGAGATGAAGCAACCCGCGCATCTCGCGCTTCATCCTTTCGGGCAGATTCCAACCTACGAGCAGGGCGAGCTTGCCCTGTTCGAGTCGGGAGCGATCGTATTCCATATAGCGGAGCAACACGCTGGTCTGCTGCCGAGAGACCCCGACGCCCGGGCGCGCGCGGTTACCTGGATGTTCGCCGCGCTCAATACGGTGGAGCCGCCGATCTTTGACCGCAGCCTCGCAATGATCCTCGAACGCGACGAACCCTGGTACGAGCAGCGCCTGCGCTCTCTGGATAGCGGTATCCGCAAGCGTTTGGATGGGCTTTCCGCACGCCTTGGCGATTCCGACTGGCTCGACGGTGCGTTCAGCGCCGGCGACCTGCTGATGGTGACGGTGCTGCTGAGGCTGAAGGCATCGTCGGATATGCTGGACGACTATCCCAACCTTGCCGCCTATGTCGTGCGCGGCGAAGCCAGGCCTGCCTACAAACGCGCTTTCGCCGACCAGCTTGCCGTCTTCACCGCCGCGTCGGCCGGCTGACCTTCAAGCCGGCCGGCGACGCGACGGATCGCTTGGCTAGCGCCAGCCAAGGCCCGGCGCGACGTGCTTGACGATCGCTTCGATCACATGCGCGTTGTAGTCGACGCCGAGCTGGTTCGGCACCGTCAGCAGCAGCGTGTCAGCCTCGGCGATCGCGTCGTCCTCACGCAACTGCTCGATGAGCACATCGGGCTCTGCCGCATAGGTACGCCCGAAGACGGCGCGCTTCTCCGGCTCGATGTAGCCGAAATGATCGGTGCTCTCGCCGCCACGGCCGAAATAGGCCCGGTCCATGTCGTTGACCAGCGCAAAGATCGAGCGGCTGACGGAAACGCGCGGCGTGCGCTCGTGTCCCGCCGCCTTCCATGCCTCGCGATAGGCGCGGATCTGCTTGGCCTGCTGCACATGAAGCGGCTCGCCGGTCTCGTCGAACTTGAGCGTCGAGCTTTGCAGGTTCATGCCGAGCTTGGCCGCCCACACCGCCGTGGCATCTGTCGCTGCGCCCCACCAGATGCGGTCG
Organism: Mesorhizobium sp. DxT; assembly: GCF_058448885.1. Lineage (NCBI taxonomy): Bacteria > Pseudomonadati > Pseudomonadota > Alphaproteobacteria > Hyphomicrobiales > Phyllobacteriaceae > Mesorhizobium > Mesorhizobium sp. DxT. The sequence goes on along the minus strand of NZ_JBZFLJ010000007.1, from coordinate 20,371 downwards.
CGCAAGCCTTCCGAATGCGGCTCGAGCCGCAAGAGGCCGGGCGGGTTCGGGAACATCGGCGACGGGTTCGGCTGCGCGAAACCCTTGCCCTTCAAAAGCTCGAAGAACATCTCCGCATTGGCGCGCGCCATATCCGCATCGGTCTCGCCATCGCGCGGGGCGTAGCCGAAATAGCGCCAGCCATCGATCACCTGCTCGGGCGAACCCCGGCTGATGCCGAGCTGAAGCCGTCCGCCGGCGATCAGGTCCGCCGCGCCTGCATCCTCCGCCATGTAGAGCGGGTTCTCGTAGCGCATGTCGATGACGGCGGTGCCGATCTCGATCCGGCTGGTCTTTGCGCCGACGGCGGCCAGAAGCGGGAACGGCGAGCCGAGCTGACGCGCGAAATGATGCACGCGGAAATAGGAGCCATCCGCGCCCAGTTCCTCCGCAGCCACCGCGAGGTCGATCGATTGAAGCAACGCATCAGACGCACTCCGCGTGCCGGACTGCGGCGACGGCGACCAGTGGCCGAACGAGAGAAAGCCGATGTTTTTCATGGGAGCATCCCGAAAGCTGGAAGGATTGGGTTGCCGCACAGGTAGGTCCTTTGCGCCGGGCGCTCAAGCCGCCCCGCGGGGCGTGTGATGCACACAATGTCTTCGCAGCGGTGACAATGGCGGAAGGGCTGGCCTCCACCGGAGCACGGCATCGAAGCGCACGCTAGCCAGCCGTGCGTCCGCCATGCGCAGCAATGAGAAAGGGGCGGTCGCCCGCCCCTTCCCATGTTTCATGTCCCGTCCCGATCACATCGCGTCGGTGATCTCCGTCGTGTAGGCGCCTTCCGGCTCCTTCTCGATGATCTTCTGGTCGAGCAGCGCCTTGGCGGTGCGCTCGTAGGCTTCCGGGATCAGCTTCGCGTCCGGCGTGTCGATCAGCTTGGCGACCTCGCTCATCATCCGCACCTGGTGGTTCTCGTCCTGCCCGCCATTGTCCATGACGATGCCGCCAGCCTCTTCCGGATTGGCGATCGCGTATTCCCAGCCCTTCATCGAGGCGCGTACGAAGCGGACCATCTTGTCCTTGAACGCCTCGTCGGCGAGCTTGTCCTCGAGCACGTAGAGCCCGTCCTCGAGCAGGTCGTTGCCCATCTCGGTATAGTTGAAGACGGTCAGGTCCTCGGGCTTGTAGCCGGCGTCGATGAGCTGCCAGTACTCGTTGTAGGTCATCACCGAGATGCAGTCGGCCTGCTTCTGGATCAGCGGCTGCACATCGAAGGACTGCTTGAGCACGGTGACGCCGCCCTCCCCGCCTTCGGTCGAATAGCCGAGCTTGTTCATCCAGGCATAGAACGGATATTCGTTGCCGAAGAACCAGACGCCGAGCGTGTGGCCGGGGAAGTCCGCTTCCGTCTTGATCGGGCCGTCGGCCGGGCAGACGAGCTGCATGCCCGCCTTCTTGTAGGGCTGGGCGATGTTGACCAGCGGCACGCCCTTCTCGCGGGCTGAAAGTGCAGCCGCCATCCAGGTGACGATCACGTCAGCGCCGCCGCCGGCGATCACCTGCTCCGGCGCGATGTCCGGCCCGCCCGGCTTGATGGTGACGTCGAGGTCTTCTTCTTCGTAGAAGCCCTTGTCCAGCGCCACGAAATAGCCGGCGAACTGGGCCTGCGCGACCCACTTGAGCTGCAGCGTCACCGCGTCTGCGGCCCAGGCCTGCGCGGCGGCCAGCGACATCGCGCCGGCCATCATCGATACGAGATATTTCTTCATCTTTTTTACCCTCTGGATTGGCCTACCCACCACGGATAGACGGATGCCAAAACGTGACGGCTCTTTCTGCGAGAGCGATCACGCCATAAAAGACGGAACCCGCGAGCGCCGCAACCGCGATTTCCGCCCAGACCATGTCGACATTCATGCGGCCCACCTCGGTCGAAATGCGGAACCCCATGCCCACGACAGGCGTGCCGAAGAACTCGGCAACGATGGCGCCGATCAGCGCCAGCGTCGAATTGATCTTGAGAGCATTGAAAATGAACGGCATGGCCGCGGGCAGCCGCAGCTTGAACAGCGTCTGCCAATAGCTCGACGCATAGGTGCGCATCAGATCGCGCTCCATGTGGCCGGCAGCCGTGAGCCCTGCAACCGTGTTCACCAGCATCGGGAAGAAGGTCATCACCACGACGACGGCGGCCTTGGACTGCCAGTCGAAGCCGAACCACATCACCATGATCGGTGCGATGCCGATGATCGGCAGCGCCGAGACCATGTTGCCGATGGGCAGCAGGCCGCGCCGCAGGAACAGGAACCGGTCCGCGAGGATCGCGACAACGAAGCCCGCTGCACAGCCCATCGCATAGCCCGCGAAAACCGCCTTGAAGATCGTCTGGTTGACGTCTGCTGCCAGCACCGGCAGCGAATTGACGAGGCGCACGCCAATGGCCGATGGCGGCGGCAGGAGCACGAAGGGAACGTTGAAGGCGCGCACCAGCACTTCCCATAGGAAGAGCAGCACCACGCCGAACGACAGCGCCACGAAGCCGTTACGCAGCAGGCTGAGCGTACGATCCTGCAACGAAAGCGCCGAAAGCCGCGAATTGACCCACCATGCCAGAAGCCAGACCGCAATGGCCGCACCCAGAATGGCTGGGCGGTAGTCGACCGCGTATTTGGGGACGCCGAGGGCGTTGAGAACAAAGGCGGCCAGCGCCAGTGCGACCGTGAGACCGGCCAATGCGGGCCAGAGCGACGGATTACGGGCAGCAGCGGTACTCATGCCGGACGCCCTCCCATCGCGCGCTCGGTGAGCCGGCCGGCAAGCCCGACCAGGCTGACGAGAATGACGGCTACCACGGAGCCGGCAAGAAGTGCGGAGAACATGTCGATCGTCTGGCTGTAATAGGAGCCGTTGAGCAGCTTGGCGCCGATGCCCGCGACCGCGCCGGTCGGCAGTTCGCCGACGATGGCGCCGACGAGGCTGGCCGCAACCGCGACCTTCATGGATGCGAAGAGATAAGGCACTGAGGCCGGAACCCTGAGCTTCCAGAAGACCTGTGTGCTGCTGGCGTTATAGGTGCGCATCAGGTCGAGATGCAGCATGTCGGGCGAGCGCAGCCCCTTCACCATGCCCACGGCCACGGGAAAGAACGACAGATAGGTCGAGATCAGCGCCTTGGGGATCAGCCCTGTAACACCGATCGCCGCGAGCACCACGATGATCATCGGTGCGAGCGCCAGGATCGGGATCGTCTGCGAGGCAATGATCCACGGCATCAGAGAGCGGTCGAGCGTCGCCACATGCACGATGCCGACGGCGATCGCGATGCCCAGCGCCGTGCCGAGCGCGAAGCCCGCCAGCGTCGACGAAAGCGTCACCCATGCATGATAGACGAGGCTGCGCGCCGACGTGACCTTGCGCAGGAACGTATTCTCGAAAAAGTTGACCGCCACCTGATGCGGCGCCGGCAGTGTCGGCTTCGGCTGGGTCATCGTCTTGACGACGAATTCCGAAAACGTCGGCGTCTCGCCTCCCCGCCGGTCCAGATCCCGCTGGAACGGCGCGTTCATGAGATACGCCCCGACATACCAGATCGCCACGATACCAAGCAGGATCGCGGTGACGGGAACGATCTTGTCGCGCAGGCGGTCCATTCAGTTGCCCCCCGGCACAAGCGCCCTTCCTAGCCCCCATGGAATGGGGGAGAGGTGGCTTGCGAAGCAAGCCGGAGAGGGGGAGCAACGGAAAACGGAGCCCCCCTCTCCGCCTCGCGTTGCTCGGCACCTCTCCCCCACTTCGCGGGGGCGAGGAACCAGGGCGGCAATACCTCGCCTAATCCTCATAGGAATGCCCTGCCCTCAGACCGTCGCGCACGCGGGCGGCGATTGCCAGGAATTCCGGCGTCTCGCGGATGTCGAGCGGGCGCTCGCGCGGCAGCGTCGAGTCGATCACGTCGGTTACGCGACCCGGCCGCGGCGACATCACCACGATCTTGGTCGACAGATAGACCGCCTCGGGGATCGAATGCGTGACGAAGCAGATCGTCTTGTTCGTGCGGTCCCACAGTTGCAGGAGCTGCTCGTTGAGATGGTCACGCACGATTTCGTCCAGCGCGCCGAACGGTTCGTCCATCAAGAGCAGGTCGGCATCGAAGGCCAGCGCGCGGGCGATCGAGGCGCGCTGCTGCATGCCGCCGGAAAGCTGCCACGGAAACTTCTTCTCGAAGCCGGTGAGATTGACGAGATCGAGCGTGCGCGCGATGCGTTGCGCGACCTCGGCCTTGGGGTAGCCCATGATCTCCAGCGGCAGCGCCACGTTGCGCTCGATGGTGCGCCAAGGAAACAGGCCCGCGGCCTGAAAGACATAGCCGTAGGCGCGCTGCCGCCGCGCCTCCTCCGGACTCATGCCGTTGACGGTGATGCGCCCCGCTGTCGGCTGCTCCAGGTCGGCAATCACACGGAGGAACGTGGTCTTGCCGCAGCCCGACGGCCCGATAAAGGACACGAACTCGCCCTTGCCGATGGCGAGTTCGACATTCGACAGGGCATGGACCGGCCCGTCGCCGGTTTCGAAGGTTAGCCCCAGGCCGGTCGCCTCGATAACGGGGGCAGTTACGGTTGCGGTGGCTTGCTGTGTCGGGGTGGCGAGTGCGTTCATCGGGGGTCCGTTTCCGCGCCGCGTCCCGGCACGCCCCCCTCTGTCCTGCCGGACATCTCCCCCACAGGTGGGGAGATCAATCGGCCGCGAAGATTTCGCCATTCATCAGCGTTCCAGAAGAAGCGACGAGCTTGAGCCTGCCGATCTCCCCCCTTGTGGGGGAGATGTCCGGCAGGACAGAGGGGGGCAACGTAGGGCGCCCAACCAATCACGATCTGCATGGACCCGCTCAAACGCCGCTCGCCGGAATGCCGGTCCGCTCGATCTTGCGGGGCGCAACGACTTCCTTCCACGTCGACAGCGCCTTATTGACAGCCATGTGGGGCTCGCGGGCAACGAACTGGCCGTGCCCGGGCTTGGCCTCGACCTTGCCGTCGTTCACGGCAAGGTCACCGCGCGTGAAGACGAAGCGCGGCAGACCCTTCACCTCGATGCCCTCGAACACGTTGTAGTCGATCACCGACTGCTGCGCCTCGGACGAGATCGTCTTGGTCTTCTCCGGGTCCCACACGATGATGTCGGCGTCCGCCCCTTCAAGGATCGCGCCCTTCTGCGGGTACATGTTGAGGATCTTGGCGATATTGGTCGAAGTCACCGCAACGAACTCGTTGGGCGTAAGCCGGCCGGTGTTGACACCCTTGGTCCACAGCACGGGCAGCCGGTCCTCCAAACCGCCCGTGCCGTTGGGGATCTTGGTGAAATCGCCGACACCGAAGCGCTTCTGCTCGCTTGTAAACGCGCAGTGGTCGGTCGCCACCACCTGCAGCGAACCGGCAGAGAGCCCCGCCCACAGCGAATCCTGATGTTGCTTGTTGCGGAAAGGCGGGCTCATCACGCGGCGCGCGGCATGGTCCCAGTCCTTGTCGAAATACTCCGTCTCGTCGAGCACGAGATGCTGGATCAGCGGCTCGCCAAAGACGCGCATGCCTTTCTGGCGCGCGCGGCGGATGGCCTCGTGGCTCTGCTCGCAGGAGGTGTGCACGACATAGAGCGGCACGCCGGCCATATCGGCGATCATAATGGCGCGGTTGGTAGCCTCGCCCTCGACCTCGGGCGGGCGCGAATAGGCGTGGCCTTCCGGCCCGTTATTGCCCTCGGCCAGCAGCTTCTGCGAAAGCTGCGCCACCACGTCGCCGTTCTCGGCGTGGACGAGCGGCAGCGCGCCGAGCTCGGCGCAGCGCTGGAACGACGAGAACATCTCGTCGTCGTCGACCATCAGCGCGCCCTTGTAGGCCATGAAGTGCTTGAAAGAGGTAATGCCGCGCTTCACCACCTCCGGCATCTCGTTGAACACCTGCTCGCCCCACCAGGTGATCGCCATGTGGAAAGAATAGTCGCAGGCAGCGCGCGTCGACTTGTTGTCCCACATCTGGATCGCTTCCAGCAGCGACTGGCCGGGCGACGGCAGGCAGAAATCCACCACCATGGTGGTGCCGCCCGAAAGCGCCGCGCGCGTGCCGCTCTCGAAATCGTCGGCGGAGTAAGTGCCCATGAAGGGCATCTCGAGATGGGTGTGCGGATCGATGCCGCCCGGCATCACGTAGCAGCCGGTGGCGTCGAATTCATGGTCGCCATGCAGGTCGTTGCCGATAGCGACGATCTTGCCGTCTTTCACCAGCACATCGGCCTTCCAGGTCCGGTCGGCGGTGACAATGGTTCCGTTTCTGATGACTTTTGTCATTCTGTCGTTCCCCTATTCCTAGCGCCACGAATGGCGATATCTGTCAGTTCATAGCTTAGCACCGAACGGATTGTTCGCCATGAACCCGGCACGTTCCTTGTTCACCTGATCGACCTTTTGGTCGAAGTCGCGGAGGATCGAATCCAGCCGCACCCAGTGGTCAGGATGTTCTCTCCAATACGATGCGGGCAGGCGCTGACACGATGCCAGCAGGTCTCCCTCATACAAATCCCCGCTAGCCAGGATATCCAGCTCAAGGATATCCAGTGCACGGGGTAACAGCATGTCTATGGCTATACCCTGTCCAAGCAAGAGCCTCATCGTCTCGACAGTCTGATCTTTAAGCGGAAGAGCCAACGCAGCTTCGCACCTTTCGATCAGCGGCGTTTTGAAAGGCGGCGCCGCATCGGTCCAACCTATCACCTGCTTCAAGGGACGTTCCCCTTCGAACGTCAAGCCTGCGCTCACTCCACGATCTCCGCCGTCTCGACCACCGCATGGAACAGAACGTCGGCACCGGCCGCTGCCCATTCCTTGCTGATTTCCTCGGCCTCGTTGTGCGAAAGCCCGTCAACACACGGGCACATCACCATGGCCGTCGGCGCCACGCGGTTGATCCAGCAGGCGTCGTGGCCGGCGCCGGAGACGATGTCGCGATGGGAATAGCCGAGACGTTCGGCGGCATCGCGAATGGCTTTTACGCAGCCTTCATCGAAGGTGACGGGATCGAAGTGGCCGACGGCCTCGACCTCGAAGCCGATATCCAGCGCCTCGGCGATGGTAGCGATGCCGTCCTCGATGCGCGCGCGCATCTCGTTCAGCACATTCTCGTGCGGCGTGCGGATGTCGATGGTGAAGACCACCTTGCCGGGTATCACGTTGCGCGAATTGGGATAGACCTCGACATGGCCGATCGCGCCGACGGCGTCCGGCTGGTAGTCCATCGCCACCTCGTGCACCAGCTCGGTGACGCGCGCCATGCCGAGGCCCGCATTGCGGCGCTTGGGCATCGGCGTCGAGCCGGTGTGCGCGTCCTTGCCGGTCAGCGTCACCTGCAGCCACCAGAGCCCCTGCCCGTGGGTGACGACGCCGATGTCGATATCCTCGTCCTCGAGGATCGGCCCCTGCTCGATATGCAGCTCGAAGAATGCCTTCATCGGGCGGCCACCGACGTCTTCGTCACCCTTCCAGCCGATGCGCTCCAGCTCGTCGCCGAAGCGCAGGCCCTTGGCGTCCTTGCGATCGTATGCCCATTCGAGATCGTGCTCGCCGGCAAAGACGCCCGACGCCAGCATGGCCGGCGCGAAGCGCGTGCCCTCCTCGTTGGTCCAGTTGGTGACGACGATCGGGTGCCTCGTCTTGATGCCGAGATCGTTGAGCGTGCGGATCACTTCCAGCCCGCCGAGCACGCCCAGCACGCCGTCATACTTTCCACCGGTGGGCTGGGTGTCGAGATGCGAGCCGACATAGACCGGCGGCAGGTCCGGATCCGTTCCCTCGCGGCGGGCGAACATGGTGCCCATCTTGTCGACGCCGGTCGTCAGGCCGGCAGCGTCGCACCACTTCTTGAAGAGATGGCGGCCTTCGCCGTCCTCGTCGGTCAGCGTCTGCCTGTTGTTGCCGCCGGCAACCCCGGGCCCGATCTTCGCCATCTCCATCAGCGAATCCCACAGGCGGTCGGGGTTGATGCGCAGATTCTCGCCGGGTGCGGCCATCGGCAGTATTCCTCTCATTCGTCTTCATGTCACCGAGAGCCGCCGGTTCCCGTCGCCGGCCCTCGAATCTGGTCGCGGTCAGTCGACCATGGTCAGGACTTCGCGCACATGATCGATCAGTTCGTCGATCTGGCCCTTGGTGATGATAAGCGGCGGCGACAGCGCGATGATGTCGCCGGTCGTGCGGATCAGCGCACCGCGCTCGAAGGCCTTCACGAAGGCCTGGAAGGCGCGCTTGGTGGGCTGCCCGGCAATCGGCTGCAGCTCGATCGCGCCGACGAGGCCAATATTGCGGATGTCGATGACATGCGGTGCATCCTTCAGCGAATGCAGCGCCTCCTCCCAGTAGGGAGCGAGCTCCGCGCCACGCGTCAGAAGCCCCTCTTCCTTGTAGGTGTCCAGCGTCGCGATGGCCGCTGCCGAGGCGATCGGGTTTCCAGAATAGGTATAACCGTGGAAGAACTCGATCAGATGCTCCGGTCCGTTCATGAACGCGTCGTGGATTTCCTTCTTCACGAACACCGCGCCCATCGGGATCACGCCGTTGGAAACGCCCTTCGCGGTGGTGATGATGTCGGGGATGACGCCGAAATAGTCGGCCGCAAACGGCGTTCCGAGGCGGCCGAAACCAGTGATGACCTCATCGAAGATCAAGAGGATGCCGTGCTTGGTGCAGATGTCGCGCAGGCGCTGGAGATAGCCCTTCGGCGGGATGAGCACGCCGGTGGAGCCGGCGACCGGCTCGACGATGACGGCCGCGATGGTCGAGGCGTCGTGCAACGTGACGATCCGCTCCAGCTCGTCGGCAAGGTCCGCGCCATGCTCCGGCTCGCCCTTGGTGAATGCGTTCTTGCCCGGCAGGTGCGTATGCGGCAGGTGGTCGACGCCCGTCAGCAGCGTGCCGAACATCTTGCGGTTCGTGACGATGCCGCCGACCGAAATGCCGCCAAAATTGACGCCGTGATAGCCGCGCTCGCGGCCGATCAAGCGCGTTCGGCTGCCCTCGCCCTTCACCCGCTGGTAGGCCAGCGCGATCTTGAGAGCGGTATCGACGGATTCGGAGCCCGAATTGGTGAAGAAGACATGATCCATGCCCTCGGGCGCGACGTCCACCAGCCGGTTGGCCAGTTCGAAGACGATCGGATGCCCCATCTGGAAGGCTGGCGCATAGTCTAGCTCGGCTGCCTGGCGCTGGATCGCCTCGGTGATCTTCGGCCGGCAGTGGCCGGCGTTCACGCACCACAGGCCGGCGGTGCCGTCGAGGATTTTGCGCCCGTCGGAGGCGGTGTAGTGCATGTCCTTCGCCGACACCAACATGCGCGGCGACTGCTTGAATTGGCGATTTGCCGTAAACGGCATCCAGAATGCGCTGAGGTCGTTCGGCGCGACGTTGAGCCTGTTGGACATAACCAAGCCTTTCTTTCCTTTGAGCCCCTCGTTGTTCGGCCAACGCTTGGTTCTTCGGGCGCAGATATGCTACGCAAATTTTGACCGATTGGACAAACGTTAGCACCGCCACATAGGCGGTCAAGGGATTACTAGCGCAAAGGCCGGCGCTTCCGCGCGCTCCACAGCTTCGGCGCAAGCTGGTCCAGACGATTGGTCCAGAAATCTGGCGCACTGCGCGCCGCGAGGGGAACGAAGGCCCATGGAGGCGGTAAAGCCGAAACGCAGGACGCGCATCCAGACCGAGAAGCGCGAGATCATCCTTGAGGCGGCGCTGGAGGTATTTGCCCAGCACGGCTTTCGCGGCGCCACCATCGACCAGATCGCCGAAGCCGCCGGCATGTCGAAGCCGAACCTCCTCTACTATTTCCGCTCCAAGGAAGACATCCATGTGACGCTGATGCAGCGCCTGCTCGAAACCTGGCTGGCGCCGCTGCGGGAGCTCGACGACATCGGCGACCCGATCACCGAGTTGCGCAGCTACATTCGCCGCAAGCTGGAGATGGCACGCGACTACCCGCGCGAAAGCCGGCTGTTCGCCAATGAGATCCTGCAGGGCGCACCGCGCGTTATGCCGATGCTGGAAGGCGAATTGAAGGGGCTGGTCGACGAGAAGGCGCAGATCATCCGCGGCTGGATGCGCGACGGCCGGATCGTGCGCACCGATCCCTGGCATCTGATCTTCGCGATATGGGCGACCACGCAGCATTATGCTGATTTCGACGTCCAGGTGCGCGCCGTGCTCGGACCCGACCGCGGCGCCGAAGGCCGCTTCGAGGATGCCGCGCGCTTCCTCGAACAACTCTTCATCGAGGGACTGAAGCCGAAAGGTTGAGGCCCTGCCTAAGCCAGGTCGTATTGGCCCCGCGGCTCCACCTCGACTTGGCGCAGTTCGAGAATGGCCGCCTGCGTCCCCGGCGCGATCGAGGCTCCGGGCAAGGTACTGACCGAAGGCCTGCGCCGTCTGCGCGGCATAGCTGGCTGGATTTCCTCAGGCGCGACGTCGACCTCATCCGCCGAAAGATCGGCAGCCAGCCTGCGCAGCGCCTTTACATCCGTCGAGCCGCTTGCCTTGATGACGATCATCTCTCGCCGTCGTTCCCGTTTACCGAACCTTGCGTGAAGCTTGCCGATTCCGGTTAACGGACGGTTTACGACCCAGGCTGGCGCGCGCTAGCTGTCGCGCGACGCGGCCATGACGACAAGCCCCAGCACGGTCACCAGCGCGCCGAGCGCGACGCCGGGGCTGACCCAGCCATGGCCAAGCAAGCCCTCGAACAGGATGATGTAGCAGGGCGAAAGATAGGTATAGGCAAGAACCTTGGCGGCCGGCAGCCGCATCGCCGCATACTGGACGAGGAAGGTGGTGCCCGCCGTCGTGAAGATGGCGAGGTAGACTATCGCCACCCAGACGATCGCCGGCAGCGATTGCCAGTCGGTCTGCACGATTTCGCTGACCCCGTAGAGCGCGATGCACAGGCCCGTGGCGACCAGCGTCCACAAGGTGAAGGCCGCGAGCGGCTCGCGGCCGTCGTTGAGCTTGCGCACCAGCGGCGCATAGGCCGCGTGGCAGACGACGCCAATGAAGAAGATCATCTCGCCACGGCCGAGGTCGAAAGCCAGAAGCGCATCGAGGTTGCCGCCGAAAATCACCCAGATCGAGCCGAGCCCGGCAAACACCAGGCTGGCGATGACGATGCCGCGCGGGACTTGCCCGAGAAAGAGATAGCCGAAGACCGCCGACATCAGCGGCATCAGCGTAAAGACCGCGCCCGTCGAAACCGGATCGGTCAACCGCAGCGCCATGAACATAGTGATGAAGAACACCGCCATCAGCGCACCGAGCACCAGATAGCGCCACGGCGCCCGAGGTGCCGGGATGCGGCCGCGTGTCAGCACAGCCACGGCTGCTGCCATCACCACCACGCCGAACGCGAACCGCATGGCGTTGATTGCGGCCGGCCCGATATGCGACGCGGCCATCCCGCCAAGCGAATAGGAGCCCGATACCAACGCGGTAAACAGCAGCATCGCGAGATGCCCCAGCAGTTTCTGCCTGCCGGTGGCGTGCGTCGTCGCACGCGGTTTCGCTTCGAGGACTGTGTCTACGGATTGGCTCAAATCGGTGTTCCGGGCTGTATACAGGGGGACTAGCCGAGAGCGCTGACTGACGAAAGTAAAATCGAGAGGGCCAGAGGCAGCGGCGAGCAGCGGTTCGCCGTTGCTCCTGGCGCCTCAAGCACGCTCAGGCGGCCTTGGCCGTTTCCACCGCATGCACGGCGCGGAAGCCAGTGCAGAGGCGGTTCCACACATTGATCATGCCGATGGCCACGCTGAGCTTCACCATCTCCTCTTCGCTGAAATGCGCCCGGACTGCATCATAGCTTTCGTCCTCGACGTGGTGACCGGCAAGCGCCGTCAGCGTCTCGGTCCATTCCAGCGCCGCACGCTCGCGATCGGAGTAAAGCGGGGACTCGCGCCATGCCGAGACAAGATAGACGCGCTGCTCGGTCTCGCCGTCGCGCCGCGCCTCGCGCGTGTGCATGTCGACGCAATAGGAACAACCGTTGATCTGAGAGGCCCGCAGCTTGATGAGATGCAGCAGCGAATGCTCCAGCCCGCAATTGTTGGCCGCTTCGTTCAGCGCCATCACCTGTTTCATGATGTCTGGCGCAACGTTGAAAAACTGCAGTCTGGGCTTCATGCCTTTTCTCCTTTGGCTTGGGTGTTTTTGTAGCGCCCCCGCGGGCGTTTGTTCTGCTCGGCGAAGGCGCAAGCGGCCACCACCGCGCGCGGGTCGGCCTCGGCGTTGAAATCGGCCGCGATGTCGGCAATCGATGTCTCGGCAAGCGCGGCGCGGTAGGCGCGCTCGGCCTTCAGCATCGCCGCGTTGATCTGGCAGGGTTTTGCATAGACCTCCGCGGGCAGTCTCACGGGTCCGCGCTGGCGTATCTCCGTACAACGGAAAGCCGGTTGCCGCCCCTCGATGGCGAGCACGATATCGAGCAGCGTGATCTTCTCTGCCGCCCGCGCAAGCCGGTAACCGCCCTGCGGGCCGGAGACCGATTCAAGCAGCCCGTCGGTGACCAGAACCTTGAGGTGCTTCAGCAAATAGCTTGCCGAGATATCGTAGGCGTCCGCGAAGGCCGCGGCAGGCATCGTTTCGCCCGGCCCAAGCGAGGCTAGGATCGTGACGCTATGGATCGCCGCCTCGACACCTTCAGAAAGTTTCATCGTCTGCCCTCAATTCTGGACTCTCAATATCCTGGATATTCTATATCCACAATAGGATTGTGAATATTCTCCTGACAGGGCCTGTCAGCGACTGTTCAGTCGTTGTTGGCAATTCTTGCGAGAAGGCGCGCCAGCGAGACGGCCTCGTCGCGGCTCAGCCGGGCGCCGACGGCAGCCTCGATCGCCGGGGCGTAGACGCTCCAGATCTTCGCCCGGATAGCCAGCCCCTCGCCGGTGATGGCGAGCACATGCCCGCGACGGTCATCGGCACAAGGCCGCCGCTCGACCACACCGGCCTTCACGAGGCGGTCGACCAGCCGCGACAGGTTGTACTGTTCGAACAGGAGCGCATGTTCCAGTTCAAACGGGCGCAGACCGCCCTCGCCCGCCTTTTCGAGTTCCCACAGCGCATCGTACCAGGCCAGCGGCGGCAGATCCGCCTCCTTGAGCCGCGTCTCGACCTTCTGCATGGCGACGCGATACGCCCGCGCTAGCGCAATCCACGCCGCGACCGTTGCCCTGTCGGGTTTTTTTTCCATGGGATCGACCATAACCGATTTGATGCACATGCATCAACATTGACGTCAGAAAACGGTTAGCATATTTGAATGCAATTGCATCTATAATCGAACTGATATCCACCTGCGAGCTCGTTATGCAATCCATCTTCGTTTCCCTATCCCTGGCTGCCGGCGGGCTTCTGGCTGTTCAGGGCGGTGCCAACGCCCAGCTTTCGAAGGCGCTCAACAGCACCTCGATCGCGACGACGCTGCAACTCGCGATCGGCGCACTTCTGCTCCTTGTCGTCTCAGCCGCCACCGGATCGCTTGGCGCCGCCGAAAGGTTGCTCACCGCACCCTGGTGGCATGCAACTGGCGGCTTGGCGAGCGCAGTTTACGTCGCCTCCGTCATCCTGCTGTTTCCGCGATTGGGCGCAACGCCATCGGTGGGGCTATTCATTGCAGGCCAGATGATCGCGTCCTTGGCACTCGACACATTCGGATTGCTTGGCGTGTCGCAGCAGCGGCTTGATATCTCGGCCGCACTCGGTGCGCTTGGGGTTTTCGCGGGAGCGGCAGCGATCGTGGCTGGCGAAAATGGCGTCTCTAAAGCGCTCTCGCTGACGAAGATCGAATGGATTTCACTCGCGCTGTTTGCCGGCTCGGTGCTTCCCGTACAGGGCGCGCTCAACGGCCTTTTGCGCGCCGATATCGGTGAGCCCTTCTTGGTCGCCACCACAAGCTTCACCGTTGCCGCACTCGGAATGCTGGTTGTGACGCTCCCGACGCTGCTCTTGCACACGGCATCGAAGCCAGGCGCGGCATCAATCAAATCCATGCCGTGGTGGGGCTGGCTTGGAGCACTGTGCGGCGCGATCTATGTGACCACCGTTTTCACCGCAATGCCGGTGATCGGCGCCGCTGCGACGGTCGGCTTCACCGTCGCAGGCCAGCAGATCGCTTCGCTTCTCGTCGACCGCAACGGATGGTTCCGGTTGCCGCGGCGGCAGGTCTCGCCGCTGCGCTATGCCGGCGTAGCCACCCTGCTGGCTGGCGTCGCACTCATCCAGCTCTCGTGATCCGAAGAACTACGCCCCATCCAAGTTTCAACAGAAAACCCAGACACGGAGACCTTCCATGCTCACCCTCGTTTCCTTCGACCTCTGCCCTTATGTTCAACGCGCTGCGATTGTGCTTGCCGAAAAGGGCGTCTCGTTCGAACTCATCGACGTCGACCTCGCGAACAAGCCGGACTGGTTCAGGGTGATCTCACCACTCGGCAAGGTTCCGCTGCTGAAGGTCGGCGACGATGTCCTGTTCGAGAGCGCCGCGATCGTCGAATATCTCGATGAGACCGAGCAGCCTCGGCTCCATCCCGAAGATGCGTTGACCCGGGCGCGTCACCGCGCGTGGATGGAATTCGGCTCGGCAGCGCTCGGCGACATTTGGACCATGGAAACCACGACCGGCCAGTCCACCTTCGATGACGCGGTCGCCCGGCTTCGCCAGAAGATGGAGCGGCTGGAAACCGAAATCGGCGCAGGCCCCTATTTCGCGGGCGAAGCGTTCTCGATCGTCGACGCGGTCTTCGCGCCTGCATTTCGCTATTTCGACGTGTTCGACACGATTGCCGATTTCGGCGTCTTCACCGGTCTCGGCAAGGTCGGTGCGTGGCGGCAGGCCCTCGCGCGGCGCCCTTCGGTGAAGAACGCCGTGGTGGCCGACTACAACGACCGTCTGCGCCGTTTCCTGGCCATGAAGAACGGCGTCATCGTCAACCGGTCGGCCGCCGCCTGACGGCGGCCCAACGCCGCCAAGCACCGCCGCGTTCAGGCTGAGGCGATCGAAGCCTCGATCGCCCCGGTCATGATCTCGATGCCGCGGTCGATCTCTTCATCCGAGACCGTCAGCGGCGGTGCGATGCGGAACACGCCGCCCATGCCGGGCAGCTTGACGATGTTCATGCTGAGCCCACGCTGCATCGCCTCTTCCATGATCCTGGCGCCCAGTTCGAAACCGGGCGCCTTGGTCTGCCGGTCCTTGACGACCTCCAACCCGAGAAGCAGCCCACGCCCGCGCACGTCGCCGACGCACTCGTATTTCTGCTGCAGCGAAAGCAGGCCGGCGCGCAACCTTTGACCGCTGCGGGCCGCCCGCTCCACCAGCCCGTCACGCGCGACCACGTCGAGCACCGTTACGCCCACCGCTGCGGTAAGCGGGTCCGAGACGTGGGTGGTGTAGAACAGGAAGCCGCGCTCGAATGCCTTCTGCTCGATTTCCTCCGTCGTCATGACCGCGGCCAGCGGCAGCCCCGCGCCAAGGGTCTTCGAAAGCGTCAGGATGTCGGGCGTCACGCCGTCCCGCTGGAATGCGAACATGTGCCCGGTGCGACCGACGCCCGTCTGTGCCTCGTCGAGGATCAGCAGCATGCCGCGCTCGTGGCACTTCTGCTTCAAGGCGGCGAGATAGCCCTGCGGAAGTTCGAGAATGCCCCCGCTCGACAGGATCGGCTCGGCAATGAAGGCAGCGAGATTGCCGGTCGACTGCCGGTCGATCAGCTCGAAGGCATCGTCAAGCTCGGTCTGCCAGTCATTGGAACCATCCGCATGGGTGAAACGCGGTCGATAGGCATTCGGAGCCGGAATGACAAGCGAACCGGCCGTTGCAGGGCCATAGCCGCGCCTGCCCGCGCTGTAGGTTGCGGAAGCGGCCGCACCTGTCATGCCGTGCCAGCTCTGCGCGAAGGCAACGACCTCGTGCCCGCCGGTCACCAGCTTGGCCATGCGGATCGCAGCCTCGTTCGATTCCGCTCCAGTGGTCAGCAGTTGAACACGGTCGAGCCCCGGCGCAAGCGCCGCCAGCCGCGACGCGAGTTCGACCACCGGTCGGGACAGCATGCCGCTGAAGAGATGCGCGACAGACCTCATCTGCCGGTCGACCGTCGCCACTATGTCGGGATGCGTATGGCCGAGCACGGCGCTCATCTGGCCCGAGGTGAAGTCGAGGATCGCGCGCCCGTCGGCATCGTAAACGAAGCTGCCCTCAGCGCGCTCGATGATGACACTTTCGAAGCTTGGTCCGTAGCGGATGAGATGCTTGCGCGCGGCAGCCCAGAATGCGGGATCGTCGTTCAGGGACATGAAATCTCTCCGAATGGCTCGCCCAATCGCTAGCGCTGCTTGAGCCTTCGCGCAAATTGATATTACCGTACTCCGGTATCAATCGGACTGATGACACACCTATGCTCGACCTCGCGCTCTTAAGGAACTTCGCTGCGGTCGCGCGAACCGGTTCCATCAGCCTTGCCTCCAGCCAGGTCGGCCGAACGCAATCCGCGCTCAGCATGCAGATGCAGCGCCTGGAGGATATGGTTGGCCAATCGCTTTTGCACCGCAGCGGATCGGGCGTGCGCCTCACCGCAGCCGGCGAGCGCTTTTTGTCTCACGCAGAATCGTTGCTTGCGAAGCATGACGAAATCCTTGCCGACATGGCCGGCGGCGCGCTCAAGGGTCCGGTCAGCTTTGGGTGCCCTGAAGACTATTCGATCGCCTTCATCCCCGAATTGCTCAGAGACTTCTTTGCGCTGCATCCCGAAGTCGAGTTGCGCATGGTCTGCGCGCCAACTACCGAACTACGTCCCCTGCTGCATCGCCGCCAGATAGACATGGCGCTCGTCTCTCTGTCCGACGCCGCTAACCGCGATGTCATACGCAAGGAACGATTTGTGTGGGTGGCGAACGAACCGAAGCCGGCCATACTCGATCTCGACACCATTCCGCTGGCTTTGTCGGCGCCCACGACGCTCGACTATCGAGCTGCCTGCGACGCGATGGAGGCGGTCAATCGCCGCTACAGGGTTGCATTCGCCAGCGACAGCTTGGCCGGGCTTATCGCAATCGCGCGTTCGGGGCATGCGATCAGCGTTCTGACGCAGACAGCCGTGCCGGCCGATCTCCATATCGTCTCTGGTGGCTTGCCGCCTTTGCCGACGCTCGGCATCGCGCTCGAATTTGCCGAGCAGCGTCCATCCTCCGCAGCCACGGCCTTGGGCGACCATATTCGAACGGTGCTACCGAGCCTATCGGCCGACGCAGCGGCATCGTATCCCGTCGCCGCCGTGGCGCGGCGACGACGTTGAAAGCGCCCTGCTCTACTCGGCGGCCTGGCGCGCCATCGGATTGTTGGGATGCGTCGTCCAGTTGGCATAGACAGGCTCGACGACCTTGCCGGTGCGCTTGTCGAGACTGCCCGCCGCCAGCGGCTCCAGGGTAATGCAGCCTTCCACCGGGCAGACATTGACGCAGAGGTTGCACCCGACGCACTCCTCCTCGATCACCTCGAAATGGCGCACGCCATCGACCATCTGTGTGATGGCCTGGTGCGAGGTGTCCTCGCAGGCGATGTGGCAACGGCCGCATTTGATGCAGGCATCCTGGTCGATATGCGCCTTGGCCACATAATTGAGGTTGAGGTACTGCCAGTCGGTTACGTTGGGCGTCGCGCGGCCGACGATGGCGTCGAGATCGGCATGCCCTTTCTCGTCCATCCAGTTCTTCAGCCCCTCGATCATCTCCTCGACGATCTTGAAGCCGTAGGTCATAGCCGCCGTGCAGACCTGCACGTTGCCTGCCCCCAGCGCCATGAACTCGGCGGCATCGCGCCAGGTTGTGATGCCGCCGATGCCGGAGATCGGCAGGCCACGCGTTTCGGGGTCCCGGGCTATCTCGGCCACCATGTTCATGGCGATCGGCTTAACCGCAGGGCCGCAATAGCCGCCATGCGTGCCCTTGCCGTCAATCATTGGCTCCGGCGAGAAACTGTCCAGATTGACGCCGGTGATCGAATTGATGGTATTGATCAGCGACACCGCATCGGTTCCGCCCGCCTTGGCCGCGCGCGCCGGCTTGCGGATGTCGGTGATGTTAGGCGTCAGCTTGGTGATGACGGGCATGCGCGTGTACTGCTTGCACCAGCGCACTACCATTTCGATATATTCCGGAACCTGGCCGACGGCGGCGCCCATGCCGCGTTCGCTCATGCCGTGCGGGCAGCCGAAATTCAGCTCGATGCCATCGGCTCCAGTCTCCTCGACCAGCGGCAGGATCGCCTTCCAGCTTTGCTCCTCGCACGGAACCATGATCGAGGCGACCAGCGCCCGGTCCGGCCATTCCATCTTCACCTGCTTCATCTCGCGCAGGTTAGTCTGCAGGTCACGGTCGGTGATGAGCTCGATATTGTTGAGACCGAGCAGACGCCGGTCCGCACCCCAGATCGCGCCGTAGCGCGGCCCGTTGACGTTGACGACCGGCGGGCCTTCCTCGCCAAGCGTCTTCCACACGACGCCGCCCCACCCCGCCTTGAAGGCGCGGACGACATTGTAGGCCTTGTCCGTCGGCGGCGCCGAGGCGAGCCAGAACGGGTTCGGCGACTTGATTCCGACGAAGTTCGAACGAATGTCTGCCATGCTCATGCCCTCCCGTTAGAGGTGAGTGCCCGGTGGATGCTTTCAGCCGCGTCGCGCCCGGCGGCTACCGCCGCGACGGTCAGGTCTTCGCGCGCGTCGACGACGCAGTCGCCACCCGCCCAGACCTTGGCCATGGAGGTACGCCCTTCGGTATCGACCTTGATGCGCCCGCCTTCCATGGCGATCGAATTGCCGGAGCCGTTGAGTGGCGACGCGTCGAACGACTGGCCGATCGCCTTGAACACCTGGTCGGCGTCGATCAGCATCGTCTCGCCCGTGCCGACCAGCTTGCCATCGCGCAGGGTCGTGTATTCGAGCTCGATACCGGCAACACGACCGCCCGCGTCGATGACGCTTTTGGGCTGCAGCCAGTGGCGGATGGTTACGCCTTTGGAGGCTGCCAGATCCTGCTCGAACTCCGAGGCGTTCATGTGTTCCTTGCCGCGGCGGTAGCAGATCGTCACCTCCTCGGCCCCCAGCAACTTGGACTGGATCGCCGCGTCGATCGCCGTCATGCCGCCGCCGATGACAACGACGCGCCGACCGACCGGAAGCTGTGCAAGGTCGCCTGCCTGGCGCAGCTCGGCGATGAAATCGACCGCGTCCTGTACACCCTCGGCACCCTCGCCCTCGGCCCGCAGGGCGTTGACGCCGGCTAGCCCCATGCCGAGGAACACGGCGTCATGGGAAGACGCGAGTTCTGCCAGGGACATATCGCGGCCAAGCGCCTTGTCGTGCTGAACATCGATGCCGCCGACGGCGGTGATGTAATCGACTTCGGCCTGCGCGAAGCCGTCGACGGATTTGTAGGCCGCGATGCCGTATTCGTTGAGGCCGCCGGCCTTCGGCTTGGCTTCGTAGATCGTCACCTCGTGCCCGTTGACGGCCAGCCGATGCGCGCAGGCGAGCCCCGCCGGCCCGGCGCCGACGACGGCGATCCTTTTGCCGGTCGGCGCGGCGCGCTCGTAGAACTGCTTGTGCTGCGCCATCGCGGTATCCGTCGCGTAGCGCTGCAGGCGACCGATCTGCACCGGCTTGCCCTCGGCCACCTCGCGCACGCAGACCTCCTCGCACAGCGTCTCTGTCGGGCAGACGCGAGCACACATGCCGCCGAGAATATTCTGGTCGAAGATGGTCTTGGCCGCGCCAACAGGATTACCCGTCGAGATCTGCCGGATGAACATCGGAATATCGATCGTGGTCGGGCACGCCTGCATGCACGGTGCATCGTAGCAGAAGTAGCAGCGATCCGCCTCGACCAGCGCCTCGTGGCGGTCGAACGGGGGATGAAGATCGGAAAAGTTGTCCGCATATTCCGGCGGCGCGAGCCGGCCGGCTGCGATGCCCTGCTTGAACTGGCCTTCAGCCATCGTCGATGTTCCCCATTATTGGTTTTGGGGAAATGCTAGCACGAATAATTTTTTTATCAATCGGTCAAATTTTTGACGACGGCGCTAAGTCGCGGTAATTACTTGATAATTATAGTCATGTTTTGCGCGCGGCCGCATTTACTCCAGGACAGCCCGCGCCGGAAACGTCCTAAGTACCGGCTCACAATATGCCGTACCGAGTGCCGCTTGCCGGAACCTGATCGAGATGAGTGAATAGCCCCGAGTTTCGTGGACACCCTCGGGTTACATTTCCTGCTGCCGTTCGAACTCAACGGGTGACAGCATCCCGTTCCTGACGTGCTTGC
>NZ_JBZFLJ010000006.1:0-316185 GCF_058448885.1 Mesorhizobium sp. DxT | reverse complement strand
AGTAGGGGCGGGACAGAACGGACATGGCGAAAGTTCCTAAGTGACTGGAATCTTTCTAACCCGTCCGAATGGGTTTGTCAAATATATAATCGCCCCGTCATACCAGGAACCATCCCGGAACGTGTAGTCGGCAGATGCAGAGGCGAGCACTTCCGGCACGATGAACGGCGTGTTGCCGATCAGATCCGGATTGGCGTCCCGGGTTATGTCGATGTCGTATGCGGTGATGCCAGCAGTGATCTTGAATTGCTCCGTGACGTTGATCTTGGCTTCGGCCTCGAAGCCGCGCGAGCGCACTTCACCGGTCTGCATCTGGGTGAAAGGCGTGACGTTGGTGGGCACGTTCTGCCGCGTGAGGTCAAACACGGCGAAGGTGAACAGCCCGTCGACGAAGCTGGGCGCATATTTGATGCCTGCCTCGTATTGGAGGCCTTCCTCGGGCTTGAAGAGATCGCCGTTCGCATCGGTGCCGATGATGGGATTGAAGAACGTGGCGACGCTGGCGTAGGGGGTCAGGCCGTTGGCGAATTCGTAGGCGAGGCCGGCGCGCCCGGAAAACTCGCCATCGCTGCGCTTCTGCGTCACGTTCTGATCCGGGCTGTAAAAGGTCGGCCGGTCCTGAGCCGTCAGCCAGCCGCGATCGTAGCGCCCGTTGAGCGTTGCAATCCAGCCATTGCCGAAGCGCATCTGGTCCTGGACATAGAAGCCGAGCTGGCTCTGCGTGAGATCCTGATTGATATAGCTGACCGGGTCCGGCAAGGGCGCTCCCGGGATCGGCAGGAAGGCGTCGATGTCCGGCGTGGTGCCGAAGATCGCCGATGACTGAACCTGGTCGATGTTGAAATATTTGTAGTCTATGCCTGCCAGCAGCCGGTGTTCGACCGGGCCGGTGTCGATCTTGCCCTCGATCTGGTTGTCGATCAGGAAGGTGGTGGACTTCGTCTGGTGGGCAAAGTTGATTCGGGCGAGTTCCGTGTCACTTGCCCAGCCGTTGGCGTAGACGAACTGCTCGTCGATATCGGACATGCCGAACCGGGCCAGCGAGCGTATCGTCCAGTCGTTGTCGAATGTGTGCTCGAACTCGTAGCCAAGCGCCCCCTGCTCGCGGAGGTACTTGTCGACGGATTGCTCGCTGAAATTCGCGTCGCGCCGAATACGGCCGTAGTTCACCCCATTGACGACGCGATCGACCACCGTCCCTTCATAGGGCAGGAAGCTATCGCCATTATGCGTCTCGTCGATGTGCATGTAGTTGGCGAAAAGCGTGAGGCTGGTCTGCTCGTCGGGCTTGAAGGTGACGCTGGGGGCGATAAAGCCACGCCATCCCTTCTGATAGTCGCTGTAGCCTTCGCCGCCCTGAAGCCGGCCGTTCATCCGCCAACTGACGGTGTCGCTGGCAAGGTCGGATATGTCGAAGCCGAGATAGGCGGTGCCGGCATCGTTGATGCCGCTTTCGACATATCGGTTGCGACTGAAATCGGGGCGCTTGCTGACATAGTTGACGATGCCGCCTGGGTTGCTGCCCCCGTACAGAACGGAAGCCGGACCCTTCAGCACGTCGATCCGCTCCAGCCCGAACGTGTCGACATAGAAGCCGCCGAACGCATATGCAAAGAGCTGCAGCCCATCCAGATATGCGCCCGTCTGCGTCGCCTGGAAGCCGCGCAGGAAGAGCCAGTTGGTGTCGGCATCGGTCCCGAAGGGCTGGGTGAAGACGCCCGGCGTATAGCGCAGCGCTTCGCCGACGTTCTGGGCACCCGCGTCATCCATCTCCTCGCGGCCGACGACGGATACGGATTGCGGGATCTCGTTTATCGCCGTCGCCGATTTCGCGCCGGTTCGGCTTGATCGCGCGACAACGCCGCTGACCGGACCCACTCCGGTGGAATCGCCGTCCCCGTCGCTTTCGACCACGATTTCCTCGAGCTGTGTCGGCTGGCGTTGCTGCGCGTGAACGCCCGAGACTGGAAGCGAAGCCATTGCCGCGCTGCAGCCGAGAAGGAAAAGCGTACGAGATCGAGTGGTCATCACAACTCCAGTCAGTCTGCCCGGGCGCGAGGCGCCTTCCTTATAATACCTGACTGCGTATCTCTACTTATCTCATGAGGATTGGATATTCTTGACCCGATTGTCCGATTTTGAGCAGGCGTCCCCTGCCGCCGCATCATTGATGCAAAAATGTCACGTCCGCTGTTCCCGTTTCCAGGCAGCGGGGCTGGTGCCGACAATGGAGCGGAAGACGCGGTTGAAGTGAGCTTGGTCTGCAAAGCCGCATTGCGCGGCGATGCTGCCGGCCGAGGCGTCGGATTCACACAGCAACTTCTGCGCCTGCCGAACGCGCGCCTGCATCACGTAGCGATGCGGCGGCACACCGGCAGCGGCCTTGAACGCATGACTGAAATAAGTCTCGGACAGCCCCACCAGTCCCGCAAGTTCGCTGAGCCGCAACGGGTCGCAGCAATTGGCGTGGATGTGTTCCACCGCCTGCCGAAGTTGGAAACGTGATAATGCCGGACGACGTGGGCGTGATTCCTGCTTTACCTCGAACAGCAGCGCCAGTAGCGCATTTCCCAATCCCTCGAGATATGCAAGATGGTGGGCGTCGTCGGTTTGCAGTGCCTCGGCGATCATGTTTGCGAGCGCCACAATCCTGGAATCCTGCATCGCCAGACGAGGTCTTTCCAGCCGCTCTCGGGAAAGCGCTCTTCCGAAACGACGCTGAATGGCCGCCTCGCTGAGATGCAGATCCATATGGCGGATACGCGTAATGCCTCTGGCAAGACTGCGTATCGGGTAGTTTCCGGGGATGTAGCTCAGGCAATGACCGGCGGGGGCACGGTAGGCATGCTCGGTTCCCTTGCCGCTGAGTTCAAATTCGCCGTCGCCGTCGATCGACAGGGGCATAAACAATCGAGGGTAGGGAGCCACGTAGTCGCCACGGGCCGCTTCCGTGCAGTTTACGTCCCAAAGGTCGGCCACAATTCCATCCCAAGCTCGCCACTTCAGTTCACCGATTACGGAGAAGCCCTGGATATGACTTTCCATATGCGGGCTGAATGTGCCGATGCTCATCTGAAATCGTCCCCGCCGGCAGATGATTGCCACTTGGCGCAGCAGTGTCCGAATGGTGTCTGTCCAAACTTGGTTGGATCATAGATACCTGATATAGCAACTCAAGTTTCACTGAGCCGATATTCAGAGCGAAGATTGGAAATAATCCACAGAACTTTTCGCTGCCGAAAATTCTGGAAAAGTCAATAAAATCAATTCGATAGTATTTCGCCGGCCTCAATAACGGAATTATTGCCGGTGATAGTAATTTTATGAAATAAAATCATATACTTACAGGAGAAGTAGCTCGAGAGTGGGAGCGATCTAGATCCCGCGTTGCAGGCAGTAGGCCGGCTCGAGCATCCATGACGCAGGCATCCCACACGCCGTGGGCAAACCGGTTCAAGTGAAGGTCGTCCGGCGCATGTGGGCGCCGGACGATGTTCGCACCGAAAATCAGCGATACGGGTACCCTGCCTTCTGCTGGTCGGCCGCGTAGCGCTTGAATATCTCGACGACGCGGGCCGCCCGCTCCGATTCCTGGGAGATTTCATCCCAGAAGGCTTCGGCATCCTTCGTGATCTGGCTCCATTCCTCGGCCGGCAGGGAAGTCTGTTCCATCTTCTCGCCGTGTACGCGCAGTTGTGCTTCTCCGCCCCAGTACCAGACATTTCGATAATAGTGGGACTGATCAATCGTCGATTTGTAGAGCTGCTGCAGGTGCGGCGGGACCTTGTCCCAGCTTTCGGTATTGGCAAAATACGAGCCGAACCACGCGCCGGTCATAGAGTTCGACAGCGCGTACTTGCAGACGTCGGCCCAGCCGACCTCGTACGCTTCGGTGAAGCCGCACCAGGCTACGCCGTCGAGGTCGCCAGTGCGCATCGCCACTTCGACATCGTCCCACGGCACGGTAACCGGCACCATGCCGTAGCGGGACAGGAAACGTCCGGCGGTCGGGACGCCGAACACGCGAAGGCCGTTGAAGTCGGCGATGCTGCGGATCGGCTTGTCCACGGTGAAGACGTGGAGTGGGTCCCATGCGCCGGTTGACAGGTATGTGACGTTCGGGACGTCCGCATAGGCTTCGCGCCAGATCTCATCGAGCCCGTAATACATGAACATCGATGCCACATCGAGGCTGTAGCGTGTGGCAAACGGGAAGTAGCCGCCGAACACCGCGATATCGACGGGCGAGGCCATGGTCGCCTCATCGGACTGGATGGCGTCGAGTGTGCCGTTCTGCAGTGCGCGGAACAGTTCGGAGGTCGGGACCAGCTGGTCGGCGTAGTAAAGCTCGATCTCCATCTCGCCGTTTGCAGCCGCGTTGAACGCGTCTATCTGCGGCTTGATCACATGCGCACCCAGCGGGGCGCCGGAATAGGTCTGCAGCCGCCATCTGATCGGCGCCTGTGCGCGCACGATCGCGGGTGCTGCAAGCGTGGCCGGCATCGCCAGGCCTGCCGCCGTGAGAAATTTGCGTCGGCTGGCGAGAATCCGTTGGGAAGGCGTCTTATCGGTTTTGTCAGTCATGATGTCTCTCCTCTGGTCGCTCTGTGAACACTAATCTCATCCACGAAACTGGCTGGGCAGCCAGGTCGCAATCTGCGGGAAGGTCATGAGCAGCCCGATCGTCAGGATGATCATGATCACGAATGGCCAGATCGACTTGTAGATGTCGATCAGCGTGATTTCTTTGGGAGCCAGTCCGCGCATCAGGAACAGATTGTAGCCGAAAGGCGGGCTGATATAGGCGATCTGGCATGTCATCGTGTAGAGGATACCGAACCAGATCATCTGATTGTCGATACCGAGGTCGAGCTGCGCGACGAGCGGTATGTATAGTGGCGCGACGATGACCAGCATGGCCGTGTCGTCCAGGAACATGCCCATGACGATGAAGCTGGCCTGCATGAGCAGGATGACCGCCCAGGGCGACAGTTCCCAATTGTTGATGAAAACGTTCTCGATCGCCCTGACGGCGCCGATGCCGTCGAAGACCGACGAGAAAGCCAGCGCCCCAAGGATCACCCACATGAACAGCGCCGTCACCGACATGGTCTCGCGCGCGGTTTCGTTGAGCAGGGCAAAGGACAGCCGCCCTTTCCACGCAGCGGCGAGAAGAGCCGATACGGCGCCGACGGCGGCGCTCTCCAGCAGGCTCGTGTAGCCGGTCACGAACAGGCCGATCATCACGACGAAGATCACGACCGGTATGATTCCGGCCCTCAACAGCTTCAGCTTATCGACGAGCGGCATGGCAAGTTCCTCATCGCTGAGCTTGGGTGCCAGCGACGGGTTCAGCTTGCAGCGGATCCAGACATAGGCCGCGAAGATCACGGCCATGATCAGCCCCGGAAACACGCCAGCAAGCCACAGATCTGACACCGGCTGCCTGGCGATGACGGCGAAAAGGACCATGACAACCGACGGAGGCAACAGGATGCCCAGCGTCGAGCCGCCCTGCACCACGCCCGTGATCAGGGCCTTGTCGTATCCCCGGCGCAGCATCTCGGGAAGTGCGATCGCGGAACCGATTGCAAGCCCGGCCACCGACAGACCGTTGATGGCGCTGATGATCACCATCAGGAAGACGGTTCCCAACGCCAGGCCGCCAGGCAACTTTCCGAACCAGACATGCATCATCTGGTAGAGTTCTTCAGCGATGCCGCTCTTCGACATCATGTGGCCCATGAACACGAACAGCGGCAGTGTCAGGAGCGCGTGCCAGGAGAACAGCTTGAACGCGGCGTTGAACGGCAATTCCGCGGACGCGTTTCCATAAAGAGCAAGCGCGCTTGCGGCCGCTACCGCGCCAATCATCGCGAAGACGCGTTGACCCGTCAGCATGAGAAACACCATGCCGGCGAACATCAGTACGGCAATTGTCTCGTAACTCATGCCACCACCTTGCCACGCGCCCTGGCGAGGTCCTTGAAGAAGATTGCGAAGCACTGGAGGATCATCAGCGCCAGGCAGATGGTCATCAGGACCTTGATTGGTACCAGCGAGGGCGCCCAAAGCGACGGAAGGCGCTGATTGGTCGCCCAGGAATATTGCAGCGAGGAAATAGATCCCCAGAGCATGACGGAGAGATAGAAAGTCACGATCCAGATCGTGATCATGTCTATCCAGGCCTTGGTCCGGTCGGACAAATTCGCATAGATAAGGTCCAGCCGGACGTGGCTGTCATCCTTCAGGGTCTTGGGCCCGGCCAGAAAATAGAAGGCGGCAAGCGTGAATTGTGCGGTCTCGACGGTCCAGTTCTGAACGAAGCCGAAGGCCTTGTCGGACACGACATCGAACAGCAGGACACCGATCATCAGGTAGATCAGATATTTGGCAAAAGCCCCGATAAACTCGGCAAGGCGGTCCATGAGGCTGACATAAGATCTTATCACAGCGGCCATCCGTTACCTCTGCGTGGTGTGTGTGTGAACATCGGTCATTGCACCGTCACCGCGGCCGACTGGAGCGCGAGCCTTGTCTGCGTTTCAAGCATCCCGTCGCACACCAGAATGTCGATCTCATCCAGCCGACAGATGCGATGCGCCGCCTGCCGTCCGAATTTGTCCACATGCGCAACGACGACGATCTTGCGGGCGTTGGAACACATCGCCCTCGCGATGGATGCTTCGTCGAAATCCGCAGCATAGGCGCCGGCTGACATGTCCAGGGCCGCAACGCCGACGATCGCATAGTCGGCGCGGAAGCGGGCAATCTGCTCGATCGCATCGGCGCCGACGGATTCATCGTTGTCGGGCGCGTAGAGGCCTCCGATCAGGTGCACGCGCGCATTGCCAGTCCCTCTGGCCATGACGTGCGCTATACGCACCGAATTCGTAACAATTGTCAGCCCGGTAGTGCTGGTCAGCGCATGGGCGCACGCCAACGTCGTCGATCCGGTGTCGATCAGGCAGGTATCGCCCGGCTTTACGATTTGCGCCAGCTTGCGTGCGATCTCGTTCTTGCCCGCAGCGGCCTCATCCATCCGTTCGTCGAAGGTGCCCTCGGCATGGAGCCGCATCCGCCGCGCGCCGCCGTGAATCTTCTGGACGGATCCTTCCTCGGCAAGCACCGCCAGATCGCGACGGATCGTTTCAGCCGAGACCCCGAAATCGGAGGCAAGCATATCCACGGTCACTTCGCCTTCGCGTTCGATAATATCGAGCACGCGTGTCCGACGCTGCTGCGGCTTCACCCCTGTTCCCCTTCTCCAGACTCTGGAATGGTCCGGTCTCAGGATTTAGGCCCGCCGGAAATGGCCATGTCAACAAAATAAATCCACTTCTCAAAGACAAAACGGTCAAAACCTCATTCTGTGTTGACTATTTGGGCAATCTGGCTGACAAACAGGCTTTCAAACGGAGAGTTCCTTGACCGCTTCGGCTCCAGCCCTGTCCGGTCTGTTCGACGTCGCGATCATTGGCGCGGGCGTGGTTGGCTGTGCGCTCGCGCGCCGGTTCACGCTGGCTGGCGCCCGCGTGGCGGTCGTCGAGAGGGCGGCGGATATTCTGGACGGAGCCTCGAAGGCCAATTCCGCCATCCTTCACACGGGGTTTGACGCCCCACCCGGATCGCTCGAGCAGGCGTGCATTGCGCAAGGATATGAGGAATACCTGAGGATCCATCCGAAACTCGGCCTGCCGCTCGTCAGCTCTGGTGCGCTCGTCGTGGCGTGGACAGAAGAGGAGGAGGCGGCCCTGCCAAGCTTGGTGGCGCAGGCGCAGGAAAACGGTGTCACGGACGTGGAGATGCTCTCCCACTCTGCCATGCGGGACGCCGAACCGGGCCTGGGTCCCGGGGCTCGTAGTGCGTTCCGCGTTCCTCGTGAATACCTGATCGATCCGTGGTCGGCTCCCTTTGCCTATATGTTGCAGGCTATCGAGAACGGAGCGAAACTGCTTCGCGGGGCCGAGGTGGTGGGAGGGCGCCATGAGGGGCATTGGGTTCTCGAAACCACGAAAGGCACGGTGAGTGCATCGCTGGTCGTCAACGCCGCAGGGCTTTGGGGCGACGTGATTGACGAAAGGCTGATCGGTCGACGCGATTTCAGCATCAGACCCCGCAAGGGGCAGTTCGTCGTCTACGACAAGTCCGCAGCCGCGCTGGCAGCGCATATCATTCTTCCGGTGCCAAACAAGGTGACGAAGGGGGTGGTGGTCTGCCGAACGGCCTTCGGCAATCTGCTCGTCGGTCCGACTGCCGAAGATCAGGAAGAGCGCGAGCACGCCACGCTGGTTCCCGAAACCCTCGAACAGCTTCGCAAGCGCGGCGCGGAGATACTCCCCGGACTGGGCGCGCACGCTGTGACTGCCATCTACGCCGGGCTACGCCCCGCGACCGAGTTCAAGGATTTTCAGATTCGCAGCCATGAGGGTCGACACTACATTACCGTCGGCGGCATTCGTTCGACCGGCCTGTCGGCCGCTCTAGGTATCGCAGCGCATGTCGAGCGCCTGGCCGGTCTGACGCTCGATGCGCCTTCTACGCCGGTTTGGCCGACTGTCTCCAATATAAGCGAGTATGCTCCCCGCGACTGGGAGGTCCCTGGTCATGGCGGGGTCGTTTGCCACTGCGAGATGGTCACGCGGCGCGAAGTGCTCGCAGCGCTCGACGGTCCGCTGCCCGCTCGGTCGCTGGCCGGCCTGAAGCGCCGTACACGCGTCACGATGGGGCGCTGCCAGGGGTTCTTCTGCTCGGCGGAGCTGGCCAGCATCACGGCCGGTCGTCTAGAGCATGACATGGCGGACGGGATCGAATGAGCTTGCCGACCGAAGCAGACGTGGTCGTCATCGGCGCCGGACCGGCCGGACTGGCCGCGGCGACGACGCTCGCGTCTGTCGCGTCGGTGCTGGTGCTGGATCGCGAGAATTGCGCAGGCGGCATCCCGCGTCATTGCGGGCACTATCCATTCGGCTTCCGGGAATTTCATCGGCTGATGAAGGGCCCCGACTATGCGAAGAAGCTGGTGGACCGTGCCGTGAAGGCGGGGGTGCGCGTCGCGACGGGCGTCAACGTTGTGGAACTGGAGCCGGGACCGCGGGTTGGCGTCACGTCGGATGCCGGCCGCTCGCACATTAGCTCCAAACTGGTCCTGATCGCGACCGGGGTACGGGAAAGTTCCCGTGCGCAAAGGCTTATCGGTGGCGACAAGCCGGGTGGCATCCTACCCACGGGCGCGCTGCAGGGTATGGTCTATCTCGAAGGCAGAAGGCCATTCCGGCGGCCGGTGATCCTGGGAACCGAACTTGTCTCGTTCTCTGCAATCATGACCTGCGGCCATGCAGGCATTCGTCCTGTCGCGATGGTCGAGCCGAATCCTACGGTCACGGCACGCTGGCCAACGGGGATCTATCCCTGGCTCAAGGGTATCCCCCTGCATTTGTCGACGGACATAAAGCGCATTGAAGGCCGTAGCTGGGTGGAGCGCGTCGTGCTCGAAGGCCCGGCCGGCGAAACGGTGGTTGAAGCCGACGGAGTCATCGTCAGTGGGCGTTTCCTGCCGGAGGCGGCGCTGCTGCATGGGAGCCATATCGAGCGTGATCCGGCCACCGGCGGCCCGGTTGTGGACAGCTACGGCCGCTGTACGGATCCTGCATACTTCGCCGCCGGGAACGTACTGCGTCCGGTGGAAACCGCTGGTTGGAGCTGGGCTGAAGGCAGGGCCGTAGGCAAGGCCATGTGCCTTGCGCTGGAAAACGCCTTGCCTGCACGCGAAACAACACGGCTCAATCTCGTCGGTGATGCGCTCGGCTGGGCCATTCCGCAGCACGTGGGAACGGGTGCGGAGGCCGCCCTGAATAGGCTGCAACTGCGTGTCACTCGCCCGGTGCGGGGACGGCTTTCCATGCGCGTTGACGGGGTGGAAGTCGCCTC
Source organism: Mesorhizobium sp. DxT (assembly GCF_058448885.1). Lineage (NCBI taxonomy): Bacteria > Pseudomonadati > Pseudomonadota > Alphaproteobacteria > Hyphomicrobiales > Phyllobacteriaceae > Mesorhizobium > Mesorhizobium sp. DxT. The sequence continues at coordinate 306,255 of NZ_JBZFLJ010000006.1, read as the reverse complement.
GCGCCGCATCAGTACCCGCCCGGAGCGCCGCATAACTTTGCCGTTGCCCCAAAGAAGCGGTCCGGTCGAAATCGTGCTGGAGGAAGAATGAGGGCGCTGGCCATCGATCAGGGCACGACGTCGACCCGCGCTTTGGTGGTGGATGAGGCCGGCGTCACCACTGTCCATTCCGTGGAACACAGACAGTTCTATCCTGCTCCCGAGCATGTGGAACACGACCCTGAAGAGCTGATCGCGAACCTGACTGGATGTCTGCAAGCGGCGCCCGATGTCGATTGCGTCGGACTGGACAATCAGGGCGAGAGCTGTCTGGCCTGGGATGCGCAGACGGGCCGTGCCATAACGCCGGTCATTGTCTGGCAGGACAGTCGCACGGCGCAGATATGCGACCGCCTCAAGGCAGGCGGGGCCGAAGCGCTCACCTTGTCGAAGGCTGGGCTGCCGCTCGATCCATACTTCTCCGCGTCGAAGCTGGGGTGGATCATGACTCATGTGCCGCAGGCGCGGGAACTGCTGCGCGCAGGCAAGCTTCGGCTGGGAACCACCGACGCGTTCTTTCGAGACAGGCTGACTGGAAGTTTCGCGACCGACCCGAGCACCGCATCCCGCACGAGCCTGCTGGATCTGGAGACCGGGACATGGGATCCGGAATTATGCGCTCTGTTCGGCGTACCCATGGAGGCGCTTCCAGAAATACGGCCTACGAGCGGCATCCTGGGAACCCTTCCTGGCGGGAGGAAGCTGACGGCCTCCGTCGTGGACCAGCAGGCCGCTCTATACGGACATGGCGCGCGCAAGCAAGGCGACACCAAGATCACCTTTGGCACCGGCGCTTTCGCGCTTACGCTGACGGGTACGTTAGCCCGCGGGAACGGACCATTGCCGACCATCGCGTGGAGCGATCAGGCTGGTCGAAATGTCCATGCGCTCGATGGCGGGGTGTATGCCGCCTCGTCAGCGGTCAACTGGGCGAGGGGCTTGGGACTGTTCTCCGATTTCGCGGACATCGATGAATTCGACCGACCACCGGCGATCTCGCGTGGCATAGCTTTCGTGCCTGCACTGGCTGGGCTTGCCTGCCCGCATTGGGACCGCAACGCCAGAGGCGCCTGGATGGGGCTGTCGCTGGACAGTAAATCCATCGATATGGCGCAGTCCGTTCTGGAGGGCGTGGCTTTCAGGACTGCCGAGGTGATGTCGTCCATCGCGGCAACCACTGCCATTTCGGAGCCCGTCAGCATTGACGGTGGTATGAGCCGCAATCCCTGGTTCTGCCAGTTCCTCTGCGACGTGCTGGGCCGGCCGCTTATGATTTCGGATGAGCCCGAACTGACGGCGTTGGGATGCGCGCAGCTTGCCGCTGTCGGCGCGGGTTTCTCGCTCGAGAGAGCGCCCACCGGCCGTCTGTTGACGCCCCGTCCGGTCGATCCGGGTTGGTTCGAGACGTTCGCGAAGGCCAGGGACGCGATCCGCGCCTTCGGCGCGAACGGGTAACACGCCCGACCTGTTCGCGTGGTGGGGATACCATTATCGACAGCCGTTTGGCCGCGCCGGTAACGTCGCCAGCTTCCAGGACGACACGAAGGGATGCCAGTTCTCGGGCAGGCTTTTGGCTTCAGCTCGGGTCGACTAAGGCGTCAAGGAAACGCGCTTTGATCGCTTCGGCGTCGCAATCGAGCAGAACATTCACCGAGGGGCGGCCGTGTGTGCGGCGGGTTTTTCCGATCGCAGGGCCTTCCAGATCCACGCTCAGCGGCGTTCGCTCGCCGGAAAAGAGTTCGGGATGGCGGGCGGCGATCAGGGTCATGGGGTCGTGAAGGCCGCAGCCCGTCAATCCGATCGATCTGTAGAAATCCAGGTAGAAGCCACTGATGTCCTTGAGAAACGAGCCGTTTGCAATGTTGCTGGCCGCAACGAGATCGAAATCTGTGTCTGTAAGCAGCACCCTGAGGGTCACGTCGAGGCCGACCATGGTTATCGGAGCGCCGGAGGCCAGCACGATATCGAGCGCATGAGGATCGTGGTAGGTGTTGGCCTCGGCAAAAGGCGTGATGTTGCCGGGCGAATCGAGAGCGCCGCCTATGACGACCATCTCTCGCACGTTGGTGGCAAAGGCTGGGTCCATCTCAATGGCGGCCGCTATGTTGGTAATCGGCCCGATCGGACAGACCACAACATCTCCAGGATGTTCACGAACGGTCCGGCAGAGAAATTCGGCGGCGCTTTCATTGTGGGGCGCTCCCCGGGGCAGCGGCGCGGCTAGCGCGCCAAAGCCTTCGGGCCCATGAACGTGGTGCGAAGGTGCAAAGGGGGGCAACACAAGGGGTTGTGCGGCACCCTGCGCAACGGGCACGTCGCGCCCGATACGTTCGACGAGATGCAGCGCGTTGCGGGTAGCCTGGGCGACGGTGACGTTGCCGAAGACCGTGGTCAGCCCCAGAAGCTCGATTTCTGGGTCCGCTGCCGCGTAGAGAATGGCCAGCGCGTCGTCGACGCCGGGGTCTGTGTCGATAATCAGTTTCATGACGCCAGGTCTTAATCGACGTCGAGCGTCTCTGGAAGACGTTTGCGATCGTTACCGATCTTTCGAACCGGTTAATGCCCCGACACGACCTCCGGTCACTTGAGCTTTCGCTGCGCGGCGCCGACAGCGATGGTCGCGGTAAGCAAAACAGCGGTGTAGCCGGTGCTGGACCGCGTCGCATACGTGCCGTTGTTGGGTGTCAGGTGGAGGGTGACTTGGATTGCAATGGTTCCGTGGGGCCGTTGTACTGAAGGGTTCTATTCGTCGATGGCTTCGCGTCCGGACATCTGATCGATTAGGATGCGGAAGAAGACGTTGCCGGCATGGTCGGACAGCGGTGGGGTGACCGGCTTCAGAGCGCCCGGTTCCCACCAGCTTGTGTGCTGACTGAGCAGCGACCATGCATAATCCCTCTTTCTTTTGGAGCCGATGCGATCGGGCAGTTCTTCGAAGCGTCCTTCTGCTACGACGCTGCTCCAGCCCCGGCCGTGGCCTTTTTCCTCTACAAGCAGCGCTACGTTCGGATTGTTGCGCATTATGTTCAGCTTCCGACCCGGCATGGTGAAGGCATAGGCGCAGCTATCGGCATAGGCATAGAAGATCGGCACGAGATAGGGGCGATCTGCCTCGGAGCATGCAAGACGCGCGAGCCGGTTGGCAGCGACAAGCGCTTTGCATTGGGCCTGTGGAATATCGCGGATGATCATGGCTGCGTCTCCTTTGAAGACTGATCAATAAGCGCCAATTGCCGGCACCCGCTTTGTCGCGTGTCAATTCGGCGCCGAAACCCGTTCCGGTCACTTCACCATCCGATCACGAATCGAGCCGCAGTTGCGCCAAAGCGCGGCGGATTTCGTTGCCCAGCAGCCGTTCAGGCGGCGAGATGCCGGACGACGCGGACATCACGACGCCGATCCTCAGGTTGAGAAGCACGTCGTGCATCAGGGGCACGAAGCACAGCGTGCCTTGCTGGATGTCTTCGTAAAAGCCGATCTTGGTGTAGAGGCCCACACCGCGCCCGGCCAAAATCATCTGCTTGGCAACATGGAGAGTGTCGGTGAAGCAGCTTGTCGACAGCGCCGCCGACATGCCGGAAATCGCCTGGTCGATGATCGAATTGCGGCCGCGCGCATCGACCGTGCGCACCATTTTCTGCCCGGCAATGTCGGCAATCATCAGGTTGGTCCGCCCGGCAAACGGATGGTCCGGCCGCATGATGATGCCTATAGGCGCGGTCTTTTCGGAAATGACGCGGACGTCCGGGTGCAGATCGAACGTGAATGTTATGCCGATGTCGGCAAGGCCATCCGCAACCGCCTGCATGATCTCGTCCGGCTGTGCCGTGGTAATCGAATACGTCACCTGGGGATAGATGCTGTTGAAGCTGAGAAGGATGCGCGGCAGCAGCCCGTAGGTCACGGAATCAATCGCCGCGATGTTGAGATGGCCGGCACGCAGGTCGCGGATGTCGTCAAGGAGCGTTCTGGTGCGCTCGTAGTCATGCAGCGTCTTGCGGCAATGCTCGAGGACAATGGCACCCGCATCGGTCAGCGTCACCCCTTCCGGGGTTCTCTCGAACAGGCGAACCCCCATCTCGGCTTCTGTGCTGATGATCTTGCGGTTCACGGTCGTCGAGGAGACGTTCAGGATTGCCGAGGCCTTCCGGATCGAGCCCTGCCGGGCGACTTCGTCAAAGTACCGCAGAAAGTTGGAATGCACCGTACGGCTCCTGAAAGGGGCGATGCAGAATATGCCTCACTGTTAGCATGTTTTTGCACTTTTTGCATCAGGCATATCCCTTCTACTCTTCGTGATGGAAGCCGGCACGGGGAACAGTCGGCCCATCGCCACAATCGTTGGAACCGGGAGAACTGCAAATGTCGCACGCAATTTCCAAAGGGGTAAACCGCCGCTCGTTTCTCAAGACCGTGGGCGCCGCCGCAGGCCTGGCGGGCGCGGGAACCTTCATCACCATCTCGCGCGCAGCAGCACAGGACAAATTCAAGGTGTCGATGCAGCTCGGCTGGCTGACTGGCAACGGCAACCTTGGCGAGATCGCCGCCGACAAGCTCGGCTACTTCGCTGAGGAAGGCCTGGAATTCGAAATCGTGCCAGGCGGGCCGAATGTGGACGGCGTCGCATCCGTCGCTTCCGGCCGCTCCAATCTGGGCCAGGTTTCGTCCAGCCCTTCGCTGCTTCTGGCGCGCTCGGCAGGCATTCCAATCAAATGCATCGCGGCCGGCTATCAGCAGCACCCCTACACCTACTTCTCGCTGAAGAAGAACCCGATCAAGACCCCGCAGGACATGATCGGCAAGGTCATCGGTACCCAGGCGACAGGCCGCATCCTTTTGCGCGCCCTGCTGGCGAAGAACGGCATTTCCGAAGACCAGGTCGAGCTCAAGGTGATCGGCAGCGACATGGCGCCGCTGATGACCGGGCAGGTGGACGCGATCACGGGCTGGAAAACCAACGTCAACGCGCTGTCGGTGCTCGGCGACGAGCGTGTCGACATGACCCTCTGGGATGCCGGCATCCAGCTCTATGCCAATCCGTTCTACACCACCGACAGTGTGCTGGCCGAACATGGCGACAAGGTCGAGGCCATGATCCGTGCCATCTCGCGCGGCTGGGGCTGGGTTCGGGAAAACCAGGAGCAGGCCGTCGACTACCTTGTCGAGCGTCTGCCGAACCTGGACAAGGAAAGCGAACTCAAGGCCGTGCCGCTCGTGGTCGACTATTCCTTCAGCGAAAGCACCAAGTCCGGCGGCTGGGGTGTGATGACGCGCGAGAACTGGCAGGCCCAGATCGATACCTATGCGGAACTCGATCAGTTCGCCAAGGATGCTCCGGCGGTCGACGACATCATGACGCTGGACATTCTCGACAAGACCGCCGACGTCCGCCCGAAGGTCGGCTGATCCGATGGTCGCTGTTTCGACGAATGCTGCTGCAGGAACCCAGGTCCCTGCAGCCAGTCTGCGCAATGCCTGGGTCAAGTTCGGCCAGTTTACGGCCATTCAGGACATCAGTCTTGAGATCGAGGCGGGCGCCTTCTATTCGATCCTCGGCCCGTCAGGCTGCGGCAAGTCCACATTGCTGCGCCTAGTGTCGGACCTCATCCCGCCGGCGGCGGGTGAGGTCTCGGTCTTCGGCAAAACGACGGAGGCAGCGCGACTTGCGCGCGAGTTCGCCTTCGTCTTCCAGGACGCGACGTTGCTGCCTTGGCGCAGCGCCCTGAAGAATGTCGAACTTCCGCTGGAGATCGGCCGCAGCCGCGGCATCGACATTCCGGTCAGCGACAAGACCCCGATGGAGCTTCTCGAACTGGTAGGGCTCAAGGGGCGCGAGAACGCCTTGCCGCACGAACTCTCAGGCGGCATGCGCCAGCGTGTGGCGATTGCCCGCGCGCTAGTATGCCAGCCGAAGCTGCTCCTGATGGACGAGCCGTTCGGCGCCCTCGACGAGATGACGAGGGACCATCTCAACCTTCAGCTTCTGAAGGTGTGGGAAGAGACGGGCGTGACGATCCTGTTTGTCACCCACTCGATCCCCGAGGCGGTGTTTCTCGGCCAGAAGGTGCTGATGCTGAAGGCGCATCCGGGCCGGTTGCACGAAATCGTCGATATCGATCTGCCGTATCCGCGCAGCATCGCACAGCGCGATACGCCGGAATTCACCCGCTATTCCGCGCATCTGCGCGGACTGCTGGAGGCGTGCTGATGACCACCCTCGAAAACGCATTGAATGTGATCCAGACAGACGAAGCCGCCGAGATCGCCGCGGCACGGCGAAACCGGGTGATCGCCATCGCCACGCCGGTGGCAACCGCTGCGGCGCTGATTGCGGTGTGGGAAGTCGGCGTGCGTGCCTTTGGCGTGCCCGATTACATCGCGCCCACGCCGAGTGCCGTGGCATCGACGCTCGTCGGCGAGTTTCCGCAGCTCATGCGCAACTTCTGGCCGACCTTCTACGAAAGCGTGTTGGGGTTTGTCGTCGGCAATCTGGCCGCGGTTCTGATCGCCGTGGCGTTCGTGCATAGCCGGTTGGCCGAGCGCGCATTCTTTCCGATCGCGGTCTTCATCAACACCATTCCCATCCTGGCCATCGCGCCGATCCTGGTCCTGATCTTCGGGGCAGGCCTCACGGCGAAGGTGGTGATCGCGGCGTTGATCTGCTTCTTCCCCACCCTGGTCAACATGGTGCGGGGCCTGCAGGCGGTCAGCCCGCAGGCGCTGGAGCTGGCCCGTATCCTGTCGGCATCCAAGTCGGAGGTGTTCTGGAAGATCCGCCTGCCGTCCTCGCTGCCGTTCCTGTTCTCGGCATTGAAGATCGCGGCCACCACCTGCGTCATCGGTGCGATCGTCGGCGAATGGGTCGGGGCCGACCTCGGGCTGGGCGCGCTGATCCTCGACGCCACATTCAACTTCCGCTCCGCCTTGCTCTACGCGACCGTTTTCCTGTCGTCGGGCTTGTCGGTGCTGTTGTTCGTCGCGGTCTCGGTCGTCGAACGGCTGGTTGTGCGATGGTGAGCACAACCTGAGCAGAAGCAAAATTTGAACTGAAACAGAGCCGCCCGCAGCGGCTCAACGGGAGGAGTGCGCCGAAATGAGCACCAACACAACGCATATTTCCTTGAACCGAAGCGAGCAGGTACCGGTCGTTGCCGATTGCGACGTGGTGGTCGTGGGCGGTGGTCCGGCCGGCCTGAGCGCGGCCGTCTCCGCTGCCCGCAACGGCTGCTCCGTCACCCTGATGGAGCGCTACCATCACCTTGGCGGGATGGCGTCCGGCGGCATGGTTCTCGTTCTCGACGACATGGTCAATGACGGAAACGAGATCGTCACCACCGGCATCGTCAGCGAGTTCGTCGATCGCATGGCAGCCCAGGACGGCGCGGTCTATCCGCCGTCGCAGGACTGCCTGACCAACTGGGATATGTGGAAGAAGTGGTCGCGCTGGGGCTGCATCGACTTCCACAAGACCGGCATGCCGCAGCCGATCATCCATGCCGTCGCGTTCGACCCGGACTGCTGGAAGCGTGTCAGCCTCGACCTCGTGCGCGAAGCCGGCGTGAACCTGCGCCTGCATTCCTGGTTTTCCGAAGCGATGGTGGAGGACGGCCGCGTGACCGGCGTGATCTGCCAGACCAAGCTCGGTCGTCAGGCGATCCGTGCAAAGATGGTGATCGACGCCAGCGGCGACCTCGACGTGGCATCCTCGGCCGGGGCATCGTTCATGACGGGACAGTATATCGTCACGACCGTGTTCCGCCTTTGCGACGTCGACACGGACAAGGCGGAAGCCTTCGAATACGAGAACCCGGAAGAATACAAGGCGCTCGACCGGCAGGTGCGCCGGGTCATCGGCGGGGCCTGGGGCATGTGGTGGCTGAAGACGCCCCTGCCGGGCATCGTCTGGTGCAACTGTCCGCACATGCCGGGCTATGACGGCCTGTCGCCCGAGGACATGCTGGCGGCCGAGGTGGAAGGCCGCTCGCGGATGATGAAGCTGCTGGCTTTCGTACGCGAAAACCTGCCGGGCTTCGAAAACGCGAAGATGCTGGGCGCCGCCGAGCAGATCGGCATTCGCCAGACGCGGCTGTTGCAGGGAGAATATGTCGTCACGCGCGACGACGTGCGCTCTCGCCGCCACTTCTCCGACAGCGTCTGCCGTGGCCGCGACTACTACACGCCGTTCCGCGCACTGCTGCCCAAGGGCATCGACAATCTGATCGTTGCGGGCCGGCACTATTCGGTCGAGAGCGAGGCACAGAAGCTTTCGCGCGAGATCCCGCCCTGCATGGCCCAGGGCGAGGCGGCCGGCGTGGCGGTCGCGGTGGCGCTGGACCAGAACTGCGCGCTGCGGGACGCCGATGTCGCGACCATCCAGAAACGCATGCGCGCGCAGGGCGCTGACCCGGGCGACGTTCCGTCTGCAAACGCACTCGTCGCAAACGTCGCCGCCGAATGAAGGACACGACCGTGAATACCGATACTCTCCCACTTTCCGGAGTCCGCATCCTGGACTTCACCCAGGTCATGCTCGGCCCCTGCGCAACGCAGATGCTGGCGGATTTCGGCGCCGACGTGATCAAGATCGAACGGCCGGGCGCCGGCGACCTGTCGCGTAATTTCTTCGATCAGCGATCGGAAGCCGGCATGAACAACGCCGTCTATTCCTCGCTCAACCGCAACAAGCGCTCCGTCGAGATCGATACCAAGTCGCCGGCCGGCAAGCAGATGGTCTACGACCTTGTGCGTCAGGCCGATGTTGTGGTCGACAACTTCCGCGCCGGCGTCATGGACCGTCTCGGCTTCGGCTACGAGACTTTGAGGGCGATCAACCCCCGCATCATCTGCGCCTCTGGCACGGGGTTCGGTGAGAAGGGCCCCTATGCCCATAAGGGCGGGCAGGATGTGCTGGCGCAGGCGATGAGCGGTGTCATGGAGAAGACCTCCGACCCGTCCATACCGCGCTCTATCTACCCGACGACGCTGTGCGACTATACGGCCGGCATGCATCTGGTTCAGGGCGTTCTTGCCGCCCTTCTGGCGCGCGGCAAGACGGGCCACGGCCAGAAGGTCTCGGTGTCGCTCTACGATTCCATGATCGCGATGCAGATGCAGGAAGCCGCCCAGTGGAGCAAGCATCGGGAGGTGCTCAACTGGGCCGCGATGCCGCTCACCGGCGTGTTCGACACCACGGATGGCGCGCTGGTCGTGGTCGGTGCCTTCAAGGCAAATCCCCTTCGCGACATTTGTACTGCGCTGGGCATCGAGGATCTCTCGGAGAAGTTCCCGGATCTCGCCAGCCAGCGTGCGGACAAGCCCTACCTGCAGGGGCGTTTCCGGGATGCCTTCGCGACGAACACGACTGCCCACTGGATCGCGCGGCTGGAGGAACAGGACTTGCTGTGCGCGCCGGTGCGCGCGCTCAGCGAAGCCCTTGACGACCCGCAGACGGCGATCAACGGCATGCTGCTCGATTTCGAGCATCCGGTGCTGGGGCAACTCACGGTCGTCGGCTCCCCGGTTCATCTCAGTGATGCGCCATTGGTGCTCCGGCACGCGCCGCCGCGTCTCGGCGAACATACCCAGGAGGTGATCGACGAGTTCGGCCTGCAACCGACGGCGAGGGCAGCGGAATGACAGTTCGCCTCGAAATCGACGGGTATGTGGCAAGGGTTACGATCGACCGCGCCGAGCGCATGAACGCGGTGGACGCCGATACGGAAGCGGCGCTGGAAACGATCTGGCAGAAGATCGAGAGCGACGACGCAGTCCGTTGCGTCGTTCTGACCGGGGCAGGGGACCGTGCATTCTCTGCTGGCGCGGACCTCAAATCAGGTTCCGGCCTCTCAGGGCTGGAATACTGGGCGCGGCAGAACCCCAACGGTTTCGGCGGCATCTCATTGCGCGAGAGCCTGAACGTGCCCGTTATCGCGCGGGTCAATGGGCTGGCTCTGGGCGGCGGCATGGAGATGGTCCTTGGATGCGACATTGTCATTGCCGCCGACACCGCGCGTTTCGGCCTTCCCGAGGCGAAGGTGGGGCGCTTGCCGCTCGACGGCGGCATGGTCGCGCTGCAACGGCTCGTGCCGCGCAATATCGCGGCGGGCCTGATGTTGACGGGCCGCATGATGAGCGCGACCGAGGCCGCCGCCTATGGCCTCGTGAACGCGGTCGTGCCTGCCGAACGGCTGGACGCGGAGGTCGATGCCTGGGTGGCCGACATTCTCGCCTGTGCGCCTCTGTCGACCAAAGCCATCAAGGCGACGCTACGAAAGACCGCCCATCTTTCACCGCGCGAGGCGCGCTCCTTCCAGACCCCGGAGCTGATCGCAGCGCTCCTTTCCGAAGATCAGGACGAGGGCGTGCTGGCCTTCCGGGAGAAGCGGACACCTGTCTGGCAGGGAAAGTGAGCTGCAATGCCTCTGGTCATCACGAGCGCCTGCATCGACGTCAAGGATGGGATCTGCACGACAAGCTGTCCGGTCGACTGCATCTACGAAGGCGAGCGGATGTTCTACATCCACCCGGTGGAATGCATCGAATGCGGCATGTGCGAAAGCATCTGTCCCGTCGATGCGATCCGCTACGCCGACGAAGTGGGCGAAGCGGAACAAGAGTTTGTGCGCATCAACAATGACGTGTTTTATGACGCCGACGGAACACTGATCGAGCCGGGAGGCTGGCGTCGCGGCGACAAGCCGATACCGGACCATCGCGAGGTCCGTGATTTCCAACAAAGAACGATCGAGGACAAGACAGCATGAAAGGCATAGTAGCCGCGGTTCCGACACCGGTTGACGAGAATGGTCGTGCCCTGAAAGAAGCCTTCCTGGAGCACTGCGGCTGGGCACTGGCCAATGGCTGCGATGCCCTGAACGTGCTTGGCACGACGGGCGAGGCCAATTCGCTCGGCGTCGCGCAACGCAAGCACGTCATGGCCTGGGCGGCGGAAGCGTTCGATGCCGGCAAACTGATGGTGGGAACGGGCCTGCCGGCGCTGGAGGATACGCTCGACCTGACCCGGTCTGCCGCCGACATGGGCTATCGGGTGGCGCTCGTGCTGCCGCCGTTTTACTACAAGCCCGTGAGCGGCGATGGTCTCGTGGCCTGGTATGAAGCGCTGGATCGCGCGCTTGGCGATACGCCGATCCAGGTCTATTTCTATAATTTCCCGCAAATGACGGGCGTGCCGATTCCGGTCGACGTGGTCGCGCGCTTGGCGAAGGCCAATCCGGAACGCTTTGCCGGCATCAAGGATTCCTCCGGCGACCTGGCCTACTGCCGCGCGCTGGTGAAGGCGGTGCCGGGCCTCAAGGTTTTCCCGAGTTCGGAAACGGCCCTCGGGGAGGCGAAGGAGGCGGGCTTTGCAGGATGCATCTCCGCAACGGTCAACATCAGCGCACCACTATGCGCGACCCTTGTCGAAAAGGGAGACGAAAACGGCCTTGCTGCCCGGATCGGCAAGTTGCGGTCCGACATCGCCGCGCATCCTCTGGTGCCGGCGGTCAAATATCTCGTCGGCAAGCGGTCCGGCGACACAATCTGGAACCGTGTACTTCCGCCGTTCGTACCGCTTGCCGGTGCTGCGCGTGAGGCACTCGACGGCATCGACGGACAGCTTTGAATTCGGGGGAATCAATGGACAAGCACGACAATCTGATCGGCGGCGAGTGGGTCGGCGCTGATACCTATGGCGAGAACCGCAATCCCTCGAATTGGGACGAGGTGATCGGCCTTTATGCGCAGGGCAGCAGCGCCGATGCGGAGAGGGCGGTGGAGGCAGCGCGTGCCGCGGCACCGGGTTGGGCCGCGGCCACACCGCAAGCGCGCCATGATCTCCTGGAGGCTGTGGGCCGCAAGCTCGCCGAACGGTCGCAGGAAATCGGCCGCCTGCTGTCGCGGGAGGAAGGCAAGACGTTGGCCGAAGGCATCGGCGAAACCATGCGGGCCGCGCAGGTGTTCAAGTTCTTCGCCGGCGAGGCGTTGCGCGTGACCGGGGACATGCTGGCATCGGTGCGCCCCGACATCGATGTCGAGGTGACCCGGGAGCCGGTCGGCGTCGTCGGCCTTATCACGCCATGGAATTTCCCGATCGCCATTCCTGCGTGGAAGACAGCCCCGGCCCTCGCTTACGGCAACTGCGTGGTCCTCAAGCCGGCTGATCTGACGCCTGCCTGCGCGCATGTCATCGCACGGCTGCTGGACGAATGCGGCTGCCCGCCCGGCGTGTTCAACTTGGTGATGGGCCGTGGTTCAGTGGTTGGCGAAACGATCGTCACGCATCCCGGCGTCGATGCTCTGTCATTCACCGGGTCCGTGGGCACTGGCAGCCATATCGCCGAGGTCTGCGGGCGACTGAAGCGCAAATGCCAGCTCGAGATGGGCGGCAAGAATCCGATGGTGGTGCTCAACGACGCCGATCTCGACGTAGCGGTTTCTGCTTGCCTTAACGGGACATTTTTCTCCACCGGTCAGCGCTGCACCGCTTCGTCTCGGCTGATCGTCGAGGACGGCGTCCACGACGCGTTCGTCGAAAGGCTCGTTGCCGGGATGCGGGCTCTTCGGGTAGGGGATGCGCTCGCACCCGAAACGCAGATCGGACCGGTCGTCGACGGCAAGCAGCTTGATTCCAACCTCGCCTATGTCGACCTTGCCGGTAAGGAAGGGGCCGAAGTGATCGGCGGCGAGCGGCTCGAACTTGCGACAAACGGCTTCTTTCAGGCGCCGGCCCTGTTTCTCGGTACCGATAATTCCATGCGCATCAACCGCGAGGAAATCTTCGGGCCTTGCGGCTCGATCATCAAGGTCGGTGACTTCGATGAAGCGCTTGCTGTGGCCAACGACACCGAGTTCGGCCTGTCCGCCGGCATCTGCACAACAGGCCTGAAATCGGCGCGCGAGTTCAAGCGCAGGTCGCAGGCTGGCATGGTGATGGTCAATCTGCCGACGGCGGGCGTCGATTTCCACGTGCCTTTCGGTGGCCGCAAGGGCTCTTCCTACGGTCCGCGCGAGCAGGGACGCTATGCGGCCGAATTCTACACGACGGTGAAGACCGCATACGTCTTCGCGGGGTGAACCGGATGGGAGGAGAGATCTGGCGCGGCCGTTTCCTGGGGCTCTGCGACGAGGTCGCGAGCTGGTCTGAAGACCGCGACTTCAAGGTCGGCGCGGTGGTTGTCGGGCCCGGCCACGAGATCCGCGCGACGGGCTATAACGGCCTGCCGCGTGGCGTCTCGTCAGCCGACGACCGCCGTTTCGACCGCGCGAGCGGCGAGAAATTCTTCTGGATCGAACATGCCGAGCGCAATGCCATCTACAATGCGGCGCGCGCGGGAACTGCGCTCGCGGGATGCACGATCTACGTGAACCGCTTCCCCTGCGCCGATTGCGCCCGCGCGATCATACAGTCGGGCATCGTCTGCGTCGAATGTCCGCCGAAGCCCCGGAACGACGGAAAGCTGGATCACAGCTTCGACGTGTCGGAGACCATGCTTCGCGAGGCGGGTATTTCCGTCCTGACGCTTGATGAGCCGCTTGCGCACAAAAACTGATCCAACACCCTTCCTACCGATCGAGATTGGCGTTCCGCGCTGAAAGCCAGCGCAGCACGATGGATTCATCGGTGTCCAGGCCTTTCAGTGGCTGCCGATAGCGCCGCCGCAGTGTTTGGATTTCGTCACTCAGCGTGCCATCCTGCCAGGCTTCGATGACCGCAGGGTGCACGTAGCAGCGACGGCAAACCGCGCGGGTGTTGCGCAGGCGCTTCGCCACCGCGTCCAGCACTTCGTTGAGCGCGATTGCCTGCTGGCGCTTCGAGGGCGGCAACTCCCTGGACCCCAGCGCGAGCGCGGCAGAAACCGTCGCGCCCCAGGTGCGAAAGTGCTTGGACGTGAATTCCGCGCCGATAGCAGTCCTGATGTAGTCGTTGACGTCCTGCGAGCGGATGTCGCGTCTTTCACCGTCGTCGCCGAGATATTGGAACAGACGCTGGCCGGGCAGTTCCTGCACTGCGCGTACGACTGACGCGATCCTCCGGTCGGTGAACTTGAGGCGCCATTTCTGCCCGGATTTCCCAATGAATGAGAAACGCAGGCTTGCCCCTTCCACATCGAGGTGCTTCGAGCGCAGAGTGGTCAGGCCGAAACTCTTGTTATCGCGGCTGTAGATGTCGTTTCCAACACGTATCAGCGTGGTGTCGAGCAACCGAACCACAGAGGCCAGCACCCGCTCGCGCCGCAAGCCATGCTTGCGAAGATCTCGGTCGATCTGTTTGCGAAGCTTCGGCAGTGCCCGGGCGAACATGGCAAGGCTCGAAAACTTCGCTTCGTCGCGGCAGGCCGTCCAGGCCGGATGGTAACGGTACTGCTTGCGTCCGCGCTGGTCACGGCCGGTGGCCTGGATGTGCCCCTCTGCCAGAGTGCAAATCCACACATCCATCCACGCAGGTGGTATGGCCAGCGCCTTGATCCGCCCGATAATGGTTTCGCTTCCGAGGCGTTTGCCTTTCTCGTCGAGATAGACGAAGCCCTTTCCGGCACGGCGCCTGCGGATGCCCGGTTCGGCATCGTTTACATAGGCCAGATCGGCGCGCTCTGCGGCCTCCGACGGGTCATTGCCCGCAACGAACGCGTCCATCGCCGTTAGTAGCCGCCTATGATGGGCAGAATTTCTCCGGTGATGTAGCTGGAGCACTGCGGTGACGCCAGGAAGACATAGGCGGGCGCGATCTCTTCTGGTTGTGCCGGCCGCTTCATCGGAGTGTTCGCACCGAAGGTCGAGACCTGCTCGGCAGGGCGCTCGGAAGGATTGAGAGGCGTCCAGACCGGCCCCGGCGCGACGCAATTGACGCGGATACCCTTCGAAACGAGGCTGGAGCCGAGCGCGCGCGTGAAGGCGTGGATGCCGCCCTTGGTCATGGAGTAGTCAAGCAGTTCCGCGCTCCCTTCGATGCCGGTTACGGATCCGGTGTTGACGATCGCGCCGCCGTTCTTCATGTGCTTCACGGCGGCGCGCGCCATGTAGAAATAGCCGTAGAGGTTGGTCTTCAGCGTCGTATCGAAATGCTCGCTTGCAAGGTCCTCGAGACCGGACGCGTGATACTGGAAGGCCGCATTGTTGACGAGCACGTCGAGCCTGCCGAATTCCTCGACGACCTGCTCGACGGCCTGCTGGCAGTAGGCCTCGTCGCTGACATCTCCCGGAAGAAGCAGGCAACGCCGACCTTCGTCAGCAACCGCCAGCCGCGTCGTCTCGGCGTCTTCGTGTTCGCTCAGATACGAAATGGCGACGTCGGCGCCTTCACGGGCAAACAGAACCGCGACGGCGCGGCCGATGCCGGAATCGCCGCCGGTGATCAGTGCAGTCATGCCTTCCAGCTTGCCCGAGCCACGCCAGAACGGCGCGTCGTACATGGGCGGCGGCTCGAGTATCGCCTCGTCGCCCGGCTTTGCCTGATGCTGTTTCGGAAAGGGCAGAACCGGATAGGTTCGGGCGCCTGCCTGCATCGCGCCGGGCTTCGCGCCGTCGCCTTGCTCCTGGTCGCTGCTGTCCACCTGCTGCTGGATGCGGTGCTGCTGCTCGACGGCGTCGGCAGCGGTTTCATCGTGCTTCTGGTCAGCCATCGTCTGCTCCTCGATTTGAGCGCAGAACGGCGGGCTGATCGGTATGGTTCCGGAGTGCATCGAATTCGTATGCCGCCTGCGATCGCCACTGCGGAACCTTAGCCAGCGCCCCGTGTTGTGGATCAGACGGAGAAGCACCGATGGCGACGAGAGCCCTCTGGAAAGGCCATCTCAGTATCGGAGAATTGAGTTGCGCGGTTGCACTCTATGCAGCCGCGACGACTTCTGACCGCGTCTCTTTCCATATCGTCAATCGAAAGACCGGCAATCGCGTCCGGCGCGAATACGTTGATGAGGAAACCGGCAAGCCCGTCGATCGCGACGATCAGGTCAAGGGCTACGAGACGTCCAAAGGCAACTACGTCCTGCTGGAGCCGGACGAGATCGCGGCGGCGGTGCCGGAGAGCGACAAGACTCTGGCAGTCGAGAGTTTCGTCCCGTGCGACGAAGTCGACACGGTCTATTTCGACAAGCCCTATTTCGTCGCGCCGGCAGACGAAGCGGCCGAAGAGGCATTCGCCGTGATGCGCGAGGGCATGCGCAAGAAGAAGGTGGTTGCGTTGGCCCGCGCCGTACTGTTCCGGCGGGTGCGCACCCTGCTGATCCGGCCGCGCGGCTGTGGCCTCTTCGCCAACACGCTGAACTTCGACTGCGAGGTGCGCGCTGCCGACGATGCGTTCGACGCCGTGCCCGAAATGAAGATCAAGGGCGAGATGCTCGACCTCGCCAAGCACATCATCGACACCAAATCCGGCACGTTCGACCCCTCCGCCTTCGACGACCGCTATGACGCCGCGCTCGCCGAACTGGTCAAGGCCAAGGCGGAGGGCCGCGAGATCGAAAAGCCGAAGCGAAAGCGCGAGGGCAAGGTCATCGACCTGATGGAAGCGCTGCGCGAGAGTGCTGCCGCCGCCGGCAAGGGAAAGCGGAGCGCGAAGAAGAAGGCTTCGACGGCTTCAACGCCCAAACGCAAGGCCGGTTGAGCAATGGCGCTCGACACATATCGCCGCATGCGCGATTTCGAAAAGACG
The DNA here is from genome assembly GCF_058448885.1 of Mesorhizobium sp. DxT. Lineage (NCBI taxonomy): Bacteria > Pseudomonadati > Pseudomonadota > Alphaproteobacteria > Hyphomicrobiales > Phyllobacteriaceae > Mesorhizobium > Mesorhizobium sp. DxT. The sequence continues at coordinate 289,565 of NZ_JBZFLJ010000006.1, read as the reverse complement.
CCCGAACCGAAGGGCGCGGATCGCAAGGCTTCGGCCGGAAACAGTTTCGTCGTGCAGAAGCATGACGCGCGCCGACTGCACTACGATTTTCGACTGGAGATGGACGGCGTTCTCAAGAGCTGGGCCGTCACGCGCGGCCCGAGCCTTGTGCCGTCGGAGAAGCGGCTTGCCGTCCATGTCGAGGACCATCCGCTCGACTATGGCGACTTCGAGGGAACGATCCCGAAAGGCGAATATGGCGGCGGGACGGTCATCGTCTGGGATCGCGGAACATGGAAGCCGGAAGGTGATGCGAAGAATGGCCTCAAGAAGGGCCATCTCGAATTCACGCTCGAGGGCGAGAAGCTTTCCGGCCGTTGGCATCTCGTGCGGATGGCGAAGCGGCCGCGAGAAAAGCGCGACAATTGGCTGCTGATAAAGGGCGACGACGACCAGGCCCGCTCGGAAGACGATCCCGACATTCTGGAGGAACGGCCGGAATCCGTCAAAACCGGCAGGGAGGTCGCGGACGTGGCCGGCGAGGAGCCAGGCTGGTCGTCCCGGACCGGCAAGATCGACAAGGCGCCACAGAAGGCTGCACCCGCGGTTCGCGGGACGAAGAAGGCGCGCATGCCGGAATTCGTCGCGCCTCAGCTCGCCACGCTGAAGCCGCACGCACCTGCCGGCAAGGGCTGGATCCACGAGATCAAGTTCGACGGATACCGTCTCCAGGCCCGCATCGAAAAGGGCAAGGTGAAATTGCTGACCCGAAGCGGTCTCGACTGGACCGCGAAATTCGGCGAAGACGTGCCGAAGGCGCTTGGCGCGTTGCCTGTCGAGCAGGCTATCCTCGATGGTGAACTGGTCGTCGAAGCTGCAGGCGGCGCTTCGGACTTTTCCGCGCTGCAGGCGGATTTGAGCGCCGGTCGCGCGGACCGTTTTGTCTACTATGCCTTTGATATTCTCTATCTGGACGGTCGCGACCTGCGCGGTGCCGCGCTCGTGGATCGCAAGGCGGCGCTGGCCAAGCTTATCGAGGGCGCGCCGGATACGTTACGCTACTCCGACCACTTCGAAGAAGACGGCGAGATGGTGCTGCGCCACGCCTGCCGCCTCAGTCTGGAGGGCGTCGTTTCCAAGCGTGCCTCCGGCAAATACGCCTCCGGTCGCGGGCGCGACTGGGTCAAGTCGAAATGCAGCGACCGGCAGGAGATGGTCGTTGGTGGCTTCATGCCTTCGACAACGTCGAAACAGGCCATCGGTTCGCTCGTGCTGGGCGTCTACGACGACGGGAAGCTGCGTCACGTGGGGCGTGTTGGCACAGGCTTCAGTCGTGAAGTCGCGCACGATCTCTACACCCGTCTCAGCGCCCTTGAACGCAAGACGTCCCCGTTTGCCGACAAGCTCGACGCGGTGGCCCGGCGCGGCGTCCGTTTCGTCAAACCGCAATTGGTCGCCGAGGTCGAATTTCGCGACTGGACTGCGGATGGCAGGCTGCGCCATGCTGCGTTTCGTGGCCTGCGGGAGGACAAGCCGGCCGGCGAAGTGGTGCGCGAGGATGAAGGCGTGGCAACCAGAAAGGCGTCGACCTCAAAGGTGAAGCTCACGCACCCCGACCGCGTCTACTGGAAGGATGCCGGCGTCACCAAGGAGGGGCTTGCGAGCTATTATGCTCAGGTCTGGCGGCTGATGGCCCCGCATGTCGTTTCGCGCCCTCTGGCGCTTGTGCGCTGCCCGCAAGGCACAGCCCAGCAGTGCTTCTTCCAGAAACACGGTTGGAAGGGGATGAGCGGCGAAATCCTCACACGTCGCGATCCGCAGGGAGACGGCGAGGATGACACTCTGATAGCCGTCGATTCCCTGGATGGACTGGTCGGCCTCGTGCAGGGCGCTTCCCTGGAAATCCATACTTGGCAGGCCAGCCTCGACGAGCTCGAAAGGCCGGACCAGCTCGTGATCGACCTCGATCCGGGCGATGGCGTTGCCTGGAGCACGGTGATCGACGCTGCGCTTGAGGTGCGTAAGCGGCTGGAAGCCGCCAAGCTCACCGCTTTCGTAAAGACCACTGGCGGCAAGGGCCTCCATGTCGTCGCGCCCCTGAAACCCGCGGTCGGCTGGGACGTGGTCAAGGACTTCGCGCGGCAACTTGCCGATTCCATGGAAGCGGATGCTCCGGGCAGCTTCATCGCCAAGGCGACCAAGGCGGAGCGCAAGGGCAGGATATTCGTCGACTACTTGCGTAACGGCCGCGGCGCGACCGCGATTGCGCCGTATTCAACGCGTGCGCGAAAGGGCGCAACGGTTGCTATGCCTCTGGGCTGGGAGGATCTAGCGCCTGAGATCGGCCCAGGCTACTTTACCGTCGACAATGCGATGGCGCGGCTCGACAATCTCGCTGCTGATCCGTGGAGCGATTTCCGCAAGGCCGCCGCGCCGCTGAAAGTCAAGAAATCATAGCCTTCAGCGCGACTTGCCGCCCTTCTTCTCGGCCTCGACGCTTTTACGCAGCGCGTCCATGATCGAAACCACATTGTCGGGCGTATCGGCCGGTGCTTCCTTCTTCCCGCCCTTTCGCGGTGCCGGCGGGTTCTGCTTTTTCTTCTTTGAAGAAATGATGCGTTTCAGGCGCTTCTGCACCGTGTCCTGCACGATGGAAGGGTCCCATTCGGCGGTGCGTTCGTCGATCAACTTGCCGATCATCCGCAACGCTTTTGTATCCGGTTTGCCTTTGTCGATGCCGGAGAAATAGTCTTCCGCCTCCCGCACTTCGTCACCGTATCGCAGCGTCCAGACGACGATGCCTTTGCCGCGCGGCTCTAGCATCAACGCGCGCTCTCGCCGGTAGAGCACCACGCGCGAAATGCCGACCATGCCCGTCGCGGCCATCGCATCGCGGATCACCGAAAAGGCTTCTTCGGCGATCTTGTCGTCGGGTGTGAGATAATGCGCCTTGTCGAGCCATATCCAGGGAATTTCCTCCCTAGCCACGAAGGTGTCTATGTCTATGGTTCGTGCGCTTTCGAGCGCGACCGCCTCCAGTTCGTCATCCTCGAGCAGGATGAACCTGTCCTCGGAAATGGGATACCCTTTCACCTCGTCGCTCTCGCGAACCGGCTTGCCGGTTTCCTCGTCGACATAGCGGCTTTCGACGCGATTGCCGGTGGCTTGGTTGATTGTGTGAAAACGCACTTTGCCTCTGGGCGAGGTGGCAGGAACCATCGCAACCCGGCATGTCACCAGCGAAAGCCGCAGATAGCCCTTCCAGAAACTGCGTGGCGCCATTGCCGTCTCCACGTTCCAGATCAGGCAACGTGGGAGCTTCTCCTTCGTTCCGTCTGCCCTGTAGGGCAACGGCAACGGCGCTGAGACGCTGGACATCGACGGCTGGCAATCGCGATGGAAACCTCGGCGGGGGAAACGCCGCGGCCGATGCTCACGACCGCATCACGCGGCCTCCACTGACGTGAAGGCCGATTTGGAGGTCTTGCGCGCGCTTGCAAGAAGTCCTCGGGTGTAGTCTTCGCTCGGCGCGTTGAAGATGTCCGCCGTCTTGCCCTGCTCGACGATCCTGCCACGGTTCATCACCAGCACCCGGTCGCACAGTTCGCGCACCACCGCGAGGTCGTGGGAAATGAAGACGTAGGTCAGGTCCAGTTCCTCGCGCAGTTCGCGCAGGAACGCGAGCACCTGCGCCTGCACGGACACGTCGAGTGCCGAAGTCGGCTCGTCGAGAAGCAGGAGTTTCGGGTTCAGCGCGACGGCACGAGCGATGCACACACGTTGCTTCTGGCCGCCCGACAGTTCGTGCGGGTAGCGATAGCGGAACAGGCGCGGCAACTGCACGATGTCCAGCAGCCTGTCCACCTCCGCGTCGATGTCACGCCGCGACAGCTTCGACTGGATGCGGAAAGGCTCGCCGATGGCATCGCCGATCGTATGGCGCCCGTTGAGCGCCGAATGCGGGTTCTGGAACACGAGCTGCATATGCCGGCGCATGAGCCGCAAAGGCTCTCCGGAAAGCCCGGTAATGTCCTGCCCGTCAAAGATCACCTGTCCGCCGGTCGGTTCGATAAGGCGCAGCACGAGGCGGGCGATCGTCGATTTTCCGGAGCCGGATTCGCCGACGATGCCGAGTATCTCTCCCTTGGCCACGGAGAAATCGACCGCGTCGACGGCACGGACTTCGCCGCCCGAACGGGTCGAATAGACCTTCGACAAGTCCTTGACCTCAAGCAACGGCGTAGCGGCGGGAGACGCTGCCTGTAGCTCTACCGGGGCATCGATATCGGGAACGGCGGCAAGCAGCTTTCTGGTGTATTCGTGCCTGGGCGCGCGCAGGATCTCGACAGTCTCGCCTTCCTCGACGATTTCGCCGTGGTACATCACCGCGCATCGCTTTGCTACGGTCGCGATGGCGCCGACGTCGTGGCTGATCATGATGACAGTGAGGTTCAGCTTCTCGACAAGCTCGTTGATGAGGTCGAGCACCTGCGCCTGAACGGTGACGTCGAGCGCGGTGGTCGGCTCGTCGGCAATCAGCAGGTCGGGCTTGCCGGACAGCGCCATGGCAATCAGCACCCTCTGGCGCATGCCCCCGGAGAGCTGGTGCGGATACTGGTCGCAGACGCGTGCAGGATCGGGAATGCCGACCTGGTCGAGCAGTTCCTCGCTGCGCGCGCGGCGCGCTTTATGGCTTGTCGGTGTACCCGTCGCGCGGCCATGCGCGGCGATGACGTCGCCGATCTGCTGCCCGATCGTGAATAGCGGATTGAGGTAGGTCATCGGGTCCTGGAAGATCATAGAGATCCGCACGCCGCGGATCTTCTTCCATTCCACGTCGCTCAGCGTCGAAAGGTCGATCCCGTCGAACGCAATGCTGCCGTCTACCGTTCGTGAACGCTTCGGACCTATGCCGAGGATGGAACGGACCAGCACCGTCTTGCCTGAGCCGGACTCCCCGACGATGCCCAGCGTCTCGCCGCGCTTCACGGTGAGGTTGATGTTCTTCAGCACATGGACCGGGCCGTCGAACGTATCGATGTCGAGCGTGAAGTCTCTGATCTCGAGAAGGTCGCTCATCGTTCGCGGCTCCTCGGATCGAGAATGTCACGCAAGCCGTCGCCGAGCAGGTTGAAGCCCAGCACGGTCAGGAAGATCGCGGCTCCCGGGAAGAACGAGTACCACCACCAGTCGGGCATGTAGCTGCGCGCCACCGAGATCATGGCACCCCATTCCGGCGCCGGCGGTCGCGCGCCCAGCCCGATGAAGCCGAGGCTGGCGGCCGAAAGGATCGCCATGCCCATGTCCATGCTCATCTTGACGATGATCGGCGACCAGCAGTTCGGCAGGATGTGATGCCACAGGATCCATGGCGTGCGAGCGCCGAGCGAGCGGGCGGATTCGACGAACAGCTCTTCCTTGACCGAAAGCGTCTTGGCCTCGACCAGGCGCACATAGCCCGGCCACCATACGATCGCCAGTGCAATGACGCAGTTGGTGATGCCCGGACCGAGGGCAGCGACGATGGCCAGCGCAAGCGCCAGACCGGGAACGGCCAGGAAAAGTTCCGTGAGACGCATGATGGCCGCGCGGATGAAGCCGCCCTTGTAGCCGGCGATGATGCCGAGCGGTATGCCGATGAGCGCGCCGATACCGGTGATGAGGACGCCGATCCAAAGCGAGGTCCGGGCACCGACGATGACGCGCGACAGGATGTCTGAGCCCATCTCGTCAGTGCCGAAGAGATGCTCGGCGCTGGGCGGCTGAAGGCGCTGCGCCATGTCGAAGCCGCCGGTCGTATGTTCGGGATAGGGGGCGAGCCAAGGCCCGAAAGCTGCCAGAAGCAGGAACAGCACCACCAGCACGAGACCGAGCATCGACGAGAAACTGCCGGCGAAGGTGTAGGCGTAGAGACGCCACTGGCGGATGCTGCTTTCGTGCCGCTCGCGGAAGGACAGCCGTGCCGGCGGCGTGATGTCGTTGGTCGTCATCAGGCATTCCTCAGGCGCGGGTCGATCCATGCATAGGCGAGGTCGACGATCGTATTGGCGATGATGAAGAAGAAGCCGATCAGCAGGGTCACGCCGATGACCGGCTTGAAGTCCGACGACAGCGCCGACGACACCGCGTAGAGGCCGATGCCGGGCCAGTCGAAGACGGTTTCCACCAGCACCGTCGAACCCAGCATCCAGCCGAAGCGCAGGCCAATCATCGCAAGCGTCGGCAGCATTGCGTTCTTGAGCGCGTAAAGCGCAACGATGCGGCGCGACGACAGGCCGTGCGCGCGGGCAGCGACGACGTGGTCGGATTGCAAAACCTCGACCATCTCGGCGCGATTGACGCGCAGGATCGAGGCCAGGCAGGGGAACGATAGCACGATGGCTGGGAGGATGATGTGGCTGAGCGCTGTCCAGAACAGGGAGAACTGCCCGCGCAGAAGCGCATCGACCAGGAGCAGGTGCGTGATGGGTTCCGGCGGCCGTGCGACGAGCGGCAGGCGTCCAGATACGGGCAGCCAACCCATCTGAACCGCGAAGAATAGTTGCAGGAGAATGCCGAACCAGAATGCCGGAAGTGCTACACCGGAGATGGAAAATATTCGCGTCAGGTGGTCGAACCAGCTATTGCGGTAGACAGCGGACAGCATGCCGAGCGGCACTCCGACGAATATGCCCAGCGCCATGGCGACCAGAACCAGCTCTATCGTCGCCGGTGCGTAGCGCAGAAGCTCGTCGATGACGGGGCGCGTCGTCACGATGGATGTACCGAGATCGCCCCGCAGCAGGCCGCTCATATAGATGAAGAACTGCTCGGGGAGCGGCTTGTCTAGCCCGTTTTCCACACGGATGGTCTCGACCATGTCCTCGGTGGCGTTGGGGCCGGCGACAAGGCGGGCAGGATCGCCCGGCGCGACATTGGTGATGAGGAACGTCAGCGCGGCGATGCCGAGCATGGTTCCCACCAGAGTCGCCAGTTTCCGCAGCGTGAAGCTCAGCATGTGGCCTTTGGTCCTTGTCGGCGCGGGGAGCGCGGACGCTCCCCGCGTAGCGGTATTATTCCGCGTCGATCCACAGGGGATAGAGGTCGACCTCGCCGGTAAACCGTACGGGGCTGAACTTGAAGCCCTCCAGATAGTCGCGGTGTGCCCAGCGGCGGTTCTGGAGCATGCCGAACACCTCCGGCTGGTCGGCGACGATCTGCGTCTGGATCTTTGCATAGAGATCGGCGCGCTCGTCCCAGTCGGTGCTGGCGCGAGCCTTGTCGATCATACCGGCAACGTCCGGATTGTCGTAGAACGCCATCGCGTAATACTGGCCCCAGCTATTCTTGTGATACTGATAGGCCACCGCATCCGGGTCGGTCGAGATCGGCGTGACGTAGACCGAGGTCATCGCCGGCGAGGTTTCAACCCGCGAGCCGTTGGCCACCATATTCGGCCACTGCTCCGGCGTAATCTCGACGTTGATGTTCAGTTCCTTGAGGTTTTCGAGAAGCACCAGGCCGATACGACGCGCCTCTTCCAGACCGGCGACATGGACGTAAGGCAGCGTGATGCCTCCATCCGGGTATTGGGATTTCGCCAGATATTCCTTCGCCTTGGCCATGTCCTGTCGCGGAATATCGGGGACATCGATATGACCGCGCATGGCATCGGGCAGGGGGCTCGTCTGCAAGGACGCCGCGCCGTTGTAGATCTGGATGAGCGCATCGTAGTCGAGCGCGTAGGCAATCGCCTTGCGCAGGTTGATGTCGGCGGTGGGGCCCTGCTGGGTGTTGAACTTGATGCCGAAGGTGGTCATGCCCTTGTGGTTCTGGATCTCGATCCCGGGCGTGTTGGCGATCTGGACATAGTCGTCAGAGGTCAGGCCCTCGACAATGTCGACCTCGCCGCGCTGCAGCGACGCGCGCTGTGCGGACGGTTCGCGGATGATGCGGTAGATGACGCCAGCCGGACGGTTCTCGCCCTGCGGCCAGCCTTTCCAGTAGTCCGCGACGGCCTCGATTTCATAGAGGACGTTCGGCTCCCAGCGGCCGAGCTTGAAGGGACCGGACCCGGCCGCGTTTTCCGTCAGCCACTTCTCGCCATAGTCGCCGTCGACCTCGTTGGCCTTGACCTGCTCGGGATTGACGATGAACCACCAGGGCATGAAAGACAGGAACGGCGCGTAGGGCGCCTTGAGTTCGAACTGGACGGTGTAGTCGTCAACGACGGTGATGCCTTCGGGTGCAAGGAAGTCCTTCAGCATCCAGGCCACGCCCTTGTTGAGCTTGAGGCCGCGCTCGAAGGAATAGCGAACGGCCTCGGCGTTGACGGGGTCGCCATTGTGGAACTTGGCGTTCTCGACCAGCTTGAAGGTCCAGGTCTTGCCGTCTTCGCTCGTCTCCCAGCTCTCGGCGAGCCACGGCTTGATCTCGGCTGGGTCGCCTTCGTATTTGACCAGCGCGTCATATACGGCCTGCTGGATCATGCGCGTCGACCAGTCGTAGCGCACATGGGGATCGAGAACAGGGATCGCCTGGCGACCGGCAAAGACGATGATTTCGCCATTGTCGGTGCGCTCGAAGGCGGATGCCGGCGATGTCATCAGGGTGCCGCTCAGCAGTGCTGCTGTTATCGCGGCCAGAACAAGGTTTTTCTTCATCGATAGTTCCCCTTTTATTCAGGTGTTCAACCCAAGCCTCAAATCATCTGGCGAACGACGCCTGCCACGACGCGTCGGGAGAGCAGAACCGGCGCATTCGTCTGGGTGCGGACCTCGTCCAGCATCGCGGCCGTGTAACCCATGCAATGCATGACCACGAGGTCGCAGTCGGCCACGCCCTTGGCGCCGTCCGATACGCCGTTTCCCGAATAGGGTGACGCCGATACCACGGTCGGCTCTCCTGCGAAGACGTGCCGGCGCGCAAATTCCGCGACCTGCCTTTCGAGCGGGACGATCACGCCCAGCTTGCGGCAGGAAGCGGCAAGCGCCTCGACGGTGGAGTCCACGATCCTCTGGGCTTCGACCACAAGCGTGTTCTTCAGCGGGTCGATGCGGGTACCGGTGCACAGAAGCACGACAAGATCAAATCCGCCGGCGTCGATCTCGGCCAGGATTTCGTTCAGGCGCTCTTCGGTCCGTTCCTTGGAGGTAATGATCTCCGTGCCGTCGCGCAGGCGGGTCGCGAACGACAACTCGCCATCGTGTGCGCGAAACGTATCCAGCGCGTCGCCTTCAAGGTGGTCCAGGACTCCGAATTCTTGGAAGACAGGTTTGGCGTCGAGCCCGGCCGTGATCTCGGCCATCATCTCCGGCACGATGTCGGAACGCGGGGTCTGGCCGATCGTAACGAATGCGATGCGCGCAATGCCGGACATGTGGCTCGGTTCCTCCTGCTGATGGAACCAAGCTAGCCGTCAAAAAGTCCGCGCGACTATAGGGAACTCCCCCTAGGTGAGGAGGGAAACGCGGGTTGGCGCTGCCGCTTCGCCGTGCAATCGCATGCCTTCCACGGCGGCAAATCAGGGATGCCCGGCCTGAATCACCATGCGGATGAGGGCAGCCGAAGAAGCGACTTCCATTTTCGACATCACGTTCGAGCGGTGTATCTCGACGGTCTTCGGGCTGATGCCAAGCTGTCGCGCGATCGCCTTGTTCGAGAGCCCTTCGGCGACCAGCGACATGACCTGCCGCTCGCGCGCGGTGAGCCGGTTGACGCGCTCGGTGAACTCGCTCGACATGCCCGGCAGGGTAATCGGCTGCGACTGGTAGAGAAGCAGGCGCACGGCGCTGGCGATGATCCTGCGGGCGAGCACGACCGGCTTGCCGGTCACCTTGGCTGCCATCTCGCGGTCGGCTTCGGAAAAGCTCACAGAGTTGAGCACGATGATCTCGCAGTCGGCGAGGTCGAACAGCGCACGCGCAAGCGACTGCTTGTCGTTGTCGAGCGCATGGCTGGCTGTGATCCGATATGGCTGGAGCGCCGGAATATCGAGTTCGTTGATCTGCCGTTCCAGCGGCTGGATCAGGCCGACCGACGAGCCTTGCGCGGCCAGCGAAAAAACCGCCGATTCCAGCGCGCGCTGCGCGTTGACGGTCAGGCAGGTGCTGTCGAAGTCGCGGAAAAGACCGGTCGAAAGGATAACGATCAGGTCGAATTCATTCGGCCGAAACGCGGCGACAAGTTGCGCCATGCGCTCGCCGATCCGCGCTTTGGAAACAACGATTTCGCTGTTGTCGGCCAGCCGGGTCACGATGCTGGTCTCGCCCGGCCTGACCCGGAGGTTGTCGATCTCTCGTGCCGACAGCCCGTCCAGCGCTCCCAGTTCCAGGGCCTCGATCGGCATGTCGAGATTGGCGAGTATGTCGCCGATCAGGTCGGAGCGCGGCGACTGCCCGACGCTGACGAACATCACCTTCTTCGGCGGGGCCGGGGCGGTGCTGTTGTCCGTCGTGGTCACGTGGCGAGATACTCCTGTCGACCCCGGGCGGAATGCCTATTCGTTGGGCAAGCGCGATATAGGGGCAGTTCCTTATATTGTCGGCCGGTCTCCGAAGCTAGCTTCTAGCGCATCTTTCGGAGGTGAATATGATCCGTGACTTCGAGGTGGACGAGATCGATCCGCTGGCAGTGGGCGCCTGGATACTTGGAACGGGCGGCGGTGGCAGCCCCTATCTGGCGCAGCTCAATCTCAAGAAACTTTATCGCGACGGCCGCAAATGCAGGCTCATCGACCCGCTGGAACTCGATGACGACGATGCGGTGGCTGTCGTTTCCAAGATGGGCGCGCCACTCGTCGGTCAGGAGAGGCTGGTGGACCCGGCGCATCTCGCGCGCGCCATGAAGCTTATGGAAGAATATACGGGCAGGCCGTTCCGCGCAGTGATGAGCGTCGAGATCGGCGGCGGCAACGCGCTGTCGCCGTTCCTTGCCGGTGCGATGCTCGACATCCCGGTCGTTGACGCCGACGCGATGGGTCGCGCCTATCCGGAAGCACAGATGACATCCTTCGCGATCGGCGATCTGCAGATGTACCCGCTGACGCTGGTCGATTGCCGCGACAACGAGGCGATCGTCGCCAAGGCGGCAAGCTGGAAGTGGATGGAGCGGATTTCGCGCAAGGTCTGCACCGAAGTCGGTTCCACCTCGGCAACCTGCAAGGCGCCACGTACGGGCCGCGAGGTGAAGGACTGGGGCGTGCTGCACACCGTCACCAAGGCAACGAGCCTGGGCCGGGCGGTGCTCTCGGCGCGCGCGCGCCACACCGACCCCGTTGCCGCGGTGCTGGAGCACGAGGGCGGTGTCGAGCTTTTCAGGGGCAAGGTCACGGATGTCGACCGCACCACGACCGGCGGCTTCCTGCGCGGCGTTGCAAAGATCGAAGGGCTCGATTCGGATCGCGGGTCTTTGCTGGAACTCTCCTTCCAGAACGAGTGGGCCGTCGCCTTCCGCGATGGCACGCCAATGGCGATGACGCCGGACCTGATCTGTCTGCTTGATACGGTGTCGGGCGAAGCGATCGGGACAGAGACCGTCCGCTACGGACAGCGCGTGACGGCCGTTGCTCTTCCTGCGCCGGCCGTGTTGCAGACCCCCAAGGGTCTCGAACATGTCGGCCCCCGGGCGTTCGGCTACGACCTGGACTTCAAATCGGTATTTGCATCATGAAGCGTATTGGCATCGACGTCGGCGGGACGAACACCGACGCTGTCCTGATCGACGGCGAAACCGTTCTCAGTTCAATCAAGTTTCCCACCACGGCGGATGTGATGAAAGGCGTGGTCGATGCGATCCGCCATGTCACTGCCAGCCAGCCGGCCAGCGCCTCGCAGGTCGATGCGGTGATGATCGGCACCACGCATTTCACGAATGCGGTGGTGGAGCGGGCTCGCCTCGAACGCGTCGGTGCGATCCGCATCGCGATGCCGGCCGGCGCCTCCCTTCCGCCGATGGTCGACTGGCCGGACGACCTGCGCGAGGCAGTCGATCCCCTGAGCTTCATGGTCGAGGGTGGACATGAATATGACGGGCGGCCGCTCGTGCCGCTGGATCGCGACGCCGTGCGGGATGCTGCGATGCGCATCCGCGATGCTGGCATCCAGTCCGTCGGCATCACTGCGCTGTTTTCGCCGCTGACCACGGAATGTGAGGTCGAGGCCGCTGAGATCGTACGCTCAGTGATGCCCGACGCGCGGATCACCCTGTCGCATACGCTTGGCCGCATCGGCCTGCTCGAACGCGAGAACGTGACACTGCTCAACGCCGCATTGCAGGGGCTGGGCCAGCGCACGGTCGACGCGTTCGCCAAGGCGCTGAAGGAATCGGGTGTCCATGCGCCGTTCTATCTGACGCAGAACGACGGCACGGTGGTGCTCGCCGAAGTGGCGGCCGCCAACCCGGTTTACAGCTTTGCGTCAGGCCCGACCAATTCGATGCGCGGCGCTGCATTCCTGACCGGTCTCAAGGAGGCGATGGTCATCGATGTCGGCGGCACGACCAGCGACATCGGTTGCCTCGTCGGCGGCTTCCCGCGCGAGGCGAATAACGTTGTCGAGGTCGGCGGCGTGCGCACGCTGTTCCGCATGCCAGACCTGTTGCCCATGGCGCTCGGCGGGGGCACGATCATCGACCCGGAGAAGGGCACGATCGGTCCGCGCAGCGTCGGCTATCGCATCACCAGCGAGGCGCTTGTCTTCGGCGGATCGACGCTGACCACGACCGACATCGCGGTTGCTGCGGGGCTTGTCGAGATCGGCGACCGCGACCGGGTCAGCCACCTCGACCAGACGCTCGTTTCGACCTTGCTCAAGCGTATCGAGCAGATGGTCGAGGACAGCGTCGACCGTATGAAAACCTCTGCGGATGGCGTCGAGCTCATCGCTGTGGGCGGGGGCTCGTTCCTCATCCCCGAAAAGCTGAACGGCGTCAGCGAGGTCCTGCGCGTAGAGCACGCGGGCGTCGCCAATGCACTTGGCGCCGCCATGGCGCAGGTATCGGGCGAGGTCGATCAGGTCTTTTCCGAGATGAGCCGCGACGCTGCCATCGCGGAGGCCGAGAAGCTTGCCCGGCAGCGCGCGATCGAGGCTGGAGCGCAGCCGGGCACGATCTCCTTGCTCGATACGGAGGATATTCCGATCGCCTATCTGCCCGGGGATGCGCGCCGCGTGCGGGTGCGTGTCGTGGGTGACATCGCCTTCAACGAGAAGCGCGAGGTCGCTTGACCGATCTGGTGCAGACGGCGGCGGTCAAGCCGTCGTCGATCTGCGTCTGATCGTCAACTAGCTTGCGAAGGTGAGCTGCATCTTGATGGCGCGGCTGCGGTCGCCGGCGACCTCGAAGGCGGCCGGCGCTTCCGCGAGATCGACCGCGCCGGTGATGATCGGCCTGACATCGATGCGCCGCTGATCGATCAGCTTCACCGCCTGGGCGTATTCGCCGACGAAGCGGTGCGTGCCGACGAACGCGATCTCCTTGCCGACAATCAGGTTCAGCGGCACCGCGACATCTCCGGCCACGCCCACTTCGACCAAAGTGCCCTGCGGCCGGATAGCCGCGATAGCGGCGCGTACCGCTGGCGCCGCAGCCGAGCATTCAAAGGCGAGATCGAAAGTGCCCTTGCCCTCGGTGTAGGTGTCGAGCCGTTCCGGGTTCGAGCCGACATTGATGATCTCGTCGGCGCCCATGCGTCGTGCAACGTCCAGCGCGGCGTCCTGCAGGTCGGTCGCCACGATATGGCTCGCGCCTGCATGGCGCAGGGCAGCGATTACCAGCGCACCGATCGGACCAGCACCGCTGACGAGCGCCGTCTTGCCGGCGATGTTGCTAGCCGACGCGCCGGCGCGGTTGAGCGCATGCAGGCAGACCGCCAGCGGCTCCGCACAGGCGGCCTCGGCAAGCGACACCTGATCGTTTTCGAGCTTTACGCACTGGTAGGCGTCGACGACCATGAGGTCGCGGAAGCCGCCTTGCTCGTGCGGGAACCGCAAGGCCGAACCGAAGAAGCGCATCGTTAGGCAATGCTGCTGGAGACCTTCGAGGCAATAGCGGCACTTGTTGCATGAGCGGCTGGGGTTGACCGCGACTCGGTCGCCCGGCTCCAGCCCCTCAACCTGAGGACCGATGGCGCGAACGGTGCCCGCCACCTCGTGGCCGAGGATGATCGGCTCGCGGACACGGATCGGTCCGAAGCCGCCATCCTGGTAGTAGTGAAGATCGGACCCGCAGATGCCGCCGGCGCCCATGGCGACCAGCACCTGGCCCGCACCCGGCTCTGCGACATCCATCTCCTCGATCCTGATGTCGCCCTTCTCGTGCAGCCGGCAGACGCGGGTTTTCATGGAACGACTCCGTACAGATTATCGCGCCATCAGCGTGGTCGGCAGCCAGGTCGAGATCGCCGGAACGTAAGACACCAGCAGCAGCACGATGATGTTTGAAAGCAGGAAAGGCACGATCGCCTTGACCACCGGTAGAAGCGGCAGGCGGGCGATGTTGGCGCAGACGAACAGGCAGACGCCGACCGGCGGCGTAGTCAAACCCAGCATCAGGTTGAGCACGGCGAAGGTGGCAAAATGCAGCGGATCGATCCCCACGGCCTGCGCCAGCGTGAGCAGCGGCACGAACAGGATGATGAGCGCTGCGATCGTCTCCATGAACATGCCGACGAACAGGAGAAGCAGGTTGATAAGCAGGATCACCAGAAACTTGTTGTCGGTGATGGACAGAACCGCACTGACGATCATCTGCGGGATGCGTTCGGCCGAAAGGATCGATCCGAAGACGTTGGCGAAGCCGACCAGCGCGAGAATGCCCGCTGACGAGACGGCGCTGTCGATGACGATCTTCGGCACTCTGGCGATCGGCAGTTCGCGGTAAACGAATGCACCGACGACGAAGGCATAGATGGCAGCGACTATGGCGGTTTCGGTCGGCGTGGCGACGCCGGACATGAGGCCGCCGACGATGAGCGCCGTCATGGCGATCGCCCAGAACGCGCTGAAGAACGACGTGACGAGTTCGCGTACGCCCTTCCATTCCTGGCGGGGAAAATTGCGCCGCACGGAGATGATGTAGCAGGCGACCATCATGCCGATGCCCATGAGGATGCCCGGTACGGCACCGGCGAGAAACATCTGGCCGACCGAGATTCCCGACAGCGCGCCGACGATGATCATCGGCACGCTGGGCGGGATCATCGGCCCGACCGTGGAAGACGCCGCGGTGATGGCGGCCGAGAAGTCGGCCGGATAGCCGGACTTCTTCATGCCTGGTATCAGCACGCTGCCGAGCGAGGCGGCGTCGGCTACAGCCGTGCCCGAAATGCCGCCGAAGAGCATCGAGCCGGCGACATTGGTCATGCCGAGCCCGCCGCGCATCCATCCGACAAGCGCGTTGGCGAAACGGATGATGCGTTCGGTGATGCCGCCGCCGTTCATCAGGTTGCCGGCGAGGATGAAGCCGGGGATGCACAGGAGCACGAACACATCGATGCCCGCGAACATGCGTTGCGGGATGATCACCAGCGGCATGCCCGAGGCGACGATATAGGCAAGCGACGCCAGTCCGAGGCAGATCGCCACCGGGACGCCAAGCGCGAGCGTGATGAGAAATGTGCCGAAGAGCCAGAAAAGTTCCACCTATTCCTCCTCGGCAAAATGCGCGCGACCATCGTCGCTGCCCGTCAGCATTCCGATGGCGCGGAGAAGCGAAAACACCAGCAGGGTGATCGCGAGAACCAGAACGCTGGCGTGAATCATGTCCATCGACCAGCGCAGACTGGGTGAGGTCTGCATGGCGCCGATGCTTGTGAAGCGCCAGGCCGGCGCGATCATCAGAGCCGCGAGCCCGGCGGTAAGGATCGTAGAGATCAGCCGCATCCACCATGCAATGCGTTCCGACATCGCATCCTGGATGATGTCGACGTTGACGAGGTCGCCGCTGCGAAGGCAGAGCCCAGCGCCTATGCCTGCCATGTAGAGCAGCATGAAGCGCGCCAGTTCCTCGGTCCATATAGGCGAGCTGCTCGTGAAGGTGCGGGCATAGACCTGGATCGCGACCGCTGCGATCAGCACGGCGAAGGCGATGCCGATCGCGATGCGACAGAGCATGTCCAGAGCATCGGCTATGCGGGTGACGGCCGTCATGATGCGCTCACCTCATTGCAAGGGGAGCGCGGCCGTTGGTGGCCGCGCTCCGTTTCAATGACTACTGCTGACTGAACAGGTCTTCGACGATCGGCCGGATGCTCTCGTCGACGCTGTTGATCACGGCGTCGCGCGCGGCGGTTGCAAAAGCCGCGGTATCGACCTCGACGAAGGTCATGCCCTTGCCCTCCAGATCGTCGCGGATCGCCTTTTCGTCGCTGAGGAACTGCTCACGCTCGAATTCCTGCGCACGCCGTCCCGCTTCCAGCACGTGCTCGCGATCTTCCTCCGACAACTGGCCCCAGATCTGTTCGGAGATCGTTAGGTAGATCCACGAGCGGACGTGCTCGGTGAGGTTCACATGGCTTTGCACCTCGTTGAACGAGGCGGACTGGATCAGCGCCAGCGGGTTTTCCTGGCCTTCGATCGTGCCGTTCTGCAGCGAGGTAAACACCTCCGAGAAGGCCATCGGTGTCGGCGAGGCGCCGAGGGCCGACCAGGTGTCGACGAAGAGCGGCACGTTGGGAACGCGCATGCGGAAACCGTTCAGCTCCGAGGGCGATGCGATCGGCCGGTTCGAGGTGAGATTGCGCGGCCCGCGCGCGAAATAGGCGATCGGGCGCACCTGTGCGCGCTCGATGATCTGGGCTTCGATCTGGTCGCCGATCTCGCCGCTCGCGACCCCGTCCATCTGCTCGAGAGAGGTGTAGGCATAAGGCACGGCAAGAAGCGCGGCCATCGGCGCCCAGTTCTGCAGGCTCTCGCCGGTAATCGTCATCTCGACGGTGCCGAGCTGCATGCCGTTGATGAGGTCCATTTCGCGGCCGAGCGAGTCGTTCGGAAACACCTCGACGGCGATGCGGCCGTCGGTGAGCGCGGAAAGCTCCTCGCCGAACTTCACCGATGCCTTGTGCCAGGAGTTCTGCTCGTTGGCGAGGTGGCCGAGCTTGAGCGTGAGCTCCTGGGCGAGGGCGCCGGTGGCGGTCAGTGCTGCAAGCGCCAGGCCCGCGGCGAACGACTTGATGATGGAACGAGACGTCATGAGGTATCCTCCCTGTGGATTGATTTTCTCGGTTTTCAGTTTCATCGCGCTGCGCCGAAAAGGTCCGGCCTTGCCTTGGCGACCTCGGGCAGGGATTTCAGGATTTCACGCAGATGAGCGCGCATCGCGGCTTCCGCGCGCGGAGCGTCATTTTCGACGATGCCCGCGACGATTTCCTCGTGCTGGCTGATCAGCAGCCGCACATGCAGCTTCTCGACGCTGAGGTAGCGCACACGGTCCATCTGCGCCTTGACCTCCTCGATGACCCTCCAGGCGTATGACTTGCCGGCCATCTCGGCGAGCGTGCGGTGGAAGAGCTCGTCCAGCTTGACGAAGCCGTCTGAATCGTCGTCCGCCACGCGCTTCTGCCGGTCTATCTGGGCGAGCAGTTCCGTCCTGATCGTCGTATCGCACCGCTCGACGACGAGCTTGACCACATCGGCCTCGATCGCCTCGCGCACGAAGCGGGCATCCATGACGGCGTCGGTCGAAATTCGGGTGATCATCGTGCCGCGCTGCGGCCTGATCTGCACGAGCCCGGCTTCCGCCAGCTTGATGAAGGCCTCGCGCACCGGTTGGCGCGAAACGTCGTAGCCACGGGCGATCTCGGTTTCCGAAATGACCTCGCCGGGAAGGAGCTCGGTGCGCACGATGCGGTCGCGCAGCAGCCGGTAGATCTGCGGCGCGATTGCTACCGAAGAGTTTATGGCGCTCGCGATGACGGCGGTGTCCATTTTCAGGTTACTCCTCCCTTGGGCAAAACTATCCACCATACTTCCATACTAGTCAACACTTGTGTATGAATCGGGTCCTGACTATGGACACATGGCTGGCTTCGCTGCTGTTGCAGAGCGACCGCCTTGGGAGTGAGATGCACAGATGAGACAGACTTGGCGTTGGTTCGGCCCGCGTGACCTCACCTCGGTCGACGACATGCGGCAGGCGGGTGTCGAAGGCGTTGTCAGCGCTCTGCATCACGTTCCAACCGGCGCGGTGTGGACGAAGGACGAGATCGCCAGGCGTCAGGCAGAGATAAGCCGCATGAAGGACGGGTCGCCGTCCGGCCTCGCTTGGGAGGTGGTCGAAAGCCTCCCCGTTTCGGAAGACATCAAGAAACAGAAAGGTGCCTGGCGCGAGCACGTCGCCAACTACAAGACGAGCCTCGAAAACCTTGCCGCACAAGGCCTCGAGACCATCTGTTACAACTTCATGCCCGTGCTCGACTGGACGCGCACCGATCTTGCCTTCCGTGTCGGACATGGCGGAACCTGCATGCGCTTCGATCTCATCGACTTCGCTGCATTCGACATCCATATCCTCAAGCGCAAGGGTGCTGCGGAAGGCTTCGATGCCAAAGTTGTCGAAGCGGCTGCCGAGCGTTTCGCCGGCATGAGCGAGACGCGCAAGATCGAGCTTGCAGCCAATGTGACCGCAGGCCTGCCCGGCTCCACCGAAAGCATGTCGACCGGGGAGGTGCTGCAGCATCTGGACGAATACGCTGCCATCGATGCCGAGCGACTGCGCGCTCATTTCGTCGCCTTCCTTGAGGAAGTGACGCCGGTCGCCGAAAGGCTGGGCATGCGGCTGTGCTGCCACCCGGACGATCCGCCGTTCCCGCTGCTCGGACTGCCGCGCATCATGTCCACGGCCGGCGACTACCGTCTGATCCTCGACGCGGTCGATTCGCCGGCCAGCGGCATGACCTTGTGCTCGGGCTCGCTGGGCGCGCGACCGGACAACGACATGCCTGCGATCATGCGCGAATTCGCGCCGCGCGTGCACTTTCTGCATCTGCGTAACGTCACGCTCGAGACGCCGGGAACGCCGGCTTCCTTCCACGAGGCCGAGCATCTCGGCGGCCACACTGACATGGTGGCGCTGATCGCCGAGGTGTTGAGGGAAGAGGCTCGTCGCAAGGCGGAAGGCCGTACCGACCATCAGATTCCGATGCGGCCCGACCATGGCCAGGACATCGTCGACGACCTTGGCCGCAGGGGCCAGCCCGGCTACCCGACCATAGGCCGATTGAAGGGGCTCGCCGAACTGCGCGGCATCATGGTCGCGCTGTCGCACCCGGTGGCCGGGCTGGCGCAATGACGACGCGCCTTCGCGCAACGTCAATGCCGCTCGCGGGCGTCGCGATGCCGGCCTATGATCCGGAAAGTTGCGGCGCGGGCATCGTGCATATCGGAGTGGGCGCTTTCCACAAGGCGCATCAGGCCGTCTACACCGATACGGCTCTCGGCCTCGCCGGCGGCGACTGGCGGATAGTGGGCGTCAGCCTGCGCAGTGCCGACGTGGCGTCCGCCCTCAATCCGCAGGACGGACGCTATCTCCTCATGGTCCGCGACGAGGCGGGTGACAGCGCGCGCCTCATCTGCAGCATCGCGAATGTTCTCGTCGCGCCGGCCGAACCGGACGCGGTGATCGAGGCCGTTGCATCGCCTGAAACGCGGATCGTGACGCTAACGGTCACGGAAAAAGCCTACGGCATCGATAGAGCGACGGGTGGTGTCGACCTTGCGAACGATGTGATTGCCCACGACCTGAACAACCCGACAACTCCCAAGGGACTGGTAGGCTTCCTGATCGCCGGTCTCAGCCGACGGCGTGAAAGCGAGGCAGGGCCGCTAACCATCCTGTGTTGCGACAATCTTCCCGAGAACGGCCGTTTGGTGCGGCGGATCGTGCTCGACTTCGCCGAACGGGTGGATCCGGCTTTGGCGCAATGGATTGCGGGGACCGTCACTTTCCCCTCTTCGATGGTCGACCGGATTACGCCGGCGACGACGACGCAGACCCTGCAAGACGCTGAGCGGCTGTCGGGGTTCAGCGACATGGCAGCGGTGGAGACCGAACCATTCAGCCAGTGGATCATCGAGGACGATTTCGCTGCAGGCAGGCCCGAATGGGAGGCGGCCGGCGCGCTATTCGTGGAGGACGTCGCACCCTATGAGAAGATGAAGCTGCGGCTGCTCAACGGAACGCACTCCCTGCTTGCCTATGCGGGCTTCCTTGCCGGTCACGAGACAGTCAGCGAAGCCGTCCGCAATGAGGCGCTGCGTGCCATCGCCGAAAGGCAGATGCAGGCCAGTGCAGAGACCCTTCCGCCGGTACCGGGTATCGATCTCGATGCGTACCGCGCCGAGCTTCTTGCACGTTTTGCAAACCGCGCCATTCGTCACCTGACTTACCAGATCGCGATGGATGGTACCGAGAAGCTGCCCCAACGCATCTGTGCGCCGCTCCGCGAAACCCTGGCGGCAAACGGTGATGCCGGCGCATTCGCTTTCGCCGTTGCCGCATGGATGCGCTACTGCCTCGGCTTGACGGATGACGGCCATGGCTACGATCTGCGAGACCCACGGCAGGCGGCTATCGCTGCAAGGCTTGACGGCGTTCCGCGCGAGGCCGGTGCGATTTGCGACGCCTTGATTGCCCTGCAGGATGTATTCCCCACGGAACTGGCCGACGATCCGCGCATGCGTAGCCCGGTGGTCGAGGCGCTATCCACCATGCTTGAGCTGGGCATGGCCGAAGCGATCCGTGTCCATGCGAGGCTGCAGACTGATCGTACGCAGACCTGACACTTCCACCGCTCCAGATTGCGCGGGCAGGTTATATGTTCGATAGAAGCCTGTCGAAGATCAACCTGATGTGCCGAGGGTGCCATGGCGTCGTCAAAGTCCGAAAGGTCCGATCGCCGCCGCTCGCTCGCGATCGGGCTGTTGCGGGCGCGCGAAGCGGTCATGAGCCATTTCAGGCCGATACTCGCCGCCCACGACGTCACCGAGCAGCAATGGCGGGTGATCCGCACCCTGTCCGAAGCCGGCATGCTCGACGCGACGGAAGTGGCCGAAAAGGCCTTCATCCTCGCCCCGAGCCTTACCCGCATGATCCGCTCACTGGAGGAGCGGGGGCTCATCACGAAACACAAGGACGAAAGCGACGGCCGGCGCGTGCTTCTCAAGCTCTCGCCTGCCGGCCATGCACTGATTGACGCTGTGATGCCGGATTCTCGGAGAGTCTATGCGGAAATCGACCAGCGGTTCGGCGCGGCACGCGTCGAGGAACTGCTCGATCTGCTCGACGAACTGGCTGCCCTGAAGCTGGACGGCAGGACAGGCGGCGGCTAGTTTGTCGGGCGTTTCCCGGCCGTCAGGCGAAAAACAGGCTCACGGTACCGTAAGGGCCGAAATCGCCTACGATGGTGTCGCCGTGGCGCGCCTCGATGGGACGGATGAAGGAACCGGCGAGCACGATCTGCCCGGCCTCGATACCATCGCCATATTCCGCCAGCCGATTTGCAAGCCATGCGACGCCTCGGGCCGGCTGGTTGAGGACCCCGGCGCCGAGGCCGGTTTCCTCCACCTCCGCGTTGCGGCTGACGATGGCGCCCATCCATCGCATGTCGATCTGGTCCGGTCGCATCGCGCGGCCACCTGTGACGATGCCGGCATTGGCGGCGTTGTCGGCGATCGTATCGAAGATGGTCCGCGCCTTCTTCGTCTCGGGATCGACGCGCAGAATGCGCGTGTCCAGGATTTCCAGGGCAGGCGTCACGTAGTCCGTGGCGTTCAGCACGTCGAAGGTGGTGACGCCGGGTCCCTTTAGCGGGGCTTTCATGACGAAGGCGATTTCCGCCTCGACGCGCGGCTGGATGAAGCGTTCGGCCGGCACCGTCGCGCCGTTGTCGAAGACCATGTCGTCGAACAGCACGCCGGAATCGGGAACGTCGATGTTCAGCGCATATTGCATGGCCTTGGACGTGAGGCCGATCTTCCAGCCGACCGGCTTGCGTCCGCGCGCCAGCTTCTTCTTCACCCACGCACTCTGGATCGTATAGGCGTCGCTCATCGTGATGCCGGGATGTTTCAGCGATAGCAGGCCGGTCTGCACCCGCGTGCGCTCGGCCTCGTCGAGGCTGGTCGCGGCCGCTTCGATCTCGTCTGGCGTCATCATGGTCGTCAAACCTCGTCGGCGATGGTGTTTCGCAAAAGGCCGATGCCTTCGGCCTCCACCTCGACCACGTCTCCCGGCTTCAGCCAGACGGGCGGATCGAAGCGCGCGCCTGCGCCCGTCGGCGTGCCGCAGACGATCACGTCGCCCGGCACCAGCGTGGTGAAGGTCGAGATGTAGCTGATGATCTTGGCGAAGGAGAAGATCATCCGGCTGGTGCGGTCGCTCTGCCGGACTTCGCCGTTGACCCGGGTTTCGAGCGTGATGTCGGCAAGCTGGCTTTCCTGCGCATAGGGTACCAGCCACGGGCCGATCGAGCCGCTGGCATCGAAGTTCTTGCCCTGCGTGACGTTAAATTTGGCGTGGCGCACCCAGTCGCGGATCGTACCTTCGTTGCATAGCGACAGCGCGGCGATGTGGCCGAGCGCGTCGGTCTGCGCGATGCGCCGTCCGCCCTTGCCGATGACGATGACGATCTCGCCTTCATAGTCGAGCTGGGGGCTTTCCGGTGGGCGGATCAGGGGCCGGTCATGACCGGTAAAAGAACGCGGAAACCGGACGAAGAGCGACGGGTTGGGCGGTGCGTCCTGGCCGTCCTTGTATTCCGCGTTGCGGTCCGGGAAATTCACACCGACGCAAATGATCTTTTCCGGTGCGGGGATCGGGATCTCGAAGGCGATGTCGGCGAGCGCATAATCTGCGGGAAGAATCGCCGCCTTATCCACGAGCTTTGCCAGAGCACCTTCGTCTATCACGTCGCGAAGGCTCGACCAGCGTTCGCCATGGCGCGCGGAAAGATCGACGATGCCGTCGTCTCTGACGAGCCCGTATTTCAGGACACCGCGATGGGAGAAGCCGGCGAGGCGAGGGCGCTCGGTCACGTCGGGCTCCTCGGGGACAGATTGCGGGCAACCTCGACGATCACCTTGAAGGCGTCATCGGCATCGTCGCGCGTCATCTCGAACTGGCCGGCCTGGAAACGGATCGCGATCCGGCCGTCGACGCGCGTCTGTGTCAGGTAGATGCGGCCGTCATCATTGATGGCGTTGACGAGCGCGAGATTGTGGTCGTCGGCATCGTCGGCTGCCTCGTGGCGGAACGAGAACAGCGAAAGCACCGGCTGGGTGACGATCTCGAAATCCGCCTCGGCAGCAAGCCGCGCGGCCAGTGCCTCCGACCATTTCACGTGGTTGCGGATCATGCCGCGCAGGCCCTCGAGCCCGTGATAGCGCAGCAGGAACCAGAGCTTGAGCGCGCGGAAGCGGCGGCCGAGAGGGATCGACCATTCGGAATAGTTGATGATGCCGTCATGGCCGTGCGTCTTGAGGAATTCCGGGTGGATGGCGAGCGTGCGCACCTGATCCTCGGGGCTGCGGATGAACTGCACCGAGCAGTCGAAATTGGCCCCCAGCCATTTGTGAGGGTTGAAGACGATGGAATCGGCCGCCTCGATGCCGTCCCAGAGCGTGCGGAATTCCGGGCAGATCATTGCTGATCCCGCCCAGGCCGCATCGACATGCAGGTAGAGCCCATGTGACCTGACGACTGCTGCGACAGCGCGAATTGGGTCGCAGGCGCCGATCGAGGTGCCGCCTGTGCAGGCGATCACGCCGGCCGGGATATGACCTGCGGCGAGGTCGGCCCGGATGGCCGCGTCGAGCGCTTCCGGGTCCATGCCGTTGAGCGGCCCTTTTGTCGGGATGCGCACGAGGTTCGCCTCGCCGATGCCGGCAATCCAGATGGCGCGGTCGATGGAAGTGTGAACCTGCTCGGAGGCGTAGACGCGCACCGCCTTGTGCGCCGCAAGACCATCGCTGTTGCCTTTCCAGCCGAGCGCCTTTTCGCGCATCACGAGAACGGCTGTAAGCGTGGCGGTGGATGCGGAATCCTGTATGACGCCGGAGAAATCTTTCGGCAGGCCTAGCGCCTGGCGCAGCCAGTCGACGACGCGGGTCTCAAGCTCGGTCGCCGCCGGTGACGTTTGCCACAACATGCATTGGGCGGCGATGGACGTGACGAGATAATCGGCGATCACCGACACCGGCGCCGCGTTGGCCGGGAAATAGGCGAAGAAACGCGGATGCTGCCAATGGGTCAGCCCGTCCGGGATGATGCGCTCGAAATCGGCGAAAATCGCCTCCATGGTGTCGCCCGTTTCCGGAGCCGCATCCGCGATCTGACGGGCGATGTCGCCCGGCTTCGTCTGCGCGCGCACCGGCCGCTCGCGCAGGCCCGCGCGGTAGTCCGCGCCCCAGTCGGCAACCCGTCGCGACCAGTCGCGGAATTCTTCGCTGTCCATACCCTGCTCCCTTTCCGGCACCTCACCGTTTTCGGCGGTTGGCGGCCGATATGCAACGCTCCTCAAGGGGCGACGATCGGCTGCGCCTTCAGTTGCGCTTCCATGACGTCCGTGCCGGCAAAAAGGCTGCCGTTCTCGAACCAGGATTTCGGCGCCGGCGCACCCCACAATGTCTGTCGCTGCGGGTCCTTGAGGTCCCACTTGATCGGCTCGAGATCCGGGTCCACCGTCTGATAGTCCGAGCAGTAAATCTCGATGCGGTGGCCATCGGGGTCGAGGATGTAGAGGAAAAACGCGTTGGAGATGCCATGCCGGCCCGGGCCGCGCTCGATGTTGGAAACCCAGCCGGTCGTCGCCATCAGGTCGAGCAGGTCGATGATGTTGAGCGGCGTCGGCACCCAGAACGCGGTGTGGTGCAGGCGCGGGCCGCGGCCGTTGGTGAAGGCGATGTCGTGCACGCCGCCCTTGCGGTGCGTCCAGGCTGCCCACAGCCGGCCGGTCTCCTCGTCCTCGGTGTACTCCGTCACCCGGAAGCCGATCTCGTTGTAGAAGGCGACGCTTTCGTCGACGTTGGGCGAAAAGCAGTTGAAGTGATCGATGCGCAGCGGCTTCACGCCGCGATAGAGCGCGTATTTCTGGTGGATCGGTGGTAGCCGATCCATCTTCGCATAGAATTCCAGCGGCACACCATGCGGGTCGCGCGTGCGGAATGTGCGGCCCTGATAGGGGCGCTCGACCCATTCCACCGGCAGGTCCTTTTCCCTGAAGAACTGTTCGGCCCTGTCGAGATGGTCCTCGTCGAACACCTTGAAGCCGAGGTCGCGGGCTTCCGCCTTGCCGGATTTCTTCAGCACGATGCAGTGGTGGCCACGCTCCTCCATGGCGCGCAGATAGATCGCTTCCGCCGTCTCGTCCGTGACCTGCAGGCCAAGCGTGTCGACGTAGAATGCGCGCGATTTCGCAAGGTCGGTGACGCCGAATTCCACATGGCTGAGCCGCACGATGTTGAACGGCGGGTAGAGGTTCGGCTGGGGTACGGGCATCGGGTTCCTCCTCCGATCCGCCCCGACAGGCGAGGGCGGTTTCTATCGTGTGCTTGCGCGGTCAGCCGCCGAGTTTCGGGATGGCGTGAGCGCCGGTAGCGAAGGCGACGTTCTTCGTCTCCATGTAGAAGTCGAACGACCAGTCGCCGCCGTCACGGCCGATGCCGGAATTCTTCACGCCGCCGAAGGGCGTCGGGAGGTGTCGCACATTCTCCGAGTTCACCCAGATCATGCCCGCGTCGAGACGATCGGTGAAGCGGAAGGCGCGCGTGACATCGCAAGTCCAGAGATAGCCGGTGAGGCCGTATTGCACGTCGTTGGCAAGCTCCAGCGCTTCGGCCTCGTCTGCAAAGGGGATAGCGGTCAGGACCGGCCCGAAGATTTCCTCCTGCGCGATGCGCATTGTGTTGCTCGCACCGGTAAACAGGGTCGGCGAGACGTAGCATCCGCCGCCGGGGCCATCGAATTTGCAGCCCCCGGCACCGATCGTGGCGCCCTCCTTCCGGCCAATCTCGATATAGTCGAGCACCTTCTTCTCATGCACCGGATGGATCAGCGGCCCGACCACAGTGTCCGGGTCGAGCGGGTGGCCGACCTTGATGCGTTTCGCCTTCTCCGCGACGAGGGCGGTGAAGCGATTATGGATGCTTGCCTCGACCAGCAGGCGCGAGGAGGAGGTGCAGCGCTCGCCGTTGAGCGAATAGATCATGAAAACGGCGGCATCCGCCGCGCGCTCCAGATCGGCATCGGCGAAGACAATGACGGGGTTCTTGCCGCCGAGCTCGAAATGCACGCGCTTCAGCGTGTCGGCCCCCTGCTTCATGATCAGCGAGCCGGTGCGGCTCTCGCCGACAAAGCCGATGGCCCTGATCAGCGGATGTTCGGTGAGAGCCTTGCCGGCGTCTTCGCCGAACCCGTTGACGAGGTTCCATACCCCCTTGGGGAGGCCGGCCTCTTCCGCGATCTCGACCAGAAGGCGCGCGGTCAGCGGCGAAAGCTCGGCCGGCTTGTGCACGACGGTGCAGCCTGCCGCCAGCGCCGGCGCGATCTTCCACGTGGAAAGCATGAAGGGCGTGTTCCACGGCGTGATGATACCGACGGGGCCGATCGGCACGCGCGTCGTCATGTTGACCTGACCTTCCGTGCGCAGCGTCTTGCCGTCGCGGGCTTCCGGCGCACGGTCGGCGAAGAAGCGGAAGTTCTCCGCCCCGCGCAGCGCCGCCTTGGCCATGAAGCGCAGGGATTGCCCAGTATCCATGCATTCGACGAAGGCGATCTCCTCCGCGCGCGCCACGATTGCGTCGGCTATCCTGTGCAGCAGCTTCTTGCGCGTCTCGCCTGGCATCGTCGCCCATTCGGCGAAGGCTGCCTTGGCGGCCTTCGCGGCGCGGTCGATGTCAGCCGCCGTACCCCTTGCAACGGTGGCAAGCGGCTTCAGATCGACGGGGGAGATGGTCTCGAATGTCACTCCATCGGCGGCTGGCAGATCTTCGCCGGCGATGCGATTCATAACGCCATGTTCCCTGAAGCGGGCAAGATAGGCATCTGCCTTCGCGATGTTTTCCTCGAGCTTCGACATGCGGTTTCCTGTCACTTGCCGCGCAGGCGCGGATGAATGGCGTTCTTCTTCCAGCTCAG
Source organism: Mesorhizobium sp. DxT (assembly GCF_058448885.1). Taxonomy (NCBI): domain Bacteria; kingdom Pseudomonadati; phylum Pseudomonadota; class Alphaproteobacteria; order Hyphomicrobiales; family Phyllobacteriaceae; genus Mesorhizobium; species Mesorhizobium sp. DxT. Next base: position 262,481 of record NZ_JBZFLJ010000006.1, on the reverse strand, counting down.
GTCGGCGTCGATCTCGCGGATTTCGAGCGACAGCGCGAAATGCGGCGTCTCGAAGAACGGACCAAGCAGACTGCTGGCGGTGGCGAAAATCGCCTCTCCGGCGCGCTTCTTCTCGTCAGCGCTGCGACCTTTGCCGATCCGGAAACTGAGGTCGACGAAAGCGTTTTCCGGCAAGCGGTCGGCGATCGCGTAGTGATCGGCGCGCAGCGCCCTGACGCGCACGGCTCCAACCTCGAACAGGCCGGTTTCCAGCACGGTCTCCAGCAGCGCCGCGCAGAGCGCGTCGAGATCGGCACGCCCGTCCAGATTGGCCGAATATTCGATGGTCAGATGCGGCATCGTTCCTCCCCGCGCGCATTCTCATTAACATGTTAAATAATGGCGGCCTTGTCAAGCAAAGCGACCACCGGCACGAGAGTGCAGGTGGTCGCAATGATCTTATACGGGTGTGCCGGTGACCGGCTGTCGTCGCAGGCCAAACAGGCCTAGGCCGTATTCTCGCGGCCGGCGACTGAGCTGTGCCATGGCGTAAGCCACGCGCGGAGCTGTGAGATCAGCGTGTAGAGCGTAAGGCCGATGAGTGTCAGCAGCACGATCACGGCGAACAGACCGGGCACCTGCAGTTCCTGCAACATGGCCACGGCGAGATAGCCGAGCCCCTCATTGCCGCCGATGAATTCGCCGACGATCGCGCCGATCATCGACATCACCACCGCGACCTCGACGCCTGCCAGCACGACAGGCAGCGCCGTCGGCAGGTCGAGCATGGTGAAGCGCTGGATCGGGTTCGCCTGCAGCATGGTGAACACGTCACGGTCGCCCGGCTCCACCGAGCGGAAGGCTACAAGGGCGTTTGAGAAGACCGGGAAGAAGGCGAGCGCGGCGGCGATCACGATCTTCGATTCCAGCCCGAAGCCGAACCACAGGATGAACAGCGGCGCCAGCGCGATCTTGGGGATGAGCTGAAGGCAGACGATGAACGGCTTGAAGGCCCATTCCAGCATCTGGACGCGCGCCATGGCCATGCCCAGCGTGACGCCCAGAAACACGGCGATGAAGAAGCCTGAAACGGCCTCGATCACGGTGACGAGCGCATGGCGCCAAACCGATGCGTCGCTCACGAGATCGACGAAGGCCATGATGATCTGCCACGGCGTCGGGAGGATGAACGCGGACACCTCGGCCGTCTGCACATAGAGCGTCCAGATCAGCAGGAAGGCGATGACCGTGCCGGTCGGCAGCGCGACGCGGATGAGACGATCTGTGCGCATCAATGGCCTCCCGTCAGTGCGGAGCGCAGTCGCACGAGCATGTCCTGAAACGCGGTGGTGCGCTGCAGGTCGAGCGTGCGCGGACGTTCGAACGGCATCTCGATGACCTCGGTGATGCGCGCGGGCCGTGCGGCGAGCACCACCACGCGATCCGAAAGGAACGCGGCCTCGGTGATCGAGTGCGTGACGAGGATGGTCGTCACTCGCGCTTCGGCGCACACCGACATCAGCTCCATGTTGAGCGTGTCGCGGGTCATGGCATCGAGCGCGCCGAAGGGCTCGTCGAGAAGCAGTACCTGCGGCTTGGTGATGAGTGCGCGGGCAAGCGATGCACGCTGGCGCATGCCACCGGACAGGGCCGACGGGCGCATCGTTTCGAAACCCTTGAGGCCGACGGTCTCGCACAGCGCATGCGCGCGCGCTTCCCGCTCGGCCTTCGCCACGCCCTGCAGGCGCAGCGGCAGCGCCACATTCTCCGCGACAGTGAACCACGGGAAGAGCCGCGCTTCCTGGAACATCATCGAAACCGGGCGGGTCGCTTCACCAGACCGCTTCCCGCCTTCCCAGACGGCGCGGCCGCGTACCAGAATCTCGCCCTCGGTCGGCCTCTCGAGACCGGCAATGATGCGCAAAAGCGTGGTCTTGCCGCAACCCGACGGGCCCAGAAGCGAGATGAAATCGCCGCGCTGCATGTCCAGCGTGGCATCTCCTATGGCGCGGACGGCGTTCGCGCCACTGCCGAAGGTCTTGCCGACACCCGCGAGACGGATGTCGGCCTCCGTCTCCATCTTCATGCCTTGAGAGCCTGATCGAGCAGGTCGTTGGTGTAGAGTTCGGTCGCCGGAACCGTCTTGTCGATCAGCTTCGCGCCGGCAAGCAGCTCCACGGCGCGGTCCCACATTTCGGGAATGTTGCGCAGCAGGTTTTCCTCGCCTTTCGAGGCCCAGTTCTCGGCGTTGGCGCGCAGGTCCTTCTGGGCGGTTTCCATGTTCTTGAGGCCGGAGACATCGTGCTTGCCGCCGATCGTCGTAAGGATCGGCGTCAGGTCTTCCGTACCGACGATCTCCTTCGCCGCGCGGTGGGTTGCGCGCAGGAAGGCGACGAACTTTTCGGGGTTCTCCGCCACCTGATCGGGGCGCGCGACATAGACCTGCCCGGGCATGCCGTCATCGATCGGCATCGCCGCGACGTCGTCGCGTGCGGAGCTTGCAATCACCATGGACGATGTATTGCCGAGGAATGCGCCGGCACGGCCGGCTTCGATCAGCGCGAAGGAGGCGGCTGAATCGGCCACCTTCACCTTGTTGACCTTCTCCGGCGATGCGCCGGCATTGGTCATCATCAGGTCGAGCGTACCTTCCATCGAGCCGCCGAGCGTCGCCATGCCCACGGTGCGGCCTTCCAGGTCGGCGATCGTGTTCACCGGGTTCTCAGTGGAGGACAGTACGAAGAAAGGCGACATCTGCGCAATGGTGGCGATCGAGATCAGCGGCGCGTCGTTGTTGACGCGGGAGACGATGTAGTTGGTGCCGCCGGTGCGGCCGGAATCCATCTGCCCGGCAATGGTCATCTGTGCTGCCAGCGCCGCGCCCTTGCCGGCCTGCAGGTTCATCTCCAGCCCCTCGTCGCTGTAGTAGCCGGCGGCGTCGGCATACAGCACCGGCGCAAAGGCCAGGGAGAAGGTGAAGGGGGTAATGAAACTGAACGCGTTCTGCGCTCGCGCTCCGACCGGAAGCGACAGCAAGGCAGCGCTCCCCATTGCGCCCAGCATCAGGCTTCGCCGCGTCAATTCCATCGTTTCGCTCCATGTTCAAATGTGAACCTATTGTTCAATACTAGGCGCAAAATTAGAACTGTTGCAAGTCCAGACCTCGACTGGACATTGCGCAGCCAGGACTTGCGCAATGAAATCCGTGTGTTACCGATCGCAATACGTGCGTGTTTCGCCGGGTGAGAGGCGCGGCCTCACTCGGTTGCGGTACTTTCGGGGAGGCCGCCAAGCAACCGGGTGATGGCGGCGGCCGTACGGAGCACTTCCGTTTTGACCCCGGCTTCGATGTCGTCGACGACACTGCCGGAAGCCGCCCGGGTGACGTTTATCGCGGCGACGATGTTGCCGCTGATGTCGCGGACAGGTGCTGCCACGCTGGCAATCCCCGTTTCGAAACTGCCAATCTGCACCACCGCGTCCGCCTTCCGGTCGCGCCGCCATTGCGCGACCAATTCCGTCAGGCTGCGCGGGGTCTGGCCGGGCGCGTTCTGATAGGTCTCGTCACGATAGAGCCGCAGCAGGCCGTCTTCGTTCAGGTCGGTGAGGAGCACGCGGCCCATGGTGGTGCCGGCGGCCGGAAGCCGGCTGCCGACATGGACGATGCTGGCCAGGCCAAGGTGGCTGGGCACCCGCAGCATGTAGAGAACGAAGCGCCCGTCGCGCACGCCCAGATGCGCCGACCAGTCGGTCGCATCACGCAGCTTCTCGAGCTCCGGCAGTGCGATCTCCACCAGTTCGCGCGTTGCGAGATAGCCATAGCCGAGCCGCAGCACCGCCGGGCCGAGCGTGTAGCGGGCGGTTTGCTGGTCGTGCAGCAGGTAGCCGTGGTGGGCGAGCGTGTAGACGGCGCGAAAGGCAGCCGAGCGGGTGGTGCCCAGGCGGCGGGCGATATCCGAAAGCGTCATCTCGCGCGTCTCGGGCGTGAAAGCCTGCAGCACTTCAAGGCCGCGGATCAGGCCGGGCACGAGATATTTGTCGTCGGACTGTGTGCGAGGGGTGTCGACTTGCGTTTTATCCATAAAACGGCGTCTAGCAGGTGAAACGCCGTCCCGATAGCCTTGTTGCAGTTGAGGAGAAAGGACAGCCCCATGACCATGCACACCACGCCCACCTCCGCGCTGGCACAGGAACTCGCGGCCCATGTCGGCCGCTTCACCGACAAGTCGTTCGACTGGAACGCATTTCCTTCCAACGCAGGCTTCGACGATCTGGCCCGCGCGCAGATGCGCTATATCGGTGCCGGCGGCTCGCCCAAGGTCGGCGACACGACGACGCTCAAGCCGGACCATTTCACCGTGAGCCTGATTTACAAGGAGCCGGGCAAATATGCCGCCTGTCACAGCCACGAGATCGAGGAGAGCTTCCTCATCATCGACGGCGTGCTGGTCGTCGGCTGGGAGAAGGACGGCGAGGTCGTCGAGGTGAAGCTCGGCGCCAGGGACATGATCCTCAACGCCCGTGAGATCGGCCATGGCTTCCGCAACGATGGCGTAACGCCGGTGCTGATGTCGATCTCGGTCGACGTCGGCAAGCCGCTGCCGCCCGTCTATCACTACCATCCGAAGGAGCATCCGGCGGAACTCGCCCGCAGCTTCGGCGCAGCGCCCGGCAAGACGCTGCCCTTCGACCGCAATGGCAGCCACCCGCTGCAGAAACTGATGGCGAAGTATGTGGTGCGCCACAGCGAACTGCCGACCGTCTGGGAGAAGGCGGGCTTTACCCGCAAAATCTATGTCGGCAAGGGCGGCATCGAGGACGACACCTGCCGCAAGGAGATGCTCGGCATCCCGTCGCAGGTGGGCATCAAGCCGATCGTGCGCGACGTGGAAGACGCCTACCTCGTCCTCGAAGGCTCGCTGACGGTGGGCTGGGAAGAGAATGGCGAGAAGGTCGAGCTCGAACTCGGGCCGCGTGACCTGGTCAAGACCCCGGCGGGCCGCAAGCACTGGTTCCGCAACAACTCCGCCGCCCACGCGACCGTCTGGTCGGTCATCGGTTCGGCGGAAGAGGACAGCATCATCTACGAAGCTGCCTGAGACATACGGTCTTCGATCTGAACCTGCGCCCCGGCCAGAGCCGGGGCGACAGACCGGGCTGCGCATGCCCGCCTCTTGCCGCGGCCCACAAGGACTATGAGGAGGAGAGGAAAAATGCAGATTACACGCAGAACCGGCCTGAAGCTGATGGTCGCTGGCGCTGCCGCTTCAGCTTTCCCAGCTATCTCGGCTGAAGCAAAGTCGCCCACGGCGCAGTCTAAATCGACACGGCTGATCCTGCTGGGAACAGGCGGAGGCCCAACGCCCCTGCCGGGACGCAACCAGCCTGCCAATGTCCTGCTCGTCAATGACGAGCCCTACATTGTCGATGCGGGGAACGGCGTAGCGCGACAGTTGATGTTTGCCGGAATAGCGGCGCACCGCGTCGGTCGCATCTTCATCACCCATCATCATGACGACCACAATGCCGATATGGGAACGCTGATGGGGCTCGCCTGGTCGAATGGCCGCGCTTCACCTTCCGAAGCTTACGGGCCGCCCGGCACGGAGGCCATGGTCGAGGCGTTCGTCGAGTATTTCGAACCGAATGCGGCCGTGCGGCTTGCCTTCAGCGGTGGCAAGAAGCCGCCGCGCGAGCTATTCCGTGGGCACGACATATCGGCCTCCGGGCCGGTGTACGAGGACGACAGTGTTCGCGTGACCTGTGTCGAGAACACCCACTATCCGAACCAGGGGCACAAGGACGGCGTGCACCATGTTTCCTACAGCTATCGCTTCGAAACGGCGGATCGTGTCGTGGTCTTCAGCGGTGACACTGCCGCCAGCGAGGAACTGACGGAACTGGCGAAAGATGCCGACGTGCTGGTGCACGAGGTTATCAATGAGGAGCGCACGGCCGCATTGTTCCGCGAGAAATTTGCCTCGCAGGGACGCTCGCCCGAAGAAATCGAGCGTGTTCTCAAGGCCGTAATCGCCATTCACACGCCCCTTGAGGATGTCGGCCGCATCGCTGAGGCCGCGAAGGTCAAGACGCTCGTCCTCAATCATTTCGTGCCGGGTTTCGACCCGGAAGAAACGCCGGAAGGATGGACTGCCGGCGTCAGCAGGCATTTTTCCGGTAGGGTCATCGTCGGTGAAGATCTGATGGAAGTGTGAAACGGCGAGGGGCGGCGGGTTGCCGTCGCCTCTCTTGTGACCAGGAAGGGACCCGGCTCAAGCCGGCTCGGTCAGTTCCGTCGCCCAGGCGTCGTACCCGTAGACCCAATCGGCATTGGTGCCCTGCTTCAGCCAGTCGTTGGCCAGCGACCCTTCCTGCACAAGTGTGGTGCGCGGTATGCGGGCAGCCTCGAAGCGCTTCAGTGCATCCGGCACCGTTGCACCGGTAGCGCCTTCCAGGGCGCGGCCAAGCACGACGGCATCCTCGACCGCCATGCAGGCGCCCTGCGCCATGAAGGGCACCATCGGATGGGCGGCGTCGCCAAGCAGCGTGATCGCGCCGCGCGACCAGTGGGGCATCGGCTCGCGCACATGCAGCGCGGAGCGGGTGACATCCTCACAGGCGTCGAGCAGGGCGCGCGCTTCCGGATGGAAATCGGCATAGGCCGAGCGCAGTTCGTCGATGTCGCCCGGCAGCGTCCAGCCTTCCTCTGCCCAGCCCTCCTGCGAGGTGGTCGCGAAGACGAATATCTCCTCGCCCCGATTGAGCGGGAAGGTGACGATCTGGCGGTCTGCGGTCGGGCCCCACCACTTGGTGAAGGAATCGAGATTGGGGATACTGTTACCGCGTTCGCGCGGGAACACGGATCGGTAGGAAACGAGGCCGGTGAAGCGCGGGCGATCCTCGCCGAACAGGGCATGACGGACCGCGGAATGGATGCCGTCGGCGCCGATCACCACGTCGGCCTGCACCCGTGTTCCGTCTGACAGAACCAGTGCAACACCATCGCCATCCGGTTCCGCAGTCTCGACCGAAGACGCAAAACGGATAGTGCCTGGCTGTAGTGCGCCTTCCATCGCGGCGAGAAGATCGGCACGGTGAATGGTGAGCTGCGGTGCGCCGTAACGCTCCTCCGCGGCCGTGCTCATCGGCAGTCGCGAGGTCTCTTCGCCTGTGTCCCAGATGCGGCTGATGCGAAATTCCGGCCGGGCCGCCGTCTGACGCAGCACATCGCCCACGCCCAGGCCGTCCAGCGCATGGACGGCATTGGGCGTCAGGTTGACGTCTGCGCCGATGCGGCCGAACGCGCGCGTCCGCTCGAAGATCGTCACTGCATGACCCTGCTTCTGCAGGGCGATCGCCACCGCCATTCCTCCGACGCCACCGCCGGCAATCACGATCTTCATCAGACATCACTCCAGTGTTCAAAAATGAACAAATTGTTCAAAGTGACGATACTTGCGTGGAATGCCCCTGTCAACGCGGCGGGGAAGCCCCTTGCGCGCCAGCGTTGCCGATCCCCCTAGCCAACATATGTCCCATCCGATCCGCCTTCCACAAGGCCAGTTGACTCCATCTTCAGCTTGAGGCAATCTGTTTTGAACAAAGTGTTCTTATTTGAACATAGCTGGGGAGCTAGAGATGGACGCATTTAAAGATCGCCTCTCGCAGCGTGCCTTCGATACGGGCCGGGCGGATCTTGCGCACCAGTGCCGGGGCCGCGAACTGGACGAGAAAGAGAGCGAGCTGGCGGATGCGCTGATGGCGATCTACGCAACCGGCGAGCACGACTTCGCCGGTGTCGCGCGTCAGCTCGCCGACAAGGGCGTGGTCGCGCCGCGGTCGGGCCGCACGGACTGGGATGAGGCGCTTCTGGCCGAGGAGCTGGAGGCAACCAACCGCGAGCTCGATGCCGCCTATGAGGCCGACGGCTATGGCGCTTGAGTTTCGCTCGGTCACGAAGGAATTCACGACCGGCTCCGGCCAGAACCTCGTTGCAGTCAACGATATCAGCTTCCGCGTGAATGGAGGCGAGTTCGTATCCGTTGTCGGGCCTTCCGGCTGCGGCAAGAGCACGATCCTCAGCATGACGGCGGGCCTCTACCAGCCGACCCAGGGCGAGGTGCTGGTCAGCGACGACCGAGTCGGCGGCCCCAACGGGCATGTCGGCTTCATGCTGCAGAAGGACCTGCTTCTGCCCTGGCGCAACATCGTCTCGAATGTCGAGTTCGGCCTCGAAGCGCGCGGCGTGGCGAAGTCGGAACGCCGCGACCGCGCGATGGCCGAATTGAAGCGCTGCCATCTGGCTGGGTTCGAGAACCATTATCCCTATCAGCTTTCCGGCGGCATGCGGCAGCGCGCGGCCCTGGCGCGCACGCTGGCCATCGAGCCGGAGATCGTGCTGCTGGACGAGCCGTTTTCAGCGCTCGACGCCCAGACCAAGTTGCTGCTCCAGAACAGCTTTGCCGGCACGATTTCGGAAACCGGCAAGACGACGCTGCTGATCACCCACGATCTCGCCGAGGCGGTGCTGATGTCGGACCGCATCCTCGTTCTTTCCGAACGGCCGGGCACCGTGGTGGCCGAGATCAAGGTCGACCTCCCACATCGTGACCAGCCGCTTCGCCGCAGGGTGATGCCGGAGGTCAGCGATTATGCGGCGCAATTGTTCAAGCATCTCAAGCTCGAAGAAAAAGCCGTCTGACGGCTCAAGAACGCAAAGGGGAATTTCATGAGACACATGCTTCGTTCGACCATCGCCGCCGCAATGCTGGCGGCTTCCGCGACGGCCGCCTTCGCTGCCGAAAAGGTAACTTACCTCTTCCCCGCGCCGGACTTTCTGCCGGCCTTCGCCCCCTTCCAGCTTGCCAAGAGCAAGGGCTATTTCGACGAGGCCGGCCTCGAGGTGACGTTCCAGGTCGGCAAGGGCGGTGCTGACGTGGCTACGCAGGTCGCCGTGGGCAACGCCGATCTGGGCGGCGGCATCGGCGACACGCCGATCATCGTGCGGGCCAACGGTCTCGACATTCGCGGCGTGGCTCTGCTCGGCGGGCGCGGCCTGACACAGCTCGCATGGCGCAAGGATAGCGGCATCACCGGCCCGGCCGACCTGAAGGGCAAGGCGATCGGCGTCCTCGCCTTCCAGGACACGACTTATTACAACCTCCTCGGCGTGCTCGCTTCGGTCGAGTTGTCGAAGGGCGACGCCGACATCCAGGCTGTCGGGCCGGGCGGCATCATCCAGCTCACCATCGCAGGTAATCTGCAGGCGCTGTCCGGCGTGCCGGAATGGATCGCGGCCATCGAGGCTGCGGGCGTCGAGATGGAGCAGATGCCGGTCGACGAGGTGTTCCCGGCGATGGCGCAGGCCATCTTCGCCTCCGATAAGACGATCGCCGAGCGGCCGGAGATCGTTCGCGGGTTCGTCGGTGCGGTCCTGAAAGCTGTTCGCGACATCTCCGCCGATCCGGCACAGGCTGCAAAGGATTATGTCGCCGCCATGCCCCAGCACGCCGGCAAGGAGGCCGAGATCGAGGGCATCATGCGCTCCTACGCGACGCTTGTTTATCCGGAAGCCGAGAACCAGCCGCTCGGCGCTTTCGATCCGGAGCGCATCACCAAGGTGCAGGCCTTCTACGTCGACAACGGCATCGTCCAGACCGCCGTGCCCGTCGAGGATCTCTACACGAACGACTTTGTCCAATGACACAGGCAAGCTCGATAGAGACCGGAGCGCGCGCTCCGGTCTCGGCAACCAAACCACGGAAGCCAGCCATGAACGCTCGCTCGGGAACGCTTGTCGTCAGCCTTGGTCTCCTTGTGCTCGTGCTGCTCGCCTGGCAGTTCCTGCCGCCGGCGCTCGACGTTCCGAAGTTCATCATTCCGACGGTTACGGATTGTCTTGCTGAACTGAAGCGCATGTGGATGCAGGAAGGGCTTGTCGGCCACACCCTGTCGACCGCGCTCTACACCGTGCTCGGCTTTGCCATCGGCAGCCTGCTCGGCGCGGTGATCGGCTACCTGCTCGGCATGTCCGAGTTCTGGGAGAAGGTTCTGTCGCCCTATATTCTGGCGCTGCAGATCGCTCCCAAGGTCGCCTTCGCGCCACTCTTCATAATGTGGTTCGGCTACAACGCCATGCCGAAGCTGCTGGTCACCGTGCTGATCGTGTTCTTCCCGGTTCTCGTCAACGTGCTACAGGCCATGCGCACCGTCGACCGCGATCTGGTCAATCTGGCGCGCGCCTACAACCTGTCGCGCTGGGGCATCTTTCTGAAGGTCGAGATGCCGTCCACCGTGCCGAACCTGATGGCCGGGCTGCGCATCGCCTCGACCCTCGCCGTCATCGGCGTGACCGTCGGAGAGCTGGTGGGCGGCAATACCGGCCTCGGCTTCCTGATTTCCTACGGCGGCGGTCAGGCAAACGCGGCGATGGTGTTCAACGCCATCGTGCTCCTGACCATCATTGGCTACCTGCTCTACACGGTCCTCGTCATGATCGAGGAGCGGGTGCTCCACTACCTGCCCAAGGCCCAGCACTAGCAGGCCGGTCGAAACATTGCGGAGGCGGGAGGCCTCCGACCATCGAGGATGGAGACGCACATGACAGCCACCGATAAGAAAACCCTGATCGAGGACCGGGTGAACAGCGGCCTGCTCGGCCAGTGGTATCCGGTTGCGAAGTCGGTCGAGGTGAAGGCCACGAAGCCCTATGGCACAAGGCTGCTCGGCGACAAGATCGTGCTCTGGCGCGACGCCGAGGGCCGCCTTCGTTGTGTGGAAGATTTCTGCCCGCATCGCGGCGCGCCGCTCTCTTATGGCGAAATCCACGAGGGCAATATCGGCTGCCGGTATCACGGCGTGGTCGTCAACGGCGATGGCGTGGTGGTTCGGGTTCCAGCGATGCCGGAATGCGCGCTCGAAGGGCGCAAGGCGCTGAAGTCGTTCGAGGTGACCGAGGCCAACGACGCGGTCTTTGTCTATGTGCCGTCGATCGAACAGCCCGAGGCGCCGGAGCTGGTGCTGCCCAAGGAGCTGACGAGCGACGACTGGACCGGCTTCCTCTGCACAGGGCTATGGGAAACCAACTACCGCTACGCGCTCGACAACCTCGCCGACCCGATGCACGGCTGCTACCTGCATGCCGAGAGCTTCACGCTTGCCTTCGGCTCCAAGCAGGACCTGATGAAGCTCGACAAGACCGACGCCGGGTTCCGCATCAGCCGTGTCGGCCAGGTCGGCGAAAACTTCGACTGGACCGAGTTCGAGGTGCATCCCGGCTCGATGTTCTGCTTCCTGGAGATCCCGTATCCGCCGGCTGCCGGACCCGGCGGCGTCTTCCGCATCATCGGCTTCGTGACGCCGGTCGACGCGACGACCTGCAAGGTCTTCTTCTGGCGCATGCGGCAGGTGTCGGGGCTCGCCCGAGAGAGCTGGCGTTTCCTTTATCGCGCCAGGCTGGAGCGCAACCACTGGAATGTTCTGGAACAGGATCGCGTCATGCTCGAGGGCATGCCCGACGACGCTCGCAGGCGCGAGATGCTTTACCAGCACGATCTCGGTGTCTCGCGCGTGCGCCAGATTCTGACGCGTGCTGCCAAGAGCCAGGTCGAAGCCGAGCTGGAGCAGACGGCAGGCTGATGCTCGATGGACGCACCATACTTGTCACGGGCGCTGCGCGCGGGCTGGGGGTGGAGATCGCCCGCAGCCTGGCGGCGAAGGGGGCAGACCTCCTGCTCGCCGACATCGCGGAGGACGAAGGCCGTGCGGTCGCTCAGGGCCTCGGCGCGCGCTTCCTACCCGTGGATCTCGCCGATCCGGCTTCGATCGAAGCGGTCGGCGCGTATCTCGCGCGAGAGGGGAATGGTGTGCTGCACGGGCTCGTCAACAATGGCGCCATCGCGACCGGCATCGGCGGCATCCCCTACGACGAAATCGCGATCGATAGCTGGGACCGGGTGATGAATGTCAATGTGCGTGGCACCTGGCTGATGACCCGCGCCGCCGCGCCCGCGCTCAAGGCTTCCGGTTCCGGTCGCATCGTCAATGTCGCGTCCGACACTGCACTGTGGGGCGCGCCGCGCCTGATGTCCTATGTCGCCAGCAAAGGCGCCGTCATGGCCATGACGCGCTCGTTCGCTCGCGAGTTGGGTCCCGACCGGATCGGGGTCACCGCGGTGGCGCCTGGCATCCTGACGACGGAGTCGACCGACTACGTGCCCGAGGCGCGCCACCGGCTTTACGCGGAGGGCAGGGCGGTTCCAGGGCCTCAGGCGCCCGGCGAGATCACCGACGTTGTCGCCTTCCTACTTTCCGAAGGCGCGCTGTCGCTGACGGGGCAGGTGCTGCCGGTCAACAACGGCTTCGTGTTCAATTGAGGCGGCAGTGATGTTCGAACACCATATCAACGGCAACATCGAATATCTGGAACGGCCGGGTGCCAACGGTCCGGTCCTCGTGATGCTGCATGGCGTCGGCTCCAACGCCGCGTCCTTTTCGACGTTGCTCGACCACGTGCCGGGCGACTGGCGCGTGATCGCGTGGAACGCGCCGGGCTATGGCGGTTCAGCCGCCCTCGATACGGAGTGGCCGCTGGCGTTCGATTATGCCGAGGCGCTGCGCGCGTTTCTCGACCGCCTGGGCCTGAAACGCGTGCTGCTTGCAGGCCATTCGCTTGGCTGCCTGATGGCTGCCTCGTTTGCCGCCACGCACCGCGAACGCGTTGCCCGGCTGCTGCTGAGCTCGCCCGCGCTCGGCCATGGTGTGCCCCGCGGCGCTGCTTTGAGCGCGGCGGCACAGGCGCGTATCGACGACCTCGAAACGCTCGGGCCCGACCAGTTCGCAGCCTTGCGCGCGCCGCGGCTCGTCTACCAGCCGGAGAGCAATCAGGAGATCGTCCACCGCGTACGCGACGGCATGGCGCGCGTTACTACGCCCGGCTACCCGCAGGCCGCGCGTATGCTGGCATCGGGTCGCCTCATCGACGATGCCGAGCGGCTGCAGGTGCCGACGGATGTGATCGTTGGCGCGGAAGACATCGTCACTCCGCCGGACTCGGCGCGCCGTGCGCACGCGGCACTTCGCGATCCGTGGCGCGGCGCGCTCACAATCGTTCCGGGTGCGGGGCACGCCCTTTATCAGCAGGCTCCAGCCGCCTTTGCCGGCGCGCTCGCAGCCCTTGCAGAAACCGTCGGCTAGAGCCGGGAGGAGAAGAGACATGGCAGAGACCGTTCGCGTCGGCAGTCTTCGAGGCATCATGATGCGTGGACCGGGCATCACGCAGACGCTGCCCTTCTACGAGGACATGTGGGGCCTGAGCCTTGCCTACAAGGAAGACGGCATCGCGCTGTTGCGCGGCACCGGCAGCGAGCCGTTCCTTTACGGCCTCAAGGACGGACCGGTCTTCGGCATCGAATATGTGCATTTCGCCATGCCGGATCGCGCCTCCATGCACGCGCTCCACGCGCAGATCATCGAGCGCGGCGGCATCGTGCTCGGCGAACCGGCGCCGTTCGACGATTACGCAGGTGGCTACGGCTTCGAGATGCTCGACCCTGACAACCGGCGTCTGCGTTTTCGCACCGAGGCGATGTCGCTGGACGAGGAACCGGAATGGGCGAAACCCCGCAAGGTCAGCCATGTGGTGCTCAACACACCCGACATGGAGGGCGTGCAGGAGTTCTACTCCCGCGTTCTCGGTTTCCGCGTGTCGGACTATTCCGCCGACCAGATGGTGTTCCTGCGCTGCAACTCGGACCATCACTCGATCGCACTGGTGCGCGGCAACTATGCCAGCGTCAATCACGTCGCCTTCGAGATGCCGTCGATCGACGAGTTCATGCGCGGTATCGGCCGCATGAAGCAGAAGGGCCACGTACCAACCTGGGGGCCGGGCCGCCACGGACCGGGCAACAACCCCTTTGCCTATTTTGTCTCGCCGTCAGGTTTCGTCATCGAGTTCACCTCCGAACTGCAGCAGATCGACGAGACGACTCACGAAGCCAAGGTATGGCCGCGCGACAATCCGGAGGCGATGGACCGCTGGATGACCGCAGGCCCGCCCACGCCTGCGCAGCGCGCCGTCATGCAGGGGCGGCCTGATCCGGGCTTCCCTGAACTGGCGCCCGCCAGGGAGGACGCGTGATGGATTATGGTTATGCCGGCAAGGTGGCCGTCGTCACCGGCGGTTCGTCGGGCATCGGCCTCGCGACCGTTCAGACGCTGCTGGAGTCGGGGGCAAAAGTTGCGCTGTGCGCCCGCACCGAAAGCCGTCTCAACGACGTGGCATCGGTTCTGGTCCGGGACTTCGGCAAGGAGAATGTGCTTTCCAGCGCGTTCTCGGTGCTCGACCCCGCCGCCGTCAACGGTTTCGCCGCGCAGGTAAAGGAGCGTTTCGGTCGCTGCGACCTGCTCGTCAACAATGCCGGGCAGGGGCGGCAGTCGACCTTCGCCACCACCTCCGACGACGACTGGCGCGCCGAATACGAGCTGAAGCTGTTCAGCCAGATACATCCCGTGCGGGCCTTTCTGCCGATGCTGCGTGAGGCGAAGGGCTCGATCGTTGTCGTCAATTCGCTGCTTGCCTACCAGCCCGAGCCGCACATGGTCTGCACGTCCTCGGCGCGCGCCGGGGTGCAGAACCTGGTCAAGTCGCTGTCGATCGAACTGGCGCCCGACATCCGCGTCAACTCGATCCTGATCGGCATGGTCGGCTCCGGCCAGTGGCTGCGTCGCTTTGCCGAGCGCGAGGACCAGAGCCAGAGCAAGGCCGAATGGTACGGCGCGCTGGCCAGAAACAAGGGCATTCCGCTCGGCCGCCTCGGCGATCCGTCGGAAGCCGCTTCGGCCATCGCATTCCTGGGATCGCCGGGAGCAAGCTACATCACAGGCGCTCACCTCGAGGTTTCGGGCGGCCTGGCGCGTCATATCTGAAGGATACGAGATGAAACTCGAAACCATTGCAGCTTCGGAGACGGTCGGCGACTTCATCGCCCGCTATCTCGCCGAGATCGGCGTCACCACGGTTTTCGGGGTGATCTCGATCCACAACATGCCGATCCTCGACGCCATCGCCCGCCAGGACCGCATCCGTTTCGTGCCGTCGCGTGGCGAGGCGGGCGCGATGAACATGGCAGATGCCTATGCGCGCGTTTCCGGTGAGCTCGGCGTCTGCCTGACCTCGACCGGCACGGCTGCCGGCAACGCGGCCGGCGCACAGGCCGAGGCACTGACCGCCGGTTCACCGGTGCTGCATATCACCACGCAGGTCGATCTCGAATTCGCCGACCGCGACCGCGCGGCGATCCACGACGTGCCGCGCCAGCCCGAAATGCTGCGCGGTGTCTCCAAGGCGGTGTTCCGCATGTGGGATGCCAACGGTGCCATCGGCGCACTGACCGCCGCCGTCTCGGCAGCCCTTTCCGCGCCGACGGGGCCGGTAAGCCTGGAAATCCCGGTCGACGTGCAGCGCAAGCCCGCCCGTTCGACAGCACGCATCCACCGCCCGCAGCCCACGCGCCCGGTAGCATCCGATACCGTCATCGACGAGATCGCGGAGATGGTGAAGGCGTCCAGGCGCCCCTTGCTGTGGCTTGGCGGCGGCGCCGTCGGCGCGTCGCGCGAGGCGACCGAGTTGATGCGGCGCGGCTTCGGCGTGGTCACTTCGACCAACGGCCGCGCTACCGTTTCGGAGGCTGAGCCCGCGACACTCGGCGCCTTCAACATGACGCCGGAGGCCGTCGAGCTGTACAAGAGCTGCGACCTGATGATCGTTGTCGGCTCGCGCCTGCGCGGCAACGAGACCCGCAACAACAAGATGTCGCTGCCGCGACCGCTGGTGCAGATCGATGCCGATGCGGCTCAGGGCGGGCGCAACTATCCCGTCGAGGTGTTCGCGCACGGCGACGCCGCCGACACGCTTTCGCGCCTGCTCGAACGACTGCCCGTTACGCTGGATACGGACACGAATCTGTCCTTCGACATCGCCCGCACACGGGCTCAGGCCGAAGGCAGGATGCGCGATGTCCTTGGGCCATATCGTGTCGTCGCCGATACGTTGGCTGACCGCATCTTCGCCGGCGGCCACCCGTGGGTGCGCGACGTGACCATCTCGAACTCGACCTTCGGCAATCGCTATGTACGCATCGCAGGACCCAATCTCGGCGTTCATGCGCTGGGCGGTGGCATCGGGCAGGGCGTGGCCATGGGCGTAGGCGCCGCACTTGGATCGAAGGGGGCGAAGGCGGTCACGCTGCTGGGCGACGGCGGCACCATGCTGGGGCTCGCCGAGATGATCACGGCCGTCGAAGAGAACGCGCCGCTGGTGTACCTGCTGATGAACGACAAGGCCTACGGCGTGATCCAGAACATCCAGGATGCGCAATATGGCAGCCGCCGGCACTATTCGGCGCTGGCGACCCCCGACTTTGCTGCCTTCTGCGGCTCGATCGGCATGCCACACACGCTGGTGCGCGACGTTGCGGATTTCCCCGCGCTTCTCGACGAGGCGCTGGCCGCGGAAGGCCCGCGCCTGATCGAGATCGACATGTGCACGATCGGGCCGTTCAACGAAGCGTTCGCCGGGCCTCCCGCCGGCGCGGCCGGCAACGGTGGGTGAGCCGATGCGGCTGGGATTGATCGGCTTCGGCAACATCGCCGTCACACTGCTCGGCCAGTTGGCTGGCATGCACGACGCGCCGCTCGAGCGGCTGACGGTGCTGTGCCTGCCCGATTCCGCCGACGAAGCATCAGCGCGGCTGGCTGGCGAGTTTGCCGGCTCTGCGCGCGAAACCGCAGTCGTCACCGATGTTCAAGCGTTGCTCGCAGACCGGCCGGACATGGTGGTCGAATGCGCGGGGCACGCCGCAGTCGTGGCGCATGTGCCGCCGGTGCTTCGGGCGGGAACAGACGTGGTGATCGTTTCGATCGGCGCGCTTGCAGACGCCCCTCTTGAACAGGAATTGCGCAACGCTGCGGCCGAAGGCAAGGCACGATTGATCCTGCCGGCGGGCGCGGTCGGCGGCATCGACCTTCTCGCGGCAATAGGAAAGGCCGGTGGTATCGAGGTGCGCTATCGCGGCTCGAAGCCGCCACTCGCCTGGAGCGGAACGCCGGCCGAAGCGCTGATCGATCTCGGCGCGTTGCGGGAATCCAAAACGTTCTTCACCGGCACGGCGCGCGAGGCGGCTCGGGCCTATCCGAAGAACGCCAATGTCGCCGCAACGCTGGCCCTCGCGGGCGCAGGGTTCGAGGCGACGCATGTCGAACTGATTGCCGACCCCGCCGCGCCCGGCAACGTGCATGAATATTCGGTCGTCTCGCCGCTGGCGAAATACACCATGCGTATCGAGAACCTTCCGTCCGCGGCCAACGCCAAGACGTCCGTGTCCACGGTCTACAGCGTGCTGCGGGAAATCCGCAACCGCATCGGCCCCGTGTCGATCTGAGGTGGAGCCAGAGATGATAGAACTACCGCAGAACAAGCTTTTCGTCGGCGGCGAATGGGAAGAGGGCACAGGCGCCGAGATCGTCTCGATCTTCCCTGCTGACGGCAGCGTCAACAGGGTTTTGCGCGGCGCATCGGTTGCAGACGGCGAGCGCGCGATCGAACGCGCGAAGCGGGCACAGGCCGATCCGGCATGGCGCAATCTCAAGCCACATGAGCGCGCGCGCTTTCTCTATGCGATTGCCGACGGCATCCAAGCCAATGCGCAGCGCATCGCCCATATCCAGAGCCGCGATACCGGCAAGACCTTGCGCGAAACGAGCGCGCTCGCCGCTTCCGCCGCAGGCACCTTCCGCTATTTCGGCGCGGTGCTCGAAACCTCGGACGAAGCGCTGACGGCGCAGCGCGGCGACGCCCTGACCATGTCCGTGCACGAGCCATTGGGTCTGGTGGGCGCGATCACGCCATGGAACTCGCCCATCGCATCCGATGCCCAGAAGGTCGCGCCAGCGCTTGCCGCAGGCAATGCCGTGCTGCTGAAACCCGCTTCGTGGTCGCCGCTGGTTTCGCTCGAACTGGCCCGCATCGTGGAGGCGTCCGGCTTGCCGAAGGGCTTGTTCTCCGTCCTACCGGGTTCCGGTCGCGAGATCGGCAACCTTCTCGTCGAGCACCCCGACATAGCGAAGATCAGCTTCACCGGCGGCACCGAGACCGGCCGGGCGCTGGCCCTGAAGGCCGCGCAGAAGCTGATGCCGGTGTCGCTGGAACTCGGCGGCAAGTCGCCCACCATCGTCTTTGCCGACGCCGACATTGAGCAGGCGCTAGCCGGCGTGCTGTTCGGCATCTTTTCGTCGACCGGGCAGAGCTGTATCGCCGGTGCCCGGCTGTTCGTCGAACGGCCGATCTACACGCAGTTCGTCGAGCGGCTGGTGGAAGCGACGAAGCGGCTCAAGGTCGGGCATCCTTTCGACGCCGAGACGCAGGTCGCGCCGCTGGTCCACTTCGACCATCGCGACAGCGTCGCCGACCATGTGCGGCGCGCGCGGGAAGAAGGAGCGGAGCTTCTTGCAGGCGGTGGCGCGCCCGAAGGCGCGGCATACGAGAAGGGCGCCTACTATCTTCCCACTATCCTTGCCGGTGTCGATAACGGCGCGCGCATCTGCAGGGAGGAAGTGTTCGGGCCGGTCCTCGTGGTGCTGCCGTTCGATGACGAGGCGGACGTGATCGCGCAGTCGAACGACAACGACTACGGGCTCGCCTGCGGTATCTGGACACGCGACTTCCCGAAGAGCTGGCGGGTCGGCAATGCCATCCGGTCCGGCACGGTCTGGGTCAATACCTACAAGCAGTTCTCGATCTCGACGCCCTTCGGCGGCGAGAAGGAAAGCGGCATGGGCCGTGAGAAGGGGCGCGACGGGATCAGGGCGTACATGGCGCAGAAGTCATTCTACACCGACCTTTTCGGTGCGCCGCACCCCTGGGCTGCGGCGACGGTGCGCGCATCATGAGCCGCGCGGTCGCCATCGTTGGTTCCGGACCGTCCGGGTGCTATCTGGCGCAGGCGCTGCTGAAGGCTGACCCGCAATTGCGCGTCGACATACTGGACCGGCTGCCGGTGCCCTACGGGCTGGTGCGCTACGGCGTCGCCGCGGACCATCAGGGCACAAAGGCCGTCATCCGGCAGTTCGAGCGCCTGTTCGAGCGGCAGGGCGCGGGCTTCATCGGTAATGTGGTTGTCGGCGAGGACGTAAGCCTCGACGAACTGCGCCAGGCATACGACGCCGTGGTCCTTGCAGCCGGATTGTCCGGCGACCGGGCGCTCGGCATTCCGGGCGAGCACCTGGAGGGCGTTCATCGCGCCGGCCACCTGACCCGCGCGCTTTACGAACATCCGGATGCCGAGCCACTGCCCGAACTCGGGCGGCATGTCGTGATCATGGGCAACGGCAACGTCGCCATCGACCTCCTGCGCCTGCTTGCCAAGACGCCGGCCGAGCTCGGCGGTTCCGACCTCGGCCCCGTGCCGACCGGCTGGCTGGCAGCCTCGGGGATCGAGGCCATCGACATCGTCGGACGGTCGCCGGCCGCCGACGCAAAGTTCGATGCGGTGATGATAAAGGAGTTGGCGAAGCTTGAGGGCGTCACGATCGAGGTGGTCGGCGCCGGTGTGAGCGACGATGAGGAAGGCGCGAAGAAGATCGCAGCGCTGGACGCGATACACGGCCACAAAACCGGAAGCCGTCGCGTCACCTTCCGCTTCGGCCTGACACCCGTCAGTTTGGAAGGTGACCGCGGGCATATCGGCGAGGCAGTTTTCCGCAACGCCGACGGCGACACGGTCTCTCTGCCGTGCAGCGCATTCATCACTGCTATCGGCTTCGAGGCGGCAGGAGGCCTGCCGCGCGACGAGCTGGTCGGCTCTGCAGCTGAACTTGAGCTGGGCGTGCTTGCCGACGGGCTTTATGCGACCGGATGGTTCCGGCGCGGCCCGCGCGGCACCATCCCCGATAATCGCGCAGATGCGCAGCTTCTTGCGGCGCGCATACTGGCCGACCTTGAAGTATCGGATACCGGGCTTGAAAAGCCCGGCCGTCACGCCTTTCCGCAATGGACGGCAGCCGTCTGCTACGAAGACTGGAAACGCATCGATGCGGCCGAGACGGCATCGCCGCCGCAGGACCGCTGCCGCGTCAAGATTCCCTCGCGCGAAGCCATGCTGGCGCTTGCCCGCCAAACGAAGGAGCCAGACCTATGAAGATCATGCTGCTTTACGGCACCGAGACCGGCAATGCCGAGATGCTGGCCGAGGACATCATGGCCGAACTGGAAGGTGAGCACGAGGTGGAGTGTCGCAACCTGTCGGATTTCGGCCTAGCCGAATTCGATGCCGGACGTCTCCACATGATCGTCTGTTCGACCTATGGCGACGGAGAGCTGCCAGCATCCGCCCAGCCCTTCGCCGAAGCCTTGAAGGCTGCAGCCCCCAACCTGTCCGACATTCATTTCGCGATCTTCGGGCTCGGCGACAGCGAATATGAAGAGACGTTCAATTTCGGCAGCAAGGGATTGGCGGAACTGCTTATGAGTTACGGTGCGGTGCAGGTCGGCGAGCGCGTCACGCATGACGCCTCCGGCAGCGACATGGCCGAGGATCTGGCGTTTCCATGGGCTGCAGGTATCGTCGCGCTGGCGGAGCAGAAGATCGGCGAGGCCGTCTGAGATGAAACCGGCGGAGATACGCGACCTGATCGCGGTGCCGTGGCACCACGGGGACTGCGTTGATTTGACAGGCGTCGTCTGCGAAGGCCCGCTTGACCTTGCCGGTCTTGATTTGACGGGCTTCGATATGAGCGGCGCGTCCTTCCCCGAAGGTATCGACGCAACGGGCGCGCGCTTTCTGGGCGTTAGCTGGTTCAGCGGAGCGCGCTTCGGCGGCAAGACGGCTTTCGAGCGTGCGGTGTTCGCCAACGATGCGCGTTTCGAACGCGCACAGTTCGGCGAAACGGTGCTTTTCGACGAGGCGGAATTCCGCGGGATCGTGCGGCTCGATGAAGCGCGCATTGCGGGCGACGCCAGCTTCGAGCGCATTTCCTGCTACGGCAATTTCTCGCTTCAGGGCGTCGAGATTAGTGGACGGGCATCCTTCAGCGGTGCCGAGTGGCTCGGCGGGCTCTGGTGCCAGGACGCCCGACTGCCGGCAGGCACCGACTTCTCCGACACGCAGGTGCATGGCCGCCTGTGGCTGCGCCGCGCGGTTGCCGGCAATATACCGCTGCCGGGAAGCGCCTTCGCCCTGTCCTACGGCTACACCTACATCTGATCGGCGGACCAGCCGCGATAGCCCAGCGCTTCCGACATGCTGCGCGCGGCGGCCTTCAATTCCTGCTCGATCCGTTCGACGTTCGCACCGTCGTCCGCGAAGACGCTGGCGTGGCCGGTGACGTTGATCGCACCGACGGCGCGGGCCTGATGATCGTGGACGGCGACGGCGGCCGATCCGATTTCGGGTTCGAAGTTGGCGACGCTCCATGCCATGCCGCGCGAACGGTCCGTGCGAAGCTGCTCTTCGAGATCGGCGAGCGATGTGCGGGTCTTCGCCGTAAACGATTCCATGGCCTGCCCGGCATAGAGCGATTTCAACGCCGCCGGCGACAATTCGGCGAGCAGGATGCGTCCGATCGTCGTGGCGTGCGCCGGCAGGCGCGTTCCTTCCCGCACCGTGCTGGCGAGGTGCGAGTTTGGTGTCTCGCGGGCGAGATAAACGATCTCCCGGCCTTCCAGCACGCCGAGATGGGCCGAAAGGTTGAGCGAATCGACGAGCTGTTTCAGGAAAGGCCGCGCGACCTGCAGGATGCTGCGCTCGTTGAGGGCTTCGGACGCGAGCGCGATCAGTCCGGTACCGAGGCGATAGCCGCCATCGTCGGGCAGCGGCTCGAGAATGCCCTCTACCTCCAACGTCGAAAGCAGGCGAATGAGCGTGGTGCGGTTGATGTTCAGCGCCTTTGCGGCGCTGCTGGTATTACGGCAGCGATTGCCTGCCGCGATGTAGCGCAGGAGCGCAATCGCCCTCGTCACCGGCGGGACGACGTAGAGCGACCGCCCCGCTTCCTGCTGTTCCGTTTCTGTCATGTCGATCCCTAGACTGCTGCACATATATGCGCAGTTTAGTCATATATGAACAGTCAAGGGATTGATAGGCGGGGCCTCTCCTGTCCCCGCCCGCGAACTTAACGCGGTCAGGGACTTCGGCCTATCCCTACCAACGTCGCTATTGTCGTCCGCTCACGATCCGCGGGTGGCCAATAGCGCGTTCGCCGCTTTCAACGCAGCCAGCAATTCGCCGGCGCCTTCGGCAACCGCGTCCGCACCCGCCGCGCGCAGAACGCTCGCACGCTCCGGCCGTGGGTCGGCGGGATCGACGAAGCCGATCGCGATCATGCCGGCGGCGACCGCCGCCTCGACGCCATGGGGGCTGTCGTCAATCATCACGCAAAGCGACGGATCGACGTTGAACTCCTGCGCACAGTGCAGCATCAGGTCGGGCGCGGGCTTCGGTCTTGCCACCGCTTCGGCGCTGAAGATCGCTGGCTTGAAATGATCCCACAGTTCCAGATGGCCGAGGCTCTGTTCCAGCCGGCGCATGCTGCTGTTGGATGCCACGCATTTCGGCCGTTGAAGGTCGCTCACCACCTGCAGGATGCCCGGCATCGCCGTCAGACTTTCTCCGAAGGTCCGAAACAGCGTCTCGTGCCACGACGACATCAGCGGCTCGATATCGGTGATGCCGTAATCGTCCTCGATCATGCGCCGGATAGTCGAGACCGAATTGCCGGTGAATTTGACGTGCGATTCCGAAGCCGAGATGTCGACGCCTGCGCCGCGCAGGCTTTCCGCAAGCGTGCTGCTTGCGATGGGCTCGCTGTCGATCAGCACGCCGTCGCAGTCGAAGATGACGAGGGCGATGTTCTGCAGCGGGTCGCGTTCCGCCACAATGGCGGCAGTCTGAAGTGGCATGTTTTGCAAGTCTTTATGCTCCGCGCAGGGCGACGGCCAGATCGGGGCGGTCGGTGGTGATCTGGCGGATCGGCTTTCCGAGCCAGTAGGCGATGTCGGCTTTGTCGTTCGGCACCCAGGCGCCGAGCCTGTCGCCCGGCACCAGATCGGTGATCGTGTCCCAGTTCTGATCGAGGACGTGCCTTTCGATAGCGATTACGTCGGAGAGATCGAGCATTCGACGAAGCCCATCCTTCAGGCCGTAGCGCTCTGCGGACTTCGTGTCGAACGACGAAAGCGTTCGGATATGTGGTGAAACCTCGCGGATCGTCGCCAGCACTTCGGGCAGGAAGCTCGTCAGGATCGAGCGGGCAGCCATGCCGCGATCATCGAGCAACGCCGCCGCCTTGGCCTCAAGGTTGGGATAGGGCTTTCGCTCGTGGTCGGCCTTCAACTCCACATGCAGTTCGATCGCGCTGCCGGCGAACACATCGAGGACTTCGTCCAGCGTCGGTATCGTGCCACTACTGTCCTTCAGCCTGACCTTGTGATTTTCGCCAAGGCTGAGCTCGGCGACCGCTCCGCTTCGTTCCGTCGTCCGGTCGAGTGTCGGATCGTGGATCACAAGCATCTCGCCCGCCTTCGTCAGATGGACGTCGAACTCGACACCTTCGACGGGCAGTTCCAGCAGTTTGCGGAAGCCTTCGATGCTGTTTTCAGGCCAGAGATTGCGGCCACCGCGGTGACCGATGATGGAGACCATATGCGTCAATTTCCTTTGTTGGGGGATGTCACTTGCCTGAATCGACTAGGCCCTTCGTGAACCAGCGCTGCATCAGCAGGATGATGACGGCTGGCGGCAGCATGACGAAGAAGGCCGCGCTCATGGCTATGTTCCAGGCCGGTTCAGCATCCGAGACTGGAACCAGATGCTTCAGGCCCAGGATCGCCGTCTGCATCTCGGCATCGGTGGTGAAGAGGAGCGGCCAGAGATACTGGTTCCAGCCGTAGATGAAGAGGATGATCGACAGCGCGGCAATGTTGGCGCGCGATAGAGGCAGCAGGATATCGAGGAAGAACTTCACTGGCCCAGCGCCATCCAGCCTCGCTGCCTCGCACAGCTCCTCCGGCACCGTCAGGAAGAGCTGGCGAAACAGAAAGGTCGCCGATGCGGATGCGATCAAAGGCAGGATCAGGCCGCTATAGGTGTTGACCATGTTCCATTGCAGCGCCGCCTCGAGCTGGTAGCCGGTGACGCTGCCGACAAGCCATGAGATACCGGTGATGTCGGCGAACCAGCGTAGCGGCCCTGCTGCGTCGGCTACCGCCTCGTAGGTCGGTATGATGCGCACCTCGACCGGCAACATCAGCGAGACGAAGATGAGCCAGAACGCAGTCATCCTGAAGGGAAACCGGAAATAGGTGATCGCGAATGCCGCGATCAGCGAGATCGTGAGTTTGCCGACAACGATGCCGACGGTCACGATCAGGGAGTTAATGTAGAGCCGCGAGAAATTACCCTGGTTCCAGGCCGTGGCGATGTTGTCGAGGAAGTGCGTGCCCGGCACCCAGGGAAATGGCGTCTGCTGCACTTCCTGCAATGTCAAAGAGCCGGCGACGAAGGCGAAGTAAAGCGGCAGGCATACGGCCGCCGCGCCGAGCAGCAGCACGGCGTGGCAGAAGATCGTAAGCCCGAGATTGCGCTCGATCATGGTTACACCTGATAGTTGACCCGGCGCTCGAGCGCGCGGAACTGGAGGACGGTGAAGAGGATCGCAATGATCATCAGGATCACCGACTGGGCAGCCGAGGACCCGAGATTGAGCTGGACGAAACCATCCTGGTAGACCTTGTAGACGAGTGTGTTGGTCGCACCCGCCGGACCGCCACGTGTCACCGCGTCGATGATGCCGAAGGTCTCGAACAGCCCGTAGACGACGTTCATGACCATCAGGAAGAAGATGGTCGGCGTCACCAGCGGCAGTGAAATCGTGAAGAAGCGCCTGACCGGTCGCGCGCCGTCGAGCTTTGCAGCTTCCAGCAGCGACTGCGGCACGGCGAGCAAAGCGGCGACGAGGAAGATGTAGTCGTAGCAGATGTGCTTCCACACCGACGCGACGATCACGAGAAGCTGCGCGTCGAACGGGCGGCGGTTCGGATCCCACGGAATACCGAGCGACTGGATGAACTGCGCCAGAGGACCGACCGCCGGGTTGAACAGGAACGCCCACAGAACGCCGGAGATCACGGGCGCAATCGCATAAGGCATCAGGATGACGCTCTTGTAGAGGCCGCGGCCTCGGATCACGAAATCGGTGGCGAATGCAAAGATCAGTGCCAGAGCGATGGTCACAACGGCCTGGATCACCGTGAACCAGAGCGTGAAGAACACGCTTTGCCTGTAGTCCGGGCTTCCCAGAAGTTGCGCGAAATTGGCGAACCCGACGAAGATTTCCCGTGCACCGAACGGATCGACCTGCACGAAGGCAAGCGACAGCGCCTTGTAGGAAGGAATGAAGAAGAAAAAGAGCAGGATCAGCAGTTGAGGGGCGAGCAGCGCCGCCGCTAGGCCCGGCTTGCTGAAATGCGCGGTCTTGAGCCCGGCTTCCGAGGTCTTCGGCAGCAAGCGGCTGAGCGCGATGCCGATCGCGAGTGGGGGGCGCGTATCCGCGCCCCCGATGCCCGCTGTCGCGTTACTGCGAGGCATGGAGCCTCTCATACTGGCGCAGGATCTCATTGCCGCGGCGTGCGGCGTTGTCGAGTGCTTCCTGCGGGGTCTTCTGACCGGTCCACACGCCCTGGATCTCCTCGACGAGAAGCTGCATGGACTGGTTGTGGTTGCCGAAACGGAAGCCGCGCGAATTCTCGGTCGGCTCGCCGCGGCTGAGTTGCAGGATGGCGATCTCGCGGGTCGGGTTTTCCTTGAAGTAACCCTCCGACTTCAGGGCGTCATAGGCTGTCGTGGTCACGGGAACATACCCGGTCTGCTTGCTCCACCACACCTGCGTTTCGGGCGAGGCGACGAAGTCGATGAAGGCTGCTGCACCTGCATATTCCTCGTCGCTCTTGCCCTGCAGCACCCACAGCGCACCGCCGCCGATCGTGCTGTTCTTCGGTTCCACACCCTCCTCATGCGGCAGGAAGGTCGCGCTCCAGTCGAACTGCGCGCCCGAACCGATGCCCGCATGCGCTGCGGTCGAGGCGACGTAGGTCGCGCAGGTGCCTGAGGTGAAGAGCTGCTCCGGCGACAGGCCCTGGCCCGCGATCTGGAGCACCTCGTCGTCCATCCACTTCGACAGCCGCTCGAGTTGGCCCACGACCAGCGGGCTCTTGTTGAACACGAACTCCGTGCCAAGTCCGTCGAAGCCGTTGGCGAGCGTGCCGTAGGGCTGGTCGTGCAGGGCGGCGTAGTTCTCGATCAGGCTCCAGAAGAAGTCGTTGGCCAGCGCCATAGAGCATTCGCTGACGCCCTGCTCCTTGATGGCGTAGAGCTGCTTTTCGACTTCCTGCCAGGTCTCGCCGGGCGCGTCGAAGCCGGCTTTCTTGAACATGTCCCGATTGTACCAGAAGATCGGGGTCGAGCTGTTGAAGGGCAGGGCGGCCGGAACGCCGTCGACGAGGAAGAAGCCCGAGACCGGCGCGATGAAGTCGTTCCAGTCGACGTCGTGGCCTTGCTCTTCCATCAGCGTCGGCACCGGAACGACGGCGCTCGAATTCAGCATCGTCATGAAGCCGCGTTCGGCTGCCTGGATGATCGTCGGCTGTTGGCCGACGCGATAGGCCGCGACCATCGCGGCCATGTTCTCTTCGTAGTTGCCCTTGTGGACCGCAACCACTTCGTACTGGTCCTGCGAACCGTTGAAATCCGTGACGAGCTTGTCGACTACCTCTCCGAGACGGCCGCCGAGCGCGTGCCACCATTCCACCTTGACGCGCTCCTGCGCGGCTGCTGCGCCGGGCAATGCTAGCATGCCGAGTGCAATACCGGCCGCCAGCGTCTTCGCGAATTTGCGCGGCGCATTCCTGATACCAAAATCGATTGTCATCTGTGTCTCCTCTCGCATCGCCGTATTCCTTGCCCGTGTCTTTCCAGCACACGGGTGGGCCGCTTCCACGGCGGCGACAAAAAGAAGCTAGCGCCCACGGATTACAAATGTCAATATCATGTTACAAATGTATGACGCAGTGTTAGGAGGAGCTCATGGCTGCTATCGAACTGGTGGATCTGAAGAAGAACTACGGGACCGTTCCGGCGGTAAAGGGCATCGACCTTTCCGTCTCAGATGGCGAAATGATCGTGCTGGTCGGGCCGTCGGGCTGTGGAAAATCCACCCTGCTGCGCATGATCGCGGGCCTCGAGTCGGTCACGTCCGGACATTTGCGAATCGCGGGCAGGGACGTTGGCTCGGTGGAACCGGCCGACCGTGACATTGCCATGGTGTTCCAGAACTACGCGCTCTACCCGCACATGTCGGTGCGGCAGAATCTGGAATATGGCCTGAAGAACCGGGGCTTTCCCCGTCAGGACATCGAACGCCGCGTCGCCGAAGCGGCATCGATCCTTGAGATCGAACCCTATCTGGAACGCCGGCCACGGCAGCTTTCGGGCGGCCAGCGCCAGCGCGTCGCGATGGGCCGGGCGATCGTCCGCAACCCCGCAGCCTTCCTCTTCGACGAACCGCTCTCCAACCTCGACGCCAAGCTCCGGGTGCAGATGCGTGTCGAGATCCGCAAGCTGCAGAAGCGGCTCGGCACGACCAGCATCTATGTCACGCACGACCAGCTCGAGGCGATGACGCTGGCCGACCGCCTCGTCGTCATGAATGGTGGGCGCATCGAGCAGATCGGCACGCCGATAGAGGTTTACGAGCGACCGCAGACGCTCTTTGTCGCCGGCTTCATCGGCTCGCCGCCGATGAACCTGATCGACATCGGGCAGGCTGGCGGTGTGGAGTGGGGCACACTGCCGCCGCAGACCGGCGTCGTCGGCGTGCGGCCGAATGCGGTTCGCACGACGCCGACGAAGGGCGCCATCCGGTTCACCGGTGTGGTCGAACTTATCGAACCCATCGGTGGCGAGAGCCACGTGCACTTGATGCTGGATGGCGGACAGGCGCTGATCGCATCCGTTCCTGGCAAGGCCGGGGTCGCGGAAGGCGACCGTGTGACCTGGCATGTCGACCGCACCGAGCTGCATTGTTTCGACAAATCCACCGGGCGGCGAACCGACTGACGGGAAGGCGGCTTTCGCGGGAGGCTGGAATTGACAAGCGTCCCGCGTGAAGTCCTATACCGGGAGTCAATCGAGAAAGTGCAGGAATGCTTGCAGACCAGCCCGCGCCGACGCCAGAAGAGCAGATGAATGTTCGGGTCGTCTGGATGTATTTCATGGAAGGGCGCACCCAGGGCGAGATCGCCGAAGCGCTGTCGACCAACCGGCTGAGGGTCAACCGGATCATCAGCGATGCCCGGCGCACGGGCTTGGTCACCATCAAGCTCAACTCCAGGCTGACCTCCTGCGTGGAACTGGAGCAGCACCTTGCCGAGAACTTCGGTCTCCACCGCGCGATTATCGTTCCAACGCCGAACGATCCGGAACTCGTGCCAGTACTGCTCGGCCAGGCCGCTGCCGACTATGTCACCCAGCTTCTCGCCGCCGGCAAGATGAGCGGCATCGGCGTGGGGTGGGGCGCCACCTTGCGTGAGCTGGTTCGGCATATGCCGGCGATGCGCCGGCCCGAATTGTGCGTCAACTCGGTCATGGGGGGGCTGACGCGGGGCATCGAAATCAACACCTTCGACATCGCCAGCGATTTCGCGCGACAGCTCAGCGCCACATGCGCATACCTCGCCGCCCCGATCTATGCCGGCAGTCCCGAATCGCGCGACGCGATCATGACGCAGGACGTGTTCCGGAGCGCGTTCGAACGCATCGCGGCCAACGACATGATCATCCTGAGTGCAGGCGACCTTTCCGAGCGCTCCCTTCTTATGCGCTACGGTATGCCGAGCGATGTCGACATCGACGGCCTGCAGGCGGCAGGCGCGCAGGGCGACCTGCTTGGCCAATTCATCAACAGCGCCGGCAAGCCGGTCGACCACGAGATCAACCGTCGTGCCATCGCCCTGCCGCTCGAAGCCTTGCGCGACGTGCCCAACGTCGTCCTCAGCTCCGGCGGTCTGAACAAGGTCGGCGCCATCGCGGCGGCGCTGCGTTCCGGCCTCTGCAATGTGCTTGTCTGTGATGAGGACACGGCACGCGCGGCCGCCGACCTAGCCGCTAAGTGGCGGGCGCAAGAGGGCGACTGACGCCGTCCTTCCAAACGGAAATTTCCAGCGGGTAGGGACTTGCTCTTCGGATTATCGCCTGTTAAACGTTTAACAGTAAAACGTTTAACAGGTTGCTCGCGCTCTATGGAACGCAGGAGAGTCACGATCAAGGACGTCGCCGCCCGGGCAGGGGTTTCCATTGCCACGGTGTCAAATGTCTTCAGCGGCACGAAACCGGTGACCGACGATCTGCGCCGCCGCGTGGAAAAGGCGGCGAGCGATCTGTCCTACCAGATGGACCGGGCCGCCTCGCAGCTCCGCTCCGGCCAGGCTCGCGTCATTGGCGTGCTGGTTCCCGATCTCGATGACACCTTCTTCACCTCCCTCGTCTCGCGGATCGAGGTGCTTGCCATGGAGGACGGCTACGATGTCATCGTGGCCAGCTCCCGCGATGACGCGGACCTCGAGCAGTCGCGCATCAGGGCCTTGCTGGGCTGGCGCCCTTCGGGCCTGATCGCGGTGCCGTGTTCGGATGCCGTGCCCGAACTTCTGGAGTCGGAAGCCGGACGTCTTCCAATGGTATTCGCCGACCGTGTAGGGCCTGAAGGCTCTTTCGTGGATACGGTGGCGATCGACAATTTCGAAGCCGGCGCAATCGCCGCCAGGCATCTTGTAGAACTCGGCCATCACAAGGTCGTCGTTGCTGCGTCGGACCTGGGCATATCGCCGATCCGCGAGCGTGTGCGCGGCGTCGCTGAGACGCTTATCGCAGCGGTTGGCACTGAGCCGGTGGTCGTGGAGCTCGGCTCGAACGGCGAGCGCGGCGCTGATAGGTTCTCCTCGTTTCTTGCCGGCAATCCCGCACCCTTCTCGGTCATTGGGCTTACCAACGTCACCACGCTCAGTGCTCTCTCGGCGCTGGCGCGGCACCGTATCGACATCCCGGAGGCCGTGTCGGTGATCGGCTTCGACGACTATCCCTGGATGAGCGCACGCAAGACGGCGCTGACGGCAATTCGCCAGCCCATCGAGGAGATGGGCAGGCTGCTGTGGGAGCGCCTGACGCTGCGCATGTCCGGCGACGATACGCCGCCATGTCACGTCTCGCTGTCGACCACGCTGCAGGTGCGGGATTCGGTCCGGCCCGTGATCGGGCAGCCCCGTCGTAATGCATCGGGCGAACCCGCGGAGGAGCGGGGCGCCGGGCAACGTCATTCAGCAGGCCAGGAGCCGGCCTAGGAAAGTACGAGTCCGCGTTGCGGTCGGGAGGACCTTTTGCGTTCAAGAAGCATCATCGGCATCGCGCCGCTCCTGGCGCCGGTTCACGTTCTCATTTTGAGCGTGATCGTGCTGCCGTCGCTCTATGTCGTCTGGCTGAGCCTGAACGAGTCGAGCTTCGGGCAGGCGCCGACCTTCGTCGGTCTGCAGAACTATATCGACGTCATCACCGATCCCGCTTTCCGGAGCGCGCTCTGGAACACCGTTGTGCTTGTGGTGGTTGCGGTCCACATCGAACTGGCGCTGGGGCTTGGCATGGCGCTGCTGTTCGCTGGAGGGCTGCCGTTCCGCCGTTTCCTTCTGGTTGCCGTGCTGGCGCCCTATGCCGTCAGCGAGGTGATCGCCGTTGTCATGTGGCGCTTCCTGTTCGATCCCGATGTCGGGCCTGTGACGCTGATGCTGCAGTCCATGAGGCTGCCGATCCTCGACTGGTCCTTCGAGCCGTCGCACGCCATGATCCTGATCGCGCTGCTGACGATCTGGCTGCATCTGCCTTTCACCTTCATCATCCTCTATGCAGCGCGGCTGGCGATCCCCAGCGACCTCTATGAGGCGGCCCGAATCGATGGCGCTACCGCATGGCAGGCGTTCAAGCGGGTCACGCTGCCGCTGCTTGGCCCGGCGATCGTCGTGGCGCTGCTGTTCCGCTACATCTTCGCGTTCCGCCTCTTTTCCGAAGTGTGGCTGCTGACCCAGGGCGGGCCGGCGCGGTCCACCGAGGTGGTCGCGGTTTATCTCTACCAGGAGGCGTTCAGCTACAACGCGTTCGGCACCGCCGCCGCCACGGCGTGGATCATGGTGCTTGCCTCGCTGCTGCTCGGCGCAGGCTACGTGTTCATCCTCCGCAGACAGGTGTCCGCAAATGCGAACGCGTAACCTCCTCGCCGCCATCGGCAAGACGGTCGCCGTCGCCGCGATGCTGTTCTGGTCACTGTTCCCGATCGCATTCATCGTGATGTCGTCGCTCAAGCCCGGGCAGGACATCTTCGCCGTGCCGCCGCGCTATGTTTTCGAACCAACGTTCGAGCACTACGTCTCGCTGTGGCAGCAGTGGGGAGCCTTCTTCGACGGCCTCCTCAACAGCACGATCATCACCGCAGGCGCGACGGTGATCGCCATCGCGGGCAGCACCTTTGCGGGCTACGTCTATTCCCGCAACAGCAGCCGCATGCTGGACGCCAGCGTCCTGTTCCTGATCGTCGTGCGGCTGATCCCGCCCATCGTGGTCACGCTGCCGCTGTTCCCAATCGTCAATGTGCTGGGGCTCAACGACACGCATGCGGTCATGATGGTGCTTTACGCCACCTTCTTCGTCTCGCTTGGCACGGTCCTGATGCGGACCTTCATCGACCAGATCCCGCGCGAACTTGACGAGGCTGCCGAAATAGACGGCGCCGGACGCCTGACCGTGCTGCGTCGGGTAATCGTGCCGCTGGCCGCGCCCGGCATCCTTGCCGTTGCCGTCTTCGTCGTCGTGTTTGCGTGGAACGAATATCTCTTTGCTTTCATCTTCACGTCGACCCGCGCCAAGACCGCGCCGCTCGTCATCTCGGAGATGATCGGTTCGATCGATGGTGTCGACTGGGGCATCCTGTTCGCCGCCTCGACGGTGCAGTTGGCGCCGGTCCTGCTCTTCGTCGTCTTCATGAATCGCTATCTCGTCGCCGGTCTCACCGCCGGCGCGACCAAGGGGTAAGTCAGCGTAAAAAAGGGAGGTTTGAAATGAACGATCGCAACATCATCGCCCTGTCCCGCAGGGGTTTTCTGGGTACCGCCCTGGGCGGCATCGCAGCACTTGCCACGCAGCCTTCGTGGGCCGCGTCCAAGACACTGAACGTACTCAGCCACAAGGTTCACCAGACGGTGCTCGGTGCCGAGGGCGGCGACCTGCTCGCCGACTGGAAGGCATCGAACGATGCCGAGGTTTCCTGGACGACCTTCGATTCCAACCCGCTTCAGGATCGCCTCTTCCGTGAGGCAAGCCTCGGTTCGACCGACTACAGCGTCGGCTACATGATCGACAACCGGCCCACGTCCGAGATCGCGGCACTGTTTGAGCCGCTGGACGACTATCTCGCCAGCGATCCCATCGAAGACTTCCAGGACATTGCGCCTGGCCTCGTCGACGGCATGACGGTCGACGGCAAGCTGATCGGCATTCCCGTCCGCCATGCCACGCAGGGCCTGTTCTACAATGAAGAGCTTTTGCAGGAAGCCGGCATCGACGCGCCGCCCACGACGCTGGAGGAACTGGTCGAGCAGGCCCGCAACCTCACCTTTACATCGTCGGCGGGCACGCCGGTGGTCGGTATGGTGCTTGCGAGCGACCTCGCGGTCTTCCCGGTGATGTTCGCCCGCGCTTTCGGCGGCGACTTCATCACCGGCGACTTTCAGCTCATGCCGGACAAGGACGCCATGGTGAAGGGCCTCACGGTTCTCCGGGAAATGTTCGAGGCCGGAGCCTTGCCGCGCAGCTACGCCACCACCCGCAACGACGATCAGGTGACCTGGCTCCAGCAGGGCCGCGCCGCCTTTACCGTGCTGCCGTTCGCCCGCAATGCCCAGCTCAACAACCCGGAGCAAAGTAAGTATCCCGGCAAGATCAAGGCCGTCGAGTTCCCGATTTCCGCCGAGCTGAAGGGCAAGATGCCGATGTCGTCCATCGTCGAGGCGTGGGCCATGGTCATTCCCAAGAACGCTGCCGACAAGGACCTGGCCTGGAGCTTCATCAAGGATGTGTCCAGCAAGCGGGCGACGCTCGGCATGGCGCTCAACGGCAACGGTCCGGTTCGGGTCTCGACCTATGCGGAACCGGATCTTGTCGCCAAGAACCCGCTCGCCGAGGTCGAGGCCGCGGTGCTGGCCAATGCGAGCGGCGCGTTCCCGCCGTTCCCGGAAGCGGCTCGCGCCCAGGGCATCATGCTCGAAGAGGTGCAGCTTGCCGTTCTCGGCCGCAAGCCGGTCGCCGAGGCGGTGGACGCGATCGTCGAGCGCGTGACGCCGCTCATGCCGGCCTGACCGGAACGATAGATGCTGCCGGGCTTCGGCCCGGCGGCCACGAACCCTTTCATCCCTGATCACTCCTGAGGATCACCCATGCCTGCTTCCCCCGTCCGCTCCATAGACGAGCCCGCCCGTTCGATCCCCGTTTCCGCCGAATACGACGTACTCGTCGTCGGTGGTGGACCATCCGGCCTCACCGCCGCGCTGGCGGCCTCCGAGGACGGGTTGCGGGTCGGACTGATCGAAAGCCGCAGCTTCGTCGGCGGCAACATGACGATCGGTCTTCCCGTGCTCGGCTTCCTCGGCCAGAAGGGTAACCAGATCATCGACGGCCTGCCGCAGAAATTCATCGAGCGGCTGCGCAAGGAGCGTGACGGGGCGAGCGAGCACAGGCCCTGCCCATTGCATATGGGCATAACGCTGGTCGAGCCGGAAGCCGTTAAGACGGTTGCCCTCGAAATGCTGACCGAGGCTGGCGTCGACGTGTTGTTCTACACCTTCTTCGCAGGCGTGGTCATGGACGGCGACACGATCCGCGGCGTCATCACAGAGAGCAAGAGCGGCCGCACGGCAACGCTTGCAAAAGTCGTAATCGATTGCACCGGGGATGCGGATGTCGCCTATCGCGCCGGCGTGCCGACGGAGAAGGGCAACGCCGATGGCGGCATGCAGCCGCCGACGCTGATGTTCTGCCTTGGCGGCGTCGACACCGACAAGCTGCGCCACAGCATTGCCAATGCGCCGCCGCAGGCGCGCACCTACCTGACCGACTTCATTCCTGCCGAGTATTTCGGCCAGAACCATCAGTTCATCGTCGTCGGCATGCGCGAACTGATGGCCAAGGCCAAGCAGGAGCGCGGTCTGCAGATACCCAACGAGCGGACAATCATCATCACCGGCCTCAAGAAGGGGGAGGTCTGGATCAACATGACCCGCGTCAAGGACACCGACGGCACGGATGCCCGCAGCCTCACCCGCGGCGAGATCGAGGGCAGGGCGCAGATCGATGACATCATCACCTACCTCGTCAATTACGTGCCGGGTTTCGAGCAGGCCTACTTCACCAAGACAGCCCCTTTCCTCGGCATCCGCGAGACACGACGCATCGTCGGCCAGTATGTGATGACGCAGGAAGACGTGCTGGCCTGCAGCCATTTCGACGACGCGATCGCGGTCGCCAGCTATCCGATCGACATTCACCGGCCGGCCGACGACGGCTGCACGCTGATATGGTGTGGCGACTGCTACGACATTCCCTACCGCTCGCTGGTGCCGCAGAAAATCTCGAACCTTCTGGTGGCCGGAAGAAGTATCTCCGCCACCCACGAGGCGATGGGTGCCATCCGGGTCATGGCGACCTGCATGGCGATGGGCGAAGCGGCCGGTCGCGCGGCCAAGATTTCGGTGCGTGGCAACCGCACGCCGGCCGAGATCGACGTTCAGGAGTTGCGCCGTCAGCAGCTTGAGCGCGGCGTCTACCTTCGCAACCCGGACGGCACGAGGGCACCGGCTGTCGAGCACGCGCCGGCCGCGTGACCGCAGCAATCCGCAAATCGAAAGGAGGGAGCCTCGCTCCCTTCGGCAACGAGGCTTTTGCATGAGCCAGGCTCATTTCATCGGCATAGATGTCGGTACCGGCAGCGCCCGCGCCGGCATTTTCGACGCGGCGGGCGCTATGCTTGCATCAGCGAAAAGCGATATCGCGCTCTACCTGGATGCCGGCGATTTTGCAGAGCAGTCCAGCGAGAACATTTGGCAGGCTGTCTGTACGAGCGTCCGGCAGGCGATGTCGTCTGCCGGCCTTGCACCGGAGGATATTGCCGGCATCGGCTTCGACGCCACGTGTTCTCTTGTGGCGCTTGGCAATGATGGCGCGCCGCTGCCCGTCGGCCATCATGGCGACGCCAACCGCAACATCATCGTCTGGATGGACCACAGGGCCATGGATCAGGCGCGGCGGATCAATGCCGGCGGCCATACGGTTCTCAACTATGTCGGCGGCACAATCTCGCCGGAGATGGAAACGCCCAAGCTGCTCTGGCTGAAGGAAAACCTGCCGGAGACCTATCGTGCCGCATGGCAGTTTTTCGACCTCGCCGACTATCTGACCTGGCGCGCCACCGGCAGCCTCGACAGGTCGGTCTGCACCGTTACCTGCAAATGGACCTATCTCGCCCACGAACAGCGCTGGGACGAAAGTTATTTCCGCGCGATCGGTCTGGACGATCTTGCCGATGACGAGTTTGCCCGCATCGGTACGACGATCGTGCCTGCAGGCCAACGCCTCGCCGACGGGCTGACAACCGCTGCTGCTCGCGATCTCGGGCTGATGCCCGGAACGCCTGTCGCCGCCGGGTTGATCGACGCCCATGCAGGCGGGGTCGGTTCTGTCGGCGCCAGCGGCGGCGACGGGTCGGCGACGACGCGCATGGCCTATGTGTTCGGCACCTCCGCATGCACGATGGCAAGCAGTGTCGAGCCGGTTTTCGTTCCCGGTGTCTGGGGGCCGTATTACTCGGCCATGGTGCCGGGCCTCTGGCTCAGCGAGGGCGGACAGTCGAGCGCCGGTGCCGCGATCGACCAGATTCTCGCCCTTCATCCGGCCGCGGTAGAGGCTCGCGAAACGGCGAAGACGCGGCAGATGTCGCTGCCGACCCTGCTTGCGAATATTGCCGTGGATCGGGCCGGCTCGAACGCAACCGCGGCAAAACTTGCGGGACATCTTCTGGTCGTCCCCGATTTCCTCGGCAACCGCTCGCCGCATGCCGATCCCGATGCGCGCGCGGTGATTGCGGGGCTTGGCATGGAGCGCGACCTCGACAGCCTCGTCGCACTCTATGTCGCCGGCGTTCTGGGCATCGGCTACGGACTGCGCCAGATCATCGAAGCCAGCCGCGCGAACGGCATAGCAGTCGAGACGGTGGCGCTGAGCGGCGGTGCCGGGCTGCATCCGCTGGTCCGGCAACTGCTCGCCGATTGTGCCGGCCTGCCGGTCACTACCTCGCGACAGCCGGAGCCGGTGCTTCTCGGATCGGCCATGCTCGGCGCCACGGCAGCCGGCGCGTTCCCGGACCTGCAAGCCGCCATGCGCGCAATGTCCTCATCCGGTGACACATTCGCACCGGAGCCGGACCTGGCCGGCTTTCACAGTCGCCGCTTTGCAGCCTTCGAGGCGCTCCAGTCCACGGAGAGGACGACGCGCGACATCATCAACGGGGAGAAATGAGATGGCCGGCTTGCAGCTTGAAAAGCTGGAAAAGCGCTTCGGTTCGGTCGATGTCATCAAGGGCGTCGACCTCGAGATCAAGGACGGCGAGTTCGTCGTCTTCGTCGGACCGTCGGGATGCGGCAAGTCGACCTTGCTGCGGATGATCGCCGGCCTCGAGGACATCACCGGCGGCACGCTGTCGATAGGTGGAGAGCGCTGCAACGACATGGAGCCGCGCGAGCGTGGCATCGCGATGGTTTTCCAGTCCTACGCGCTCTATCCGCACCTCACCGTCTATCAGAACATGAGCTTCGGGCTCACGCTCAACAAGACACCGAAGGCCGAGATCGATGCGCGGGTACGCGAGGCAGCACGCATCCTCAAGCTGGAGCCGCTGCTGGCGCGCAGGCCGAGCCAGCTTTCGGGCGGCCAGCGGCAGCGCGTGGCCATCGGTCGCGCCATCGTGCGCCAGCCCTCCGTCTTTCTGTTCGACGAGCCGCTGTCCAACCTGGATGCGGCGCTCCGCATGGACATGCGCATGGAAATCGCCCGGCTCCACAAGGAACTCGGCGCGACGATGATCTACGTCACCCACGACCAGGTCGAGGCGATGACGCTCGCCGACAAGATCGTGGTGCTGGAGGGCGGTGTCGTCCAGCAGATCGGCGCGCCGATCGAGCTCTACAAAAAGCCCGCGAACAAGTTCGTCGCGGGCTTCATCGGCTCGCCGAGGATGAATTTCCTGGACGTGTGGGTCACCGGTGTCGCCGGCGGCTCGGTCACCGTCGAATCGCCCTCGATTGCGCCGGTCACGATCGATGCGCGCGGCTTTGCGACCGGAGACCGCGTGCTCCTGGGCGTGCGTCCCCAATATCTGAAGCGCGAGGGGCTGGACGGCGCGGCCGGCGCGGTGCGTGGCAGCGTTTCTCTGGTCGAGCGGCTTGGCGCAGAGACCGTCGTCAGCTTCGAAACCGCGTCGAGCGAGCGGGCACTTGCAGCGATCCCGCAGGACGAGGTGTTCGAACCGGGCAGCCCGGTCGAGTTCCGTTTCGATCCCGGCGCGGCGCACCTGTTCGCAGCCTGACAGTGGCGGCTAAATGATACGAGGAGAGGGTAGATGAGGCGTCTGGAACTGACTGGCAAGGTGGCGGCGATTACCGGTGCCGCCTCCGGTATCGGGCTGGAATGCGCGAAGATCATGCTGGAAGCTGGCGCGCGCGTGGTGCTGGTCGACCGCAACGAGGAGGCGCTGCAGTCGATCTGCGCCGAGCTCGGACCTGAAGCCATGCCGCTCGTGGTCGATCTGGTTTCGCCTGAAAGCGTTGCATCGATGATGCCTGCGATACTCGATAAGGCGGGCCAGCTCGACATCTTCCACGCCAATGCGGGCGCCTATATTGGCGGCGAACTGGTCGATGGCGATCCGGATGCGTGGGACCGTATGCTGACCCTGAACGTCAACGCTGTGTTCCGAAGCGTCCACGCTGTGCTGCCGCACATGATCGAACGGCGAACCGGCGACATCGTCGTCACCAGTTCGATCGCCGGCGTCGTTCCTGTCGTGTGGGAGCCGATCTACACAGCCTCCAAACATGCCGTGCAGGCGTTCGTGCATACCGTGCGTCGGCAGGTTGCAAAGCACTCGATCCGCGTCGGCGCAGTGCTGCCGGGGCCCGTCGTCACCGCGCTTATCAGCGACTGGCCGAAGGACAAGCTCGAATCCGAGTTGGCGGCCGGCGGCCTGATGGAGCCTGTCGAGGTGGCCGAGGCGGTTCTGTTCATGCTGACGCGCCCACGCAACGTGACCGTGCGCGACCTCGTAATATTGCCGCAGGCGAACGACCTCTAGGCGCTGGGCGCCTGGCGCATCAGCCATGTCCGGGGCTATCTGGTCGGGATAACAGCCTTCGATTTGATTTCTCAAGCCAGACGCTTTTTATTGTCGCCGGGCAGATCGAAGGGGGATGCTGTTGCAGGCAGAGCGCTGGCGTGTAGAGCCTTGGCAGGTCGTCTATCTGTGCGAGATCGGCAGCAGGGCGTGGTTCATTCATATCGCGGTCGTGCTCCTGGCCTTTCTTGCCCAGGGAGACACCGGCACGCTTGCGCAGCTCTGGCTCGCCGGCATGGTGGCCCTTTCGCTCGTCATTTGCGGGATGTGCCAATATGCCATCCGTCGGAAAAGTGCAGATGATCGCTGGCTGATCCGCGCAGGCTGGGCTCACACGGTCCTGACCACGCTAGTGGCGCTGTTCTGGTTTCTCGGGGCCGTTCTTGCTGCCCGCTCCTCGTTCGAGAACCTGCTTCTCTACAGTTTTGCGCTTGGTGGCACGGCGCTGGGCGCCGTCTCGTCGCAGCATTCGGTGCTGCGGTCCTGTTTCATCAGCATCTGGATCGGCCTGCTGGGGCTGGCGGTCGCTCACATTCTGCTCGACCCGGGCGCGGCCGGCGCGATCAATGCAGGCATGATCGTCTTGTATGCCGGGGCGCTCAGCATCCTGGCAGTGCGGATGAACCGCTTTCTCCTGTCGAACCGTGGCCTTGCACGCAGCCTCGATGTTCAGCTTGCCGAGTTGTCGCGCGAGCATCAGCGCGCCGAGGAGGCCAACCAGGCAAAGACGCGCTTTCTCGCCAATGCGAGCCACGATCTGAGACAGCCGGTGCATGCCATCGGTATGTTGACGACCATTCTGCGCCAGTCGTCGCTCAACGACGAGGCGCGCGAGCTTGTTGACCGGATCGATGCTTCGCTGGATTCCCTGTCGGGCCTTTTCCAGTCGCTGCTTGACGTTTCGGCGGTCGATCTCGGCCGCGTGGTGCCGCGGCCCGAGGTCTTCAATCTTGGCGGGCTGCTCAACCAGCTTGCTATCCAGAATGCGCCGTTGATCGAGAGCCGGGGAGGCAGCCTTCGGCTGGTGCCGACGAAGCATTGGGTTGAAACCGATCCCCGAATTCTGGCGAACGTGATTCAGAATCTGCTTTCCAATGCCGCCAAATATGCGCCGGGCCGCGCCGTTCTGCTTGGGGTCAGGCGATGCGGAGAAGAACTCGCGATTGTCGTTGCCGACCAGGGGCCAGGTATTGCGGCGTCGGAACAGCAGCTTGTTTTCCATGAATTCTACCGCGTGGCTGGAAAATCCGGTGGCACGGCTCAGGGGCTTGGGCTCGGATTGCCCTTGGTGGCGCGGTTTGCCGCGTTGCTGGGTTTGCGTCATCGGTTGGAGTCGGAGCCGGGCAAGGGCACTATGGTTCGGATTTCAGGTTTGCGCCCGACAGAGGCGCGCAAACGTGGAACCACGGCCAGGCCCGCGGTTGCTCACAGGCTTACAGGCTTGCACGTACACGTCACCGACGACGATGCCGACATAAGGCAGGCGATGGTTGAGCTGCTCGAAAGCTGGGGCTGCGTCGTCTCGTCCAGCGCTGGCGTTCCAAATACAGCGACGGGCGCAGACATGCTGGTGACTGACTACGATCTCGGGGACATGCACACCGGAGCCGAATGCATCGCCGCGGTACGCGCTCAGGAGGGTTTTGCCGTGCCGGCGCTTGTCGTGACCGGTGTCGCTGGTTTCGACCAGCACCGGCTGGATGGTCTGGAGCCTGTCCGCCTCCTTGCCAAGCCGGCGCGGCCAGCGCAGTTGCGCGCCGCGCTCATGTCCCTCGCCCTGGAACGCGCCGGCGGCAAAGTGGATCAACAGCCGAGGTCGCGCCCCAATGCTGCAGCAGCCGAACGCGACGTGACATTAAGTGCCCGGAACAATGCCGACGCGTGAATCCTGACCGTGTGCGGCGAGATGCCCAGCGCGCGCCCAATTTCCTTGTTTGTCATACCCTGCACGATCAGGCGCAGAACCTCCCGCTGCCGGGGGGGCAGGCTGTCGAGCTCGACACTGCTGTAGTCGAGCAGATCGGAATCGCCGCCGTCCTGTGGTCCGATCACCACGATCTTGCCGTTCAGCACATCCAGCACGCCGCCGGCGATGATCTGGGGATGGATCGCCTTGCTGACGAAACCGTCCGCCCCCATCGACATGACGCGCTCGATCGTGGCGTCGTCGTCCAGCATGGATACGATCACGATAGAGGCAAGCGGCCATGTCTTGCGCAGCCGGGCGATCGAATCCGGCAGTACGAAATCTGGAAAGTTGAGGTCGAGAAGGAACAGGTCCGGCGCTCCGGTAGCCGCCAGTTCAATCACCGTGCCGAAATCTGCAGCCTCGGAGATTTCGGCGTCGGAGATGGTGCGCTGTACGAGCCGGCGCATGCCGTCTCGGAAGACGGGATGGTCGTCGGCAATGATGATTTTCACGGCCCTGTCCTCGCCGGCGTAATCGTCGTGGGGCATCAGTCTACGGCCTTTGTTACGCAAGCGCGACCCGATCGGTTCTGCGCATTCGTCGTCACTTGCTGCTGCATCGCTTCGCGCGAATTTTTCGTTTCTGGAAAGCGTAATCGACACTGGGCGGCACCGCCATTAGTTCAGGTGCACTAGCGCCCGGTGGCTGGGGCGTCCTTCGCACCTGTATATCGAGACGGAAACCGCCTAAAGACCACGGCAAATATGATTCCGGACTTGCAAGAGGAGCGTACGATGTCCGCCACGATCTACGGCATCAAGACCTGCGACACGATGAAGAAGGCGTTTCGCTGGCTCGAGAGCGAAGGCGTCGCCTATCACTTTCACGATTATCGCGTCGAAGGCATCGACCGGGCTTCCTTGGAACGCTGGTGTGCCGCCGTCGGCTGGGAGAAGGTGCTGAACAAGTCGAGTACCACGTTCCGTGCCCTGCCAGATGCGTCGAAGATCGACCTCGACGAAAGTTCAGCGATCGATCTGATGCTCGCGGAGCCAACAATGATCAAACGCCCCGTTCTGGAGACCGGCGGCCGCATCGAGGTCGGCTTCAAGCCGGAGCGCTACGCGGTATTGTTCAGGGGCTGAAGACAAGACAGTCACCTATGGTCCGGGTGTCACCACCAAGTCTCCTCTTGCAGAGTGTTCATGTTTTGTTCTAGTTTGTCGGATGCAACTGGCATTCGACCTCGACTTGCCTGCCGAAGCGGCGCCGACCGTAAAACGAGCCCGCGCACCGAATCCCATTGTGGGGCGTCGCCGCGCCGAGCAACTTAGCCTACCGGGTCTTCTGCATGCTCCGATCGCATCGCTGTTTTTGGCTATCTGCCCTGACGCATGTGCGTCTGCGGAAATCGACCAGAGGATTGTCCCGGCAATTAAGGGTGCTATCGCCAGCAAGATCGGCATTGTGCCTGGAGAATGCAGGCACATCTCGATGGTCGGCTTCGGAAAGTTCGACCACGTTGCTCCAGCACAGGTCGACAAGCTGGATGCCCTATTGCGTGAACTGAAAGCCCCAGCCTTTCCTGCGATCTTCGACCGACTGATGACATTCGGCCCGCGTGGTGCCGTCGTCATGACAGGTGTGGACTGTGTTGGGCCCCTGCGCGATTTTCATGACAGGGTTTGCGACGCTTTGCAGTTGCCCCGGCATTGTCGCAACTTCACGCCACATATGACTGTCGCGCGCGCGCCGCGGATCATGCCGGAGCTTGAGATTCCGCCGGTCTCCTGGCAGGTGCGGGAGTTTCAACTCATCCACAGCCTGCGCAAACCTTATCGGCATGTCATCGAGGCGCGCTGGCCGCTCGCAGCTTGATGTGCAGTGCACCATAACCGGCTTTCGAGTGGACCAGCGCGGCTAAACGGTTGTGCGCCGGCACGCTGGTCGTAAGCTCCGCTCCAATGGATTCTCACGCGCGTTCTCCGGTCACGTATGCGATCTCGGGCATGATCGCCATGGCGGTCGCCATGGGTATCGGCCGTTTCGTCTATACTCCGATCCTGCCCGGCATGATGGACGGTCTCGGCCTCTCTGCGTCCGACGCCGGGCTGATCGCTTCGGCCAACTATGCAGGCTATCTGGCCGGCGCCATTCTTGCCGCGGGCAATTGGGGCCAGGGCAGGGAGCGGGCGATTGCAATGGCCGGCCTTGCCGCCAGCACGGTTCTCGCTGCGGCGATGGGCCTGACCGAAAGCGTCGCATTGTTCCTGGCGATCCGCTTCCTCGCAGGCGTCGCAAGCGCCTTCGTGATGATCTTCCTGTCGACCATCATCTTCTCGCGGCTGGCGGCGGGTGGACGCAACGACCTTCAGGCGTGGCATTTCGGCGGTGTGGGGGCCGGAATTGCCGTCTCGTCGGTGATGACCGGTGCCCTGCTTCTGGCCGGTGCCGAATGGCAGGCGAGCTGGCTCTGGTCGGGCGTGTTGTCTGCAGCAGGGTTCGCGGTGGTGTTCTGGTTGGTCGACAAGGGGCCTGCGGCGGCCCAACGACCCATTGCCGAGCCGGCCATGCCGATGAGCCCGGCAATGGTGCGCATCATTCTCGCCTACGGCCTGTTTGGTTTTGGCTACATCGTCACCGCCACCTTTCTGGTTGCCATCGTCAGGCAGGGCGATGCGGGACGGTTGTTCGAGTCGGTGGTCTGGTTTGCCACCGGCCTGGCGGGGTTCTTCTCCGTGTGGCTCTGGGGCAAGGCTGTCAGGCGGCGTGGTCTCGCCACCATTTTTGCCGCTGGCTGCGTGGTCGAAGCCGTTGGCGTCGCGGCCAGCGTCAGCGTCGGCGGGTATGCCGGCCCGTTGATCGCGGGCGTCCTGCTGGGCGGTACATTCATCGCCGTCACCGCCTTTGGGCTGCAACTCGGGCGCCAACTGGCCGGTGAAGCGCCACGGCGGGTGCTGGCGCTGATGACGGCGGCCTTCGGGCTCGGTCAGATTCTCGGGCCAATCGTTGCA
Source organism: Mesorhizobium sp. DxT (assembly GCF_058448885.1). NCBI lineage: Bacteria > Pseudomonadati > Pseudomonadota > Alphaproteobacteria > Hyphomicrobiales > Phyllobacteriaceae > Mesorhizobium > Mesorhizobium sp. DxT. The sequence continues at coordinate 218,999 of NZ_JBZFLJ010000006.1, read as the reverse complement.
GGGCTCGTGGCGGACCGCACCGGCAGCTTCACCGCGCCGTCCTTGCTTGCCGCCGCGACGCTTCTGCTCTCGGCAATCATTGGCTACGGCGTCAGGCCGCAGACCTGATCGCTACCCGTCGGCGGGCGTGGCTGGTCCTGTCGCGTCAAGATAGCCGCGATATGTGACGCACTTCACTTCGGCCCGCGCGCATGCATCTTCGGTGAAACGCTCCAGCGCACGCCAGTACGCCCCACCGTTCATAAGCGTGAAATGCAGGCCGATCTGCAGCGGAACGCGATTGCCTTCGAGTTCGGCATCGAGCGCGGCGCGAAATGCCGCAAGCGTGCGTTCCTCGAAAGCGCCATCTACATCTTCCGTCTCTACGGCTTTGGAGTGACGCACGAAGAGGTTGTAGTCCATGGCGATCACCGCGCGGCCCTTGGGACCTTCGGGGATCATTGGCAGCGCGAAGCGCCTGACAGGGCCTTCCGTTGCCATCGCCGGTCCGCTCGATACCGTGCTTGCATCATAGACGAAACCGGTTTGCGCCAGCGCATCGAAGAGACCCGGCCCGGTGGAGAGATAAGGCGCGCGGAAGCCGACGATCTCGTTTCCGACAAAGTCTTTCCAGTCGTCGGGTTCCCGCTCGCCGATGCCGTTTCGCTGCCAGGCATCGGTCAGCAGTGCCGAGAACTGTCCGAACTCGCTCTTCCAGTCGGCCGCGCTCCAGTCGCCTCCGTCGAAATGGCCGCATGCGTGGCTCGCGATCTCGTGACCCTCCGATAGTGCGATCCATATCTGTTCGAGGCGTTGAGCGGCCTCATCGCGCGACTCGGCGAAACCGACATTGGAACCGCCCGCCGCATGGCGCGGCGGCTCGTATATCGCCCGATCCTCGCGCGCCACGGCATAGACGCAGGACAGGAAATAGGTGAATCGCGCGCCGGTGCGCTCGGCAAGCGCGCGGCTGCGCTCCCATTGCTCGATCGGCCCCGCGCCGTCGAAGGAAATCATCACATATTGGAGAGGGCGATCACGCGTTTCGTCGGCAAAAGCCGGAGCGGTGCTCAGGCAGGCGATGACGGCGAGGGCGGAACAACGGGCTGAAGACATGGGGAAACGCAACGCAGTATACATATTGAGGGTTCCCGTTCCTCGCAGGCGAATATGGCGCGCGTGGGACCTCGCCGAGCTGTCTTGCCACCCCTAAGCGATCACGGTTTTTGCCAAAGCCCCTTCCATGGCCAAGAAATTTCGCTAAAACCCATGCCGATATAGGCCTGATACGGAAAATCCGGGCCTGATTTTCCCCTAGACGCCGGTGACCGATGTCGGACGACAGTTTCATTCGCGAAGTAAACCAGGAGCTCCGCCAGGATCAGGCGAAGGCGCTGTGGGACCGTTTCGGCCCCATCACCATCGCCATTGCGGTGGGTGTGGTGCTGGTTACCGCCGCATGGGTTGCCTGGGACTACTGGACGCAGACGCAGGCCAACAGCTCGGGCGATGCCTACTCGCAAGCCTTGTCCCTGGCACGCGAAGGCCGGACCGACGAGGCGACTGCCGCACTGGAGCAGCTCGAGGCCGATGGCCACGGCGCCTATCCGGTTCTGGCACGTATGCGCGGCGCGACCGTGCTGGCCCAGGCGGGCGACTACGAAGGCGCGGTTGCCGCCTTCGACAATGTTGCTTCAGACAGCTCGGTGCCGGGCTCGATCCGTGACATGGCCAAGCTGCGCGCCGGGCTGCTTCTGGTCGACCATGGTTCCTACGAGGATGTGTCGGCCCGTGTCGAGGCGCTGGCGGTCGAAACCAATACGTTGCGCCATTCGGCGCGCGAGGCGCTGGCGCTGTCCGCCTGGAAACAGGGGCGCACGGAGGATGCCGCAACCTTGTTCAACCAGATCATCGATGACGAGGGCGCACCTCAGAACATGCGTCAGCGAGCCGAACTCATGTCCGAACTGATCCGCGGTTCGGGCTCGTCGTCGTGACGAATCCGGATGCGCTTCAAGGTCTCGATCATCGGCCGTCCCAACGTCGGCAAGTCGACGTTGTTCAACCGGCTTGCCGGGCGCAAGCTCGCGCTCGTTGACGACACGCCCGGCGTGACGCGCGATCGGCGCGTGCACCCCGCAAAACTCTTCGATCTTCGCTTCGATGTCATCGACACCGCCGGTCTCGAGGATGCCGCCGCATCATCGCTCGAAGGCCGCATGCGCGCTCAGACGGAAACCGCGATAGACGAAGCCGATCTGGTGCTGTTCCTGATCGACGCCCGCACGGGCCTGATGCCGGATGACCGCACCTTTGCCGAAGTAGTGAGGCGTACGGGCAAGCCCGTGGTGCTGGTTGCCAACAAGGCGGAGACACGTGGTGCCCAGGGCGGCATGCTCGAGGGGTGGGAACTCGGTCTCGGCGAGCCGATCCCCATTTCGGCTGAGCACGGCGAGGGCATGCCCGATCTGCGTGAGGCGATCATCGAAGCGCTGGGCGAGGAGCGCACGCTGGGGGACGATGAGGACGAGCCGGCTGCGGTTGCTTCCACGGGCGTGTTGATCGGCGAGGATATCGAGGATCCCGATGACGAGACCGTGCCGGAGTATGATGCGACCAAGCCGTTGCGCATCGCGGTCGTCGGCCGTCCGAATGCGGGCAAGTCGACGCTTATCAATACCCTGCTGGGTGAGGAGCGGCTGCTGACCGGCCCTGAGGCGGGCATCACGCGCGATTCGATTTCGGTCGACTGGGATTGGCGTGGCCGTCGCATCAAGCTCTTCGACACAGCCGGCATGCGCCGAAAGGCCCGCGTCCAGGAAAAGCTTGAGAAGCTGTCCGTCGCAGACGGTTTGCGCGCCATCCGCTTCGCCGAGGTCGTGGTGATCGTATTCGACGCGACCATCCCGTTCGAGAAGCAGGATCTGCAGATCGCCGATCTGATCATCCGGGAAGGGCGCGCGCCGGTTCTGGCCTTCAACAAATGGGACCTGATCGAAAACCGGCAGGAACTTCTGGCCGAGCTGCGCGAAAAGACCGAGCGGCTGTTGCCGCAGGTGCGCGGCCTCCAGGCTGTGCCTGTTTCCGCAGAGACGGGCAGGGGCCTCGACAAGCTGATGGAGGCGATCGAAAAGACGCATCGCGTCTGGAATAGCCGTGTCTCCACCGGCAAGCTCAATCGCTGGCTGGAAGGTGTGCTTACGCACCATCCGCCTCCGGCAGTCGCCGGCAGGCGGCTCAAGATCAAGTACATCACCCAGGCCAAGACCCGCCCGCCGGGCTTCGTCCTCTCCTGTTCGCGGCAGGATGCCATGCCGCAATCCTACATCCGCTATCTGGTCAATGGCCTGCGCGAGACGTTCGAGATGCCGGGCGTGCCGATCCGCATGGCATTGCGCGCGCCGGACAATCCGTTTGCCAACAAGGCCAAGAAGCGCCGCTGAGGCGCTTTGCCGCGCCTGGCGCGGCCGCCACAATGTCGTCTTTCCCGCACCGTTAACGCTCCATCAAGGTTAATGCCCGACTATCGCGGCCTGTTCAGTTGGGTTGCGTTTCTGGAGAAAATTCGTGCTGCGTCGAAAGGTTTTGCGCCGGCGGGATGTCGTTGGCAGCATGCGATCCCTCGCTGCTCCTTTCATGGTCGGTCTCGGCATTTGGGTCTGTTCGCCGACCCAGGCCGCCTACCAGGATATTGCCAGCTATGTTTCCGGCGTCGAGCGGGGCGGAGAGCGTTGGGGCTCCTTCGTCGAGCGCGCGGTCGCCGGCTCCGTTCATCAGGCAGAAATGCCTTTTCTCGATTCCACGACAACGGGCTCGATTTCCGGCGGAGGCCTGAATGCGGCCGGTCTTGGCGCGGTCGCTTTCCGCGGCAAGGGCGCAGCGAGCGAAACGCCTGACGAGGCGCGCATCAACCGGTCCGACAAGCGCGGCCGCATCGTCAACGTTGCGCCTGTGGCGCCGCCGAAGCTGTTCAACGCCGGCTCGGTGTTCGAGCGCACCAGCTCGCTGATCGACCTCAAGGCCGAGCCGGAGGTCGCAATGGCCTTCGCCGTGCCGGACATCAAGGGCAAGGAAATCCAGATCGCCGGGGCCTTCCATATCAAGGAAGACAAGATCGACCCCGGCGTTCCGGCTTTCCTTGCCTCGCTGGTCACCAATGAGAAGGCCGACATTCTGGCGACAGCCTATGCGCCGCCGGAGCCGGACTACGCGACCGCCTCGCCGTTTGCCAGCCTGCTAAAGAACGAGCAGGACGAGACCGCCGGCCGGTTCATTCCGCCCGTTGTGGCAGGCGACCACGAATGGATGAGCAAGCCGCTGCCGGCTACCGTATTCTCTTCTGCGGAGCAGAAGTGCCTCGCCGAGGGCATCTATTTCGAGGCGCGCGGAGAAGACGTCAAAGGCCAGGCGGCCGTCGCGCAGGTTATCCTCAACCGTGTCCGCAACCCGACCTATCCTTCGACGATCTGCGGTGTGGTCTACCAGAACCGTAGCTGGCGCAATCGCTGCCAGTTCTCGTTTGCCTGCGACGGCTCGCGCCCGCGCGTGCGCAGCGCATCTCACTACAAGGTGGCGCAGGATGTCGCCATGGCCGTCACCGCCGGCAAGATCTTCATTCCAGAGGTGGGGTCGGCCACGCACTATCACGCCACCTATGTCCACCCCGGCTGGGCACGAACCATGGAAAAGATGAAGAAGATCGGCCTCCATATCTTCTATCGCACCTATGGCGGCGGCTGGAGCTGAGGCCGCCTTGGCGCGGGGATTCGCGCCAATCCGCCCGGCTTTGCCTGACGACGCATTGTCGCATATGGTCAAGTAATTGAAATTATTTGGCAAATAAGTTCCGTCCAGCCGTCCCGCCCCGGCTTGACTGGGGACATACCCCTAACTATGTTGCGCGCGACTTTGAAAGCGGAGAGCCGATACCGGCTGTTCGGGCAGGAGGTTCGCGATGGCCGGCTCAAACAGGCCAGACGAAACCGGAGACGAAAAGCCCGGCGCAGCGGCAGGATCGCCCAACCGCGAGCAAGACCTCGTCCGCCGCAGCCGTGAACTGGATGCGGCTCTCGCAGCCAGAAAACCGGCGCGGGACGAAACCGAAAGTAAACCCGCGACCGGCGGCATGGCCGGTTTCGGACAGGCGCTGAAGCTGTCGAGCGAGTTCATCGCTGGGATAGCGGTGGGGGCGGGCCTGGGATGGCTGATCGATCGCGTGGCGGGTACGTCGCCATGGGGTCTCATCATCTTCCTGCTTCTGGGGTTTGCCGCTGGCGTGCTTAATGTCCTGCGTTCAGTGGGCATGGTCGCCGAGGGAGGGCCGGGAAAGGCGCGGAATGGCGCCGGACGGCCCAATTGAGATTGAATTGCGCCGCGTGGCGCGCGTGACGCATCGAGGGGGTCCAGGTTGGCCAACGATCCAATTCACCAGTTTCAGATCTCGAAACTGATTCCGATCGAAATCGGTGGGCTCGATTTCTCGTTCACCAACTCGTCGCTGTTCATGGTCGCCACCGTGGCGACCGCAGGCGCGTTTCTTTATCTGACGACCTCCAGCCGCGGTCTGGTTCCCAGCCGTCTGCAGTCGGTTTCGGAGATGTCCTACGAATTCGTCGCCAACATGCTGCGCGACGCTGCCGGCACGCACGGCATGAAGTTCTTCCCGCTGGTGTTTTCGCTGTTCATGTTCGTGCTGGTGGCAAACCTGCTGGGCATGTTCCCCTACTTCTTTACCGTCACCAGCCACATCATCGTCACCTTCGCGCTTGCGATGCTGGTGATGGGCACCGTCGTCATCTACGGCTTCTGGAAGCACGGGCTCAAGTTCCTCGGTCTCTTCGTGCCCGAAGGTGTTCCGGCCATTCTCGTGCCGCTGGTGGTGCTGATCGAGGTGATCTCGTTCCTGTCGCGTCCGATCAGCCTTTCGGTGCGTCTTTTCGCCAACATGCTGGCTGGTCACATCACGCTCAAGGTTTTCGCCGGCTTCGTCGTCTCGCTGGGTTCGCTGGGCGCGCTTGGCATCGGTGGCGCAATTCTGCCGCTGCTCATGACCATTGCGCTGACCGGCCTCGAGTTCCTGGTGTCGTTCCTGCAGGCCTACGTTTTCGCAGTGCTGACCTGCATGTATCTCAACGACGCGCTACACCCGTCGCACTGACCCGTTCACCGGCGGGCTCTCCCGCCAACTTCGAAACCGCATCAATCTCAAAGTTCCATTGAAGGAGTTCTACCATGGAAGCGGAAGCAGCAAAGTTCATCGGCGCCGGTATTGCCTGCCTTGGCATGGGCGGCGCGGGCATTGGTCTCGGCCACATCTTCGGCAACTACCTCGCCGGCGCCCTGCGCAATCCTTCGGCTGCTGACGGCCAGTTCGGCCGCCTGATCTTCGGCTTCGCGGTGACGGAAGCGCTCGGCATCTTCTCGCTGCTGGTCGCGCTGCTGCTGCTGTTCGCAGTCTAAGACCGAAGCCGTATATTGTCGGCCGCCTTGTGCGGCCGGCCACTCTCTAGACAGGGGTAGCCCATGTTCGTGGCGCCTGCATTCGCGCAGGAATCGGAAACGGAAGCGCACGGCGAGACGCAATCCGAAGTGGGCGTCGACCACGGCGCTGGCGGCGGTTCGTTCCCGCCATTCGATTCTTCCACATATCCGTCGCAGCTTCTCTGGCTGGCGATTACCTTCGGTCTGTTCTACCTGTTCCTGCAGAAGGTGGTTCTGCCGCGCATCGGCGGCATCCTCGAGGTGCGCAGCGATCGCATCGCGCAGGATCTCGACCAGGCCGCCAAGTTGAAGGAAGAGGCGGACGCTGCCCTTGCTGCCTACGAGCAGGAGCTTGCCGACGCCAAGTCCAAGGCGAATGCGATTGGCCAGGAAGCCCGCGAGGGCGCCAAGGCGGAAGCCGAGGCAGAACGCAGGCAGGTTGAGGCAGCGCTGGATTCCAAGCTTTCGGAAGCCGAGGCACGCATCGCGCTGATCAAGGACGCCGCCATGCGCGACGTCGGCCAGATCGCCGAGGAAACCACCGGCCTGATCGTCAAGGAGCTTGTCGGCACCACGATCGACAAGGCTGCGGTTTCATCGGCGGTCAAGGCTTCGAGGAGGTAGGACCATGGATGCTACATTCTGGGCCACAGCCGCTCTGCTTATCTTCCTCGCGCTTATGGCCTATCTGCGTATACCGGGGATGATCTCGAAGTCGCTCGACGCGCGCGCCGAACGTATTCGCAACGACCTTGAGGAAGCGCGTCGCCTGCGCGAGGAGGCCCAGCAACTGCTGGCCGAATACCAGCGCAAGCGTAAGGAAGCCGAGCAGGAAGCGGGCGATATCGTCGCCGCCGCCAAGCGCGAGGCCGAGCTTCTGGTTTCTGAAGCCAAGCAGAAAACCGAAGACTATGTGGTGCGGCGTACGGCGCTCGCGGAGCAGAAGATCGCTCAGGCCGAGCGTGACGCAGTCAACGAGGTGCGCAGCAGCGCAGTGGATATCGCCATCGAGGCTGCCGGCAAGCTGCTCGCAGACAAGGTCGATGCCCGTGCTGACGCCGCGCTTTTCAAGTCGACGCTTGACGACGTCAAGGCGAAGCTGAACTGATCGGTTCTACCGGTTCGAACATTCTAAAGGTCGCCTCCGGGCGGCCTTTTGTTATGGTGCGTCCTTCGAGACTCGCTTGCTCGCACCTCAGGATGAGGGAGGTGGGTTGATCAAATTCTCCCACGGTCGGCTCGATGGACGTCAAAGAAGCGCCCCTCAAGCCCGCAACATTGCCGAGCGGTGCACAACCGTCCTCATCCTGAGGTGCGAGCAAGGCGAGCCTCGAAGCACGCATGACGGCAAACAGGCTTTTTAGGCAACTGCTCTTTATGTGCGGAACGGCGCGAAGGACAGCCTGTGCAGCCGTGTTACCGGCCCGTGTTCCAGGATCGCGGTGCGATGGCGGACCGTCGCGTAGCCCATATGGAGCTCGAAACCGTAGCGCACGTCACAGGCTCCGGCGCGCGCCATCATCCGGTCGCGCATGACCTTGGCGACGATCGAGGCGGCCGCGATCGACTGCGAGCGCTGGTCACCCTTGACGACCGCGCGACCGAGACAGGGGAGCCCGGGTGGAACGTCCCGGCCGTCCGCAAGCACCAGCAACGGCTTCACCGTAAGCGTGGCCACTGACCGGCGCATGGCTTCCAGGCTTGCCTTGCGGATATCGCCGCTGTCGATGGAACCCGCGCATACGGCCGAAAACGAGACCGCCTTCGCACGAGTGAGGATTTCGGTGAACACGCCTTCGCGTGCTGCTGCATCCATCCGTTTCGAATCGTCCAGCCCATCCGGAATGTTCTCAGGATCGAGGACGACGGCGGCCGCAACCACCGGGCCTGCGAGAGGCCCCCGGCCGGCCTCGTCGGTGCCGGCCACGGGCCAGCGGCTATCGCGCAGGGCCTCCCTCTCCAGCGAGAAATCCGGTCGCACGGGCAGGTCGAACAGAAGCGGAGAATCGGGCTGTGGTCGTGGCATAGCCTGTCGATGCTTGCACCGGCTGAGGCCCCGGTGCAAGCAGCGAACCATTCCACAGCGAACGTATCCACTTGTCGTCGGGCAAAAGAAAAGCGGAGAACCGGAGCGCGGGCGAGGCACGTTGCGGCGATGCTCGCGGGGCTCCGGTTCTCCAGTCCTTCCCGCCGGATGGGGCGGGGCGGGAAGGCTCCGTCGGGTGCCAGGGGACGGGGCAGGCTGGACGGAATTCGCTTGCGCGGGCGACGCTGGACATCACCGACGCTGCCCATGATTACTAGAGCAGCATCAACTGCTCGCCCGCCTGGGCCGGCGGCTTGAACAGGTCGGTCCGCAGCCGTCTCTTCTCAACATTGAGTTCCAGCCGCTTTGCCGCGATTTCGAAGCGCCGGCCGATCTGCCATGCATAGGGGCCGGCCCCCTTCATGCGCTTGCCCCACTCGGCGTCGTAATCCTTGCCGCCGCGCATCGAGCGTATCAGCGAGATCACGTGGCGATAGCGGTCGGGATAATGCCGCAGCAGCCAGTCCTTGAAGATCGGCGACACCTCCAGCGGCAGACGCAGGATGATGTAACCCGCCTCGCGCGCACCGGCCGCCTGAGCGGAATCAAGGATACGTTCGATCTCCTGATCGTTCAGCGCCGGGATCACAGGGCCGATCATCACCGAGACCGGCACCCCCGCATCTGCCAGCGTGCGCAGAGCCTCCAGCCGCTTCGGTGGCGTGGCCGCACGCGGCTCCATCATCCGTGCCAGCTTGCGGTCGAGCGTGGTGATCGAAAGCGCCACCTTGGCCAACCCCTTCTCGGCCATGCGCCCGAGAATGTCCGCATCGCGCGTCACCAAGGCCGACTTGGTGACAATGCCGACAGGATGGTTATGCGCCTCCAGCACTTCGAGAATTTCGCGCATGATGCGCCACTGTTTCTCGATCGGCTGGTAGGGGTCGGTGTTGGTGCCGATCGCGATCGTTCGGGGCTCATAGCCGGGTTTCGCCAGTTCCCGCTCCAGCAACCGGGCAGCGTCCGGCTTGGCAAACAGCTTCGCCTCGAAGTCCAGCCCCGGCGACAATCCCATGAAAGCGTGGGTCGGCCGCGCGAAGCAATAGACGCAGCCATGCTCGCAGCCGCGATAGGGATTGATCGAACGGTCGAATGAGATGTCCGGCGACGTGTTGCGGGTGATAATATTGCGCGGCTTCTCGACCTGAACTTCGGTCTTGAACGGAGGCAATTCCTCGAGGCTGTTCCACCCGTCGTCGAAGACATGCCGCGTCAGCGGCTCGTAGCGGCCGGAAGGATTGACGCTGGCCGCGCGGCCGCGCCGCCTGTCGAAGCCGACGCGGAGCCCGCTATCGTCCACCAGCGCGTTCGCCGCGGCCGCGCCGCCGCCTGCGAAGGCTGCCATATCCGCTTGTCTGATCGGTTCCATGTCTGGCTCCGTTGGCGAACGACTCGCCTGTTCGTGATGAAACTATTCCTATTTGCGCGAACGGAACAAAGCAAGAACTTTTTCTGTTGCAGTGCAGCACTGGCGTTAGCCTGCGCTTTCGGCTATGCGGGTTGTATGCTGTCCGTACTGATCGAGACGCGGAATCATGAAGATGCGCTGGCGCGCACGCTCGCCTCGCTCGTTGGCGGTGCCGTCGAAGGCGTTGTCCGGGAGGTGATCGTTTGCGACCGAGGCTCGTCCGACCGCACCCACACCGTCGCCGATCATGCAGGTTGCAACTATCTGGCAGGTGCCGACGTGCTTTCGTGCATCAGGCAGGCGCGCAGCGAGTGGATACTGATCCTGGAGCCGGGTGCACGGCTCTTGGAGGGGTGGATCGATGCCGTTCTGAGCCATGCGGAAGGCACCACCGGCGCTGCCCGCTTCACGCGCGCGCGCCAGTACAGGCAGCCCTTCCTCGCCCGCGTCTTCGCCGGTCGTCGACCGCTGGCAGACGGGCTGATGATAACCAAGCGCCAGGCGCTATCGCTGGCTCGAGCTGACGGTTTGGCGATCGCTCGGTCGGTATCGGCACGCAGGCTGGGCGCGGAGATTCTTCCCGCGCCGCCTTCCGCAAAGACAGCCTAACTTTCTCCGCCGCGCTTCAGGTGTTCGTCCAGCCGCGGCATGATCTCCACGAAGTTGCATGGCATGTGGCGGTAGTCGAGCTGCGCCTTAAGAATATGGTCCCAGGCGTCGCGGCACGCTCCCGGCGAGCCGGGCAAAACGAAGACGAAGGTGGCATCCACCACGCCGCCAGTCGCCCGCGACTGGATCGTGGACGTGCCGATCTTGTCGTATGAGATGCGGTGGAACACTTCGGAGAAGCCGTCCATGCGCTTCTCGAAAATCGGCTCCAGCGCTTCCGGCGTCACGTCGCGGCCGGTGAAGCCGGTGCCGCCTGTGGTGATGATCACGTCGACAGCATCGTCCTTCGCCCAGCCACGCACGACGGACCGGATCGCTTCGACGTCGTCCTGCACTATCTCGCGCGCCGCGAGCCGATGGCCGGCGATTTCGATCCGCTCGACCAGTGTTTGCCCGGATTTGTCGTCCTGCAGCGTTCGGGTGTCCGAGACGGTGAGCACGGCGATGCCGACGGGCAGGAAAGGTCTGTTCTCGTCAAGTGGCATCTGCTCGAGCCCTTTCGATCGTTCGCGTCGCCGTGACGTACCATGCAGGGTACCGTGCGGCGATGGCGGATGCGGCGACCTCTGCCTCGGCGGGCGAGTTGAACAGGCCGAAACAGGTTGCCCCGGAGCCTGACATGCGCGCCAGCGCCGCGCCGTTGGCGGTGAGCGCCGACAGCACCTCGCCAATCTCCGGCGCTAGCGCTTGAGCCGGTGTTTCCAAGTCGTTGCGTGTGTCCGCAAGCCACGCAGGCAATGCCTGCGGTCCTGGCAGCACCGGCAGAGGCGGGTTGTCGCGGCTGGCAAGCGCGCGGAATATTGCCGGCGTGGACACCGCGATGCCGGGGTTGGCCAGCACCATATGAAGCGGTGCAAAGCTCTCGACCGGCTCGATCTCTTCTCCGATCCCGCGCGCCATCAATGGTCGCGCGTGAAGGCACATCGGCAGATCCGCGCCAAGCGGCAGCGCCGCCCTCGCCAGCGCCTCGGTGGAAAGATCGAGATCCCACAAGCGGACCAGTGCCCGCAGCGTCGCCGCTGCATCGCTTGAGCCGCCGCCGATGCCGGAGGCGACAGGCAGGTTCTTTTCCAGCGTGATCGCGACCGGCGACAGGCCGTCGTAGATGCGCCGCAGCAGGTCGCGCGCCCTCAGCACGAGGTTGTCGGCCTCGTCGTCGAGCAGACCAGCGAAAGGACCCTGGATGGTAAAACTGTCTTGCTCTGCCGCCGCGACCGACACTGTGTCGCCTACCTCGGTGAACACCACGAGCGTGTCGAGCAGGTGATAGCCATCCGCCCGGCGACCGGTGACATGCAGCGCAAGGTTCACCTTGGCCGGCGCGTGCTCGACGATTTCTGCAGGCATGGACCGGCGTTCAGTCCTTCAGGAGGTGGTATTCGCCGGTCTTGGGGTCTTTCACCAGCGTGCCCTGCGAGCCCGTGCGCTGCTCCGCCTCGGCGCGCCGCGCTTTCGCTGTCAGGCGCTCTGCCTCGCGTATGAAGGAGCGGTAGCCGACATAAGCGACGATGCCGAGCGCCGCGAAGAAGATGAGCTGGGGCATTTTCCGGTCTCCTCCCGGATTGGGATGCTAAGGGTCACGGTGCCAGTACGGACCCAATTCTAGTGCCTTTTCCCGCGTCGTCAAAGGCCGAACCGGCTCCAAAGGGCGCGTTCTTCCGCCGCATCGAAAAGCCCATCTGCTGCCGAAGCCGCGATCCCGTTCGCCTGGGAGCTGAACACGCCGAGCTTGCGCCCGAACAGGCCGCGCGGCATCGATACAAGTTGCAGCCGCGTCTTCTCGCCATATCTCTGCTTGAGAAACGAGCGCATGTCTCCGAGCGCGTCGACAAGGCCCAGCTCCATGCCCTTTTTTCCGGTCCAGAACATGCCGGTGAAAAGGTCGGGGTCGTCGGCAAGCTTGGCCTCGCGCCGCCCCTTGACCAAGTCGATGAAGGTCTCGTGGATTTCGAGCTGAAGGGCCTTCAGCCGCTCCACGTCCTCCTTCTTCTCCGGGCTGAACGGATCGAGGATGGACTTGTTGCGCCCGGCGGTGTGGACGCGGCGTTCCACTCCGATCTTCTTGATCATTTCCTGGAAGCCGAAACCCGCTGACACGACGCCGATGGAGCCGACGATGGAGGAAGGGTCCGCGACGATCTCGTCGCCGGCCACCGCGATCATATAGCCGCCGGATGCCGCAATATCCTCGACGAAGACGATGACGCGCTTGTTCTTTTCCTCCGCGAGGTCTCGAATGCGCCGGAAGATCAGACGTGACTGAACCGGCGAGCCGCCGGGCGAGTTGATGGAGATCGCGACCGCGGGTGCGTCCTTTGTCGCGAAAGCCTTCTCGATCAGCCCCGCTGTCGAGGCCAGCGACAAGGCTGGTCGGAACTGGTTCCCTCCCGCCATGATAGCGCCGTGCAGCCGAATGACGGGAATGGTGATGGCGCCGGAGCGCATGGAGCGGGGAAGAAGGCGGCTGAAAAGTCGTCTCAAAGGGCAGGTCTCCACTGTTCCTTGTGGATGTAGGCATTTGCAGCGCGCAAGCAATATGGGGCGCCACGCCTTTGTGGCTCAATCGCCGAAAAGTGTAGCCCGGCCGTTGTTGATCGCATCCGCATGCTGCGAGAAGCGGCGACCCGTCGGTTCGTGTATCGCCAGGGCCGGCATCAGCGTCAGCCCCGCGCGCGAGCCTCGCAAGGCGCGAACCAGGATCCGTATCGCAGGCTCGTGCGTGCGGGGGTGAATGGGCAAGATCTGCGCCGCGCCGAACCGTCCCTGCATCGCGGCCAGGATTTCCGGTAGCGAACCAGGGCGGGCGATGATCGAGAGTCCCCCACGCGGGCGCACGATTGCCGCCGCTGTGCGCAGCCAGCGCTCGAACAGCCCGTCCTCCATCACATGGGCCGAGCGGCGCAGAGCGTCGGGCGAGGGGCGGTCTGCCGCGGCGTTGAAGGGCGGGTTCATCAACGCGAAATCGAAAGCCCTGTCGGCGAGGCCGGCTGTCATCCGTGCCTTGCCCGTCAACGTTACATCGGCTTCGATTACGGAGGCGCGGTCGCGTAAGCCAGCATTGGCCTCGTGCGCAATCGAGCGCCGCGCGTAGTCGGCCATTTCCTGATCGCGTTCCACAAGGGCCACCGTGGCCTCCGGACAACGCGTGGCAACTGCAAGTCCGGCCGCGCCGGCGCCAGAGCCGAGATCGGCGAGCCGGCCTGCGAAGGAGCACGGCACGCTTGCGGCTAGCATCATGGCGTCCATGCCGGCACGATGGCCGCGCCGCGGCTGTATCAGATGAAACGCCCCCCGGTGGAAGGCATCCAGCGTGGACTCTTCGGCCTTGTCTGCGATCTCCGCGAACGCCGTCATTGCTTGCCCAGTTCGCCCGCGATTCCGGCCTCTTCCAGCAGGTGGCGCGCGGCATCCAGGTCGTCGTCCGAAACCATGACGCGGCGCGGGAGGATCCCCAGCGAACCCTCTATGACGCTCATGTTCTGGTCGGCCACGAAGTAGGAGATCCCCGCGTCGCGCAACAGCGCCTCGACGAACGAGATCAATACGGGGTCGTTGGTGCGCATCAGTTCGATCATGGCGGCGAGGCTTTCAGGTTGCAGCGCTAAAGTAAACGACAAACCGCGCCAATTCGCCACTTGCCGCGCCTCATGCGCCTGCCTAGAGTCGCGCAAGAAAGTTACGGGCGGCGGGCCGCGCTCAAGGGAGTTTCATGTGGTGGGTGTCGTAGTCAATCTGGAGGGTGGTAAACGCGAAAACGCCTCCATCGAGGCGCTGATCGCGCTGACGCGCGCGGATATGGGCCGCGTCAACGAGCTCATCCTGTCGAAAGCCGGCTCCGACGTCGAGATGATTCCGGAAGTCGCCAATCACCTGATCTCGTCGGGCGGCAAGCGGCTTCGGCCCATGCTCACCCTCGCGGCCGCGCAGATGTTCGGCTACCAGGGTGATGGCCACATCAAGCTGGCGACCAGCGTGGAGTTCATGCACACCGCGACCCTGCTGCATGACGATGTCGTCGACGAGAGCGACATGCGGCGCGGCAAGCGCACGGCGCGCATGATCTGGGGCAACCAGGCGAGCGTGCTCGTCGGTGACTTCCTGCTCGGCCAGGCGTTCCGCATGATGGTCGAAGTCGGATCGATCGATGCTCTCGACATTCTCTCCACCGCTGCGTCGATCATCGCCGAGGGCGAGGTCATGCAGCTCGGCGTGGCAAAGAACCTGGAAACCACCGAGGACGACTATCTCGCCGTCATCAAGGCGAAGACGGCAGCCCTGTTCTCGGCAGCCGCAGAGGTCGGGCCGATCGTTGCGGGAGCGTCAAAGACGGACCGCGCGGCGTTGCGTTCCTACGGCATCAATCTCGGCCTTGCTTTCCAGCTCATTGACGACGCGCTCGACTATGGCGGCGATTCCAAGAACCTCGGCAAGAATGTCGGCGACGACTTCCGCGAGGGCAAGGTCACGCTTCCCGTCATCCTCAGCTACCGCCGTGGTTCCGCCGAGGAGCGCGAATTCTGGAAGGCGGCGATCGAGAACGACCGCACCGACGACGAATCGCTTGACCGCGCCCGTGGCTTGATGACCAGGCACGGCGCTATCGGCGACACCATCGGACGGGCAAGGCACTTCGGCGAGATTGCCCGCGACGCTCTCGCGCCGCTCAGGCAGACGCCGCAAAAGCAGGCGATGCTCGACGTGATCGACTTCTGCATCAGCCGCGTAAGCTGAAGGGTTAGGCCCTGCCGCGCTACGGCTGTCCTGATCGTGAAGTAAGGCGGATTGAACCGCGACCGCAAAAAGGCCATGCTTTGTGCCTTCAACGTCTGACATGCTCGCCGTGTCGGGCGCGGCGGACCGACAGGAAGGGAACCAATGCGGCTTAAGACTGGACGCTGGATCGTGGCTGCGGGATTGGCAGCCGGCATCGCGACAGGCAATGCGTGGGCAGCGCCGGAAACGGACGAAACGGTATCGATCAAGACGCTGTCAGGTGCCTATCTTGCGGCCCGGGTCGCCGAGACGGACAACGATCTCGCATCCGCGATCGCCTATTACCGCCGTGCCATCTCGTTCGATGCGGACAACCAGACGCTGCAACAGAGCCTGATGCTTGGCCTGATCTCGGAGGGCAGCTTCGACGAGGCGCTGCCTTATGCCGAAAAGCTCAAGGAAGTGCCCGAGGTCGAGCGCTTCTCGCGCCTTGCACTCGCCGTCGACTCGATCCGCGGCGAGCGCTACGTCGAGGCTGAAACGTGGCTCAAGCTGACGCTCGAATCGGACCTGGACAGACTGATCACCGGTCTCATGACCGCCTGGGCGAAACTTGGCGCTGGCGACAGCGCGGGCGCGTTGGCGTTTGTCGATCAGCTTTCGGGTCCTGAATGGTACGACCTTTTCATCGGTTATCACCGTGCCCTGATCGCCGAGCGCGCGGGCGACATGGAGACTGCGCGCACGGCCTTCGAGGCGACGCTGACCAATGTGTCGGGTGGCGGCGCGGCTCCGGAAGTGTTCCTGCGCAGCCTGGAGGCCTATGCGGGCTTCCTGGCGCGCGAGGGTGAAAACGACAAGGCGCTGGAGGTGCTTGCCAAGGCTGAGGAGTTCGCGCCGGGCCGAGTCACGATCCAGGCACTGCGCGAGGACATTGAGAGCGGCGAACAGGCCGCGCCGCTGGTGCCAGACGCGCAGGCGGGTGCCGCCGAAGCGCTCCTCAATCTCGCAACGGCCCTTAACCGCAGCGGCGGCGAATCCTTTGTGCGGCTTTACCTGCAATACGCAGTGGCGCTGCGGCCGGACAGCGACGCGATCCTCGTCCAGCTTGCCGGCATCGCCGAGCAGCAGAGCAACGCCGAAGCGGCCATCGCCAATTATGAGAAAGTACCTGCATCGTCGCCGATGCGGCGCATCGCCGAATTGCAGCTCGGTCTCAACCTCGCCGATCTGGAGCGTTTCGACGAGGCCGAAGGGCATCTGAAAGCCGCGCTTGCCGAAGACGAGAACGATATGCGGGCCTATCTCGCGCTGGGCGGGGTCTATGCGCGGCAGGAGAAATACCGGGACGCCGCCAACCTTTACGACCAGGCGGTCGCCCGCATGGGTGAGCCGACGCGGGCCGAATGGAACATCTTCTACCAGCGCGGCATCGCCTATGAGCGGTTGAAGGAGTGGGACAAGGCCGAGCCCAATTTCCACAAGGCGCTGGAGCTCTATCCAGACCAGCCGCAGGCGCTGAATTATCTGGGCTATTCCTGGGTCGACATGAACATCAATCTCGAAGAAGGGCTGGAGATGATCCAGCGCGCTGTCGAGTTGCGACCGAGCGACGGCTACATCGTGGATTCGCTTGGCTGGGCCTTCTACCGGCTCGGTCGTTTCGAGGATGCTGCACGCGAGCTCGAGCGCGCCGTGGGATTGATGCCCGCCGACCCGATCCTCAACGACCATCTCGGCGATGCCTACTGGCGTGTCGGCCGCAAGCTGGAGGCCACGTTCCAGTGGCGGCACACGCTCGCTCTGGAGCCGGACGACGAGGTAAAAGCCGACGCCGAGCGCAAGCTGGCGGAAGGCATGCAGCCGTTCGAACAGCGCGCGGACGCGAATGACGCTTCGGAGGAAACCCTGCCCGCCAACGTGGTGCCGCTGCCGGACGGTGCCGACAGCAAGGCCGACGAGCCGCCGGTTGAAACCGTGGCGGTGGGCAGCACTGTCCATGTCGTGTCGCCCGGACAGTCGCTGTGGTCGATCGCGGCCGAACTGCTGGGCGACGGCAACCGCTACATCGAGTTGCTGGACCTCAATCCCGACCTCCGTGGTGATCCCGGCCGCATCGTGCCCGGCTACCGGCTTAACCTGCCGCAGCCGGCAAACTAGCCGCTTTCGGTTCCACCGCGCTTCCTTGACGCTTGCGAACGGCCGCACTAGGACGTGCCACGTCCCGACATAGGCCGTGAAAGGCACGCACGTGAACGCCGAACAGTCCGCCATGCACCCCAGCCGCTCGTTCCAGGGGCTGATCCTGACCCTGCACCGATACTGGGCGGATTACGGCTGCGTCATCCTCCAGCCCTACGACATGGAAGTCGGCGCAGGTACGTTCCACCCGGCAACCACCCTGCGCGCTCTGGGCCCGCGCCCGTGGAACGCGGCCTATGTGCAGCCCTCGCGCCGACCTAAGGACGGCCGCTACGGCGAGAACCCCAACCGGCTGCAGCACTACTACCAGTATCAGGTGATCCTGAAGCCCAACCCGTCGAACCTGCAGGAGCTTTATCTTGGCTCGCTCGCCGCGATCGGCATCGACCCGCTGCTGCATGACATCCGCTTCGTGGAAGACGACTGGGAAAGCCCGACGCTGGGTGCCTGGGGTCTGGGCTGGGAATGCTGGTGCGACGGCATGGAGGTCTCGCAGTTCACCTATTTTCAGCAGGTCTGCGGCATCGAATGCGCGCCGGTCGCCGGCGAACTGACCTATGGTCTCGAGCGGCTGGCCATGTATGTCCAGGGCGTCGACAACGTCTACGACCTGAACTTCAACGGTCGCGAGGGCGCTGAGAAGGTGACATATGGCGATGTGTTCCTGCAGGCCGAGCAGGAATACTCACGGCACAATTTCGAGCACGCCGACACGGCGATCCTGTTCCGCCATTTCGAGGATGCGGAAAGCGAGTGCAAGGCGCTGCTGGCCGCCGGTGCGCCGAAGGAAGGCGACAACAACCCGATGCACAAAATGGTGCTGCCAGCCTACGACCAGTGCATCAAGGCGAGTCACGCCTTCAACCTGCTCGACGCGCGCGGCGTGATCTCGGTCACCGAGCGGCAAAGCTATATTCTACGCGTGCGCAATCTGGCCAAGGCATGCGGCGAGGCGTTCCTGGCGACGGATGCGGGCGGTTACGCATTCGAGACGAAAGCTGCCTGACATGCCTGATCTGCTTCTTGAACTCCGCTCCGAGGAAATCCCCGCCCGCATGCAGCGCAAGGCTGCCGGCGACCTGAAGAAGATGGTCACCGACGGGCTGGTCGACGCCGGGCTGACCTACGAGGCGGCGACGGAATACTGGACGCCGCGCCGGCTGACGCTCGACATTCGCGGGCTGGCGGCACGATCGAAGGACGTGCGCGAGGAGCGCAAGGGCCCGTCGACCAAAGCGCCCGAGCAGGCTGTCCAGGGCTTTCTGCGCTCCGCCGGCCTTTCCTCCGTCGAGGAAGCACAGATCCAGTCCGACCCGAAGAAGGGCGACTTTTACGTCGCGGTGATCGAGCGGCCGGGCCGTCCGGCCGAGGAGATCATCGCGGACCTGATGCCCGGCATCGTTCGGAGCTTCCCGTGGCCGAAATCGATGCGTTGGGGTGCTGCCTCGGCAAAGCCCGGCTCGCTGCGCTGGGTGCGCCCGCTGCAATCGATCCTCTGCACCTTCGGGCCGGAGACCGAGGAGCCGGTGGTGGTCGATTTCGAGGTCGACGGCATCCGCGCCGGCAACGTCACCTACGGCCATCGCTTCCATGCGCCGGGCGAGATCACCGTGCGCCGCTTCGACGACTATGTCGCCAAGCTGGAGGCCGCGAAGGTCGTGCTGGACGCCGAACGGCGCAAGAGCATCATCCTCGATGACGCGAAGAACCTTGCATTCGCCGCAGGGCTCGAGCTGGTCGACGATGAGGGCCTCCTGGAAGAGGTCTCAGGTCTCGTCGAATGGCCGGTGGTGTTGATGGGCGAGTTCGAGGAAGCCTTTCTCGACATTCCGCCGGAGGTCATCCGGCTCACCATCCGCGCCAACCAGAAGTGTTTCGTCACGCGCCCGCAGGGCGACGGCGACAGGCTGTCCAACCGCTTCGTGCTCGTTTCCAACATCGAGGCGAAGGATGGCGGTGTGGAGATCGCCCACGGCAACGGCAAGGTCGTGCGGGCGCGCCTGTCCGATGCGGTCCACTTCTGGAAGACCGACCAGGCCGACCTGCCGGACCTGGCCACGCTGGAGGCTTCGGCGGCAAAATTCGGGCTCGATCTCAGGAAGCCGCTCGACCAGCGCATGGCGCGGCTCGACCACCTCGGCGTCACCTTCCACGCCAAGCTCGGCACGCAGGGGGAGCGCGTGGAGCGCATCCGCAGGCTCGCGCGCGAACTGGCACCGCTGGTCGGCGCCGATCCCGATCTGGCCGACCGCGCGGCGGTACTTGCCAAGGCCGATCTCCAGACTGAGGTCGTCGGTGAGTTTCCCGAACTACAGGGCGCGATGGGCCGCAAATATGCGCTGTTGCAGGGCGAGGATGCTTCCGTCGCCGCAGCGCTTGAGGAACACTACCGCCCGCAGGGGCCGTCCGACGTCGTCCCGACCGATCCGGTCTCGGTAGCGGTGGCGCTGGCCGACAAGCTCGACACGCTGGTCGGCTTCTGGGCCATCGACGAAAAGCCCACCGGTTCCAAGGACCCGTATGCGCTCAGGCGAGCGGCGCTGGGCGTTATCAGGATCGTGGTTGAAAATGGGGTGAGGGTGGCGCTGCGAGAGCGGGTCGCCGTCCATGCCGTGGACACTGGGCTTTTGGATTTGCAGGATATCGGCGGGTTCGATTCTTCGGCAGCGGACGACCTCCTCTCCTTCTTCCACGATCGCCTGAAAGTCTATCTCCGCGACAAGGGCGCGGGGCACGACCTCATCGACGCGGTGATCTCTCCTGAAGCCGACGACCTTCTCCTCGTCACCAGCCGTGTCGCGGCACTCGGCATTTTTCTGGATTCCGACGACGGCAGGAACCTGCTCGCCGGAACCAAGCGCGCGGCAAACATTCTGGCTGCCGAGGAGAAGAAGGGCACCGCCGTGGCCGAGGCAGTCGATCCGGCGCTTCTGCGCGAACCGGCCGAGAAAAAGCTGTTCGACGCGGTGAATCAGGCTGAGAAGAACGCCGGCGAAGCGATTCAGAAACAAGACTTTTCCGCCGCCATGCTCGCACTTAGCGTGCTACGTGAACCAGTTGATTCATTCTTTGAGGCGGTTCTCGTGAATGATGAGGACGAGGCGGTGCGGGCCAACCGGCTGGCGCTGCTCGCCCGCATCCGCGAGGCGACCGGCCAGGTCGCCGATTTCTCGAAGATCGCGGGCTAGATAAACAGACGTCTGAGCGGCATAGCCCCTCACCCTTACCCTCTCCCCGTAAACGGGGAGAGGGGGACGTCAGCGTTGCGGCCAGCCTTTCCTCTCCCCGCTTGCGGGGAGAGGATGCCGGCAGACAGGTGAGGGGCAGCGCCAACATTGCCCGTTTCGGCTGGTGTTCTGACCCTAAATAAACACCCACACGCCGAGCGCCATCGCGATCAGCGTCAACACCGGCGTCGTCATGCCGAGCTTCGGCAGCCAGGCGGGCGGCGGCGTGCCCGTTTTCGCCGCGCGCGCGTTGATCCGGTTGATGGCAAGGATTACGCCGAGCAGCACCAGTGCCGTCAACAGCTTCAGCGAATAGGCGGCACCAAGATCGGCGAAATCGTAGCGGAACAGCCACAGCCCCAGCCCGCTCAACCACAGAAGCATGATCCCCGTCAGCGCCATCGTCGAGAAGACGGGCCGCATGGTGGCAAGATCGGGCGAGAGCGCACCGGCCCGCCGGGCCTGCCGCGCGACCACCATGGCGCCGAAGCCGGCGGCCGCGCCCAGCATCAGGCCCAATATGTGCAGGAACTTGAAGACGAAATTGACGGTCAGTTCAATCACGTTGCCTCCGCTGGCTGATGTCGTGGCCAGCGAGATGGGCGGCCGTCAAGCGTTCAAGGTTCTAGTCGGCCAGAGAGACCAGTCCATCGCCGTCACCGGCGCCCCGAAGCGCGAGCGGCATGGCCTCTGCAACCTCTTCAGCGCTTGGTGCATCATCTTCTGCGACCGAGGCGACCTCGTCACGCGAAACCGGGATGGCGTCTGCGCCGAAGGCGATGACGGAGCTACCGAGCACCAGTACGGCCTCGCCATTGTCTTGCAATAAAGCCGTTTCGGACTGCCAGGCCTCGACCGGCGCCGGTTCCGGCTCGCCACGGGAAACGACCGAGGGAAGCGCGTTCGGCTCCGGTTCAGGCAACGCGATGACCGAATCCGCGGCACTGGTGCCGGCCGTCGCCGCGAGGATCAGTGAAACACGCAGGAACGACCCGAGAGGAACTCGAAACGTAAACATACCCAACCCGCCTTGCTTGCCGCCGGCGCCGAACAGGCGCAACACGGACGGCGGGCACCGTACCGACCGGGGATTAACAAATCGGTGACGCAACGGCACTTGTCGCGTGGTCCCGGGCGGGGTAGGCAATCGGCTCAATCAAACCAACGCTGCGGGGAGCGCTCTTGGCCCGGATATTGCCGCTCGAGGAAGCCTTCGATCCTGCACTCGACCTTCTAGAGGCCGGCGACGTGGTCGCGCTTCCCACCGAGACCGTCTATGGCCTCGCCGCCGATGCGACCAATGGCGAGGCGGTCGCGCGCATCTTCGAGGTCAAGGGCAGGCCACACTTCAATCCCCTGATCGTGCATGTCAGCGACATGGCGATGGCGCAGAAGATTGCTGTATTCGATGACATTTCCCTGCGGCTTGCGGCTGGCTTCTGGCCGGGCCCGCTGACGCTGGTTCTGCCGCTGCGCGATGGGCACGGCGTGCATCCGCTGGTCACGGCCGGGCTCGATACGGTGGCGCTGCGCATGCCGCGCGAATTCGCCCGCGAGGTGATCGACGAACTGCGGCATCCGCTTGCCGCTCCCTCGGCAAATTCGTCGGGACGCATCAGCGCCACCACGGCGCAGGCGGTGGAAGACGATCTGGGCGACAGGATCAAGCTGATCGCCGATGGCGGCCCGACGCATGTCGGCGTGGAATCGACGATCCTCAAGGTCACGTCCCAGGCGGTCTATATGTTGCGGCCGGGTGGCGTTACGGCGGGTGAAATCCGCAACGCCATCGGCGTCGACGTGGTACGCGGCGGCGGCAAGGGCATCGAGGCGCCCGGCATGCTGGCGTCCCATTACGCGCCGAACGCGGCGGTGCGGCTCGACGCGAACGAGCTGCGCGAGGGCGAGGCGCTGCTGGCCTATGGTCCGACCCGCATCCCCGGCGCGGAGAAGGCCGTGGCGATGCTGAACCTTTCGGAAAAGGGGCACATGCGCGAGGCGGCAGCCAATCTCTACGCGCATCTGCAGGCGCTCGACCGCTCGGGTGCCGCGACCATCGCGGTCGAGCCGATCCCCGAGGACGGGCTGTGCGAGGCGATCAACGATCGGCTGCGCCGCGCCGCCGCGCCGCGTTCCTGAATGATGAGTTGAGCCTGATGCCGACCGAGCAGCACCTTCCCGATCCTGCGATTCTCGACCGCTTCGCGGCGATCGTCGGCGAAAGCCACGCGCTTCGCGATCCCGCCGACATCGCGCCCTACGTGACCGAGCGGCGCGGCCTCTGGCCGGGCGCAACCGCGCTGGTGCTGCGGCCGGGCAGTGTAGAGGAAGTGAGCGCGATCATGCGGCTCGCCACCGAAACCGGCACCCCCGTTGTGCCGCAGGGGGGCAATACCGGGCTGGTCGGCGGGCAATCGCCCGACATTGGCGGCGGCGAGATCGTCCTGTCGCTGTCGCGGCTGAACCGCATTCGCGAGGTCGACCTTGCATCGAACACCATCACAGTAGAGGCCGGTGTGGTGCTGCAGACACTGCGCGACAAGGCAGACGAACTCGACAGGCTCTTTCCGCTCTCGCTGGGCTCGCAGGGCACGGCGCAGATCGGCGGTAATCTCTCCTCCAACGCTGGCGGTACCGGGGTTCTGGCGTATGGCAACACGCGCGAACTCTGCCTCGGCGTCGAGGTGGTGCTGCCCACCGGCGAAGTGTTCGATGACCTGCGCAAGCTCAAGAAGGACAATACCGGCTACGACCTGAAGAACCTGTTCGTCGGCGCCGAGGGCACGCTGGGTGTCATCACGGCAGCGGTGATGAAGCTGTTTCCCAAGCCCAAGGGCAGGGAGGTGGCGTGGGTGGGCCTGCAAAGCCCGAAGGATGCGCTTGCGCTGTTTGCCCTCGCCTCGGACCGCGCCGGCGCCAGCCTCACCGCGTTCGAGCTGATCGTCGATGCGCCGCTCGCCTTCGTGCTCAAGCACATTCCGGGTTCGGTCGCCCCCCTGTCTTCGCCCCACCCCTGGCATGTGATGCTCGAAATCTCATCGGGCCGCTCGGCGGAAGATGCGCGCGGCCTGATCGAGGAAATCTTGTCGGAAGGCTTCGGGGCCGGAACCGTGTCCGACGCGGTGATCGCGGCAAGCCTTGCGCAGGCGGAAGCATTCTGGCGGATCCGGGAATCGATGTCCGACGCGCAGCGACCGGAAGGCGGTTCCATCAAGCACGACATTTCCGTGCCGGTTGCTTCCATCCCCGATTTCATCGATGCCGCATGGCAGGCGGTGCTGGCCGTGGAGCCCGGCGCGCGCATGGTCTGCTTCGGCCACATGGGCGACGGCAACCTGCACTACAACATTTCCCAGCCCGTGGGCGGCGACAAGGATGCGTTTCTGGCGCTCTACCGCCCGATCAATGATGCGGTCCATGCCGTCGTGCGTTCTTTTGACGGTTCGATCTCGGCCGAGCACGGTATCGGCCGCATGAAGCGCGACGAGCTGATCGCCACTGCCCCGCCGGTCGCCATCGACCTGATGCGCCGCGTCAAGGCGGCGTTCGACCCGGCCGGCATCATGAACCCGGGCAAGGTGATTTAGCCTTTGTTTATCCCGGTTTACGGGCCGTTGTGCCTGGTTGCAAAGCGATAACCATCCTCCGAGGCGACGAAACCTTAACCCTGCTTCTTAAGCCGCTCGGAACGGGCCGGCGCCTAGTCTCACACACATAACGAGGCGGGATAACCCGCCCGCGGGAGACCGGAAAACCGGCTCTCAGGAGAGACAGGAAGGCAGTGCAACCATGAACACCCGGTTGAAACCCGTCTGGGCTGGCAGCGACCTGCGGCTCGACCCGTTCCGTCTGCCGCAGGCCGTGAGCTATGCGGCGCGGGACGATCTCGGCGACGTTACCTTCACCATCGACCGTCGCGGCGTGAGCCTGCGCCGTGTGCTGGAGAACAGCCGCCTGCCGATGTCCATCGTCCTCCCGGCGAAGGCGTTTCGCGGTGTCGCCGCGCGCGCCATCGAGGATGGCGACGGCAATGTTACGGTGACGCTTGAACTCATGCACAGCGATCCGATGTTGTCGGTGCCGCTGCTGGTCGCCCACAATCTCGACGACGTGGCCGCCGACTGGCGCGCTTGGTCCGAGGCCTATGGCCTGCCGATGCTGCTGGTGGAGGCCGATGGCGTCGCCCGCACGCTTGAGGAATCGCTAGGCCTCGTGAAGAAGGGCCAGCCGATCGAGCGCCGCAAGGGTCGCGTTTCCATGCATCGCCGCCCGCGTTTCCTGGCGCGCCGCCGCACCGGCACTCTAGGCCTGCGGCTGGTGGTCAACGGCGAGGAGATCATCGCCCGCAAATAGGCCGTACCGGCCTGTTGTTCGGCGAATTGAGACGAGCGGAGCGACACCCTACATTAAGGATCCGCCGTTTCGTCTCATTTCACCGCCGCAATCTTCATGACAATCGAACAGCCGAAACCTGAGGGTAAAGCCGAACCTGCTGGCGCGCGTTTCGCGGTCAAGGTCGATCTCGTCGTTATCGGAGCAGGTCAGGCCGGGCTTTCCTCGGCCTATCATCTTCACCGGCTGGGCTTCGCTCCCGACCGCGATTTCGTGGTGTTGGACCAGGCACCGGCGCCCGGCGGTGCCTGGCAGTTCCGCTGGCCGTCGCTCACGCTTGCCACGGTCAATCGCGTTCACGACCTGCCGGGCATGCGCTTCGAGGAGATCGTCGGCACCGAAAGCGAAACGGTGCAGGCCTCGGTGGCAGTGCCGCGCTATTACGCGGCCTACGAAGAACGCTACGATCTCCGCGTCCACCGGCCCGTGACGGTGAAGGTCGTCTGCGATCGGGGCGAGCGGCTGCGCATCGAAACCGACGCCGGCGCTTTCTCCGCACGCGGCATCGTCAATGCGACCGGCACGTGGGAAACGCCCTATATTCCAGAATATCCGGGCGCTGACAGGTTTCGCGGACGGCAGCTTCATACGAGGGACTATCGCACTGCCGACGCGTTCCGCGGGCAGCATGTCGTCGTGGTCGGCGGCGGTATTTCAGCCATCCAGTTGCTCGACGAGATTTCGCAGGCAACCACCACCACCTGGGTCACGCGGCGCGAGCCGCAATTCCGCGAAGGGCCGTTCACCGAGGAGTTCGGCCGGCGCATCGTTGCAATGGTCGAGGACAAGGTTCGCCAGGGCTTGCCGCCGGGGTCCGTGGCCTCCAACACCGGCAGTCTGCCGCTCACACCCGCCGTCCGCGCGATGCGCGACCGAGGGGTGCTCAACAGGCTGCCGATGTTTTCCGAGATCACCGAGACCGGCATCCGCTGGGCGGATGGAACGGAACAGCGCGCCGACGTCATCCTGTGGTGCACCGGTTTCCGCAGCTCGCTGGACCATCTTGCGCCGCTGCGATTGCGCGAGGAAGGCGGCGGCATCACCATGACCGGCAGGCTTGCCACGCAGGTCGCGCGCGATCCGCGCATTCATCTGGTCGGCTACGGTCCGTCCGCTTCGACCATCGGGGCGAACCGGGCAGGCGGGGCTGCCGCCCGCGAGTTGACGCAATATCTTGAAATGTCGCTCGCCGAGGTCAGAAGCTCGGGCTGACCGTCGCCCAGACGCCACCGCCCATCAGGCCAAGGAAGATCAGCCAGCCGACGATCTTGTTGGAGTGAAACAGCTTCAGGCACTGCTCCGGATTGTCGATGTCGAGGACCTTGATCTGCCGCGCCATGTGGGCTGCCGCTGCGACCAGTCCGGCCAGCGCCGGCATCGGCACGGCGGCATTGGCGAAGGCGACCACGAAGAACAGCAGCGCGCCGCCATAAAGCGCGACCAGCCATTGCTTGGTCCTGTCGCCGAAAAGCCGTGCGGTGGAACGAACACCCACCAGCGCGTCGTCTTCCTTGTCCTGGTGGGCATAGAGCGTGTCGTAGCCGATCACCCACAGGATGGAGCCGAAATAGAGTAGCAGCGGTGCCAGCTCCAGCGAGCCGAAATGCGCCGCCCAGCCCATCAACGCGCCCCACGAGAAGGCAAGGCCCAGGAAGAGCTGCGGCCAGTCGGTGAAGCGCTTCATGAACGGATAGATCGCCACCGTCGCAAGCGACGCGATGCCGACGATGATCGTAAAGCCGTTGAACTGCAGGAGCACCACGAGCCCGACGAGGCTTTGCGCTATCAAGAACGCCCAGGCCTGTTTGCGTGAGACTTTCCCGGATGGAAGCGGCCGGGACCGGGTGCGCGCGACCTGCTCGTCAATATCGGTGTCGACGATGTCGTTATAGGTGCAACCCGCGCCGCGCATTGCGACCGCACCGGCCAGGAACAGGAAAAGGTGCCACGGTGAGGGCAGCACGCTGGCGATGCTGTCGCCCGGCTGCGCATGAGCGGCGGCTGCCATCGCCGCCGACCACCAGCACGGCCACATCAGCAGCCACCAGCCGATCGGTCTGTCCCAGCGTGCGAGCTGCGCATAGGG
This sequence comes from Mesorhizobium sp. DxT, assembly GCF_058448885.1. Taxonomy (NCBI): domain Bacteria; kingdom Pseudomonadati; phylum Pseudomonadota; class Alphaproteobacteria; order Hyphomicrobiales; family Phyllobacteriaceae; genus Mesorhizobium; species Mesorhizobium sp. DxT. Next base: position 191,757 of record NZ_JBZFLJ010000006.1, on the reverse strand, counting down.
CCACAGGCCGCGCGGAAGCGCGCGGTAGACCCAATGGCCGGACGGCGCGTCGGCGACGCGGCCCTGGCTCTGCTTCGACTGGATCTCTTCCATGCCCCGTGCAGTGGCAGGGACCACAGCCGGCGTCAAGGCGCGGCGATGTCGCAAGGCGCGCCTGGCGTGACGAACGCCTGTCTTGTCTTGACCCGCGTACGCTGTCGCCCTACCGGGAAGCGCATCCTAAGGGACAACAGGGAATCGCCGCCATGAACGTACTTCTGATCGGATCGGGCGGGCGCGAACATGCGCTGGCGTGGAAGATCGCGGCCTCGCCCCTCCTGACGAAGCTTTACGCGGCGCCCGGCAATCCCGGTATCGCCGAAGAGGCCGAATGCGTGCCCCTCGACATTGCGGACCATGCGGCAATCGTGGCTTTCGCCCGCGATAACCGGATCGACCTCGTCGTCGTGGGCCCAGAAGCGCCCTTGGTCGCCGGCCTCGCCGATGATCTCGCCAGCGCCGGCATCCGCGTCTTCGGACCCTCCGCCGATGCCGCGCGCCTCGAAGGATCCAAGGGTTTCACCAAGGATTTCTGCGCCCGTTACAACATCCCAACGGCCGCTTACGGCCGCTTCAACAATGCGCCCAAGGCCAAGGCCTATGCCCGATCGGTGGGCGCCCCGATCGTGGTCAAGGCCGACGGCCTCGCGGCCGGCAAGGGCGTCACCGTCGCGATGACGCTGGAAGAAGCGCTCGATGCCATCGACCAGTGTTTCGAGGGCGCGTTCGGCGAGGCCGGCGCGGAAGTGGTCGTGGAGGAATTTCTGGAAGGCGAGGAGGCGAGCTTCTTCTGCCTCTGCGACGGCAAGAATGCGCTGCCCTTTGGAACCGCGCAGGATCACAAACGGGTAGGCGAGGGCGACACCGGCCCCAACACCGGCGGCATGGGAGCCTATTCGCCCGCACCAATCCTTTCCGACGACATGGTCGAGCGCGTTATGGCCGAAATCGTGCGGCCGACCATGATTGGCATGGCCGAGATGGGCACACCTTTCGTTGGGGTGCTGTTCGTCGGGCTGATGATCGGGGTGGATGGCCCCCAGCTCATCGAATACAATGTCCGGTTCGGTGATCCCGAATGCCAGGTGCTGATGATGCGCCTCAAGGACGATCTTCTGGTGCTCATGAACGCCGCCGTCGATGGCCAGCTCGGCCACCTTTCGGTGCGCTGGCGCGATGATGCGGCGCTGACGGTCGTGCTTGCCGCGAAAGGTTATCCGGCGGCACCTGAAAAGGGCAGCGTGATCGGTGGCGTCGCCGATGCGGTGGGCGACGACGGCGCAGCCAAGGCCTTCCATGCAGGGACCCGGCTTGACGGCGACCGCCTTCTGGCCGCAGGCGGCCGGGTGCTGAACGTTACCGCCTTGGGCGAGACCGTTTCCCAGGCTCAGCGGAGAGCCTATGAAGTGGTCGATCGCATTGACTGGCCCGAAGGCTTCTGCCGCCGGGATATTGGCTGGCGCGCGGTCGAGCGCGAAGCCGCAAAGGGCTGACGCCGTCATCAGACCTGCCGTTGAAGCCACGTCGTTCCGGGGGCGATCCTTTCAGATGCTATCTCGTGGAGTGCCGACGTTTGACGTTTACGTAAAAAGGAAATAGCACTCGGCGGTGAAGAAGGATGGACGGGGCTTTGCCATGCGGGCAGGGTTCCGGGATGCAGCAGGAGGAGAAACACGGATGTATCGCGCGCCCGTAGACGAGATCGCTCACACCCTCAAGCATATCGCCGGCCTTGGCGCCGCACTGGACGCGGGCCGGTTGGGCGATCTGTCCGAAGACCTCGTCGACGCCATCCTGGGAGAGGCCGGTCGTTTCGCCACCGACGAAGTCACGCCCTTGCGAAAGATCGGCGACGAGCATGGCGCGGTGCTCAAGGACGGGGCAGTCACCACGCCGCCCGGCTGGAAAGACCTTTACCGCCGCTGGACGGAAGGTGGCTGGAACGCGCTCACCGGCCCAGAGGATTTCGGCGGCCAGGGCCTGCCGCAGATGCTGTCGGTTGCAGCGCTTGAGATGTGGAACTCGGGATCGATGGCCTTCGCAATTGGCCCCACGCTCACCATGGGTGCGGTCGAGGCGCTGGAAAAACACGGCTCGGACGAGCTCAAGGCGACCTATCTCGAAAAGCTCGTATCCGGCGAGTGGATGGGCACGATGAACCTGACGGAGCCGCAGGCGGGCTCCGACCTTGCCGCTCTGCGTTCACGCGCCGAGCCCGTTGGCGACGGCACCTACCGTATCTTCGGCCAAAAGATATTCATTACCTATGGCGAGCACGATTTCACCGACAACATCGTGCATCTGGTGCTCGCGCGCCTTCCCGATGCACCTGCGGGTACCCGGGGCATCTCGCTCTTTCTCGTGCCTAAGTTCTTCGTCAACGAGGACGGTTCGCTGGGCGCGCGCAACGACGCGTTCTGCGCCTCGATAGAGCACAAGCTCGGCATTCACGCCTCGCCGACCTGTACGATGATCTATGGCGATGGCTTCGCGAAGGATCGCGAGCCCGGCGCGATCGGCTGGCTGATCGGCGAGGAGAACAAGGGCCTCGCCTGCATGTTCACGATGATGAACAACGCCCGCCTTGCGGTCGCAATGCAGGGCGTGGCCATCGCGGAAGCGGCGCGCCAGCAGGCGCTTGCCTATGCGCAGGATCGCCGTCAGGGCAAGGCGCCGGGCTTCGACGGCGAGGGGATGGCGCCGATCGTCCATCACGCCGACGTCAAGCGCAACCTGCTGACCATGAAGGCGCTGACCCAGGTCGCGCGCTCGATCGCGTACTCATGCGCGCATGCGCTCGACATGGCCCGCACCGGCGAGGGCGACGATGCCCGCCACTGGCAGGAACGCGCGAACCTCTTGACCCCGGTTGCCAAGGCCTTCGCCACCGACGTCGGCGTCGACGTCGCCTCGATTGGTGTGCAGGTGCATGGCGGCATGGGCTACATTGAGGAGACCGGTGCGGCTGCCCTGCTACGCGACGCACGCATCGCTCCGATCTACGAAGGCACCAACGGCATTCAGGCCATCGACCTCGTCACCCGCAAGCTGCCGCTCTCCGGCGGGGAGCACGTGAAGGGCTATATCGGTGAGTTGCGCGCCGACATCGAGGCCCTGCGCAAGTCCAACGCCGACGGTTTCGGTGCGACGGCGGAACGGTGCAATGCCGCGCTCGACGACCTCGCCGAGGCCACCGATTTCCTCCAGCGCGCGCTCGCGGATGGCCGGCAGGAGGAAGCGCTGGCCGGCGCGACGCCCTATCTGCGGCTGTTCGCGCTTGCCGCGGGCGGCGCGTATCTCGTGCGCGGCGCGCTTGCCGGTGAGGACAAGGCTCGCGTGGCGCTGGCCCGCTTCTTTGCCGAAAACCTGGTCGACGAAGCCTCGGCTCTCAAGCGGCGTGTGATCGCCGGCGCTGAAAGCCTGGTGTCCGCCGACGCCGCGCTGGCGTCCTGAGGAGATTGCGATGAGCCAGCATATCCAAATCGAGCGCAAGGGCGCGGTGCAGATCATCCGCATGAACCGCCCGGACAAGAAGAACGCCATCACCCGCGACATGTATGCGGCCATGGCTGCGGGACTGACGGCCGCCGATAACGACCCGCAGGTGCGCGTCCATCTGATCTTTGGCGTTCCCGGCGCTTTCTCGTCCGGCAACGACCTGGCGGATTTCATGGCCGTCGCGACAGGCGGCGACGGTGGTATGGAGGTCTACGACTTCCTGCTCGCGCTCGCGAAATCACAAAAGCCGATCGTGTCTGGGGTCGACGGCATTGCCGTTGGCATCGGCACCACCATCAACCTGCATTGCGATCTCACCATCGCCACGCCGCGCACTGAGTTCCGCACGCCGTTCGTCGATCTTGGTCTGGTGCCCGAAGCCGGCTCCAGCCTGCTCGCACCCGCCGTTCTCGGACGTCAGCAGGCCTTTGCGTTGCTGGGTCTCGGTGAAGGCTTTTCGGCTGAGCGCGCAAAGGCTGCCGGCCTCATCTACGAGGTCGTTTCCGAGGAAAAGCTTGAGGCTGCGGCCCTCGAAGCCGCCGAGCGTATCGCGGAAAAGCCACCGGAAGCACTGAAGATCGCACGTGACCTCATGCTCGGCGACCGCGAGGCGCTGGTTGCCCGCATCAAGGAGGAAGGCGCGCATTTCCGAGCCCGGCTGAAGTCCGACGAGGCGCGAAACGCCTTCGTCGCCTTCATGAACCGGAAGAAGAACTGACGCCGATCCATCCTCTCGCGAGGACAGGGTAGCGAAGCCATCTCACGGATAAAGCCGCGTCTTCTTCCAGCCGTGTCCCTCGGCTTCGAACATCACGCGGTCGTGCAGGCGGAACGGGCGGTCGTGCCAGAACTCGATCGACACCGGCTTGATCCGGAACCCCGACCAGTGGGCGGGTCGCGGAATCTCGCCGATCGCGTAGCGCGCCGTATATTCGGCCACCGCCTTTTCCAACGCAAAGCGGCTTTCCAGCGGCCGTGACTGCGCCGAAGCCCATGCACCGATCCGACTGCCGCGCGCACGCGTCGCAAAATAGGCGTCGGCTTCGGCGGCGGTGACCTTCTCCACAGGACCCCGCACACGTACCTGCCTGCGCAGGCTTTTCCAGTGGAAGCACATGGCCGCCTTCATCGAGGCGAGGATTTCCCGGCCCTTGGCGCTCTCGTAGTTGGTGTAAAAAACGAAGCCGCCTTCGTCGAAGCCCTTCAGCAGCACCATGCGCACGTTCGGGAGGCCGTCGGGATCGACCGTCGCCAGCGCCAGCGCGTTGGGATCGTTCGGCTCGGCCGCGGTGGCATCGTTCAGCCAGCGGGCGAAAAGCGCGTAGGGCTCGGCGCTCTGGGTAAAATCACCGTCCGTTAACCCTGTCTCGGTCATAATCTTGTCCTGACGTATTGGGATAGACGGGAGAATGCCCATTGGCGCGCCCCGCGCAACCTTTCGCTGGATGGGACAGGCAGGTTTTCCGTTGGCTCAGCGCACGCGGGGCGCTTGTGCTGCTTGCCGTTTTCGCGCTTTCGGGGTGTGGCGCCAGAGGCTTTTCCATCGACGACGCCGTGCCGGACCGTTCGATCGTCACCGGATCCGTCTCCCATGATTCAGCGGCACCGGCCAGCGATGCGGCCGCGACCTCGGATGAAATGACCATTCGCAACGCCGTCTCGTCGGCCATCGTCGACGAGGTGAGTCCGGAAGGTATTGGCTGGGCCAACGCCGATACAGGTTCGCGCGGCGCAATCAGCGCCATCACCGAAAGCCGCGACAGCGGCTATCTCTGCCGCGCCTTCACCGCTTCGCGAGAGAGCTTCGACGGTGTCCGCCTCTATCGCGGCGAAACCTGCCTTGGATCGGCGAAGCTTTGGGTGATGAAATCCTTCGTCCCGGTCGATTAGCGCTGGAAATGCTGCATCACACTGGAATTTCTTCCTAGCCATACGCATATTAGCGGCGGAAGACCTCACAACGCTTTTTCGGCAGACAGGACACTATGCGCGATCCCTATGACGTCTTGGGCGTTGCGAAGAACGCCTCTGCGAAAGACATCAAGTCGGCGTTCCGCAAGCTCGCGAAGAAATATCATCCGGACCAGAATCCGGACGACCCGAAGGCCAAGGAACGATTCGCCGAGGCGAATCAGGCCTATGAGGTAGTGGGCGACGAAACCAAGCGCGCCCAGTTCGACCGCGGCGAGATAGACGCCAGCGGCAAACCCCGCTTCGCCAACTTCGAGGGCGCGGGCGGCGGTGATCCGTTCGAGGCGTTCCGCCGCGCAGGCGGACGGGGTCCCGGCGGCGCCCGGTACGAATTCCGCAGCGGCGGTTTCGACGGCGATGCTGGCGACATTTTCAGCGAGATTTTCGGCCAGTCGTTCAGGCGTGGCGCGGGTGGAGCGGGCGGCCCCGGTGCGGGCGCGCGGCAGGCCCCGGCGGGCGCCGATCTCAACGCCACGCTCGACGTCACCGTCGAGGAGGTGGCCACCGCCGCTAAGGTGACGGCGGCGTTTCCCGATGGCCGCAAGCTGGGCATCAAGCTGCCGGCCTTCGTCGAGGATGGCCAGACCATACGGCTCAAGGGTCAGGGTGCGCCGTCGCCGCTTGGAGGTACGCCGGGCGATGCCCTGGTCAAGGTGCGGCTGGCAAGGCATCTGCTCTATCGCGTGGACGGGCGTGACCTGCATGTCGACGTACCGGTGCCGCTGGCCGACGCCGTGCTCGGCGCGAAGGTTGCCGTCGAGACGCCGTACGGGCGGCTCGCCGTCTCCATTCCGGCCTGGTCGAGTTCCGACCGCAAGCTGCGCCTCAAGGGCAAGGGGCTGCCGCTGAAGGGCGGCGGCCACGGCGATCTCTACGCGCATGTGCGCATCATGCTGCCCGAAGGTGGCGATGCGGACCTTGAAGCGCTGATGCGCGCCACGAAGGCCGGCACGGCTTAGGCAGGAGCCGTCACCGTTCAGCTTGAAGCATCCATGCGGCTGTGCGATAGGCAGCCAACGGCAGAAGATGCGGAGAGATGTCACATGTCGGCAGGAAACGGCCTATTGGCGGGTAAACGCGGCCTCATCATGGGTGTCGCCAACAACAGGTCGATAGCCTGGGGCATAGCAAAGGCGTGCGCCGATCAGGGCGCAGAACTGGCCCTGACCTATCAGGGTGACGCGTTCCGCAGGCGCGTTGAGCCCTTGGCCGCCGATCTCGGTGCTCATGTGGCCGGCGATTGCGACGTCACCGACATGTCGAGCGTGGATGCCGTTTTTGACGGTCTGCGTGAGAAATGGGGCAAGCTCGACTTTCTCGTTCACGCCATTGCCTTTTCCGACAAGGACGAACTCGACGGTCGCTATGTCGAGACCACGCGCGAGAACTTCCAGCGCACCATGGACATCTCCGTGTATTCGCTGACGGCTGTCGCACAGCGCGCCGAGAAATTGATGACCGAGGGCGGCTCGATCCTCACGCTGACCTATTACGGCGCCGAAAAGGTCATGCCGCACTACAACGTCATGGGCGTCGCCAAGGCTGCGCTCGAGGCGAGCGTGCGTTATCTGGCCGTCGATCTCGGTGGCTCGGGCATCCGCGTAAACGCCATTTCCGCCGGCCCGATCAAGACGCTTGCCGCCTCCGGCATCGGCGATTTCCGCTATATTTTGAAGTGGAACGAATACAATGCCCCGCTGAAGAAGACCGTCTCGATCGAGGAGGTCGGCGGCTCAGGCCTGTACCTGCTTTCCGATCTTTCCAAAGGTGTCACGGGTGAGGTGCACCACGTCGATGCGGGCTATCACGTCGTTGGCATGAAGGCCGTCGACGCGCCCGATATTTCCGTCGTCAAGGAATGATGCCCCGCACAGTCTATTTCATTCGCCACGGACAAACCGACTGGAACGCGGAAGGCAGGCTTCAGGGACAGGCCGACACGGACCTGAACGACACCGGCCGCGCTCAGGCGACGCGCAATGGCAAGCTTCTGCGTGAACTGGTCGCCGACCAGGCGGCTTTCGACTTCGTATCGAGCCCGTTGCGCCGCACGCGCGAGACGATGGAGCGCATCCGCGTTGCCATGGGCCTTGCGCCGGATGGCTACCGGCTCGATCCGCGGCTGATCGAGGTCCATTTCGGTGGCTGGCAGGAAAAGACCTTCGCCGAGCTTGAAGCAATCGATCCCGGCTGCTTCGCGCGCCGCGAAGAAGACAAGTGGAACTTCGTGCCGCCGGGCGAGGGCGCGGAGAGCTACGCGATCCTGACCGAGCGCATCCGGCCGGTTCTGGACGAGATGAAGTGTGACACGATCTGCGTCACCCACGGTGGTATCATCCGCTCGATCTTCCGGCTGACCGATACGCTGTCCCCCGCCGACTGCGCTGGCCTCATCGTGCCGCAGGATCGCGTGCTGCGCTTGCGCAATGGCACGCTGGAATGGCTTTGAAGCCTATTCGTAGACGATGAGGTCGGTGACGGTTTTCACGCCGCCGATCGTGTCGTAGGCCAGCACGACGTCGACGCCTTCCTGGAGCGATTCGACGTCGAATTCTCCCGACAGTTTGTAGGTGTTGCCATTGTCCAGCGTGATCGTCAGGCCTTCGCGGTCGACGGTGGCGATCGTGCCTTCATCGTCGTCGGCGGCGAATGCGGTCATCGGCGACAGCGCGATGCCGGTTGCGATCAGAAAAGCGGAAACAGCCCTTGTCACCTTACGCATTGTCGTTCCTTGCAACTGGCCTCGCACGGGCGAGGCGACCTACGAGCTTGTGGCGCGACCAAAGCAGAAACAGGCTGACTGTGTCAAAACTTTAACCGCGCCCGGTGGCAACTGTTCCACCGTATATTCCGGCTCGCAGGGGGGCCTGTTCAGGCCGCCATGCCGAGCAGTTCCTGCTCTTCGGCTGCAAGGACCGTCCGGACCGAATCGCGGGCCTCTACCAGTCGCGCAAGCGCTTGCAGCCTTTCCGGAACTTCCAGTTCGACCATCGCCGCCCAGCGCAGCATGACATAGGCAAAGGCGTCCGACGCCGAGAAGTGCTCACCTAGTATGTGGGGCCCTCGCATGACGGAGCCAATCCAGGCGAAGCGCTGCTCCAGGACTTGGCGCAAATAGGTCTTTTCGTCTTCGCTCTCGGTGAAGAACAGTCGCACGAACGGCTTGTGCACCTCGGTGGACAGGAAGGCGAGCATCTGGAGGTGCCGGTAGCGCTCCATCGGCGTTGGCGAACTAGCATCCGTGCGTTGCGCATCGATCCAGTCGAGCAGGGCGACGTTTTCCGTCAGCAGCGTGCCGTCGTCGAGCGCAATTGCCGGCACATAACCGTTCGGGTTGATCGCCCTGTAGTTGCTGCCGTCATCCACCTTGCCGGAAAAGATGTCGACCTTGTGCGCGTGAAATGCCAGCCTCGCCTCGCGGAGCAGGATATGGGCAGCCTGGCTGCATGTGCCCGGTGTATAGAAGAAATCCATCATTGCCTCCATCAGGTGAGCGGGCGCTATGCCCGATGCGGTGATGGTGGCCTAGCCGCGGCTTTCGCGTCAGTGGCGAAACGGCTGCGAACGGGGCAAAAGAGCCATCATTGGGCGAGCCCGCGAAACCGGTTGCGCTGCCGGTATTGTGCGGGCGTCACGCCGACCCGACGTCGGAACAGCTTGCGGAAGAAGGTCGGATCGCTGTAGCCGACCTCGGCGCCGATCTCCTCGATGGCGCTGTCCTCCGTTTCAAGCATCTGCTTCGCTTCCTCGATGCGCAGCGCCTGCACGTATTCGACAGGCGCATAGCCGGTGGCTGCCTTGAACCTGCGCTTGAGCGTGCGCTCGGGCAGGCCGGAGCGTTCCACCATCGCGGTGACGGGATTCTGTGTGGCGTAATTATCCACCAGCCAGGCCTGCACCCTGCTCACAACGGCGTCGCTATGCTGGCGCGGCCGTGCCATGGAGGCGAAGGGAAGCTGGCCGTAACCGCGGTCGCCCAGCAGAAACAGCCGCGCCACGCGTGCCGCTTCCTCCGCTCCGCAGAAGCGCCCGATCAGGTATAACGCGAGATCCTGCCACGACGAGGCGCCTCCTGTCGTGACGATCTGGCCGCCGTGCCCGCTATCGCACAGGATGCGTTCCGGCCTGAACGTCACGCTCGGATAGCGGTCGCGGAAGAGGTCGGCCATCGTCCAGTGAGATGCCACTTCGGCTCCGTCCAGCAGCCCCGCTTCGGCGAGAAGCACGGCGCCGCTGCAGGTCGAGCAGACGAGAGCGCCGCTGTCGAGGTGGCTCCGCACCCAGGTGATCTCTTCGGCCCAGCGGCCTTCCGGCGAGTCGCTCTGGTCGAGATGGATGTCGCAGACGATGACCACGTCCGCGCGTTCGGCAGCAAGATCCTGCTGCGGCGTGACGCGCAGCCCCGTGCTGGAATTGAACGCTTGCGCGCGCCGGGCGGTAAGCCGGGCCTCCAGCGGACGCGCGCCATGGCCTTTGCCGGCATCGTTCAGCACCTCATGCAGGCCGAAGGCGGCCATCGTCCCGCTTTCCGGCAGGGAAAGGATTGACACGCGCAGCGGTTCGGTCGGGCGAGGTTGAAACGGCATAAGAGGAGAATGGCACGAATGCCCCGATTTTGTCGATACGCGCTCTGGCGGCCTGACGCTGCTTTGCCGATGCTGGCCTGGTCAAACACCCGGCAGGAAAGGAAAAATCATGAAACTTGAAGAAGGCACCGTCGATCTGACGAAGGAGTACCATCACCCGGTCGCTGCGGTATTCGCGGCCTGGTCGCAGGAGGACGCGCAACGGCAGTGGGGCCATCCCGGCCCGGGCTGGCATATGGATTTCGACCGCTTCAGCTTCGCTGCCGGCGACACCGACATCTGCCGATTCGGCCCGGAGGGCGGCGACGAATATCTGAACGAGAACCGCTACCTGGAGATCGATCCCGAACGCCGGATCGTCTACGGCAGCTCATTGCGCGCAAACGGCGCGCTGACTTTCGCGGGCACGGTAACCGTCGCCTTCGACAAGCATGGCGAGGGCACGCGCATGCGGCTGGTAGAGCAGGGGCTCTATTTCGACGGTAACGACAGCGTCGAGGGTCATCGCGAAGGCTGGCAGCATATGCTGACATCCATCGAGGGTTGGCTGGACGGCAAGGCGAAGTAGGCGCAGATGCCAGAGCCATGGGCCTCGTTTGACGCCCATGGCAAACGCCAATAGAAGCGACGCGAAAACTCTCCGCGGGCTGTCGCATGTCGCACAATACATTCGGTCATCTGTTTCGCGTCACGACCTGGGGCGAAAGCCACGGGCCGGCGCTCGGCTGCGTCATCGACGGCTGCCCGCCCGGTATCCGTTTCACGCTGGCCGAGATCCAGGCCGAACTCGACCGGCGACGCCCTGGCCAGTCGCGCTTCGTCACCCAGCGCCGCGAGCCGGATCAGGTCAAGGTGCTCTCCGGCGTGGTCCCCGACGACGCGGATGCCGAGATACTGATTACCACCGGGACGCCTGTCTCGATGATGATCGAAAACGTCGACCAGCGGTCCAAGGATTATGGCGAGATCGCCCGCCGGTATCGGCCGGGCCACGCCGATTACACCTACGACATCAAATACGGCATCCGCGACTATCGCGGCGGCGGCCGATCCTCCGCGCGGGAGACGGCGGCGCGGGTGGCGGCCGGCGCGCTTGCGCGCAAGGTCGTGCCGGGCGTGGTCGTGCGCGGCGCCCTGGTGGCGATGGGAACGAAGGAGATCGACCGCGCGAACTGGAACTGGGATTTCATCGAGAGCGCCGACAATCCGTTCTTCACGCCCGATCCGGCATCCGTGGCCGTCTTCACCGACTATCTGGATGAGGTGCGTAAAGCCGGCTCCTCCGTCGGCGCATTGATCGAGATCGTCGCCGAGGGTGTGCCCGCCGGTCTCGGCGCGCCGGTGTACGCCAAGCTCGATCAGGACATCGCCTCCGGATTGATGTCGATCAACGCGGTCAAGGGCGTGGAGATCGGCGACGGTTTCGCCACCGCGCGCATGACGGGTGAGCAAAACGCCGACGAGATGCGCATCGGCAACGATGGCAGGCCGCTGTTCCTTGACAACCACGCTGGCGGCATCCTTGGCGGCATCTCCACGGGCGAGCCGGTCGTCGCGCGTTTTGCGGTGAAGCCGACATCGTCGATCCTGACGCCCCGCCGTTCCGTCGACGTCGACGGCAAGGATGTCGATGTGCGCACCAAGGGCCGTCACGACCCTTGCGTCGGCATCCGCGCCGTACCGATCGGCGAGGCCATGGTTGCCTGCGCAATCGCGGACCATTATCTGCGACATCGTGGCCAGACCGGCCGCATTGCCTGACCGGACATAGCGAGGGGCAGCCTGCATGGCATACGACCAGAAGAAGATCGTTGAGGCGCTGCGCGCCTTCGAGCGCGGCGAGATCGTCGTCGTCATGGACGATGATGGGCGCGAGAACGAAGGCGATCTGATCGTGGCCGCCGTGCACTGCACGCCGGAGAAGATGGCCTTCATCGTGCGCCACACCTCGGGCATCGTCTGCACGCCGATGCCGCGCGAGGAGGCCAAGCGGCTCAATCTTCAGCCGATGGTGGCCGACAACGACGCGCCGCACTCGACGGCCTTCACGATCAGCGTCGACTTCAAGCACGGCACCACGACCGGCATTTCTGCCGAGGACCGCACGCTGACGGTGCGCAATCTTGCCAACGGCAATGTCGGTGCTGCCGATTTCGTGCGCCCGGGCCACATCTTTCCGCTGGTCGCGCGCGAGGGCGGCGTGCTCATGCGCTCGGGCCATACCGAGGCCGCGGTGGACCTGTGCAAGCTGGCCGGTCTGCCGCCGGTCGGCGTCATCTGCGAACTGGTAAACGACGATGGCACCGTGATGCGCGGCCCGCAGGTTTCCGCCTTTGCCGAAACACACGGTCTCAGACAGGTCTCCGTCGCCGATCTCATCGCCTACAGGCAAAGGCAGGAAACGCTGATCGAGCGCGTCGACTGCTTCGACGTCGAGACGGTCGCCGGCCCTGCCAAGGCCTACACCTACCGGCTTCCATGGGATGCCATGCAACACTTCGCGCTGGTTTTCGGCGACATACGCGACGGCACCGACGTGCCGGTGCGTCTGCATCCCGAAGACGTGGTGACCGACGTGTTCGGTCCCGACAGCCGCCTGGATGAGCTCATGCGCCGCATGGGCGAAAGCCGCCGCGGCGTCATTGTCTATTTGCGCGAGGGCTCCGTCGGCGTCGGCCAGAAGTCGCGCAATCGCCCAGCTCACGAAGGCAGCGAGGCGCACGAGGAGGCGCTGCGACGGGAGAGCGAGTGGCGTGAGATCGGCCTCGGCGCGCAGATACTGCGCGACCTCGGCATCGCCTCCATCCAGCTCATCACCTCGCGCGAAAAGCACTATGTCGGGCTGGAAGGCTTCGGCATCGAGATCAGCTCGACCGAAATCCTGTAGCCGCTTTCGCCTGCAGGTGCCTGAACGGAAAAGAGCCCCGCAACTGCGGGGCTCCTCGTTTCCGGCGGGGCGCTACTCTGCCGGCTGAGCCAGCGAGGCAGCCGATGCCCGCCTTTCGCCGGCAAGGCTCCGCTGGCCGAGAAGGACGGTCGTGAAGGCTGCGGTGCCTGCGATGACCGATACCCAGAAGCCGTTCCGGGCTCCGAAATTGTCCACAACCCAACCCGTCGCGAACGCGCCGAACGCCATGCCGATGCCGATGCCGGTCATGACCCAGGTGACACCCTCGGTGAGCATGTTGGCCGGCACCCGCCGCTCAATCAGGCCGAAGGCCGTGATGAAGGTCGGCGAGATCGCCACGCCGCTGAGGAAGACCGCAAGTGCCAGCAGGGTGACGGTGTCTGCGAAGAGAAGCGGAACCGTGGTGGCGCCGACGATCGACAGCGCGATCAGAAGCTGGCGGTGCAGCGGCGTCTTCAGGCTGAGCGCGCCCATGATGAGCCCGACGACGAACGAGCCCAGCGCATAGACGCCGATGACGAGAGTGGCGGCGTTCGGCTGGCCGAGTTCTTCCGTAATCGCCACCGAGCTGACTTCGGCGGTGGCGAAGATGGCGCCGACGAAGATCAGTGCCAGCGTCACGATCTGCACCGGGCGCTGCCGGATCGCCGAATGCGTTGACGCGTCTTCGGCGGGCTGAAGCGCCGGCTCAGTAGATCGCTGCGCCAGAAAGACGGCTGTGCCGACGATCAGCAGGACGGTGCTGGTCAGCATGCCTGCTTCGGGAAACAGCGCGACGCTGAGGCCGACGGAAAGTGAAGCGCCGGCGATATAGACCAGTTCGTCGGCCGCCGATTCGAAGGCGAAGGCGGTGTTGAGCTCCGGCCTGTCACGGAAGAGTTCCGTCCACCGCGCCCGCACCATCGCAGGCATGCTCGGCATGAAACCTGCAAGAAAAGCGGACACGAAGAGCGTCCAGTTGGCCCAGCCCTGGTTGGTGGCGGCAAGTAGAGCCACGAACGCTAGCGCGGAGACGATCGTGGCCGGCGTGGCAACGGCCGTCTGCCCGAACCGGTCGATGAAACGCGATATCTGCGGCGCGATGAACGCGTTGGTGAGCGCGAAGGTGGCGGAGACGGCACCGGCCAGCCAATATTCGCCATGGGTTTGGGACAGCATCGCCACGATGCCGATCGGCGCCATCGCGATCGGTAGGCGGGCGAAGAAGGCCGCGGAGGAAAAGCCCTTGGCTCCCCGCGCACTGAAAATTACGCCATATGGATTTGCCATCGGGAAACTCCTCGATTTTCGGCATGAGTTGACTTACATACGCATCGTATGAATGTGCACGTAAGTTCATACGTCTCGTATGTCAATTGGCATACGAGACGTATGTCGATTGGTACAGAAGCTGATAGGAAACCAGACCATGGCGCACAGACCGCGCAGCGAGATGATCGCCGAAACCAGAGGCAAGCTGATCGTGGCTGCGCGGAAGGCCTTCGGGACAGTCGGTTATGCGGAAGCGTCGATGGACGATTTCACGGCCGAGGCAGGGCTGACGCGGGGCGCGCTCTACCATCATTTCGGTGGCAAGAAAGGGCTGCTCGAAGCCGTCATTGCTCAGCTCGACAGCGAGATGTCGGCGCGGCTGAACGAGATTTCCAGCAGGGCGGATAATCCCTGGCAGGGCTTCGTGGACGAATGCACCGCCTATATCGAGATGGCGCTCGAGCCCGAAATCCAGCGCATCGTCCATCGCGACGGCCCGGCGGTGCTGGGCGACCCGTTCCAATGGGCCAACCAGGATGGTTGCATCGCTTCGCTGATCAGGAACCTGACCGCGCTGAAGGCGGCGGGCTTCGTGCGGCCGGACGTCGAAGCGGACGCAGCCGCGCGCATGATCAATGGTGCGTCGGTGCAGGCAGCTATCTGGATCGCCAATTCCGACGATCCCGAGGCCACTTCTGCAAGGGCAGTCGTAGCCTTCAGGGCAATGCTGGAGGGTTTGCGACTAGTCCATCGCGCTCAGTGACGTAACGGAAGCGTCGCCGCTATACTTTGCGCCTGTGATTCGTTTCAGGGGCTTTGGGATGTGGGACTTCGACATAGGCAGGACGCTCGGCCTCATGGCGAGGACCTGGCCGTTTATCGCGCTTCGGCTGATCGTCTATTTCGGCATCACCGTCGCCTATATCGTGGCAACGGGGGCGGGGGCGGGCGTCGGCTACGGTGTCGGCCACATCTCCGACAGCCCCGGCAGTTTCGCGCTCTGGGGCGGCATCGCGGGCTTCGGGCTGGTTTCGGTCATCGTCTACTGGATCCGTGAATACATCCTCTACGTGGTCAAAGCCGGCCACATCGCCGTGATGGTACACCTGATCGACGGGCGCGAGGTTCCGGGCGGGCAGGGGCAGATCTCCTACGCGACCGACACGGTCAAGGCGCGCTTTGCGGAGGCCAACGTGCTCTTCGTCGTCGACCGGCTCATCAAGGGCGTTGTTCGGGTGATTACGGGGCTGATCGGCGGCACGGCCGCGCTCCTGCCAATACCCGGCCTGCAGGGCATCGCCAACTTCGTCAACACGGTCGTGCGCATCTCGCTCACCTATGTCGACGAGATCATCCTCGGCTACAACATCCGCACAAACAGCCGCGCGCCGTTCGAAAGCGCCCGGCAGGGCGTCGTGCTCTACGCACAGAATGGCACGATAATGATCAAGAACGCCGTCTGGCTGGCGGTTTTCATGTGGGTGCTGGCGGCTGCGGTCTTCCTCGTCATGCTCGCGCCAGCGGCCGCAATCCTCTACGTGATGCCGGGCCAGCTAGCGGGGTGGTCTTTCGTGCTGGCGCTTGTCTTCGCCTGGGCGGTCAAGGCAGCGCTGATCGAGCCCTTTGTGATAGCTGCCCTCATGCAGGTCTATTTCCGCGCGATCGAGGGGCAGGCGCCCAATCCGGAATGGGATCGCAAGCTTGCCGGCGCCTCACGTCACTTCCGCGATCTCAAGGACAAGGCTGCGGCTTCGATGGGCATGGGGCGGGGCAGCGAGGCAGGCGCGCCGGCATAAAGCCTGTTGAACACAGGCTCTGTTTCGGGCCGCGACATGGCCATTTTGCGCGACTGCGCCTATATCGGGGCATGACCACGAGGCTCTATACCCACCCGATCTATCTTGAGCACCTGACGCCGGCGGGTCACCCGGAGCGGCCGGACAGGCTGCGCGCCATAGAGCGCGCGCTGGCGGATGAGGCCTTTGCCGATCTGGACAGGCAGCAGTCGCCGGAGGGGGATCCAGCGACGATCCTCTATGCGCATCCTGAAGAGTTCGTGGAGAAGGTTCGCTCACGCATTCCCGAGGAAGGCATTGCCCGCATCGATACAGACACTTCGGCGAGCCCGAAGAGCTGGCAGGCGGCGCTGACGGCTATCGGCGCGGCCAATGCCGCCGTGGACGACGTTTTCTCCGGTACAGCCGACAACGTGTTCGTCGCCGCGCGTCCGCCGGGGCACCATGCCGAGAAGGTGACGGCGATGGGCTTCTGCCTTTTCAACAATGCGGCGATTGCGGCCCGCCACGCGCAGCGTGCCCACGGTGCAGAGCGCGTGGCCATTGTCGATTGGGACGTGCACCACGGCAACGGCACACAGGACATCTTCTGGGACGATCCGTCCGTGCTCTACTGCTCCACGCACCAGATGCCGCTTTATCCCGGCACAGGCGCCAAGGACGAGACCGGCGCGGGCAACATCGTCAACGCACCGCTGACGGCCGGAACGGGCAGCGACACATTCCGCGACGCGTTTCTCTCGCGTGTCCTGCCGGAGATCGACCGTTTCCGGCCCGACCTCATCATCATTTCGGCCGGCTTCGACGCCCACCACCGCGACCCGCTTGCCGAGATCAATCTCGATGAGGACGATTTTGACTGGGCGACCGGCGAGTTGATGGACAAGGCAGGTCGGTGGTCCGACAATCGGCTCGTAAGCCTGTTGGAAGGCGGTTACGACCTGCACGGGTTGGCCTTTTCGGTCGCCGCCCACGTGCGCCGCCTGATGAAGGGATGATGTGATGAACCAGGATGCGGCCAACGAGGACATCAAGGCGCTGAGCTTCGAACAGGCGCTTGAGGCGCTGGAGAGGATCGTCGACGATCTGGAGCGCGGAGACGTGCCGCTCGAACAGTCGATCCGCATCTACGAGCGCGGAGAAGCGCTCAAGGCGCATTGCGAAAAGCTGCTGAAGGCTGCCGAGGACAAGGTGGAGAAGATCCGCCTGTCGCGCGACGGTGCCCCTGTCGGCACCGAGCCGCTCGATCCCGAATAGGCGATTCTAGCCGTCCAGGCCTGCAGCGCCAATGTCGTCGGACGTTGCGGCATAGAACCGCTCCGGCGCTTTGCGCCAACATCATAACTGGCAGTACTGCGATGCCCGCGCCGGGCATGATCGGTACCTACGGCGCTCTTCTCGCGGACGCGTGCGGTCTGGCCTTTAGCCGGGAGCCGATAGACCGGCGGATTGGCCGTTTCGACATCGTTCCAGGTGGCGAGGAAGAGTTTATCCCGTCCCCCGAAGGCCGAAACGGGTCAAAGGCCGCATTTACTTTCGCGGCTCAACGGCCTATTTCGGGCTCAATAGCACAATGGATGAAACGGCGAGCCTGTGACGCCAGCCCACGATACCCCGCTCCTCGACAAGGTCCGAATTCCTGCCGACCTGCGCGATCTGCCCGAAGGCGATCTGCCGCAACTGGCGTCCGAGCTGCGGGCGGAACTGATCGATGCGGTTTCGCAGACCGGTGGCCATCTGGGAGCCGGGCTGGGTGTCGTCGAGCTGACGGTGGCGCTTCACTACGTGTTCGATACGCCCGCAGACCGCATCATCTGGGATGTCGGCCACCAGGCCTATCCGCACAAGATCCTGACCGGCCGGCGCGACCGCATTCGCACGCTGCGGCAGGAGGGTGGCCTTTCCGGCTTCACCAAGCGGACCGAGAGCGAATACGACCCGTTCGGCGCGGCCCATTCCTCGACTTCGATTTCCGCCGGCCTCGGCATGGCGGTCGCGCGCGATCTCAAGGGCGGTGCCAACAACGTCATCGCCGTCATCGGCGACGGCGCCATGTCGGCCGGCATGGCCTATGAGGCGATGAACAACGCCGGCGCGCTCGACGCGCGGCTTATCGTCATCCTCAACGACAACGACATGTCGATTGCGCCGCCGTCCGGCGCGATGAGCCACTATCTGGCACGGCTGGCGTCTGGTTCGACCTATGCCGGCATCCGGGATTTCGGCAAGAAACTGACGTCCTACCTCGGCAAGCGGGTGGACCGTGCTGTTACGCGCGCCGTCGAACATGCGCGCGGCTACGTCACCGGCGGCACGCTGTTCGAGGAAATGGGCTTCTTTCACATCGGCCCCATCGACGGGCATGACCTCGAGCACCTCGTGCCCGTGCTGCGCAACGTGCGCGACAACGGTACCGGTCCCGTGCTCATCCACGTCGTGACCCAGAAGGGCAAGGGCTATGCGCCGGCCGAACAGGCTGCCGACAAGTATCACGGCGTCAACAAGTTCGATGTCATCAGCGGCGCGCAGGCCAAGGCGCCGGCCAATGCGCCGAGCTATACCAAGGTGTTCGCCGAAAGCCTTGTGCGCGAGGCTCAGGAGGACGACCGTATCGTCGCCGTCACCGCTGCGATGCCCAGCGGCACGGGCCTCGATCTCTTCGGCGAGGCGTTCCCTTCGCGCACCTTCGACGTCGGCATCGCCGAGCAGCATGCCGTCACCTTCGCGGCCGGCCTGGCGACCGAGGGCCTGAAGCCGTTTGCGGCCATCTACTCGACCTTCCTGCAGCGCGCCTACGATCAGGTTGTGCACGACGTCGCGATCCAGAAGCTGCCGGTGCGCTTTCCGATCGACCGTGCCGGCTTCGTCGGCGCTGACGGCCCGACCCATTGCGGCGCGTTCGACGTGACCTATCTGGCCTCGCTGCCCGACTTCGTCGTCATGGCGGCCGCCGACGAGGCGGAACTGCGCCACATGGTGCGCACTGCAGCCGATTTCGATGAGGGTCCTATCGCCTTCCGCTATCCGCGCGGCAATGGGGTGGGCGTCGAGATGCCCGAGCGTGGCCAGCCGCTGGAGATCGGCCGCGGCCGCATCGTCAAGCAGGGCACAAAGGTGGCGCTGCTGTCTTTCGGCACCCGCTTGGCTGACTGCCTGCTGGCGGCGGAAGAACTGGACGCTGCCGGCCTCTCCACGACGGTCGCCGACGCCCGCTTCGCCAAGCCGCTCGACGCCGATCTGGTGCGGCGGCTCGCGCGCGAGCACGAGGTGCTCATCACGGTCGAGGAAGGCGCGATCGGCGGCTTCGCGACGCATGTCCTGCACCAGCTCGCCCATGAGGGACTGCTGGAAAGCGGCCTCAAGGTCAGGCCGCTGATCCTGCCGGACGCCTTCGTCGATCACGCCAAGCCTGAGAAGATGTATGCGGATGCGGGCCTCGACACGGCCGGCATCGTGCGTGCGGTATTTGGCGCGCTCGGTCGCTCGGTGGGCGCCGCAAGCGCCTGATTGAGGCCAATGAGTGCCCGCCTTCCAGGCTTTGGTGCGCACGTCGCGCAAACGTTTCGCTAACCCTTCCGCTTGGCGCTTCCTTAGGTCCGCTGCGATAGAACCGCGCCCGAAAGCGAATGGGGTTTCGGGATGCGCAGGCTGGCGTTTGCCTTGCTGGTGGTGATGGTGCTTGGCGGTGACGCAGCCGCCGACGAACGCTATGACCGCCGCCTCGATGAGGCAGCCGCCAGCATCGTCGCTTCCCGACTGAACGCCCCGTTGCGCGGCGCTTTCGGTCTCGGCGAGGAGCCCCGATTGGAGAGGCGACCCGAGGAGGGCAAGTCGGCAAGACCCGGCGGCAGACTACCAGGCGTCTGGCAGGACGGGTTGGCGATCGCGGTCGAGAGAAGACCGCGGGCCTCTCCTGAACTCTGACAATCCCCGATCCGTCTTGCCTTGGCCGCGCGCTTGGCCCAAGGAAGGCGCATGAACACGCAACACCAACCCGCCGGCCGACTGCGCCTGGACGAACTGCTCGTCCGGCGCGGGCTGTTTGCCAGCCGTTCGCGGGCGCGCGACGCGATCACGCGGGGCGCGGTGGTCGTAAATGGGGTCGCGGCGGCGAAGCCGGGACAGGCGACCGCTGAAACGGCCGAGATTGCCGTCGACGATCCGGCGCGCGCCTACGTCTCGCGCGCGGGGCTTAAGCTGGTGGCGGGGCTCGACGCATTCGGCATCGATCCGGCGGGGCTGCATGCGCTCGACATCGGCGCATCCACGGGCGGTTTCACGCAGGTGCTGCTGGAGCGTGGCGCCGCGCATGTGGTTGCGGTCGATGTCGGACATGGTCAGCTCGACCCGGCGCTGGCAGCCGATCCGCGTGTCACCTCGCTGGAAAAGCTTAACGCGCGCGATCTCGATGCCAGCCATCTCGGCGCCGTCGGGCCAGGCCTCGTGGTCTCCGATGTCAGCTTTATCTCGCTGAAGCTCGCTTCGCCGCCGGCGCTCGATCTTGCCGCGCCCGGCGCGCGCTGCGTGCTGCTGGTCAAGCCGCAGTTCGAGGCAGGCCGGGAAGCCATCGGCAAGGGCGGCCTCCTTCGCGACCCCGCGATGGGCGAGCAGATTGCGCACGACCTCGAAGCATGGCTCGACGCGTGTCCCGGATGGCGTGCGCTGGGCTTCGTGCCGTCGCCGATCGAAGGTGGCGATGGCAACCGGGAATTCCTGCTGGCAGGCGTGAAGGACAGATGAGCGGCATTCTTACCATTTCGCGTCTCGGCGCCCAGGGCGACGGCATCGCCGAAACCCGGCAGGGACAGCTCTTCGTGCCGTTCGCGCTGCCCGGCGAAAAGGTCAACGCCTCGCTGGAAGGCAAGAAGGCCGACCTCGTCTCGGTCATCGAGCCGTCACCGCTGCGCGTCGAGCCGCCGTGCCGTCATTTCGGCGATTGCGGCGGCTGCGCCCTCCAGCATCTGGAAGAGACGGCCTATCGCGAGTGGAAACGCGAGAAGCTTGTCGAGGCGCTGCGGTCGAAAGGGCTCGAAGCACCGGTGGACGATTTGGTCCCCTGCCAGCCGCACACGCGCCGCCGCGCGGCGTTCACAGCGCGCACGACGGACAAGGGTGTGCTGCTCGGCTTCAACGCCGCGCTCTCGCACCGCATCGTGGATGTCGAGGAATGCCCGCTCCTTCTGCCGTCGATCGTCGAGAGCCTGCCGATGCTCCGCGATCTGACGGCGTTGATCGCGCGCAGCTTCAAGCCTTTCCGGCTCAACGTCACGCACACCGCCTCCGGCCTCGATGTGGCCGCCGAAGGCAGCGGGTCGCTGGAAGGCAAGGCGCGCCAGGCAGTGGTCGAATTCGTCGTGCGCAGCGGCCTCGCGCGACTGTCCATCGACGGCGAGATCATCGTTGAGCCAAAGAAGCCGCTTGTGATGGCCGGGGACATCGCGGTGCTGCCGCCGCCCGGCGCCTTTCTGCAAGCGGTCAGTGACGCCGAGGCGACGATGGCTGGACTGGTTGGCGCGCATCTAGCGAAGGCAAAGCGCGTGGCCGACCTTTTCGCCGGCGTCGGCACCTTTGCCCTGCGGCTGGCGCGCAACAGCGAGATTCATGCGGTGGAGGGTGATGCGGCGGCACTCGCAAGCCTCGATCGCGCGCACCGTTTTGGCGAGGAGCTCAAGAAGGTGACGATCGAGAGGCGCGACCTGTTCGTCCGCCCGCTCACCTTCAAGGAATTCGACGCGACCTTCGACGGGCTGGTCTTCGATCCGCCGCGCGCCGGCGCGGAAGATCAGGCCAAGCAGATAGCCCGCAGCCAGGTCCGCTTCGTCGCGGCCGTTTCGTGCAATCCAGTCACTCTCGCGCGCGATCTGCGCATCCTCGTCGATGGCGGCTATCGTCTCAAGCGGGTGGTGCCGGTCGACCAGTTTCTTTGGTCTCCGCATCTCGAAGCGGTGGCGTTGCTGGAGAAGCCCCGGAAGCGGAGATAGTCAGGCCAGAAGCCGGTCGACGAACGCAGGAACTGTCTGTGTCGCTGGCCCCAGGATCGTTTCGTCGAACAGATTGGCGTTCTCCGCCTGTTCGAGGTTGATCTCCACGGTCCGCGCACCTGCCAGGCGTGCCTCCTCGACGAAGCCGGCGGCGGGGTAAACATGGCCCGATGTGCCGATGGCCACGAACAGTTCCGCCTGGCCCAGCGCGCGGTAGATGCGGTCCATCTGGTAAGGCATCTCGCCGAACCACACCACGTCGGGCCGCAGGCGCCCGATGGTCCCGCACAGGGTGCACTGAGAGTTCACGGTCATGTCGCCGCGCCAGCGCATGCGCATGCCGCACGCCTCGCACAGGGCCGAGGCGTGCTCGCCGTGCATGTGGATGAGCTTCCGCGATCCGGCCGATTCGTGCAGATCGTCGATATTCTGCGTCACCAGCAGGAACTCGCCCTTGAACGCGCCTTCCAGTCGCGCCAGCGCGTGATGCGCTTCGTTGGGGTAGACGTTGGCCAGGTTGCGTCGGCGCATGTTGTAGAATTCGAGCACTTTGCCGGGATTGCGCGCATAGCCCTCGGGTGTCGCGTAATCGCGATAGTCGATCTTCGACCAGAGGCCGTTCTTGTCGCGAAAGCTGGGTATGCCGGATTCGACGGAAATCCCCGCGCCGGTGAGAATGACGATGGAGGAGGGGGGCTTCATAGGCGGCTCAGCTTGAAATGGGCGACTATTGAGCGCATATTGAGCATACAAATGTCAAAGTACGCAAGGATGTTGTCATGTCCATGATGGCGTTGGAAAGCTCCGCACAGAAGTTCGGCGAGGGCGGCACGCCGTTCCTGTCGGCGCGGCGCGTCGCAGATCTGCTTGGCGTTACGATGACCGAGCTGGCCGGCCTGATCGGTGTTGCCCGCAACACGCTGGCAGCCAGGGGTGGCGCACGCAAGGTCGACGCCGCCTTGAGCCCGGTGGTGCGGGTGCTGGCGATGGCCGGCGAGATGGCCGGCGGCGAGGAACGCGCGGCGATCTGGTTCAAGCATCAGCCGATTCCGGGCTGGGCCGGCAAGACCGCCTACGATCTCGTCCGCGACGGCAAGGCCGACAAGGTTCTGGCCTATCTGGAGGCTGTGCGTTCCGGCGTCTATGCCTGACGGAAAGCCACCGCTGACCCTGTGGCGCGCTTTCGTTCCGAGCTGGGCGCATCTGCCGCTGTCGGGCGAGGGGGCGGCGCGCTTCGGCGGCCGCTGGAATCCCGAGGGGGAGCCGACGATCTATGCCGCGCGCGAGCTCTCGACGGCCTGGGCAGAGTACAATCAGGGCTTCGTTCAGCATCCGGCCCTCATCGCCCGGCTCGAGCTGGAGGGCGCAAGCCTGGCCGATCTGACCGATGAGCAGGTGCTTGGTGGTTTCGGCGAGACTTCAGAAATTCATCGTTGCGAATGGCGCGCTGCGCTTGATGCCGGCGAGCAGCCGCAGACCCACATGCTGCGCGAGCGGCTGCTCGACGAAGGGTTCCACGGCGTCGTTTATCCATCCTTCATGTCGCCGGGCGGCACCTGTGTGGCCCTGTGGCGGTGGAACGGGCCTGACGAGCCGAAGCTGACGGTGGTCGATCCCGAAGGCCGCCTGCCAAAGACCCCGGCGTCATGGCTCTGACAGCTTGATTTCAGGTGCGAGCGCAGTGAGCCTCGAAGTACGCACGACCGGAACTACGTACGCGTGCCGCCCACTGTCATCTGGTTCATGCGCAGATGCGGTTGTCCGACGCCAACCGGCACACCCTGGCCGGCCTTGCCGCACATGCCGATGCCGTTGTCGAGCTTCATGTCGTTGCCGATCATGCTCACGCGGTGCATCGCGTCCGGACCGTTGCCGATCAGCATGGCGCCCTTTATCGGCTGGGTCACCTTGCCATCCTCGATCATGTAGGCCTCGGTGCAGCCGAACACGAACTTGCCCGAAGTGATGTCGACCTGCCCGCCGCCAAACGATACGGCATAGATGCCGTTCTTCACCGAAGAGATGATCTCCTCGGGCGTATGCTCGCCGGCGGTCATGTACGTGTTGGTCATGCGCGGCATCGGCGTGTGTGCGTAGGATTCGCGTCGTCCGTTGCCGGTCGGGCGCATGCCCATTAGCCGCGCGTTCTGCCGGTCCTGCATGTATCCCACCAGCTTGCCGTCCTCAATGAGAACGGTGCGGTTGGTGGCTGTACCCTCGTCGTCGATGGTCAGCGATCCGCGCCGATCGGTGATCGTGCCGTCATCCACCACGGTGACACCCTTTGCCGCAACCTGCTGGCCCATCAGCCCCGCAAAGGCGGACGTCTTCTTGCGGTTGAAATCGCCTTCGAGCCCGTGTCCAACAGCCTCGTGCAGCATCACACCGGGCCAGCCGGCTGAAAGCACAATGTCAAACGTGCCGGCCGGAGCAGGCACCGCCTCAAGGTTTACAAGCGCCTGGCGCAGTGCCTCCTCGGCCGCATGCTTCCAAGATTCCTCGGCGATGAACTCGCCGAAACCCTTGCGTCCGCCCATGCCGTAGGAGCCACTCTCCTGGCGGTCGCCCTCGCCGACGACGACCGCGACATTGACGCGGATCAGAGGCCGGACGTCATGGGCGATGCGGCCGTCGGCGCGCAGGATCTCCACCTGCTGCCACGAGGCGGCCAGCGACGCGGTGACCTGGCGCACGCGCGGATCGCGATCGCGAACCCACGCGTCGATCTCCTGCAGCAGCTTTGCCTTTTCGCCGAAGACCGGCTCCGAGGTGGGATTTTCCTCGCCGTAAAGCTTGCGGTTGGTGCCGGTCGGCGCGTCCGCGAGCTTGCCGCTATAGCCGGCTTTGACTGCGGAAACCGCGTCGGACGCGCGCAGAAGTGCCGCGTGCGAGAACTCGCTGGCGTGCGCGTAGCCGGCCGCTTCCCCGGCGACGGCGCGCAGCCCGAAACCGCGATCGGCGTTGAAGTTCGCAGTTTTCAGGCGGCCATTGTCGAAAACGAGAGCCTCGCCTTCGCGATATTCCATGAAGAGTTCGCCGTCATCGGCGCCATCGATGGTTTCGGCGACAATGCGGCGGATGGTGTCTTCGGAGACGTCGAACTGTTCGAGAAGGCTGGCTGGCACTGTGCGGCTCCGTTCCTGAATGGCACTGGCCGCTATATAGTCGCGCGGGCGAAAAGTTGCACCCGCCGCGTCAAATGCCCCGAAAAATCAGGGAAGCGCGTCGAAGCCCTCGCCGAAGCCGTCGAGTTCGACCGGAATGCCGATACCTTCCTCTGGCGTCTGGAAGACGATGAACGTTGCCGCATCGCCGTTGCGCAGCATGTCGAGCAGGGGCTGTTCGAGAATCACCTCGGCGTAGCAGCCGTCCTGGAAGCAGCGAACGAAATAGGCACGGCCGACGTCGTTGCCGTCGACATTGAGCCCGAGCCCGTTGGGAAGAAGCACGCCCAGCGGTGCCAGCACCCGCAGGATTTCTGCCCGGTCGTCCGCCGTGCGCAACACAACGACGGAAAGGCCAACCTCCGGCCTGTCTTCAGCGATCACGTTCTGCATCAGGGCGCATTGCTCGGTCGCAGCGCCGCCGGGCGTATCGCAGATCACCGACCACGCGCCGTGGGTCGACTTCACCGCGCCCGAGGGCGCCTGCTGCTGCGCCGCCGCCGGAAGGCAAAAGGCGATCGCACCGAGGGCGGCCGCAAACGGCATTGTCCAACGAAACGGCATCGATCCTACCCCTTGCATCCTCAAGCACTCTGGCGGCGCGGCATCTTCGCCTGCGTCGCGCCAAGTCAGCCCAAATCACATCGATGGGGCATGATCGTGTCCGAAACCGGCATCCGCGACCGGAATTTGCGATCATGCCTTCGCGAATCACGACAATCTAGCCCGAGAGTCGGCTCGCGCAAACAAGACTATGCGCAAGTCCTTGCGATGCCTCGCGATTGTCCGCCGCAGATGCGCATCCTGTGCACGCCCACTGCTTTCGTTACAAGTTGAGCGAAATCAAGGCGTGCGGGGCAGGATGTGGGCCGCGCGCGCAAAAATGCCGCAGATATCCCGCCATGCCTTTCTTGCGGTTGATATGAGAGTATGGTTTGAACGCGCGATAACGGCCCGGCGCACGTCCGCCGGCCGGCATTGTGATTTCGTCGAGACGTTTCGACCGGGGAGATGAAGAGGGTTATGAAGAAGTTCCTTGCGGGCCTGGGCGCCGTTTCGCTGGTTCTTGCCGCTTCGAGCGCATTCGCGGGGCAGGCGGTTCCCTGGCAGCTGAGCTTCCAGGAGCCGGCTTCCGACATGATGGAAGCGATCATCTGGTTCGAGCGCTACACGCTCTGGTTCATCGTGCCGATTACCTTTCTTGTGCTGGCGCTTCTGGCCTGGTGCATCATCAAGTTCCGCGCGAGCGCCAATCCGACGCCGTCGCGCACCAGCCACAACACCATGATCGAGGTGATCTGGACCGTAGGTCCGGTTATCGTTCTGCTTTTCCTGGCGGTTCCATCGTTCCAGCTCCTGACGGCGCAGTACAATCCGCCGGAAGAGCCGACCATGACCATCAAGGCCACCGGCTACCAGTGGAACTGGGAATATGAGTACCAGGACGAGGAGCCGCTGACGTTCGCCTCCTTCATGCTGCAGGAGGGCGATCGCGCCTCGGCGGGCAAGGAAGACATGGCAGAGTTTCCGCGTCTTCTGGCTGTCGACAACGAGGTCGTCGTGCCGGTCAACACCACGGTGCGCGTTCTCGTCACTGCGGCCGACGTGATCCACGCGTTCGCGATGCCGTCCTTCGGCATCAAGGTCGACGCCGTGCCGGGGCGTATCAACGAGACCTGGTTCAACGCCACGCGCGAAGGCATCTTCTACGGCCAGTGCTCTGAGCTCTGCGGCAAGGACCACGCCTACATGCCGATCGGCATCCGCGTCGTCAGCCAGGAGCAGTACGACGCATGGCGCTCGGAGGCTCAGGCGAGCCTCGAAGAGGCCAACAAGTCGCTGATGGCCTCGATTCGCGGCCAGCAAATGAATGTAGCGGACGCCGGCAACTGAAGTCTGCGTGAGAGAACAGGATACGGAGCGGGAAAATGGCAGGCGCTGCAGCTCACGACGCCCATGACGATCACAAGCCGACCGGCTGGGTTCGTTGGGTCTATTCGACCAACCACAAGGACATCGGCACCCTCTACCTGATCTTCGCGATCATGGCGGGCATCATCGGCGGCTTCCTGTCGGTGATGATGCGCTGGGAGCTCGCGGAACCGGGCATTCAGATCTTCCACGGCCTGGCTTCTATCGTCTACGGCTATGAGGGCGATGCCGCCATCGACGGCGGCAAGCACATGTTCAATGTGTTCACCACCGGCCACGCGCTCATCATGATCTTCTTCATGGTCATGCCGGCGATGATCGGCGGTTTCGCCAACTGGATGGTGCCGATCATGATCGGCGCGCCGGACATGGCGTTCCCGCGCATGAACAACATCTCGTTCTGGCTCCTGCCGCCCGCCTTCATTCTGCTGCTGATCTCGATTTTCATGCCGAGCGCGCCCGGTGCCTATGGCGTTGGTGGCGGTTGGACGATCTATCCGCCGCTTTCGACGTCTGGCCAGCCCGGCCCGGCGATGGACTTTGCGATCCTCTCGCTGCACATCGCGGGTGCCTCGTCGATCCTCGGTGCGATCAACTTCATCACCACGATCTTCAACATGCGCGCTCCTGGCATGACGCTGCACAAGATGCCGCTGTTTGCCTGGTCGGTGCTCATCACCGCGTTCCTGCTGCTGCTGTCGCTGCCGGTGCTGGCTGGCGCGATCACCATGCTGCTGACTGACCGCAATTTCGGCACGGCCTTCTTCGATCCGGCCGCCGGCGGCGATCCGATCCTGTTCCAGCACCTGTTCTGGTTCTTCGGTCACCCTGAGGTGTACATCCTGATCCTGCCGGGCTTCGGCATCGTCAGCCACATCGTGTCGACCTTCTCGCGCAAGCCGATCTTCGGTTATCTCGGAATGGCCTACGCCATGGTGGCGATCGGCGCGGTGGGCTTCATCGTGTGGGCGCACCACATGTATACGACCGGCCTGTCGCTCGACACGCAGCGCTATTTCGTCTTCGCGACGATGGTCATTGCGGTTCCGACTGGCGTGAAGATCTTCTCGTGGATCGCCACCATGTGGGGCGGCTCGATCTCGATGCGCACCCCGATGCTGTGGGCGATCGGCTTCATCTTCCTGTTCACCGTCGGCGGCGTCACTGGCGTTCAGCTTGCCAATGCCGGCCTCGACCGCGCGCTTCACGACACCTATTACGTGGTCGCGCACTTCCACTACGTGCTGTCGCTTGGTGCCGTGTTCGCGATCTTCGCGGGCTGGTACTACTGGTTCCCGAAGATGTTCGGCTACATGTACTCGCCGCTCATCGCACGCACCCATTTCTGGGTCACGTTCATCGGCGTGAACCTGGTGTTTTTCCCGCAGCACTTCCTGGGTCTGGCCGGCATGCCGCGCCGCTACATCGACTATCCGGATGCTTATGCGGGCTGGAACGCCGTCTCGTCCTATGGCTCCTACATCTCCGCAATCGGTGTGCTGATCTTCCTCTATGGCGTCTTCGAGGCCTTTTCGAAGAAGCGCGAGGCCGGCGCCAATCCGTGGGGCGAGGGTGCAACCACGCTTGAGTGGCAGCTTTCGTCGCCGCCGCCCTACCACCAGTGGGAACAGCTGCCGAAGATCAAGTAAGGCAGCAGCCGCAACAGAATGGAAACCGCCGGCCCGGCCGGCGGTTTCGGCCAGACGGAAAGAACGGACCGCGTACGCATGGCCCTCGTCGAGAAGAATGGATATGAAGACGCCGCCTTCCGTATTTCGGAAGCGCAGGCTGGCGATTATCTCGCGCTGCTCAAGCCGCGGGTGATGTCGCTGGTCGTCTTCACCGCCTTCGTCGGGCTGGTGACGGCGCAGGTGCCGGTCAACCCGATCATCGCAGTGGTCTCGATCCTCGCGATCGCGGTCGGCGCCGGTGCGTCCGGCGCACTCAACATGTGGTACGACGCCGACATCGACGCCGTGATGTCGCGCACCGCGGGCAGGCCGGTGCCATCGGGCCGCGTGCTGCCGGGCGAGGCGCTGGTCTTCGGTCTGTTCCTGTCGGCTTTCTCGGTGATGACGCTCGGTCTCGTCGCCAACTGGCTGGCCGCCAGCCTGCTCGCCTTCACCATCTTCTTCTACGCTGTCGTCTACACGATGTGGCTCAAGCGCTGGACGCCGCAGAACATCGTCATCGGTGGTGCGGCCGGCGCATTCCCGCCCATGATCGGCTGGGCGGCCGTCACGGGCCAGATCGGCCTCGAAAGCGTAATCCAGTTCCTCATTATCTTCCTGTGGACCCCGCCGCACTTCTGGGCGCTGGCGCTGTTCAAGTCCGGTGACTACGGTCGCGCCGGCATTCCGATGATGCCGAACGTTGCTGGCGAAGCATCGACCAAGCGGCAGATCTTCGCCTATGCGGTGCTCGTGGCTGTCGTCGGCGTTCTGCCGTCGGTGCTCGGCCAGGCAAGCGCCACTTACGGCGTGTTCGCCGCAGCGCTCGGTGCCGGCTTCGTCTGGTATTCCTGGAAGGTGCTGCGCATGCCCGACGCCGATCGCGTCATGCGGCCGGCCAAGGCACTTTTCGGATATTCGCTGCTCTATCTCTTCGCGATCTTTGCGGCTCTGCTGCTCGATTCGATTGCGGCGCGCCTCGGGGCGCCGGTCTGGTGAGTGTGATGGAAGACGACAAGGTCAGCCTTACGGATTCGCAGAAGAAGGCGCGTCGTGGTCGCTCGGTCGCCATCGCGCTGGCGCTGGTTGCTTTCGTGGTCATCATCTACGTCGTGACCATCGTGAAGATGGGCCCGTCGATCCTCGACCGGCCGATGTGAGAGTATCGATGAGCGAACGCGATAACACTGTCAGCGAAAAAGCCCAGCGCTCCAACCGCGTGATCGCGGTTGTGTGCCTGGCCTTCTTTGCCAGCATGGTTGGCGCGGCCTACGCGGCGGTGCCGTTGTATCAGCTCTTCTGCCAGGTGACCGGCTATGGCGGCACCACGCAGCGGGTCACGCAATACTCGCAGACCGTGCTCGATCGCGAGATCAAGGTTCGTTTCGATGCCAACACGGCCGGCGGCCTGCCGTGGGACTTCAAGCCGGTCCAGCGCGACGTGACCATGAAAATCGGCGAGACGACGCAGATTTCTTACAAGGCGAAGAACACGTTCTCGCGCCCCACTTCGGGCCGCGCGTCGTTCAACGTCACGCCGCAACTCGCGGGCGCCTACTTCATGAAGGTGGAATGCTTCTGCTTCACCGATACGGAGTTGCAGCCGGGCGAGGAGATGGATATGCCGGTCGTCTTCTACGTCGATCCGGAGATCGTGAATGTGCCTGAGTTGAAGAACGTCGGTACGATCACGCTGTCCTACACCTTTTTCCCGCTCGCCGAGGGCAAGCCGCAGGAATCGGCGGCCACAGGCGGGCAACTGAACAGCAATACGGACGCCGACACCGAAATCGGGGGATGACATGGCAGACGCACACGCAAAGAACCACGACTATCATATCATCGACCCAAGCCCATGGCCCTTCCTCGGCTCCGTCGGCGCGCTTGTCATGGCGGTCGGCGGCATCGGCTGGATGCAGTACCTGAAGGGTAACGAGTTCTCGC
Source organism: Mesorhizobium sp. DxT (assembly GCF_058448885.1). Lineage (NCBI taxonomy): Bacteria > Pseudomonadati > Pseudomonadota > Alphaproteobacteria > Hyphomicrobiales > Phyllobacteriaceae > Mesorhizobium > Mesorhizobium sp. DxT. Next base: position 161,017 of record NZ_JBZFLJ010000006.1, on the reverse strand, counting down.
TCGTCGGTATCCCGCTGGCGACGCCGTGGCTTTTCTTCATTGGCCTGGCTCTGGTGCTCTACGTGATGTTCGGCTGGTGGAGCGACACCATCAAGGAGGCTCATGAGGGCCACCATACGCGTGTCGTTTCGCTGCACCTGCGCTACGGCATGATCATGTTCATCGCCTCGGAGGTGATGTTCTTCGTCGCCTGGTTCTGGGCGTTCTTCGACGCAAGCCTTTTCCCCAACGAAGCGGCGCAGGTCGCCCGCGCCGAGTTCCTCGGTGGCCAGTGGCCTCCGGCAGGCGTTGAGGTTCTCAATCCTTTCCATCTGCCGCTCTACAACACCATCATCCTGCTGCTCTCCGGCACGACGGTGACGTGGGCGCACCACGCATTGCTGCACGACGATCGCAAGGGCCTTGTATGGGGTCTCGCAATCACCGTTGCGCTCGGCGTGCTGTTCAGCTTCGTCCAGGCCTACGAGTATTCGGTCGCGCCGTTCAGCTTCTCCGGCTCGATCTATGGCGCCACCTTCTACATGGCGACCGGCTTCCATGGCTTCCACGTGTTGATCGGTACCATCTTCCTGCTGGTGTGCCTGTTGCGCGCGATGGCAGGCCACTTCACGCCCAAGCAGCATTTCGGCTTCGAGGCGGCAGCCTGGTACTGGCATTTCGTTGACGTGGTGTGGCTGTTCCTCTTCGCCTGCGTCTACGTATGGGCATCGGCCGGCGCGCCAATTGCGGCGCACTGAGCAGCCTGAATCGAGCGGTTTTCGGGAGGCGGCCGTGGCAACATGGCCGCCTTCTTTCTTTGGCCCGTTTCGCATGCGATAGCGTGCCACCATGCACGAGGCTGCAACATGACTGACGATCGCAAGCCCGACAGCGCCATCTGGGCGCCGGTCGACCCGGTGAAGGCCGGCCTTTCCGGTCGCTGCCCACGCTGCGGCGAGGGCCGCCTGTTCCATGGCTTCCTCTCCGTCGGCGATCGCTGCAACAATTGCGGGCTGGACTATTCCTTTGCGGATGCGGGTGACGGCCCGGCGGTTTTCGTCATCCTCATCATCGGCTTCGTGGTCGTCGGCCTGGCACTGTGGATGGAGGTTTCGCTCAACCCGCCGCTGTGGCTGCATTTCCTGCTGTGGATACCGCTGACGCTCGTGCTGAGCCTGGTGGCCTTACGGCTCATCAAGGGGCTGCTGATCGTGCTGCAATACCGCAACAAGGCGGCGGAAGGCCGATTGGACGACCGATGAGTGCCAGCGAGAGCCAGGTTCAAGCCCGCAAGCCGGGCATCAGCGTGCTGTTGGTCACACTTTCTCTAGCAGCGCTGGCCGTGCTGCTGGCGCTCGGCACCTGGCAGGTGCAGCGGCTACACTGGAAGGAAGACCTGATCGCCACCATTGACGCGCGCATCACCTCCGAGCCGCGCTCGCTGGAAGACGTGCAGGCGCGGCTGACGACGACCGGCGACGTCGACTACTGGCCGGTGGCTGTCAGCGGCGAACTCCGCCACGAGGGTGAGCGCCACTTCTTCGCCACCCACCAGGGGCATTCCGGCTATTTCGTCTATACGCCGCTTGAACTCGGCAGCGGGCGGTTTGTCCTCGTCAATCGCGGCTTCGTGCCATTCGAGCTGAAGGAGCCTGAAACACGCCCTGAAGGGCAGGTCGAGGGTCCCCACACCATCACCGGCCTCGCGCGCAACAGGCTCGACGGCAAGCCGTCGCTCATCGTGCCCGACAACGATCCGGCCAAGAATATCTTCTACTGGAAGGACCTCGACGTCATGGCGGCGACATCGGGCGTGGGCGACCCGGGAGACTACCTGCCGTTCTTCATCGATGCGAACGATGCGCCCAATCCCGGCGGGCTGCCGGTCGGCGGTGTGACGCTGATCGATCTCCCCAACAATCATCTCCAGTATGCCGTCACGTGGTACGGGCTTGCCGGCGCGCTGGTGGCGGTGCTCGGGGCGTGGTTGTTGCGACAGCGCCGCACGCGCGCCGCCGATGCGGGTTGACAGGGCAGGGCCGCAACCGCCATCTGCACACGACGGATCACGAGTAGAATGATGAAGCGACCATTGACGATCAGGCTTTGCGGCCCGCGCGGTTTCTGTGCGGGCGTCGACCGCGCGATCCAGATCGTGGTGCTGGCGCTGAAAAAATACGGCGCGCCGGTCTATGTGCGCCACGAGATTGTGCACAATCGTTACGTGGTCGAGGGGCTGCAGGCGCGGGGCGCAGTATTCGTCGAGGAACTGGACGAGATTCCGCCCGAACACCATGCCCAGCCGGTGGTCTTTTCCGCCCACGGCGTTCCCAAATCCGTGCCGGCGGACGCCGAGGCGCGCAACCTGTTCTATCTCGACGCCACCTGCCCGCTGGTTTCCAAGGTGCACAAGCAGGCGATGCGCCATCAGCGTCAGGGGCGTCATGTGCTGCTGATCGGCCATGCCGGCCACCCGGAGGTGATCGGCACCATGGGTCAGTTGCCCGAGGGTGCGGTGACCCTCGTGGAGACCGAGGAAGACGCTGCGGGCATCCAGCCGGCCGACCCGGCCGCGCTCGGCTTCGTAACGCAGACGACACTTTCGGTGGAGGACACCGCCGGCATCATCAGCGCCCTTCAAGCGCGCTTCCCGCAGATGCAGGCGCCTGCCGCAGAATCGATCTGCTACGCCACCACCAACCGTCAGGACGCAGTGAAGGAAGCAGCGCCCGGCGCGGACCTGTTCCTTATCGTCGGCGCGCCGAACTCATCCAACTCCATGCGGCTGGTCGAGGTCGCCGAGCGCGCGGGTGCGAAGCGCGGCCTGCTGGTGCAGCGCGCATCCGAGATTCCCTGGGACGAGATAGACGAGATCGGCACGCTCGGCCTGTCGGCTGGTGCTTCGGCGCCGGAAATCATCGTCGACGAGATCATCGATGCCTTCCGCGAACGGTTCGACGTCACCGTCGATCTCGCCGTCACTGCCGAGGAGACGGAGAACTTCCCCGTCAACCGTGTCCTGCGCGACATCGAACTCACCACGGCCGACATGGCATTCGTCAACGGGAACGCCTGAACACATGGCCGTCTACACCGACATCACCGAGATGGAACTCGGCGCGTTCCTGCGCGGCTACGCCATCGGCGACCTGCTATCCTACAAGGGCATCGCCGAAGGCACTGAGAACTCCAACTTCATCCTGCACACAAGCGGCGGTTCGTTCATCCTCACGCTGTATGAAAAGCGGGTGGAAAAGCGCGATCTCCCGTTCTTCCTCGGCCTGATGGAGCATCTTGCCCGGCAGGGCATCTCCTGTCCGTTGCCGGTTCATCGCCGCGACGGCGAGATCATCGGCGAGCTTGCCGGCAGGCCGGCGGCCATCATCACGTTCCTCGAAGGCATGTGGCCGCGCCGACCGAGCGCCGCGCACTGCCGAGAGGTGGGCAAGGTGCTTGCCGCAATGCACCTGGCCGGCGCGGATTTTCAGCTCTCGCGTCCCAACGCGCTTTCGCTGCCTGGCTGGCACAGGCTGTGGAAGGGCTGCGTCGACCGCGCGGACGAGGTAGAGCCCGGTTTGCGCGCCGAGGTGAGCGCGGATTTTACCGCCTTGGAGGCGGCGTGGCCCGCCGATCTGCCGGCCGGCGTCATCCATGCCGATCTCTTCCCCGACAACGTCTTCTTTCTCGGCAACGACCTCTCCGGCGTCATCGACTTTTATTTCGCCTGCAACGACTTCCTCGCCTACGATGTCGCGACCTGCCTCAATGCCTGGTGTTTCGAGCGCGACCACGCTTTCAACCTGACCAAGGGCACGGCCTTCCTCGCCGGCTATCAAAGCGTGCGGCCGCTGACACCGGCCGAGATCGAGGCGCTGCCGTTGCTCTGCCATGGTTCGGCGCTGCGCTTCATGCTGACGCGGCTCTACGACTGGCTGAACGGTCCTGGCGGCGCGCTGGTCAACAAAAGGGACCCGCTCGAATATGTGCGCAAGATGCGCTTCCATCGGCAGATCGGTTCCGCCTCCGAATATGGCGCGGTGATGCCATGAAGAATGTCGAGGTGTTCACCGACGGCGCATGTTCGGGCAATCCCGGTCCGGGCGGCTGGGGCGCGATCCTGCGCTTCAATGGTATCGTCAAGGAACTCTCCGGCGGAGAGGCCGAAACCACTAACAACCGCATGGAGCTGATGGCGGCGATCTCCGCGCTCGGCGCGTTGAAGGAGCCGTGCACGGTCGATCTCTACACCGACTCCAACTACGTCAAGGACGGCATTTCTGGCTGGATCGAGGGCTGGAAGCGCAACGGCTGGAAGACGGCGGCGAAAAAGCCGGTCAAGAATGCGGAGCTTTGGCAGGCGCTGGATGAGGCGCGCCGGCGCCACAAGGTCACCTGGCACTGGGTCAAGGGCCATGCAGGCCACCCCGAGAATGAGCGTGCCGACGAGCTCGCCCGCCTCGGCATGGCCCCCTTCAAGACGAAACGCAGGCCGGCGGCGGCCGGCTAGCCCTTGCGGCTCGCTGCCTGCGCCGCCGCCAGCCTGGCGATCGGCACGCGGAAGGGCGAGCACGATACATAGTCAAGCCCGACCTCCTCGCAGAAATGGATCGAGGTCGGGTCGCCGCCATGTTCGCCGCAGATGCCGAGCTTGATATCGGGTCGCGTCGCTTTGCCTTTCTCTGCCGCCATCCGCACCAGTTCGCCGACACCCTCGAGGTCGAGCGAGATGAATGGATCCTGCTCGATGATGCCCTTCTGGCGATAGGTTTCGAGGAAGGACGAGGCGTCGTCGCGCGAGATGCCGAAAGTCGTCTGGGTCAGGTCGTTGGTGCCGAAGGAGAAGAACTCCGCGGCTTCCGCAATCACATGGGCGCGGATCGCCGCGCGCGGCAGCTCGATCATCGTGCCGACCAGATAGTCGATGGTCGTTCCGCTCTCCTCCATCACCGCCTTGGCGACCTCGTCGATGCGGGCCTTGACGTAGTCGAGCTCTTTCATGATGCCGACCAGAGGTACCATGATCTCCGGCACCACCGGGCTTCCGGTCTTCTTGCCGGCCTCAACCGCGGCCTCGAAGATGGCCCGCGCCTGCATCTCGGCGATCTCGGGGTAGGAGACCGCCAGCCGGCAGCCGCGATGGCCGAGCATCGGATTGAACTCGTGCAGCGCCTCGGTGCGCTGGCGTAGCTTCTCGGCCGAGACGTTCATCGCCTTGGCGACGTCCGCGATCTCCTCCTCGCTCTTGGGCAGGAACTCGTGCAGCGGCGGGTCGAGCAGGCGAATCGTCACCGGCAGCCCGGCCATGATTTCGAACAGCTCGGCGAAGTCAGAGCGCTGCATCGGCAGAAGCTTGGCAAGGGCTGCGCGGCGGTCCTTCTCGGCATCCGACAGGATCATCTCGCGCATCGCCACGATACGCTCGTCGTCGAAGAACATGTGCTCGGTGCGGCAGAGCCCGATCCCTTCCGCACCGAAGGAGCGCGCCATGCGCGCGTCCGCCGGCGTCTCGGCATTGGTGCGCACCTTCATCCGCCGGATCTGGTCCGCCCACTGCATGATCGATGCGAAGTCGCCGGAAAGCTCGGGCTGCAGCATGGGCACCGCGCCCTTCAGCACCTGCCCGCTGGCGCCGTCGATGGTGATGACGTCGCCCTTCTTCAGCGTCTGCCCCATCGCCGTCAGCGTGCCGGTCTTGTAGTCGACGCGCAGCGTGCCCGCGCCCGAGACGCAGGGCTTGCCCATGCCGCGGGCAACCACCGCCGCGTGGCTGGTCATGCCGCCGCGTGTGGTCAGAATGCCTTCGGCGGCGTGCATGCCGTGAATGTCTTCCGGGCTTGTCTCCACGCGCACCAGGATCGCCTTGCGGTTCTGTGCGCGCATCTCCTCCGCGTCGTCGGAGGAAAAGACGATCTCGCCGGTAGCCGCACCGGGCGATGCCGGCAGGCCGATGCCGATCACGTCACGCTTGGCGGACGGGTCGATGGTCGGGTGCAGAAGCTGGTCAAGCGATGCCGGGTCGATCCGGGCTACAGCTTCCTGCTTGGTGATGAGCCCCTCGGCTGCCATATCGACGGCGATCTTCAGCGCGGCCTTTGCCGTGCGCTTGCCCGAGCGGGTCTGCAGCATCCACAGCTTGCCGCGCTCGATGGTGAATTCGAGATCCTGCATGTCGCGGTAGTGGCGTTCCAGCCGCTGCGAGATGTCGACGAAGGCGGCGAACGCCTCAGGCATCACCTTCTCCATCGAGGGCTTGTCGGCGCCGGCCTCGATGCGGGCTTCCTCGGTCAGGTTCTGCGGCGTGCGGATGCCCGCCACCACGTCCTCGCCCTGCGCGTTAACGAGGAACTCGCCATAGAGCCTGGCTTCGCCCGTCGACGGATTGCGGGTGAACGCGACGCCCGTTGCCGAGGTGTCGCCCATGTTGCCGAACACCATCGCCTGCACGTTGACCGCCGTGCCCCAGCTTTCGGGAATGTCGTGCAGCCGGCGATAGGTGATCGCCCGGTGATTCATCCAGCTCGAGAACACCGCGCCGATCGCCCCCCAGAGCTGCTCCTGCGGGTCCTGCGGGAAGGGGGAGCCAAGCTCTTCCTCGACCTTCGCTTTGTATAGCCCGATCACCTCCTGCCATTCCCTAGCGGAGAGGTCGGTGTCGAGCTCATGGCCGCGCCGCGCCTTCTCGTCTTCCAGGATTTCCTCGAAATGCTCGTGGTCGACGCCCAGCACGACATCCGAATACATCTGGATGAACCGGCGATAGCTGTCATAGGCGAACCTCTCGTCGCCGGAATCACGCGCAAGTGCGGCGACGGTCTCGTCGTTGAGGCCGAGGTTGAGCACCGTGTCCATCATGCCCGGCATCGAAGCGCGCGCGCCGGAGCGCACGGACACCAGCAAGAGCTTGTCCGGATCTCCGAAGCGCCTGCCGACGATCGCGCCGATGCCTTCGAGCGCCTCGGCGACCTGCGCCTTCAGATCGTCGGGGTAGGTGCGGCCGTTGGCATAATATGAGGTGCACAGTTCTGTGGTGATGGTGAAACCCGGCGGGACCGGCAGCCCGAGGCTGCACATCTCGGCAAGATTGGCACCTTTGCCACCCAACAGGTTCCGGTCTCCGGCGCTGCCTTCCGCCTTGCCGTCGCCGAAGCTGTAGACCCACTTCGTCATCCTGCTTCCCCGTCTCCGTGCGTGTTCGCCGGCGTTTTTCCGCCCGCGCGCTGAGCGATAAGACCCCGAACCCGCAAAGGCAAGCAGCCAGCAGGGGCGGTTCCCAAATCAATCGATTAGGCACGGCGAAAATTTTCGACTTGCGGGTATCGGCCGTACGGATTAGAACAAAAAGAGAACGATGGAGAGTGGAATTATGCGCAAGGACGGCAAGCTCGATTATCTGGAAATGCAGGCTGCCGGAGGCACGATCGACAGCGTCAAGTCCTTCTACAGCGCCGCCTTCGGCTGGTCGTTCACGGATTATGGCCCATCCTATTCAGCCTTCGAAGAGGGGCTGGATGGCGGTTTCGACGCACAGACCGCGGCCGAAACGAAGCCGCTTCCGGTACTCTATTCGGATGATCTGGAACGGTCAGTGGAGGCTGTCGAGGAAGCGGGTGGCAGGATCGTCCGGCCGATCTTCACCTTCCCGGGCGGCAGGCGTTTCCATTTTACCGATCCGGCCGGCAACGAGCTGGCAGTGTGGAGCGAGAAGGGCGCGTGAAGATGCAGACCGGAAGCTGCCATTGCGGCAAGGTGAAGTTCGAGGTCGAGGGAGAGTTCGCCGAGGCGATGGAATGCAACTGCTCGCATTGCAGCCGCAAGGGTTATCTCCTGTGGTTCGTGCCGCGCGAGCAACTGCATCTGCAGACACCGCAGGACGACCTGTCGACCTATCGCTTCAACCGTCACGTGATCGACCACCATTTCTGCCTGAATTGCGGCTGCGCTCCATTCGGGTTCGGCACCGCGCCCGACGGCAAGGCGACGGCGGCAGTCAACATCCGTTGCCTCGAGGGCGTGGATCTGACGTCCGTGAAGCGGGTTCCGGTCGACGGTCGCAGCTACTGATTGGCGAGCAACTTGCGCAGGCGGCCGGTGGCGAGCCCGACCTCCGGCTCTTTCTGGAGCGCCATCAGGTGACGCAGCCGAAAGGCGGCAGCGGCTTCGCCGCCCGCCTCGCCGATCAGCCCCGCCGCTTCTTCGCGGAAGCCGGGCAGGGCAGTGGTCTCGTCCACCTCCTTGTCGGCCACCATGTGATCGATACGGGCGATCAACTCCGAGAGGGTGCCCATCCACGCAAAGCGCGGGTCGCCGATCAGGGCAAAAAGCATCGTGTACGGGTTCTGCAGTGCAGGATCGTCGCCGATTTCGGCGCGGATGAGCGCGCGATGCAGGTCCTTCAGCGCGCTTGAGAGCGCGACAACCTGGGCCGTATCGGAGTTCTGATCGGGCATCTCTAACTCTCTTTCGTGCACTGGCGTCAACCAACCGCGCCGACGCTCGTGATCTCGCGGTTAGACCCTTGCAAGCTGCTCTATGTGAGGTCGCCGAGCCGGGAACGCAACAGCAGCGGATCGGTCTCGATCAGCCTGAGCGAACGGACCATTTTTTCCGTGCCGGTCTTGTACTTGAGGAAGTGTTCGGATTGCAAATGAGCCCGATAGGCGTCCTCGTCGGCATAGATCTCGACAAGGCGGCGCTGCGTCGGCTCTCCGCGCACGCGCATGGCATAAAGCATCAGCACACCTGGTTCTTTTGAGATCGAGGCCTCGATCTCCTCCTTCAGCAGCGCATCGTATTCGTCCAGACAATCCGGATCGATCTCGATTTCTGCCAGCCTCACCAGTGGTTGGTCGCTCACGAACTCCTCCGGTTCTGCGATGCCGCGCCCGCGCCGATCAGCTCGCCTCGCGCATCTGCTCGGCGGTTTGCAAGTCGACCGATACGAGCTGGCTCACGCCCTGCTCGGCCATCGTGACGCCGAACAGGCGGTTCATCCGCGCCATGGTGATGGGGTTGTGGGTGATGATGACGAACCGCGTCTCGGTGGTCGCCGCCATTTCGTCCATCAGGTTGCAGAAGCGCTCGACATTATGGTCGTCGAGCGGCGCGTCGACCTCGTCCAGCACGCAGATCGGCGCGGGGTTGGTGAGGAACACGGCAAAGATCAGCGCCATAGCCGTCAGTGCCTGCTCCCCGCCCGAAAGCAGCGTCATCGTCTGCGGCTTCTTGCCGGGCGGACGGGCGAGAATTTCCAACCCGGCCTCAAGCGGGTCGTCGGATTCGATAAGCTGCAGTTCTGCGGTGCCGCCGCCGAAGAGATGCGTGAACAGTCGCTGGAACTGGGTGTTGACCACCTCGAAGGCGGCCAGCAGGCGCTCACGGCCTTCCCTGTTTAGGCTCTGGATCGCCTGGCGCAGTCTGCGGATCGCCTCGATCACGTCCTCGCGCTCGGCGACGATCGTCTCCAGCCGCTCGGCCATTTCACGCTGTTCTTCCTCGGCGCGCAGGTTCACCGCGCCCAGCCGCTCGCGCTCGATCTTCAGGCGTTCGAGATTGCGTTCGACGACGGTCATGTCGGGCATCGGATCGTCGGCTTCGAGCCCGGTATGACGGATCACCAGATGCGGCGGCACGTTCAGCGCCTCCAGGATGCGCGCCTCGACCTCCTTGCGCCGCTCGTCGGCGGCCGTCAGCCGCTCTTCCGCGCGTACCCGGTTTTCGCGGCCCTCGGCCAGCGCCTGGATCGCGGCGGTAGCCGCCTTGTCCAGCTCGGCCTGTCGGTTCTCGGCCTCCTGCAGCCGGTCGGCTGCAGCCTTGCGCAGCGTTTCGGCCTCGCTGAGCTGCGATATCAGCGCCCGGCGGCGCGCATCGAGCTCATCCGGTGCCTCCGCCAGTGCGGCATGCTCGTTGGCGGTCTCCGTGCGGCGCTCGCGCAGCGAAGCGATGTGCGTATCGGCATTGGCCGCGCGTTGCGTCCACGATGTTCGCTCGGTGCCGATCGCGGTCAGCCGGCGCGCGCGGGTCTCGGCTTCACGGCGGAGCCCCTCATGTGCCGCGCGCGCGTCGGCGAGCTTCGCCCGATCCTGCGCCACGTCGCGTGCCAGCCCGTCCAGTCGCACCTGAAGCTCCGAAAGGTCGGGTGCGACTTCGAGCGCCTTCTGCGCCTGCTGAAAACCATCCTCGGCTTCGGCAAAGCTTTCGGCGACCCGGCCGCGCGACTCGTCCAGCACAGCGCGGCGGCTCGCCAGTTCGCCGGCAGCTTTTTCCGCGCGTGCCAGTGCGTCGCGTGCCTCGCCCAACGCGCGCTGTGCGTCGCGCCAGCCCTCGCGGGCGGCCTTTTCGGCATCCACGGCCTGCTTCACCCGCGCTTCGCTGGCAGCAAGTGCGGCCTCCGCAACGCGCAGCGCGCGCGTGGCTTCGGTCGCTTCCGCTTCGAGTTCCGCGAGGCGGTTCTTCTGCGCCAGCCGCAGTGCGGCTGCGGTAGGTGCATCGGCACTCGCCGTCAGCCCGTCCCAGCGCCACAGCGCACCGCTGGCGCTGACAAGCCGCTGGCCCACCTTCAATTCGCGTTGCAGCCTGGCCCCGTCCGCATCCTCGACAATGCCGATCTGCGCCAGACGTCGGGCAAGCTGGTGGGGTGCCGTCACTACGTCAGCCAGCGGCCTCGCGCCTGCAGGCAGGGCAGGATCGTCCGCCTGCCGTTCGGCCTCGCCCCAATGGGCTGGTGCCGCGCGATCCAGTGGGACGTCGAGGTCTTCGCCCAGCGCCGCGCCCAGCGCCGTCTCGAAGCCACGCTCGACCTTGATCTGTTCGAGCACTGCGGGAAAGAGATCGCCACTCGCGGCATTGAGCATCTTGGCGAGCGTGCGTGCTTCAGTTTCAACGCGCTGCAATTCGCTGCGGGCCTCGGCCAGCGGGGGGCGGGCCGCGGCCTCGGCCGCGCGGGCGTCCGCGACGGTCTTTTCCGCCTCGACAGCGGCCGTCTCGGACGCGGTCGCCGCCGCCTCGGCCTCATCCACCAGAACGCGCTTCTCGGCCGGGTCGGCAAGTGCTGCGATTCGCTGCGCGATCTCAGCCGCCTCGCGGTCGATCTCGGCAAGTTGTCGCTGAAGCCGGTCGCGGCGCTCGCCGGTCTCGCGCAGCGTGCGCTCGATCTGCCCGCGCGCGGCGGACGCCTCGGCGCGTTCGGAGGTCACCTTGGCAAGCGCGGCCTCGCTTGCCGCCAGATGCGCCTGCGCTTCCTCGAAGGCGGCGCGCGTCTGCGCCTCGCGCTCGGCCGCACCTGCATTCTCCGTGTTCAGCGCGCGTTCTTCGACGTCGAGCCGTTCCAGCACGTCGGCGTTGTCGCGCACGAGCTGTTCCTCGCGGGCGATGTCGGCGTCGAGCTGGGCAAGCCGCTTCTCGAGCTCCGCATTGCGCGCGCGCATGCGGTTGGCTTCTTCCTCGAGCTGCGTCTTTGCGATCGTCAGCCTTTGCAGGGCTGCGGCGGCCGCCGCTTCCGCGTCGCGAAGCTCCGGCAGCTTGTGGGCGCCGACCGCCTGGTCCTTGGCGGCTTGCATCTGGCCCGCCGCACGGTCGCCCACCAGCGTGGTCGCCTGCGCCAGGGCCGACTTCGCTTCCGCTTCCTGAGTTTTCGCCTGCGTCCAGCGAAGGTGCAGCAGGATGGCCTCCGCCTTGCGGATCTCCGCCGAAAGGTTCTTGAAGCGCGAGGCCTGGCGGGCCTGTCGTTTCAGGCTTTCGATCTGGCTTTCCAATTCGCCGACGACGTCGTCAAGCCGTTCGAGGTTCTGCTCGGCGGCGCGCAGCCGCAGCTCGGCCTCGTGGCGGCGCGTATGCAGGCCCGAAATGCCCGCCGCCTCTTCCAGCAAGGCCCGGCGCGCCTGCGGCTTGGCCTGGATCAGCTCGCCGATACGGCCCTGGCCGACCATCGAAGGCGAGCGCGCGCCGGTCGACTGGTCGGCGAAAAGAAGCTGCACGTCCTTGGCGCGCGCTTCCTTGCCGTTGATGCGGTAGATCGACCCCGCCTCGCGCTCGATGCGGCGCGAGACCTGCAATTCATCCGCGTCGTTGAAGGCGGGCGGCGCGGTGCGGTCGCTGTTGTCTAGAAACAGCGTCACCTCGGCCGTGTTGCGGGCAGGGCGCGTGCCGGAGCCCGAGAAGATCACGTCGTCCATGCCGGACGCGCGCATGTTCTTGTAGGAGCTTTCGCCCATCACCCAGCGCAGCGCTTCGACAAGATTGGACTTGCCGCAGCCATTCGGCCCGACGATGCCCGTCAGGCCGCGCTCGATGACGAATTCGCCGGGTTCGACGAAAGACTTGAAGCCGAGAAGGCGGAGGCGCGAGAATTTCATGCGCGCGCCTCCGCGGACGCGCGGAAGCGGTGCCGCGCGGGAACCGTGCGGTTACAGCATGCTGTCGATGATGGCCGACATCTCGGCAACCGTCAGTGCCCCCGAATACTTGTTTCCGTTGATGAAGAAGGTCGGCGTGGCATCCACGCCGAACTCGCTTGCGCCGCGGGCCCGCACTGCTCTCACATCGTCCAGAAGTTTCTGGTCAGTCAAGCAGGCCTCGAACGACTCCTGTGAAAAACCGGCCAGTTTGGAGATTTGCAGCAGTGCTTCGCGCGCATTTTCCACGCCGGCCCAGGCCTGCTGCTGCTTGAACAGCACGTCCACCATGGCGAAATACTTGGTGTCAGCGCAGCGCGCGAGCATGAAACCTGCTTCCGCCCGTGGGTCGAAGGGGAACTCGCGCATGATCATGCGCGCCTTGCCGGTGTCGATGTAGTTTTCCTTGATCGCCGGCAGCGTGTTGTTGTGGAAGTTGGCGCAGTGGCCGCAGGTCATCGACGCATATTCGACGATCGTCACCGGCGCATCGGCTTCGCCCAGCACCTTTTCTGGCAACGAGCCCTCTTCAAGCAGCTTGGCCATGTCGACGGTGCCGGCGGGCTGCGGCGCATCGGCTGCCGCCGTCGCGGTCTGCGCCTGCGCGCTGCCGGAATCGCTGCATGACGACAGGAATGCCGCGGCTGCGGGCACTGCCACCAGCGATGCGAGAACGGTTCGGCGTGGAATGGCGCGGGTCATGCGAATCACCTGTTTGCGGTTGAATGGTGCAGCTTTGGAGCATCCAAAGGCGAGTGTCGAAGCGAAATAAGGCAAATCTGTCCCCAATCCAATCGCCTTGAAGCGACAGATCGTTCACGAAAGCGCGAAACAGGGTGTGACTTCAGCGCTTTTCGCCGAACACCGAGCGGCCGAGCCGTGCCAGCGCCTCGCGCAGGGCGTCATCCTCGATGCCCCCCACCAGCGTGTCGAGCCGTGCCGTCTCCTGACCGCTGAGCGGCCTCATTCGCGGCCGGGGCTTTGGCGCCGGGGCGACCGGTTTCTGCACGATGCGTATGCGGCCGATCGCGGCGAAGCCGAGGAAGGCGTTGACCCTGGCGATGATCTCGCCCGTTTCGTGCTGCAGCCGCAGCGCGGCCGCCCCCTCGCAGGCGATCACCAGCGTCGCCGGTTCGAACGGATCGTCATCGCTCAGCCGGCGCGGCCATGCGATCTTTTCCGGTCGTGTGCTCTGCGCAAGCCGCTCGCCGGCGATTTCATCCCACGACTGCACCAGCCCGATCGTGATGCCGGCGCGCTTGCGCAGCACCGGATCGATCACATGGGCGGCGAGATCGCTCACCGGCACGGCATTGCCGTCTCTGCGTTTCCCTGTCATGAGCGGTCGGCGCTTTTCCTTCGCGCGGGGGCGCGATTACGGTTCACTGGGTTGATGACGACCGACACTAGCAGCATTCGCGGCGAAAATCAGGAGGCGAGGGCGGCGGCTCTTCTCGCCTGGTACGACGCCCACCATCGCGAACTGCCCTGGCGCACGCCGCCGCGCGAGATCGCCGCCGGCCGCCGGCCGGACCCCTACGGCGTCTGGCTGTCGGAGGTCATGCTGCAGCAGACCACGGTGGAGGCGGTGAAGTCGTATTATTTGCGCTTCCTGGCCCGCTGGCCCACCGTCGCAGACCTGGCCGCTGCCGAAACTGACGACGTCATGAAGGCCTGGGCCGGCCTCGGCTACTACTCGCGTGCCCGCAACCTCAAGGCCTGCGCCGACCGGGTCGCGGCCGACCATGACGGCCTTTTCCCCGACACGGAGGACGGGCTTCGCGCTCTGCCGGGCATCGGCGCCTACACGGCCGCCGCAATTGCCGCGATCGCCTTCGGCAGGCCTGCGGTGGTCGTCGACGGCAATGTCGAGCGCGTGGTGTCGCGACTTTTCGCCATCGCCACCCCGCTGCCGGCGGCCAAGGAGGAAATCAGGCAGCATGTCGAGGCCATGCTGCCCGCCGGCCGGCCGGGCGATTTCGCGCAGGCGACGATGGACCTCGGCGCGACCATCTGCTCGCCTCGTCGGCCGAAATGCATGCTCTGCCCTCTGAATGAAGGCTGCGCCGCGCTGCGCGAAGGAGATCCCGAGCGCTACCCGGTGAAGCTGCCCAAGCCCGAGCGGCCACAGCGGCGCGGCGCGGCCTTTGTCGCGATCCGCAGCGATGGCGCCGTACTTCTGCGCAAGCGGCCGGGTTCCGGCCTTCTGGCAGGCATGGCCGAGCCGCCCACCACAGGCTGGACCGCCCGCGCCGACGGCGAGACGGGCGTTGGCGCGGCACCCTTCGCCGCCGGCTGGCGCGCGGCGGGCTCGATCCGCCACGTCTTCACCCATTTCGAGCTGACGCTGGACGTCTTCCGCGCCGAGCGCGTCGAGCATACGTCGCCGCCCGGCTGGTGGTGGTCGCCGCCGCAAGACCTTTCCGGCGAGGCGCTGCCCACCGTCATGAAGAAGGCAATAGCCGCGGCTATGGAGGGTGCGGCAACCTATCGAGAGCAACAGGACAAGGCATGATCCAGATAGACCACATCGTCTTCGACATCGGCAAGGTGCTGATCCACTACGACCCGGACCTGCCGTTCAGCCGGCTGATTCCCGACGAGGCCGAACGCCGCTGGTTCTTCGACAATGTGTGCACGTCGGACTGGAACATCGAGCAGGATCGTGGCCGCACCTGGCAGGAGGCCGAGGCGCTGCTGATTGCCGAGCACCCGGCGCACGAGGAAAACATCCGCAACTTCCGCCGCCACTGGCACGAGATGGTGCCGCATGCCTATGACGGCAGCGTCGCCATCATGGAAGGCCTGATCGCGCAGGGCCGCGACGTGACCATGCTTACCAATTTCGCCGCCGACACCTTCACCGAGGCGAGGGGGCTCTTTCCGTTTCTGGAAAAGCCGCGCGGCGTCACGGTCTCCGGCGAGGTCGGCCTCATCAAGCCCGACGAACGCATCTATCGCCTGCACGCCGACACCTTCGGCCTCACCCCCGCCACCACGCTCTTCATCGACGACAGCGCGAAGAACGTCGAAGGCGCGAAGGGAGCTGGCTGGAACGCCGTGCTCTTCACCGGCGCAGACAGGCTGGCGGAGGATTTGAGGGAGCACGGGGTGATGTGAGGGGGGCGGGGAGCGAACATAATTCGCGATTTCGCGCTCTGCCCAATAGCTGCCAGTAAGATGCCCAAAGAGTGTGCCTCGGCGATAGACACGCCACCTGCAAATCAAGGCAGCCTATCGCAGCATTTGACGCTCGACCCGGGCATGGCTATGTTTCGCCGTGATGGGGATGGAGTTCCCCGATAACCGCCGCAAGGCTGATGACTCCTGCCGGGCGCATTGCGTCGGCGGGAGCAGTGCACCCTCCGAAGGCCGTCTGGAAAGGACCACAAGTCGCCTACAGGAGGGACACCCGCATGTATCTCGCATCGCTTGTCTTCGTCGGAGGCGGCATCGGCTCCGTCCTCCGCTACGCCTTGAGCGTGGGTGTCCTGCGTCTCGGCTGGACAGGGTTTCCGGTTGCCACCCTCGCCGTCAACGTCATCGGCGGCTTTGCAATGGGAATGCTTGCGGGCTGGTTCGCCTTCCGGGGCGGCGGGCCACAGGCATGGCGGCTGTTCCTCACCACCGGGCTGATGGGCGGCTTCACGACATTCTCGACCTTCTCTCTGGAGACCGTCCTGCTGTATGAAGAAGGCAGGATCGGCGCTGCGGCTGGTTACGTCTGCGCTTCGGTCGTACTTGCGATAGCCGGGCTTGCCGCGGGCCTCGCCCTTGTCCGAGCCTTCAACTGAGAAGCGACCATCATGAGCAGCACCATCCTTCCCTGGCAAGCCTGGGCACTCCTCTCTGCCGCTTTCGCCGCGCTCACCGCGATCTTCGCCAAGGTCGGGGTTGAGAGCGTCAACTCCGATTTCGCGACCTTCGTCCGGACCTGCGTCATCGTCGTGGTGCTGGGCGGAATCCTTTGGGCGACCGGGAACTGGCAGGCGCCCTCCGGTGTGCCCGGCCGGACATGGGTGTTTTTGTTCCTGTCTGGCCTGGCGACGGGTGCCTCCTGGCTCTGCTACTTCCGCGCCCTCAAGCTCGGCGACGCTGCACGCGTCGCGCCAATCGACAAGCTGAGCGTCGTGCTGGTCGCCGTCTTCGCGGTCATCTTCCTCGGCGAGAAGCTGACCTTACCGAACTGGCTCGGCGTCTGCTTCATCGCGCTCGGGGCCGTTCTCGTCGCCTACAAGGGATAGGCCGATGGGAACCACGTTCGACCCTGCTCTGTGACGCGTCGTGCTGATCGTCGCTCTGGCGAACCTCGCCTATTTCGGCATCGAGTTTACGGTAGCCCTTTCGATTGGCTCGGCCTCGCTCTTCGCCGACAGCATCGACTTCCTCGAAGACGCGCCGGTGAACCTCCTGATCTTCTTCGCGCTCGCCTTGGCGGTCGCAGCACGCGACGCTGGCTCGGTGGGCAAATCCTGCGTCCACTCGCCCCTAGCTCGAAAAAATATCCGCGCCTTTCAGCCTCTTGGCCGTTTCCACCGCGCCCATTCGCATCTTTTCTGTCCACGCCCGTGGCCGCCTGCGGGACAATGCCGCATCGCCTTCGTGGGACTCGGATGCGCACCGGGTATCCGGGGAAGGCGACGGTCTCCGGGTCGGTCGCGTCGACGGTAGCGCGGCTTGGTGGGATCAGACCTGCCCCAGATCCGGGCCTCGGCGATGGTCCGGCCGGCTCAGTCCGTCCCACCGCGCCGCAGGTGAACGCACCGGCGGGGCGCGAACGTCGCGCCACGTATCTGCTACTCGGAAGGCCCGGCCTCGCGCCCCGCTTCCCGTTCTTTGACAATGGCCGGATGCGAAAGCAGGCGCGGCGACGGCAAAGCTCGACGTCATCCCGGCCAAGGGAGCGTCAGCGACCGCTGAGCCGGGACCCATTGAGCAACGCGGCCGGGTTGCGGGTTCGTAGTGAGGTCATTGAAACGCGCCACAACAGGAGCGGGGCCGTGCTCGACGATGATCTGGCCAATGGGTCCCCGATAGCCTTCGCTGCGCTCCGGCTTCCGGGATGACGGTTGCAGGCCGGCCGCAAGCCCGCGACTGCGGGTCGCCGGACGTCCGGCGCCCTTGCGGAGCGCCAGTGAGCCGAAGGCAAGCGGTGCGGCGTGTGAGCGAAGACCTACGCCCGCGACTGCGGGCCGCCGGTCGTGCGGGTCCCTCGCGGAGCGCCAGCGAGCCGAGGGCGATCGGTGCGGCGCGTGAGCGGAGGCCTACGCCCCCGAGCGCTCCATTCCGAGGCGGGCGATGCGGCGGAGGTCGTCGATGGGGTTGAGGCCGCCATTGCGCTCGTAGTGCCAGAAGGTCCAGCCGTTGCACGCATCCAGTCCCTGCACGGCCGCGCCCACCTTGTGGATTGATCCCGAGGCGGTGTCGCAGGCCAGCGTGCCGTCGGCGCGCACCCTGGCGCTCCAGCGCCGCTTGGCGTCGTAGAGCGTGGCGCCCGGCTTCATGAGACCGCTGTCGAGCAGGCTGACGAAGGCGACGCGCGGCTCGGCGCGCTTGCTGGTCATGACCGAAAGCTCGGCCTCGCCCAGCGGGCGCACGGCCGATATACGGTCGAGCGCAGCGTCAATATAGGCCTGCTCGCGCTCGACGCCGACGAAATGCCGGCCTAGCCGCTTGGCCACCGCGCCGGTGGTGCCGGAGCCGAAGAACGGGTCGAGCACCACGTCGCCCGGCTTGGACGAGGATAGCAGCACCCGCGCCAGCAG
Organism: Mesorhizobium sp. DxT; assembly: GCF_058448885.1. Taxonomy (NCBI): domain Bacteria; kingdom Pseudomonadati; phylum Pseudomonadota; class Alphaproteobacteria; order Hyphomicrobiales; family Phyllobacteriaceae; genus Mesorhizobium; species Mesorhizobium sp. DxT. The sequence continues at coordinate 142,884 of NZ_JBZFLJ010000006.1, read as the reverse complement.
CGCTTCCGGCTTCTGGGTCGGATGAACCTTGGCGCCGTTCTCGTCCTTCAGGCGTTCCGCCCCGGTGCAGATCGGAAACAGCCAGTCGGAACGCATCTGCACGTCGTCATTGGCGGCCTTCATCGCTTCGTAATTGAAGGTGTAGCTCTTCGCCTTGGCGTCGCGCGAGGCCCAGATCATCGTCTCGTGGGCGTTCTGGAAGCGGCGGCCGCGGAAATTCGGCATCGGGTTGGTCTTGCGCCACACCACGTCGTTGAGGATCCAGAAGCCCAGGTCCTGCATCGTCGCGCCGACGCGGAAGATGTTGTGATAGGAACCGATCACCCAGATCGTGCCGTTGGGCTTGAGGACGCGGCGCGCGGCCAGAAGCCAGGCGCGGGTGAAGGCGTCGTAGGCCGCGAAACTCTCGAACTGGTCCCAGGCGTCGTCGACCGCGTCGACCTTCGACTGGTCGGGCCGATGCAGGTCGCCATCGAGCTGCAAATTGTAGGGCGGATCGGCGAAGATCACGTCGACCGACTTTTCTGGCAGCCGCTCGAGCGCAGCGACGCAGTCGCCCTTGAGGATGGTGTCGAGCCAATGGGCGGCGGGGGCGGCATGGGAGAGATCGTCGAGGAGACGCAGGGCAGACATGGTACACCGGATACGCGGGGTTACTGTTTACTTCGCGTTATGGTTACCGCAGCGCGTAAATATTTAATGAAGCGGCGATTTGGGCAGGCAGGGCGGATTTGCCGTTTGGGCCTGCATGGTGTAAGCCCCGCGCCTTCATTGGCTGGCCGTGGAGAGCGCTGAAGGATGTCCGGTATCGATCTCGTCATTTTCGATTGCGACGGTGTGCTCGTCGATTCCGAGATCATCGCCGCGCGGGTCGAGGCGGAACTGCTGACCGCCGCCGGCTACCCGATCGAGGCCGAGGAACTCGCCCGGCTCTATTCGGGCCTCACCTTCAAGGACATCATGCTGCGCATCGAGCAGGAATCGCAGCAGCTCTTCCAGGCGAGCCTGATCGCCGAGGCCGAGGAGCTGGTGGATCGCCGGCTGCGCGCGGAGGTCCGCGCCATCGACGGCGCGGCCGAGGCGGTTGCGTCGGTGACAACCAAGCGCTGCATCTGCTCCAATTCGGGCACCGAGCGGCTGCGCGCCATGCTCACCCGCACGCATCTGCTGCCCTTTTTCGACGGCGTGGTGTTTTCGTCGCTCGACACGCCGTCGGGCAAGCCGAAGCCTGCGCCGGACGTCTTCCTTTACGGCGCGGAGAAGATGGGCGCCGATCCCGCCAGAACCTTCGTCGTCGAGGATTCGGTGCACGGCGTTGCCGGCGCGAAGGCTGCCGGCATGAGGGTGATCGGATTCACCGGCGCCTCGCACAGCCATCCCGGCCATGCCGACCTCCTGATGGAGGCGGGCGCCGAGACTGCCATCCGCCGCTGGGCCGACTTCGCGCCCATGCTGGCCGCGCTGTCGGAATGGTCGGAAGACGCCTGAGCCTAGCGCTTGGCGTTCGAGGGCTCGTCGAAGCCGACGAGGACGCGGATGTTGCGCGCCGTCGGGTTCGGCATCGAGATGCTGGCGTCGCTGAACACGAACTGCGTCGCACCGGCGATGTCCGTGACGTTGACCTGATGGGTCTTCACGTCCGACTGAACCTGCTCGGTGTCACGAAAAACCGTGACGCGCAGCGGCAGATTGACCTGACCGGCGCTGCCCTGAGGGCCGGGGACCACACGGCCCGCCACGGCGATCGTCATGTTCATGATGCCGTTCTGATAGGTGCAGCTTCGCGTGGTGTCGCTGATCGACGCCTGGTAAATAACGGCAGAGGGATCGTCAGCGGCGTTGCGCTGGTACGTCGTGTGGACCGCGCCGTCGCTGCGCAGCGCAACCGACGGGCAGTAGGCCAGAAGCTCCTGCTGTGTGACCCGCGTGTCGGGCGCCGCGGCTGGCTGAGCGTTGCCGCCGCCTCCAAGATTGAGCGCGCCCAGCGTGTCGCCAGACTGGCATCCGGAGACGGCGAGTATAAAGCCTGCCGCGGCGATACCCGCCAGCTTTCTGCGTTCAAACAAACTGACAGCCATAAACTGCACTTCCCTCATGCAAAGGTGGCGTTCTATACCAACGCCGCAATGAAAATGCGACCATTGGATTGCGGTTTTTCCGTAGCCGGATTCAAGGTCCCGACGATGGACGAGCAATCATGCGTTATGTGAGCACCAGGGGCAGCGCGCCCGCACTCGGTTTCCGCGACGTGCTGCTGGCTGGGCTGGCCCGGGACGGCGGCCTCTACGTGCCGGCCGAATGGCCGAAGTTCAGCGAGGCCGAGATCCGCGCCATGCGCGGGCTGGCCTATCCGGAACTGGCGGTGCGACTGCTCACCCCGTTTGTCGGCGGCGAGATCGACGAGGCGACGTTCGCCCGCATCGTCCGTGAAGCCTATGGTACTTTCCGCCACGAAGCCGTCTGTCCGATCGTCCAGACGGGCGCCAACGAATTCGTGCTCGAACTCTTCCACGGTCCGACGCTGGCATTCAAGGACGTGGCGATGCAGCTTCTCGCCCGCCTGATGGATCATGTCCTGGCGGAGCGCGGCGAGCGGGCGACGATTGCCGGCGCGACGTCAGGCGACACGGGCGGCGCGGCCATCGACGCGTTTGGAGGCCGCGACCGTACCGACATCTTCATTCTGTTTCCGCATGGCAAGGTCTCGCCGGTGCAGCAGCGGCAGATGACGACGTCGACGGCGGCCAACGTGCACGCGATCGCCGTCGAAGGCAATTTCGACGATTGCCAGGACCTCGTGAAGGGCATGTTCAATCACCATGCCTTCCGCGACAGGGTGCGGCTATCCGGTGTGAACTCGATCAACTGGGCGCGCATCATGGCCCAGATCGTCTATTATTTCTCGTCGGCGCTTTCACTCGGTGCGCCCGACCGGGCCGTTTCGTTCACCGTGCCGACCGGCAATTTCGGCGACATCTTCGCCGCTTATGCGGCCAAGCGTATGGGCCTGCCGATCGACCGTCTGGTCATCGCCACCAACGACAACGATATTCTGGCGCGTACGCTCGCCACCGGCACCTACGAGACACGCGGCGTGATGGAGACCACGTCACCGTCGATGGACATCCAGGTCTCGTCCAATTTCGAGCGGCTGCTGTTCGAGGCGCATGGCCGAGACGCCGACAGTGTCGTGCGGGCGATGCAGGGGCTGCGCCAGTCCGGCAGCTTCGAGATCGGCGAGCCGGCGCTCGATGCGATCCGCACCGAATTCGACGCCGGCCGCTCGTCGATGGCCGAGACTGCCGACACGATCCGCGACGTGCTTGCGAAATCCGGCTACCTCATTGATCCCCACACGGCCACGGCCGTGAAGGTCGCGCGCGAGAAGGCGGAGCCGACAACGCCGATGGTCGTGCTTTCCACAGCCCATCCGGCAAAGTTCCCGGCGGCCGTCGAGGCCGCATGCGGCGTGTCTCCGGCCTTGCCGGTATGGCTCGGCGACCTGATGGAACGGCCCGAGAAATTTGCGGTGCTTCCATCCGATCCGAAAATGTTGGAAGATCATCTCAGCCGCCTCTCCAGAGCGGCCCGCGAGAGTTCAGGGAGTTAAGTCTATATGGGTGTTGAGGTAAGCCGTCTGTCGAACGGCCTGACGGTCGCCACCGAAACCCTTCCCCACATCGAGTCCGTTGCCCTTGGCGTCTGGGTCAAATCCGGCGCCCGCAACGAACGCGACGACGAGCACGGCCTGGCGCATCTGCTGGAACATATGGCCTTCAAGGGCACCAGTGGCAGAAGCGCATGGAGGATCGCCTCCGAGATCGAGGATGTGGGCGGGGAGATCAACGCGGCGACAAGCGTCGAGACCACCTCCTTCTTTGCGCGGGTGCTCAAGGACGACGTTCCGCTCGCAGTGGACATCCTCGCTGACATCCTGACCGACTCAAAGTTCGACCCGCAGGAACTCGAACGCGAACAGCACGTGATCCTTCAGGAGATCGGTGCCGCTCACGACACGCCCGACGACATCGTGTTCGACCGCTTCACCGAAACGGCCTTTCGCGATCAGACGCTCGGACGCTCCATTCTCGGAACGCCGGAAACGGTGAAATCCTTCACCTCGGAACAACTGCATAAATTCATCGAGCGGCAGTATGGGGCAGACCGCATGGTGGTGGTCGCCGCCGGCGGCGTGACCCATGACGAGTTCGTCCGTGAGGTGGAGAAGCGTCTCGGCGGGTTCCGTGCCCACGCCAAGATAGAAGAGCCTCGCCAGGCGATCTATACAGGCGGCGACTATCGCGAAAGCCGTGATCTGATGGATGCCCAGATCGTGCTTGGTTTCGAGGGTCGTGCCTATCATGTGCGCGACTTTTACGCCTCTCAGGTGCTTTCCATGATCCTCGGCGGGGGCATGTCGTCCCGGCTTTTCCAGGAGGTGCGAGAGAAGCGCGGGCTCTGCTATTCCGTCTACGCGTTTCATTGGGGTTTTTCGGACACCGGTGTTTTCGGCGTCCACGCCGCCACCGGGCGCAGCGACATCGCCGAACTCGTCCCTGTGCTGATCGAGGAACTCCAGCGCGCCGGCAAGGACATCAGTCAGGAGGAGCTTAACCGTGCGCGGGCCCAATATCGTGCGGGGCTCATGATGTCGCGCGAGAGTGCTGCGAGCCGCGCAGGGCAGATCGCGCGCCAGCTTCTGCTGTTTGGGCGTCCGATCGATACCGACGAACTGGTCGACCGCCTGTCGAAGCTGACGATCGAACGCCTGACCGACTTGTCATCGCGGCTGTTCTCCACCAGACCGACGATTGCCGCGGTCGGTCCGGTCGGCATGTTGCCCACTTTCGAGACCGTCAACGACAGCCTGATGGGCATTGCGCCGGCCGCGCGCAAGCTCGCCGTCTGATTTCCAGCTTCAATGCCGGCGCTGCCGTTCTTCAGCCGTCCGAAGCTGACGCTCAAGGGCACGCGTGTTACGCTGCGCTTGCCCGCACCATCCGACTACCACGAATGGGCGGCGTTGAGGCACGAGAGCCGCGCCTTCCTGGAACCGTGGGAGCCGCGCTGGGCGCGTGACGAACTGGAGCGCGCAGGCTGGCGCCACCGCATCCGCCGCTACCGAGAGGAATTTGCGGCCGGCACTGCCATCGCATTTCTGATTTTCGAGAACGAGACTGGTCGGCTCATCGGCGGCGTCACCATCGGCAATATCCGCTACGGCGTCTCGCAATCGGCACAGATCGGGTACTGGATGGGCGAGCGTTACGCCGGCAAGGGGTACATGCAGGATGCGATCCGCGCTCTGATTTCCCATGCGTTCGGCGCGATGAGGTTGCACCGTATCGAGGCCGCCTGTATTCCAGAAAACGCACGTTCAATCCGCGTGCTTGAAAAAGCCGGATTCACGCGTGAAGGACTGTTGCGTTCATACCTGCGCATCAACGGGGTCTGGCAGGATCACTACATATACGCCCTGATCGCGGACGAGCGTCGGGACGCTGAAACAAAAGGCTGAACGTTTGAGACCGACAGTGCGAACGGGGCAACGGCTCGCATGCGCCTTTCTGGCGCTGATCTTTGCGATGCTGGCATTTCCCGCTTCCGCGATCGAGCCGATCAAGATTTCGCGTGAGGATGTCGCGCTCGACCTGTCGCGCGCCGTCGAAATCTACCGCGATCAGGGCGAGAATTTTCAGGTGTCGACGGCTCCCGGCGTCGATGGAATCGTGCGGCGCATCGAGGTCGAAGCGCTGGACGAGCGCTCAAGCGGCGACTGGGCGGTCTTCGCCCTCGCCAACACGACCGACGAGCAGCTCGACCGCCTGATTGTCGCGCCACATTTCAGGCTGGTTGGATCGGGTCTGGTCTGGCCCGATCTCGGCTCGAACCGCATCGCCGCGATCACGCCGAGCGAGGGCTTCGCGCTCGACCGCCAGGCTAGCCGCGACGCGGACGTTTTCCTTGTCACCCTCAATCCGGGATCTGTAGTCACCTTCATCGCCGAACTTTCGTCCCCACGGCTGCCGCAGGTCTATCTCTGGGAGCCGGAGGCTTATAAGGACACGACCAATTCCTACACGCTGTTCCGTGGCATCGTGATCGGCATTGCCGGTCTGCTGGCCTTGTTTCTCACCATCCTTTTCGTGGTCAAGGGCACGTCGATGTTCCCGGCCACGGCGGCGCTTTCGTGGGCGGTGCTGGCATATATCTGCATCGACTTCGGCTTCCTCAATCAGGTGTTGGACATTACAGCCGGCAATGAGCAGCTTTGGCGCGCAGGCACAGAGGTAGCGTTGGCGGCCACCTTCGTGGTCTTCCTGTTCACCTATCTGAACCTGAACCGCTGGCACCTTCATTTCAGCTACGGCGCGGTTGCGTGGATACTCGCCCTTCTGGCGCTAGCCGGCGTGGCGCTCTTCGACGCGTCGATTGCTGCCGGGGTGGCGCGTTTCTCCTTCGCGCTGACGGCGGTCGCCGGCATCGGCCTCATCGCCTATCTGTCGTTCCAGGGCTATGATCGCGCGATCATGCTGGTGCCGAGCTGGCTGATGATCCTTGCATGGCTTGTCGGCTCGTGGATGGCCGTGACGGGCGTGCTGGACAACGACATAGTCCAACCCGCGCTGGGTGGCGGTCTCATCCTGATCATTCTGCTGATCGGCTTCACGGTCATGCAGCACGCCTTTGCGGGCGGTGCCCTGCATCAGGGGCTTTTCAGCGACATGGAGCGGCAGGCGCTGGCCGTGACCGGGGCCGGCGACATCGTCTGGGACTGGGATGTGCTGCGCGACCGCGTGGTGACGAAACCCGACGTCTCCAAACAGCTCGGTCTTGCGCCTGGAACCCTCCATGGAGCCGCTCGCAACTGGCTGCCGGCGCTGCATGTCGATGATCGCGATACGTTCCGTACGACGCTCGATGTGATACTCGAACATCGCCGCGGCCGCGTCTCGCAATCCTTCCGGCTGCGCGGCGCCGACGGCCATTATCACTGGTTCACGCTGCGCGCCCGCCCGGTCATCGGCTCCGACGGCGAGGTCATCCGTTGCGTCGGGACGCTGGTCGACGTGACCGAGCAGAAGAAGGCGGAAGAGCGTCTGCTGCACGATGCAGTTCACGACAACCTGACCGGACTGCCGAGCCGCGAACTGTTTCTCAACCGGCTGGAAGCGGTGATCTCCATCGCGCGAACCGAGGAGAGTGTTCGCCCGACGGTAATGGTCATCGACATCGACCGCTTCAAGCAGGTCAATGACGGGCTCGGCATCTCCGCCGGCGACACGATCCTGCTGACGATTGCGAGGCGTCTGCACAGGCTTCTCAAGCCACGCGATTCGCTTTCCCGCTTCGGTGGCGATCAGTTCGCGCTGATGCTGCTTTCCGAACAGGATCCCGCACGCATCGCGGGCGTCGCGGACGCGGTCAAGCAGGCGATCAACGCGCCGATCACTTTTGCCAAGCGCGAGATCGTGCTGGCCGCGTCCATCGGCCTCGTTTCGTGGAACTCCTCGCAGGCCGGGGCCGAGGACATGGTGAAGGACGCGGAACTGGCCATGCATCAGGCCAAGCGCTTCGGGGGTGACCGTATCGAGCCTTTCCGGCCTGCATTCCGCTCCGTGGGTACGGACAGGCTGCAGCTTGAATCGGACCTTCGCCGCGCGGTCGAACGCTCGGAGCTGCGACTTGCCTACCAGCCGATCGTGCGCCTCGAAGATCGTTCGATCGCCGGCTTCGAGGCATTGCTGCGCTGGGAGCATCCACGGCGCGGATCGATTCCACCGTCCGATTTCATTCCAGTGGCCGAAAGCTGCGGGCTGATCGTGCAACTTGGCCTGTTTGCGATGCAACAGGCAGCGGACGATCTTGCTTCGTGGCAGAAACAGGTCGGCGACGTGCCGCTTTCAGTCTCGGTGAATCTGTCGAGCCGCCAACTCATCCGCCGGGATCTCGTCAGCGACGTGCGGTCCATCGTGGCGCGAGCCAATCTTAAGCCGCGCTGTTTCCGGCTGGAATTGACCGAGTCGCTTGTGATGGACAATCCCGAGCAGTCGGCCCACATTCTCGGCAAGCTCAAGCAGTTGGGCATCGGCCTGTCGCTCGACGATTTCGGCACCGGCTATTCGTCGCTTGCCTATCTCACCCGCTTCCCGTTCGATACGATCAAGATCGACAAGAGCTTCGTCGACGATGCCAGCCCGAAGCGAGCAGTGCTGCTGCGGTCGATGGTCAACATGGCGCATGAACTCGGCCTGTCGGTCGTTGCAGAAGGCGTTGCCGACGAGAACGATGCGCTGGAGCTTCGCCAGATGGGTTGCGAATACGTGCAGAGCTATATGTTCGGCCCGCCCATGCAGGCCGATGCGGCGGTCAAGCTGCTGAAGGAGCAGTTTCCGCTGGTGCAGGCCTGATACGCCAGCACCCGCACGAAGAATACTGCCGATATGCCTGCGTTTCGATCAGGCGTGGCCGGCGTCGATGCTCAGATGCGCGGGGTTGATGCCGAGCGAGGCGAGAATCCGATCGTATTTGCGGTCGAGATCGGGATCGAACAGCAGGTCCATGCTGGCAGGGCAGGTGAGCCAGCCATTCTCGGCGATCTCGTGCTCCAGCTGTCCGGCACCCCATCCCGAATAACCCAGCGCCATCAGCGCGTGGCGGGGCCCGCTGCCCGCCGAGATTGCGCGCAGGATATCGACGGTTGCCGTCAGGCAGATCTCATCCGACACCGGCATCGAGGATTCGACCATGTAGTCGTCGCTGTGAAGAACGAAGCCGCGGCTTCGGTCGACGGGCCCACCATGACGGATGACGAGATCACGCGCCTGCGGCGGCAGGCGGATCGCCTGCTTCTCGTCGAGCACGCCAAGCTGTACCAGCAGGTCCGGGAACAGCATTTCCTGAACCTGATTGATGATCAGGCCCATCGCGCCTTCCTCGCTGTGCGCGCAGATATAGATAACCGAGCGCGCGAAGCGCTCGTCCTTCATGCCCGGCATGGCGATGAGGAACTGGTCGTCTAGGAAGCCGGCCCGCGCCGACGTCTTTGAACCCGGAATATCCATGATGGAAGGCTAGCCTGTTTCCTTGCCGCTTGAAAGACGTCGCGAGCCCGCAATCGGGCTGCGGCTTTTCGCTCACACAATTATGATGATGAGCATATCGCCGCCGATTGCGAAACAGACGGAACCGTACCAAGTTCCAGCCCATGAAAATCACCCGCATTTCCGCATCGCTGCTTGTCCTTGCCGTGGCCGGCGCAGGTCACGCTCAGGCTGCTTCCAGCGAATGGCATGACGTCGAGGGAGGCGCGATACGCATCGTGACCAGCGGCGCGCCCGATGCCAGCGGGCAGGTGCGCGGCGCTCTGGAAATCAGGCTCGATCGTGGATGGAAAACCTACTGGCGCGACCCTGGCGAGTCGGGTGTGCCTCCGACGGTCGCGATCCTGGCTGACGGGAAGGAGACGCCGGTCCAGATCGACTACCCGGCGCCCAAGCGGTTCGATGACGGTTATTCCATCTGGGCCGGCTACGACAAATCGGTTTCGCTCGGGCTCACATTCACGCTGCCCGACGATACGGAACACGAACAGGTAGAGGCGGATGTCTTTCTCGGCGTCTGCGAAAGCATCTGCGTGCCGGTGCAGGCGCGGCTGACCCTTGACCCGAATGCCAACGCTCATGCCGGAGATGACATGACCGCCGTCGCTGCGGCATTTGCCGCGATGCCGGGGCCGGCACGAGCGGGATTTGAGGCCAGAGCGGTCGATATGTCGGGTGATCGGATGCAGGTCGAGGCAAAGTTGCCAGAGAATGTGAAGCCGCTGGAACTTTTCGTGGCCGGAACCGAAACGCTGGTGCTGGGCACGGCCGAGCTAGATGTTGCATCACGCACTTTCAGCATAGCCGTCCACGATCGCGACGAGGCTGGCGGCGACAAACAGCTTGCCTACACGCTGATCACCAGCGCGGGCGCGGTCAGCGGAACCCTCGATCTGCCGTGACCTGTTGCGTTCGCGCTGGGCAAAGGCTAACCGTTTCGTCCCACCAATAACCAATCTCCCGCTCTGCCTGAGGTAAACACGATGACGATCGCCGTTGGACAGAAACTGCCCGATGTCAGCTTGAAGACGATGACCGAAGACGGGATGAAAGACCTGAATACGGCGGATATCTTCGCCGGCAAGAAGGTCGTCCTGTTCGGCGTTCCAGGCGCATTCACGCCGACCTGCTCCAACAACCATCTGCCCGGCTATCTCGAGAATTACGATGCGATCCTGGCGCGCGGCGTCGACACCATCGCCGTCGTCGCCGTCAACGACGCCTTCGTGATGTCGGCCTGGGCCCGCTTCACCGGCGGCGAGGGCAAGCTGCTCTATCTGGCAGACGGCAGCGGTGACTTCGCCAAGGCGACCGGGCTCGATCTCGACATGTCCGCACGCGGCCTCGGCCTGCGTTCGGCGCGTTTCTCGATGATCGTCGAAGATGGCACGGTCACCGCGCTGAACATCGAGGATTCTCCCGGCAGCGCCGTCACGTCGGGCGCCGCAGTGATCCTGGAGCAGCTCTGACCGCTACGGCTTCGCGGCGTCGATCCTGACCTTGTCAGGGTAGAAGGCGCCGTGGCTGGCTATGGCGGTCATCTCGTCATAGGGCTCTTCATACACCCACAAGACGTCGTCGGCAGCTTCGCCCTGAGCGCTTACGCTCCAGTAGGTCGCATCGCCCTTGAACGGACAATGCGTGGTCGTAGCGCTTTTCTCAAAATGCTCGAGATAAATGTCTTCCAGGGGAAGATAGAGGACGGGCGGATAACTGCCTTCGCGCAGCTCGAGCGCCCGTTCGGACGATGCGATCACCGCGTCGCCGAAGCGAACCGTTACCGTGCCCGTGTAGGGCTCGACAACGATCCTATGGTCCGGTCGGCGCTGGAAGCCGGGTGCGGGGTTGGGCATGACTTGCTCCTTCGTCGCTTCTCAAAGCTGAAGGTAGGAACGCCAACCGCGATGTGAAGGGCTAGCCGGCGCGCAGGCCTTGCGTGGAAACCCATGCCTCGCAATCGTCGAGGGCCTTTTCCAGCCGGTCGAACAACTCTTCCAGCTCGCTCTCCGTGATGATCATCGGCGGGCACAGCGCGATGGTGTCGCCGATCGCGCGCAGGATCGCACCATGCGCCTCGCAGAACCGCGCGCATTGCGCGCCGACGCCCGACTTGGCGTTGAAGCTGCGCCTGGACGCCTTGTCCGCCACCAACTCGACACCGCCGACCAGCCCGCAATGGCGTGCTTCGCCGACCAGCGGATGGTCCGCCAGCTTGCGCATGCGCTTCTCGAAAACCGGAGCAAGCTTGCGGACGTGGCCGAGTATGTCGCGCCGCTGGTAAATCTCGATAGCCTTGACCCCCAGCGCGCAGCCAAGGGGGTGGCCGCCATAGGTGAAGCCGTGGCCGAAGGTGCCGATCTTGGCCGAATGGTCCACATAGGCCTGATAGATATCCTCCGGCACCATAACGGCGCCCAGCGGCGCATAGGCGGCCGTAAGTTGCTTGGCGGCCGAGATGGTCGTCGGCTTCATGCCCAGCGTCTGGCAACCCCACCAGTTGCCGGTACGTCCGAAACCGTTGATGACCTCGTCGTCGATCAGGATGATGTCGTGCTCGTCGAGCACTTCCTGAATGGCCGGATAGTAGCCGACCGGCGGCACGATCACGCCGCCCGCGCCCATGACGGGTTCGGCGATCATCGCCGCGATGGTGTCCGGTCCCTCGCGCTCGATGAGATCGCGCAGCGAGCCTACGATTCGCGCCACGAACTCGGCCTCGCTCTCGCCCTCCGCACCGAAGCGATAGTAGTGCGGGCAGTCGGTATGCAGCACCCGGTCAACCGGAAGGTCCCAGCCCATATGGTTATAGGGCAGGCCGGTCAGCGACGCCGACATCACGGTCACGCCGTGATAGGCCTTCATGCGCGATATAATCTTCTTCTTCTCGGGCCTGCCGAGCGCGTTGTTCATGTACCAGGCAAGCTTCACCTGGGTGTCGTTGGCCTCCGATCCTGAGGAGGTGAAGAACACCTTGGAGATCGGCATCGGCGCGATCTCCTTCAGCTTCTCTGCGAGCTCGATCGCCGATTCCGTGCCCTTGGCGCCAAACAGGTGGTAGTAGGGAAGCGAGCGGAGCTGCGCGGTGGCTGCCTCCACCATTTCCTCGTCGCCGAAGCCGAGGCCGGCGCACCAAAGACCGGACATGCCTTCGATGTAAGGTTTGCCCTGCGTGTCGTAGACGTAGACACCTTCGCCGCGCTCGATCACCAATGGCCCCATCTCACCGAGCTTGTGGATCGGCGTGTATGGATGCAGCACGGACGCAATGTCGCGTGCCTGAAGATTGGTGAGCGGGATCGGCTGGGTCATCATGGCCTCCTTGGTGGAGACCAAACCTACCTGCTAACGGATGGTCGCGTAAGGTCGCGTGAAGGCTGGTTCACATCGCCGTGGATGCTGGACCATCCCGGCGATGTTTCAGGCGGCGGTCGACCAGCAGTCTGCGAGGCTCGCATAGGCGGCCGCAATTCGTGCAATCGGCAGATCGCTCTCGGATGCCGGTATCACGCTGGCGCTTTCCCCGCTGCATGGCAGGTCGATGATCGCGATCTCGCGGCCTTCGGCACTTTCGAGCGCGATCGCCGCCACCCAGTGGCCGACACCTTCCTTCTCGATCTTCATCTGGAACAGGAGGACGCCGCCGACGGCCTCGACCGTTTCGCGGATCGTCGTCTCGTACTGTTCCTCGCCGATCTCCTTGCGACCGAGCTCCAGCTCGATCTCGACGGCTTCGAGCGATGCTATGACAGCGGGCGGGGCAGGGGGCTGAAGGGGCGGAGGGGTGGTTTCCGCAACTGACATATTCATGGGACGCCTCTTACGACACTGAATTTCTTACCGCCCCGCATTAACGGTTCGGTCGCAAAGATGGCGGCTTTGTGGCGAGCGGTCCAGGGACGCTCGGACGACCTTGGAATCGAGGGGTTGAAGCGCCCTTCCGGTTTCCCGGATTTGCCGCCGCCAACCACATGCCAGGATGAATTTCGAAGGCGGGAGACTGGACAAGCCGCGTGTTCCGGCGAAGACTGCCGACACCAAGAAAAGGAGGAGGAACGCGATGCATGGATTGATGCAGGATTGGCCGCTGCTCTGCCACAAGATACTGGACCACGCGGCAACGCAGCACGGCGCGCGCGAGATCGTTTCGCGCTCGGTCGAGGGGCCGATCGTGCGCACGACCTATGCCGAGACACGCCAGCGCGCGCTTAAGGCGGCCCAGCTTCTCGATCGCGAGGGCTTTGTCGCCGGAGACCGGATCGCCACGCTGGCCTGGAATACCGGGCGGCACCTGGAGGCCTGGTACGGTATCATGGGCGTTGGCGGTGTTTATCACACGCTCAATCCGAGGCTTTTCCCCGAACAGATCGCATGGATCATGAACCACGCCGAGGACAAGGCGCTGTTCGTTGACCTGACCTTCGTGCCGCTGGCCGAGAAGATCGTCCCGCAGGTGCCGTCCGTTAAGCGCGTGATCGTCTTCACCGACAAGGCGCACATGCCGCAGACCTCCTTGCCGAACGCCATCGCCTATGAGGAATGGCTGAACGGCGCCGACGGCGACTTCCGCTGGAAGCAGCTCGAGGAAACGGCCGCCTGCGGAATGTGCTACACCTCCGGGACGACGGGCGACCCGAAGGGGGTCGTCTATTCGCATCGTTCGAACGTTCTTCATGCCATGATCGCACTGGTGCCGGATGCGATGGGGCTCTCCTCGCGCGATACGGTGCTGCCGGTGGTGCCCATGTTCCACGCCAACGCGTGGGGGCTCGCGCAGAGCGCGCCGATGTGCGGGGCAAAGCTCGTCATGCCCGGCGGGCGCATGGACGGCGAGGCGATCTACGAATTGCTGGACACGGAGAAGGTGACCTTCACCGCCGCGGTGCCGACCGTGTGGCTGATGCTGCTGCAGCATCTCGAAGAAAGCGGCAAGAAGCTGCCCTATCTCAAGAAGGTGGTGATCGGCGGCTCTGCCTGCCCGCGCGCCATGACCAAGAAGTTCCAGGAGAACTACGACGTCGAGGTGATCCACGCATGGGGCATGACCGAAATGTCTCCGCTCGGCACGCTGGCCACGATCAAGCCGGAATATCTGGACCTGGAAGGCGACGCCAAGCTCGACATACAGCAGAAGCAGGGTTTCGCGCCCTTCGGCGTCGAGATGAAGGTCACCGACGACGAAAACCGTGATCAGCCATGGGATGGAAAGACCTTCGGCAGGCTGAAGGTGCGCGGGCCGGCCGTTGCCCGCGCCTATTACGGCGGCGCCGGCACCGAGCAGTTCGATGATGAAGGCTGGTTCGACACGGGCGATGTCGCCCACATCGACCCGCAGGGCTACATGCAGATTACCGACCGGGCCAAGGACGTCATCAAGTCCGGCGGCGAGTGGATCTCGACCATCGATCTCGAAAACCTTGCGGTCGGGCACCCCGACGTGGCCGAGGCCGCTGTAATCGGCATTGCGCATCCGAAATGGGACGAGCGGCCTTTGTTGGTCGTCGTGCGCAAGCCGGGCAAGGAACCCTCCAAGGACGAGCTCCTCGGCTTCATGGAAGGGAAGATCGCCAAATGGTGGATGCCGGACGACGTGGTCTTCGTCGACGAGATTCCCCATACCGCCACCGGCAAGATCCAGAAGACGACGCTGCGCAAGCAGTTCGAAACCTACGAGCTGCCGACAGCCTGAGGCCTTCGCCCGCGAACCTTACCCCGCTGCCGTGTTATCTTCGACCGGCAGCGGGAACCATGACAGGAACTGTTCGAAGGCCCCACGGTCGCCGGTTAGCTGAACATCTTTTCCGGCAACGGCGCGATCCAGATCGGCACTGTTGAAAAGCAGCGAGTCCAGTATCGAGGCCTCGGTTACCACCTCGGCGTCGGCATTGCCGTCGTGCCGATGCGCTGCGACTTCGAATTCTCCGTTACTTACCCGAGCGCTGAACGGCACGCCGTCGAGAACAAGCGATAGCCGTAACGCGGCGTCGCCCGCAATCGTCGGGTCGAACAGTGTTCGGAGCGACAGCACCACCGACGCCGCGCTGATAGGCCTGCCCTGTGGCAGGGCAGGCGACTGTGCGCCCCACCGTCCGAGCTCGACCAGAACCGGCTCCAGCGCGCGACCCCAAGGGGTAAGTTCGTAGACGGATGATGCTGCCGGCGGCGGGAGACGGCGCCGGGTGATGATCCCCGCCACCTCCAGGTCTTCCAGCCGCTGTGTCAGGACGTTGGGCGTGATCGTGCGCAGGTCGGCCTTCAGGTCGGAGAAGCGCTTCGGTCCGAACATCAGCTCGCGAACCACCAGCAAAGCCCAGCGCTCGCCGATCAGATCCAGCGCAAACGCCGCGGCGCAGCCATCGTCGTAACTCCGTTTTCCAGCCATTTGTCTCTTTTTCGTATTTGTCAGTAGTAAAATGATATCATCAGATTATAATAGCATACTACGTTATCCGGCCCACATGAAGCCGAGAAACGAAAAGGCAAAACCTCAACCGCCTCGCGGCGTTGGAAAACCGGAGCTATTCATGATCACCACCGCGCCAATGCAATCAACCGCGACACCCCGCGCAACCGTCAAGGAATGGACGGGGCTGGCGGTGCTTGCGCTTCCCTGCATCCTCTATTCCATGGACCTGACGGTGCTGAACCTGGCGGTTCCAAAACTCACAGCCGATCTCGGCCCGAGCGCGGTCGAACTTCTCTGGATCGTCGACATCTACGGTTTCGTGCTGGCTGGCGCGCTGCTTCCCATGGGCGTTCTCGGAGACCGCGTCGGTCGCCGGCGTCTGCTGATGATAGGTGCTGCCGCTTTCGGTCTTGCATCGATTGCCGCTGCGTTCTCGACCACAGTATGGATGCTGATCGCGGCCCGGGCGCTTTTAGGGCTGGCTGCGGCAACGCTTGCGCCTTCGACCCTGTCGCTTGTGACCAACATGTTTCGCGATCCCGCGCAGCGCACCTTTGCGATCGGTGTCTGGATCGCAAGCTTTTCGTCGGGCGCCGCGATCGGGCCGGTGCTGGGCGGCGTGGTGCTTGAATACTATTGGTGGGGCGCCGTCTTCCTGCTTAACGTGCCGATCATGGTGCTGTTGCTGGCTGTGGGGCCGTGGCTGCTTCCCGAAGCACGTGAAGCTGATGCACCCTGGCCTGACTTCGTGAGCGCCGCCTTGTCTATGATCGCCGTCCTGTCTCTCGTCTATGGAATCAAGCTCTTTGCGCATTCCGGCCTTAGCCTTGCCGTCGGTGCGGCGTTGGTTGCGGGCATGCTGATGGCGGCCATCTTCGTGCGCCGGCAGAACCGTCTGACCGATCCGCTCATCGATCTGGCGCTCTTCCGCAGACCGGCGTTCAGCACGGCGCTGGCTGTCAACATTTTCGGCTTCTTCATCGCATTCGGCTCCTTCCTGCTGATCGCGCAATATCTCCAGCTCGCGTTGGGTCTGTCGCCTTTGGAGGCGGGGCTGTGGTCGGCGCCGTCCGGCATCGCCTTCGTGGCCGGTGCGCTGCTCACGCCGCTGATGACTCGCCTTGTCGCCCCGCAGAGGCTGGTTGCCCTAGCCTTGACGGTTGCTGCGGGGGGCTTCCTGATGCTCGGCATCGGCGACGATCCGGACCTCGCGCGGGTCGTTGCGGGCTATGTCATCTTTTCGTTCGGTCTAGCGCCGGTGTTCACGCTGACGACTGACCTGATCGTCTCGGCTGCTCCGCCCGAGCGGGCAGGCTCGGCCGCCGGCATCGCCGAAACCAGCACGGAGCTCGGCGGCGCGTTGGGCATCGCACTCTTGGGCAGCTTCGCTTCCGCACTCTATCGACTGGATCTGGAGAGCGGCGTTCGCGGGATCGTCGGCGGCGATGCGGTCACGGCGGCAAGCGAACCGCTTGGCCGCGTGTCGTCGCTGGCGGCAGCCTTGCCGGCAGAGCAGGGCTCTGCGCTGGTTGCTGCAGCCCAGGCAGCTTTCGGGACCGGATTCCAGATGGCCGCGCTGGCGAGCGCCGCTATCGCGCTCGTGACTGCTGCCGTGACGTTCCTAGTCATCGGGCGGCAAGCAACTCCCGGAGGCCCCTTTGACGCTCCGGTGGCAAGCCGGTAAGAGGCTCGATCAGTCTCGGGCATGGCAAGGCTAGGATGGCGACAGGACCGGAACGGCGGGTTTCGCCAATGGCGCAGCGGGCGAAGAGCATGGCCGGCTTCTCGCTCGTGCTTCTGATCGTTGCCGGTGTCGGCCATCGCTACGGCATGGTGGAGACGGTCGCCTATTTCTGGGTCCTGGCGCTCGCCGGCGGGCTTGCACTGCTGGCGCTGGGCTTGGCCGCCGGCGGTTTCTGGCGGCTTTGGCTGTATGGCGAAAAGGCCGGCAAAGCGTCGCTTGCCGCAACCGTTCTCGCGGCGATCGTACTCGCCCCCTACGCGGCCGGCGCTTATTTCGTACTGCGCTATCCCGTGCTGAACGACGTCTCGACCGACCTCGTCGAGCCACCGCAATTCGTTCTGGCTCCTGCGCGCCGCAGCGGTGCCATGAACGCCATCGTGCCGTTCACGCGCGAGGCCGCCGCGTTGCAGACCGAACATTATCCTGATGTGAGTGGGCGCCGTTACGACGCCTCGATGAGCCGGATCATGAATGCCGCAGCAGCGGTGATTGCCGCGCGAGGCTGGAAACCCTATGCGCGCTTGCCCATGGAGGCCGAGCACGGGGAAGTTTCCATCGAACTGGAAGCGCCGACGCTGCTGGTCCGCTTCCCGGCCGATGCGGTGCTCCGGCTGACGGACGAGGGCGCGTCGACCTTCGTCGACATGCGTCTGAACACGCGCTACGCCAAGCACGACCTCGGCGATAATGCACGGCGCATCCGCGCCTTCATGGCCGACCTCGACGCCGAGTTCGCGCGCCAGTCGCTGGAGATCATCGATATTCCGGCCTCAGACCAGGAAGAAGACCCCGTCGATTGACGGCTCGCCTTCGGCCGCCGCGATGCCTCGGCCGACAATGTCTTCCAGGTGTGCCAGCACTGACAGCCCAGCCGCACCGTAGAGACGCGGATCGGTGTCGCGGTAAATGGCTGCGACCATCTCGGGGATGGTGCGGTCGCCGCCGCGAAGCCGCTCGATGATGGCCCGCTCACGCATCTTGCGATGTGCTTTCAGCCCCCGCATGAAGGCGGCAGGCTGGGTCACCGGCCCGCCATGGCCCGGCAGGAAAAGTCGATCGTCGCGCCCCAGAAGCCGGTCGAGCGACGCCATGTAGTCGGACATCGCCCCATCGGGCGGCGCGACGATGGACGTCGACCAGGCCATCACATGATCGGCCGAAAACAACATGCCCGTTCCCTCCAATGCGAAGGAAACGTGGTTGGCTGTGTGGCCAGGCGTATGGATTGCGCGCAGCGCCCAGCCGTCACCCTCGACCAGTTCGTCATCGGCCAGTGTGACATCCGGCATGAAATCGGTGTCGCCACTGGCGTCCAGCGGATTGATCTCGCCGATGCGCAGCGGCCTTGCCGGGCGGTGCGGTCCTTCGGCCAGGACGGTCGCGCCGGTCAGCTCCGCCAGCTTCCGGGTCAGCGGCGAATGATCGACGTGGGTGTGGCTGACGAAGATATGGCTCACGGGCCTGCCCGCAATCGCCCTGACGAGAGCAGCGAAATGTGCGTCGTCTTCCGGACCCGGATCGATGACGGCCAGCGTGTCGCGTCCTACCAGATAGCTGTTGGTGCCGTGAAAGGTGAAGGCGCTCGGATTGTTGACCGTGATTCGCGCCACACCGGGCGCGACCTCGACCGCCTCGCCATAGGCGGGTTCGAACTTTGTATCGAAATCGAGTGCCATGGAGAGGTGCCGTAGCGATGTGGAAAGAGCAGGCGAAACGAGTTGCCGCATATCATGGAAGACCATATAGGGGAACCATCGCACCGGGCAGCCTTGCCCGCCGACACTCTGATGGAGAACGACATGTCCGCCGCAATCCTGTCTCGTCCGCTGGTTTCGCTCGCATTGCCCGAAAAGGGCGTTGCGCGTTATGCCGCGCTCGCCTTCCTGGCAATCGCCGGCACGCTGCTGCTCACCATTTCGGCCAAGACCAAGGTGGTGCTCGGCCCGGTCGACATGTCGCTGCAGACGCTTGCCGTGCTCGGCATCGCGGCAACTTTCGGGCTGCGGCTCGGCGTCGCGACGCTGCTGCTCTACATGGCCGAGGGCGCCATGGGCTTCCCCGTCTTCCAGTCGACTCCCGAGAAGGGAATCGGCATCGCCTACATGATGGGCACCACCGGCGGCTTCCTCGCCGGCTTCGTCGTCATGGCGGCTATCGTCGGCTGGGCCGCCGATCGCGGCTGGGATCGCAACCCGTTCAAGCTCTTCGGCGCCATGCTTGCTGCCGAGATCGTCATGATGGCGATGGGCTTCGCCTGGCTCGCCGGTATCATCGGCGCTTCGGCATCCTGGCAGTTCGGCGTTGCGCCGTTCATCCTGCCGGACCTTATCAAGGTCGCGCTCGCCGCGGCAATCGTGCCGGCCGTGTGGGCGCTATTTGCTCGCCGCTAAAGGCGCTTGAGACATCTCAAGAAAAAAGAAGGGCCGGTCGATCGACCGGCCCTTTTTCGTCTAGCTGCTTCGGTCCTAGCGACCGATGAAATCCACGATGGTCGCGATGATGCGATCCTGATCCTCCGTCGAGAGGTAGGGGTGCATCGGCAGGCAAAGAATCCGCGACGGCAGTTCTTCCGAGAGCGCCAGCCCGCCCGGCGCGGTCTGGTATTGAAAATAGGCCACCTGCTGGTGCAGCGGCTTGACGTAGTAGATTACCGACGGGATGCCCTGGGCCTGCAAATGAGCTTTCAACTCGTCCCGACGCGGCGTTTCTATGGCATACTGCGCCCAGGCCGAACGGCTGCCTGCTGGAATTTCCGGAACCTTGACCACGCCGCGCAGGCCTTCATTGTAGCGCCGTGCGACCGCCTGGCGCTTCTCCATCTCGTCTTCGAGGATGGCGAGTTTCTCGATGAGAATGGCGGCCTGCAGCGTGTCGAGACGCGAATTGATGCCGACATGGATGTTGTCGTACTGCGTCTCGCCCTTGCCGTGGAAGGCCAGCGAGCGCAGCTTATCAGCCATCTCGTCGTCGTTTGTGAACATCGCACCACCGTCGCCGTAGCAACCTAGCGGCTTGGCCGGGTAGAAGCTGGTCGAGCCGACCTGGCCGAAGCCACCGCACATGCCGTTGCCGAACTTGCCGCCGATTGCCTGAGCCGCGTCTTCGATGACGGCCAGCCCGTGGCGCTCGGCAATCGCCGTGATCGCGGAATAGTCGGCGGAAAGACCGAAGAGATCGACGGGGATAATCGCACGCGGCGTGAGCCGACCTTCCGACTTGACCATCTCGATGGCCGCCTCGAGGCTCGCAGGGTCGATGTTATAGGTGTCAGGGTCGATCTCGACGAAGACCGGCTCGGCCTGCCTGAGCGCGACAACTTCAGCCGTTGCAGCAAAGGTGAAGGAGGGGCAGAAAACGGCGTCGCCGGGGCCGACCCCATAAGCCATGAGCGGCAGCAGCAGCGCGTCGGTACCATTGGCACAGGCAATCACGTGCTTGACGCCGACATAGTTTGCCAGCGCCTTCTCGAATTCGGCTACCTGCGGCCCGAGTATGTATCGGCCGTCGTCGACGACATTGTCGATCGCCGCTTTAAGCTTGTCGCGAATGCGCTCCCGTTGAGCGCCCAGATCGATGAATTGCATGTCTTCCCGTTCACTGTGATGCGGCCCGCCTGCCTTGCGGTGACGCTGTTAGCAGAGTTGAGGGGAGACCGAAAGCGTGGCGGTGAAGCGTCTTTTGTCGCGAGATCGCCGGGCGTTGATGGCTGGGGCGCCTGGATTCGAACCAGGGAATGGCGGTACCAAAAACCGCTGCCTTACCGCTTGGCTACGCCCCAACGCGGCCGGGCCGTTCAATATCGCGTGCGCCCGACGCCGTAAAGCCTCATCTTGAAGCGAACAGCAGAGAACATGCCGCAAGCCGGCGACAGGAAAAAACGTGCAAGGACCTGTGCCGAAGGGTAGGGGTATTTTCGATGTCCGGCGCAAATTTGAAAACCTAATTTTGTCTTCCTTGCGCACTATGCGGTAGTTTCGCGCCGGGCCAGAAGGCAAGGCATGATGCCGTCGACGCTCGCGGCACTCCATCAGGCGGTTACCGATCGGTTATGACACAAAGTTCCTCAGCAAAGCTTCCAACACTCACCCATCTTGATCGACTGGAGGCCGAGGCGATCCATATCTTCCGAGAGGTGGCGGCCACGTTCGCCCGCCCGGTGATGCTCTATTCGGTTGGCAAAGATTCGTCGGTGCTGCTTCACCTTGCTATGAAGGCATTCTATCCGGCGAAGCCTCCGTTCCCGTTCCTGCATGTCGACACCACCTGGAAGTTCCGCGAGATGATCGCCTTCCGTGACGAGATGGCGGCGACGCATGGCCTCGACCTGCTGGTTCATATCAATCAGGAGGGCGTCGAGCGGGGCATCAACCCGATCGACAGCGGCTCCAACGTCCACACCCATGTGATGAAAACGCAGGGGCTGCGCCAGGCGCTCGACAAATACGGTTTCGACGCCGCTTTCGGCGGTGCCCGGCGTGATGAGGAAAAATCGCGCGCCAAGGAGCGTATCTTCTCTTTCCGCGACGACAAGCACGGCTGGGACCCCAAGAACCAGCGCCCGGAAATGTGGAAGATCTACAACACGCGGATCAACCAGGGCGAATCGATCCGGGTCTTTCCGCTCTCCAATTGGACCGAGCTCGATATCTGGCAGTACATTCTGCAGGAGAACATCCCGATCGTGCCGCTCTATTTCGCCGCGAAACGGCCGGTGGTCGAGCGCGACGGCATGTTGATCATGGTCGATGATGACAGGCTGAAGCTGCAGCCTGGCGAAGTGGTCAGTGAGCGTCTCGTACGTTTCCGCACGCTTGGTTGCTACCCGCTCACCGGCGCGATCGAATCCGATGCCGATACGCTCGAGGGGGTTGTCTCCGAAATGCTGACGGCACGCACCTCCGAACGCCAGGGGCGTCTCATCGATCGTGACGAGGCGGGTTCGATGGAGAAGAAGAAGCGGGAAGGGTATTTTTGATCATGCTCCAGAATGTGGCTGATAGCTCGCCCGCTTCGAGCGATATCCGGGACTACCTCGCGGAGCAGGAGCAGAAGTCGATGCTCCGGTTCCTGACGTGCGGTTCCGTGGACGACGGCAAGTCGACGCTGATCGGCAGGCTGCTTTACGACACCAAGCTGATCTTCGAGGATCAGCTTGCCACACTCGAACGCGATTCCAAGAAGCACGGCACCACCGGCGACGAGATCGATTTCGCGCTGCTGGTCGACGGCTTGGAGGCCGAGCGCGAGCAGGGCATCACGATCGATGTCGCCTACCGGTTCTTTTCGACACCCAGCCGCAAGTTCATCGTCGCCGATGCGCCCGGGCATGAACAATACACCCGCAACATGGCAACAGGAGCGTCGACGGCCGATCTCGCAATTGTGCTGATCGATGCGCGCAAGGGTGTGCTACCGCAGACGCGCCGCCACTCGTTCATCGCCTCGCTCCTTGGCATTCGCCACATTTTGCTGGCGGTGAACAAGATCGACCTCGTCGATCACGATCAGGCGGTCTTCGACGGCATTGTTGAGGACTATCGCGCGTTTGCGACCGATCTTGGCTTCGCCTCCGTCGTGCCGATCCCCGTTTCCGCACGCTATGGCGAAAACGTCGTGACACGTTCGGACAGAACGGCCTGGTTCCGCGGGCCTACGATGATCGAGCATCTGGAAACGGTGAAGGTCGATGAGGACAAGGCGCAGCGGCCGTTCCGCTTCCCCGTCCAGTATGTGAACCGACCCAATCTGGATTTTCGCGGTTTCGCGGGGACCATCGCTTCCGGGACTGTGCGGCAGGGCGACGAGGTTGTCATTGCCAAGTCCGGCAAGACCGCGCGCGTGAGCCGCATCGTGACGGCCGATGGAGATATTTCCGTCGCGCGCGAAGGGCAGGCCGTGACGCTGGTCCTCGACGACGAGGTTGAAGTATCGCGCGGGAACATGCTGGTCGCGCCGGATGCGCGCTCGCAGGTGGCCGACCAGTTTGCGGCCAACCTCGTCTGGTTCGATGAGCACGCCCTGATTCCCGGACGGTCCTATCTGTTGAGAACCGAGACAGACCAGGTTGGCGCTACCGTTACGGAACTTAAGTATCGTACGAATATCAATAACTTCGCGCATGAGGCGGCGAAATCGCTAGAGATGAACGAGGTTGGTGTTTGCAACATCTCGGTGCAATCGCCCCTCGTGTTCGACAAGTTTGCCGACGACCGGACGACCGGCGCATTCGTGCTGATCGACCGCATCACCAACACCACGGTCGGTGCGGGCATGATCCTGCATCCGTTGCGCAGGGCGGCCAACATTCACTGGCAGGCACTGGATGTGAACAAGAAGGCCCGCGCTAAGCTGAAACATCAGAAGCCCGCAGTTCTGTGGTTCACCGGCCTGTCGGGTTCCGGAAAGTCGACCATCGCGAACCTGCTTGAAAAGAAGCTGCACGCGTCCGGGCGTCACACCTACATTCTCGATGGCGACAATGTGCGCCACGGCCTCAACCGCGACCTCGGCTTCACCGAGGAAGATCGCGTGGAGAACATTCGCCGGGTGGCCGAGGTGGCGCGCCTGATGGCCGATGCGGGTCTGATCGTGCTCGTCTCCTTCATCTCGCCCTTCCGTGCCGAACGCCGGATGGCCCGCGAGCTGATGAGCGACGGCGAATTCGTCGAGGTGTTTGTGGACACGCCGTTCGAGGAGTGCGCGCGGCGCGACCCGAAGGGGCTGTATGCGCGCGCGCTGAAGGGTGAGATCGCGAATTTCACGGGCGTGGATTCGCCTTATGAGGCGCCAAAGAATGCCGACGTCCATCTGGAGACGGCAGGGCATGCACCGGAGGAGATGGCCGACCAACTGGAAAATTGGTTGCGCCAGCGCGGCTATTGCTGACGGCGCGCCAACGAGCTATCGCGATGGCCATGCAGATCTTGCCAGACGACCGTTCCGTTCTTGCCGTTCTCGAACCGCTCGCATTGCAGGCGGGGCGGCGGATCATGGAAATTTGCGACCGTGGCTTTGCCGCCGAGGAGAAATCCGATTGCTCGCCGGTGACCGAAGCCGATCGGGACGCCGAGGCAATCATCCTGAAGGGCCTGAGGGAGAACTTTCCCGATTTTCCCGTCGTCGCCGAAGAGGAGGCCGCCGAGGGGCACGCGCCCGATTCTGTCGGCAGTGTCTTCTTTCTCGTCGATCCGCTGGACGGCACACGTGAGTTCGTCAGCGGCAATGGCGACTTCACCGTTAACATTGCGCTGGTGCGTGACGGCACGCCTGTCATCGGGGTGGTCTATGCACCCGCGCGGAGGGAGCTCTATTCGGGCTATCCCGGTTCGGCGTCACTGGTTGCGACCGATGCCGACCATAAAGCGCGCGACCGTCGTGCGATCGTTGTGCGCGATGGCTGCGCGCCGCTGACCGTCGTCGCAAGTCGCTCCCACAACACGCCGGATACCGATGCCTTCATCGGCCGCTACGAGCCCGCGCTGCGCGTGTCCGTCGGATCGTCGCTGAAATTCTGCCTGCTCGCATGTGGCGAGGCGGACCTCTACCCGCGCCTCGGACGTACGATGCAGTGGGACACCGCGGCAGGCGACGCGGTGCTGCGCGCAGCAGGCGGCATGACCCGCACTCTGGACGGCAAGCCGTTTCGTTATGGTGCGGGCACAGCGGAAGGCGATGCACCTTTCGCGAACCCGCATTTCGTTGCCGAAGGCCGGCTGCCACGCGACTAGGTCGCCACCGTAGCGGCCTGCTGAACCCGTTTTCCGTGTGATCTCACCGTCAAGCGCATGTGGCAAAAGGCTGCCATGGGCCGTGCGGGATTTGCCATTCGCGCCCGCATGCCTATAACCCGCCCCGAGACCCGAAGGCGAATTGCACGATGACCACGATTGCCACCCCGTACTATCTGATCGACAAGCAGAAGCTGCTGCCCAACATGGAGAAGATCGCCCATGTGCGCCAGGCCTCTGGCGCCAAGGCGCTGCTGGCGCTCAAATGCTTTGCGACATGGTCGGTCTTCGACCTTATGCGCGACTACATGGATGGCACCACCTCCTCGTCGCTCAACGAGGTGCGGCTCGGGCGCGAGAAGTTCGGCGGCGAAACCCACGCCTATTCGGTCGCCTACGCGGATCACGAGATCGACGAGGTCGTTTCCCACGCCGACAAGATCATCTTCAACTCCATCGGCCAGCTCGAGCGCTTCGCCGACCGGGCGACCGACATTGCGTGCGGGCTTCGGCTCAATCCGCAGGTCTCGTCATCGAGTTTCGATCTCGCCGACCCGGCGCGCCCGTTCAGCCGGCTGGGTGAATGGGACGTTGCCAAGGTCGAGGCGGTGATGGACCGGGTCACTGGCTTCATGATCCACAACAACTGCGAGAATGCTGATTTCGACCTGTTCGACCGAATGCTCGGCCAGATCGAGGAGCGGTTCGGCACGCTGCTGTCGCGCGTCGAGTGGGTCAGCCTTGGCGGCGGTATTCATTTCACCGGCGACGACTACCCGATCGACGCATTCTGCGCGCGACTGAAGGCGTTCGCCGAGCGCTATGGCGTGCAGGTGTATCTCGAGCCGGGCGAAGCCTCGATCACCAAGAGCACGACGCTCGAGGTGACCGTGCTCGACACGCTCTTCAACGGCAAGAACCTCGCCATTGTCGATAGCTCCATTGAAGCGCACATGCTTGACCTGCTGATCTATCGCGAGACCGCCAAGATCGAACCCAACGAGGGCGGGCACACCTACATGGTGTGCGGCAAGTCGTGCCTTGCGGGCGATATCTTCGGCGAGTTTCGCTTCCCGGGCGAACTCAAGGTCGGAGACCGAATCTCCGTCCAGGATGCCGCCGGTTATACCATGGTCAAGAAGAACTGGTTCAACGGAGTGAAGATGCCGTCCATCGCGGTGCGCGAGCTCGACGGAACCGTAAAGGTCGTGCGCGAGTTCGGCTTCGACGATTATGCTGCGAGCCTTTCGTAGGCCCGTCCCGTTTCAAGCAGTCTTGAAGGAGACAGACCCCCGAAATGAAGAAAAACGTTCTCATCATCGGCGCCGGCGGCGTGGCGCAGGTCGTGGCGCACAAATGCGCGCAGAACAACGACGTTCTCGGCGACATTCATGTCGCCTCTCGAACCGTCGAGAAATGCCACGCCATCGTGAATTCGATCAACGAGAAGAAGGCTCTCAAGACAGACGGCCGGGTCGAGGCTCATGCGCTCGATGCGATGGATGTCGGCGCGACAAAGGCGCTGATCGAGAAGACGGGCGCTGAAATCGTCATCAATGTGGGCTCGGCCTTCGTCAACATGTCGGTACTGTCTGCGTGCATCGAGACGGGCGCGGCCTATATCGACACCGCCATTCACGAGGATCCGCTGAAGATCTGCGAGACGCCGCCGTGGTACGCCAACTACGAATGGAAGCGGCGCGAGGAATGCGAGAAGGCCGGTGTGACGGCCGTTCTGGGCGCGGGCTTCGACCCTGGCGTGGTGAACGCCTATGCCAAGCTCGCCCATGACGAATATTTCGACCGCATCGACACGATCGACATCATCGACGTCAATGCCGGCAGCCATGGCCGCTGGTTCGCGACCAATTTCGACCCGGAGATCAATTTCCGCGAGTTCACGGGACAGGTCTGGTCCTGGCAGAGCAACGAGTGGGTTTCGAACAAGATGTTCGAGGTCCGCAAGGAATGGGACCTGCCGGTGGTCGGCACCAGCACGACCTACATGACCGGGCACGACGAGGTGCACTCGCTGTCGCAGAACCTCGGCGTGCCGACCGTACGCTTCTGGATGGGCTTCGGCGACCACTACGTCAACGTCTTCACCGTGCTCAACAACCTGGGGCTCCTCTCCGAGCAGCCGGTCACCACCGCGGAAGGCCTCGACGTCGTGCCGCTGAAGGTGGTGAAGGCGGTCTTGCCCGATCCGTCGTCGCTCGCGCCGAGCTACACCGGAAAGACCTGCATTGGCGACCTGGTCAAGGGCGTGAAGGACGGCAAAGAGCGCGAGGTTTTCATCTACAACGTGGCCGACCACAAGGAAGCCTACGAGGAGGTTGGCAGCCAGGGCATCTCCTACACTGCCGGCGTTCCTGCGGTCGCGGCCGCGATGCTGATTGCGACCGGAGAGTGGGACGTGAAGAAGATGGCCAATGTCGAAGACCTGCCGCCGCGTCCGTTCCTCGCGGTGCTCGACAGGATCGGCCTGCCGACGCGGATCCGTGAAGGCGAGGACGACAGGGTGCTCGACTTCGCCTAGTTTCCACTGAACGTGCCTGTAACCCGCCTCGGCCAGACGCCGGGGCGGGTTAGTTTTTGGCCGTTGCCAGCATGCGCTGGTAGAACATGCCGATGCCGATCAGCACGCCGCCCAGCCCCATGAAGGAGAGGGCGCGCAATACGCCTTCAAGCTGGCGCATGTCGTAGACGAAGACCTTGGCCACAGCCACCACGACCAGCACCGCCGAGGCGAGACGCAGGGCCCGCGAACCGAAGCGTAGCCCGGCGACCAGCAGGAGTACGCCGAGCACCAGCCAGATGGCGGAGTGCGTGTAGGCCTCGACTTCGCCCATGCCCTTCCACGCGCCGATGAACTCACCCTGGAAAAGGCGACGCACGGAAAGCGTGACGTAGGCAAAGCCGAGCGCTGCCGCACAGATGGACAGCATCGCGACGTACCAGTCCGGCCGGATGCCCCGCGCGCGCCATGCCAGCGCCGCCAGCGCGATCGCGGGCATCAGATAGCCAAGCAGCAGAAGGTTGACGACTGGAATGGTGCCCGTGGACTCGTTGGTGAGCAGCGGGTTGAGGCCGATGAAATGCGCGCTCGCGATGAACAGGACCGACAACACGGCGAGCCCTATAGAGCCCCATTGAAACACGGGGCTCGGCGAGCGCCTGTCGAGTGCCAGCAGCACCGCGCCGCCGCCGATGGCGATCAGTGTGTAGATGGATTGCTCCCCGAGGGTCGGCTCGCTCGCGTCGATGACGCCGCCGTACATCGCGTGCCGCGCCAGCATGCCTGCGCCGACCAGCGCGAAAAGCGCCGAGAATGCCTCCATCGTCAGCCGCGCCCTGCCATCAGTGGTGCGCAGCAGTTGCCATGCGGCATAGGCGAATGCCGCAGCAGGCAGCAGGTAGCCGGGCGTCAGCGCGTTGAAGAACGGCGTCGTGCCGAGGAATTCCGGACCGGCGATGGTCGGATCGACAATCACCCTGCCAAGCGTCACCGCCGCGAAGCCGGTTGATAGCCAGCCGAGCACAGGCCACCGCCGCAGTCGTGTCAACGCAGCCGGCAAAGCCGCGGCGACGCCGGACAGCACTGTTGTCAGTACCGGACCGAAACCGGTGACGAGCGCGAGGCACATGGCTGCCGCAGCGCCTGCTGCGAGGAAGGTGACCGCCCAGCCGCCGGTCTGCGGTGGTTGCTCGGCTCGGGCGACCAGTTCTGCCGCTGCACCCAATGCTCCCGCAAGGACGAATGCCGCTGCGGCAAAACGCCAGTCGATGTTGAGATTGCCGTGGAGGAACCAGGTGATCGCGAGTGTACCGACTGGTACCACCGCCGCCCAAAACGCCCAGCTCAACGCCTGAACAGAATTGGTTGCGACCGAACGCCTGGCCATCGCAACGCCACCGGCAAAAAACAGGATCGCGATGGCGGCGGCATAAGGCGCGAAGCTGCCGGCGCCGACATCGGCCCAGATTCCGTCCATGGCGAAGCGGCCGCCATAGAGGTCGAAAATGAAATCGCCATTCAGAATGCGCAGGCCCTGGAGGACGATTGCCGCCAGTCCGGCTGCGTGCAGCATCGCAACCGCGCGGGCGCGCCATGCGGCCACGCCGAGCATGGCGGTTATCAACGCCGCGGCCCAGACATTGCTGGAGGTCGCGCCGTCGAGATTCACTGCATTGAGTGCCATGAGCGCGGCGAAGATCGCAGCGACCACGGACGCGGCATCGGTCGTGCGGGTGGTGTCGGCATCGGACCGTCTGGCAAGCCAGATGCCACCGAGAACGGCAAGTCCCACCAGATGCAGGAATACGAGTGGGCCCGCCTCAGGTACGGGAGCGCCGGCGAGATAGGCGACGCTCCACAGGCCAGCGCCCAGATATGCGCCTGATGCCAGCAACTGCCAGCGCCTTGTGGCAGCGACGGCAACGGCCGCGCCCAGCACGATCGCCAGGTAGATGAACAGCGTCCACGCGCTCGGCGCGTCGGAAGCGACCAGTAACGGCGTTAGGTAGGAGCCAAGAAGCCCGAGGCCGGCGAGCGCCTGCCCGTGAATGAGCGCTGCGGCGACGGTGGCCAGCGCCAATACGCCAAGCAGCACGAACGCGACAGTCGGCCCGATGAAACCGTAGATTCCATGAGCAGCGTAGGTGGCGCCAAACAGTGTGAAGGCACCGGCGGCCGTCAGAATGGCGGGGATATAGGCGGCATCCAGCCCTCCAACAGGCGATTGGAAGCCGCGCCGTCTTGCCAGTTCGCCCGCGCCGGCCAGCAGCACGCCGAACACGGAGGCGAAAGTGAGCCGTACGCCGGGGCCGAATATGCCGGCCTCGATCGAGTAGCGGACAAGGAAGACACCGCCCAGCGCCAGCGCAAGACCCCCGACCCAGACAGCCCAACGCGTGCCAAGCGTCGTTTCAAGATCCGGCTTTCGAGTCACCTCCGTGACGTAGGGCAGGGCGGTTGCCGCTGCTTCGTCGTTTGTGGCGCGCGCCGCAGCCTGCGCCCACGGGCTTGGCGACTGCTCCTCACTATCGGGCTCGCTGTCCTCGACCGGCGCGGGTTCAGCAGGCTCGACAGTGCCGTCTTCGATGGAAACAGGCTTTGCTTCCGTTACCGCCGCGGGCGCTGCGTTCGCGGCCATCGAACTGTCGGCAGCGACCCGTGCCTGCAATGCGGTCACCTGACGTTCCAGCTCACCGAGACGCGTGTGCTGTTTGCGCAGCACGGCGAATACCGCGATGGCGGCTATGAGGATGATGAATTCCATCGCGGGGCTTCCCTCTCTCCCGGCGCGAGTCGCGCAGAAGGATGGCTACCCCTTATTGCCCGTTCGTTCAATCTAGCCGTGCATTGGCGGTCTTTTGTCGCCCTGACCGGCGAGCAGTGGGTCTAATTCCGCCTAGCTGCCCGCAGCACCCGGTTGAGAAGCCTTTTCGCTCGCCTGCTGCACCGGGCGATCGCGCGCGAGCAGGTCGCGCAACACGATCTCTGTCTCGATCAGCAGGTTTCTCACTTCATGCGCAGGCAATGCATCCAGATGTTCCAGAGCCGATTGCACGTTCAGCAAAAGATCAACACCGCGCTGGTGAAGTTTCAAGTTGGCCCCCTGTAACCCGCTGAGAAATCAATATTAGCGGTGGATGCGCCCCTCTGCAAACAAGAGTTTGCATCGTCCCGTGTGACAAAACGGAGCTGGGTTGCACCAGGAGTATGTCTGAAAACGCTGGTCGGAGTGGCAGGATTTGAACCTGCGACCCCCTCGTCCCGAACGAGGTGCGCTACCAGGCTGCGCTACACTCCGTGACCAGCAGGCCGGGCTTATAGCGTTCGGCCGCATCGCCCGCAAGCCCGAACCGGCGGACAATCGCTATTTATACGCCGAGCGTCAGTAAGGGCTGTCGACGTCCCCCGTCTCCACGTACACCGACTTGAGTTGCGAGTAGTGGGAAAGCGCGGCCAGCGAATTCTCGCGGCCAATGCCGGACTGCCTGGCGCCGCCGAAAGGCAGTTCGACCGGCGTTAGATTGTAGGTATTGATCCAGCAGGTTCCCGCTTGGAGCTCGCCGATCACCCGGTGCGCGCGCGGCAGATCACGTGTGAACACGCCGGCCGCCAACCCGAATTCGGTATTGTTGGCGCGTTCGATCGCCTCGACCTCGTCGGAGAAGGAGAGCACGCTCATGACCGGCCCGAAGATTTCCTCGCGCGCGATGCGCATGTCGTCGGTCACGGCGGTGAAGATGGTCGGTTCCACGAACAGGCCGTTCTCGAAACCCTGAAGCTGGGGCACGGTGCCGCCATAATGGAGCTTGGCGCCTTCCGACTTGCCGATCTCGATGTAGTCCGTGACTTTATCGTGCTGCGCCTTGTTGATCAGCGGTCCCATCTGAGTGTCAGGGTCGAGCGGGTCGCCGATGACGATCTTGCTCGTGCGGGCGGTCAGGCGTTGGAGGAAACGCTCATAGATGCCGTCCTGCACGAAGACGCGGGTGCCGTTCGAACATACCTGCCCGGTGGAATAGAAATTGCCAAGCATCGCGCCGCTGACGGCGTTTTCCACGTCGGCGTCGTCGAAAATTATGATCGGCGACTTGCCGCCCAGTTCCATCGTCGCGTGCTTCATGTGCGAGCCGGCCAGCGACAGAACCTTCTTGCCGGTCGGCACCGAGCCCGTCAGCGAGACCTTGGCGACTGCCGGGTGCGCGACCAGTGCGGCGCCAACGTCGCCGAAGCCCTGAACGACGTTGAAAAGCCCCGCAGGCAAACCGGCTTCCGTGTAAATCTCGGCAAGCCGGAGCGCGGATAGCGGCGTGACCTCGGACGGCTTGAAGATCATGGCGTTGCCCATGGCCAGCGCCGGCGCCGATTTCCAGCCAGCGATCTGGATCGGATAATTCCACGCACCGATACCGACGCACACACCCAGCGGCTCGCGCCGCGTGTAGCCGAAGGGGCCGCCGCCGAGGTCAACATATTCGCCGTGATAGCCCGCAACCGCGCCGCCGAAGAATTCGAGGGCCTCGGCTGCCGATGCAGGATCGGCGACCGTGGTTTCCTGCAATGGCTTGCCGGTATCCAGCGTTTCAAGCCGCGCGATCTCGTCGTTATGCCGGTAGAGCAGCTCGGCTGCGCGACGCAGGACGCGGCCGCGCTCGGCGGGGCGCATACGGGCCCATTGCTCCTGGGCGGCGCGTGCGGCTTCGACTGCAAGTTCGACAATATTGCCGGTCGCCGCGTGCAGCCGCGCGATCACCTCCCCGGTGGCGGGATAGATCACCTCGAGTGGCTGGCCTTGCTCGTCGTCCACGAAACGGCCGTTGATGTAGTGCGATGCCTTGGGCTGGGCGCGCATACCGGAACTCCTATCGGTCGGAAGTTTGCCAGCGTGGATTGATCCACGGCTCCTGATTGGACGGGCTGAGCGGCTGGCGGCCGAGGATGTGGTCGGACGCCTTTTCGCCCACCATAATGGAAGGCGCGTTGAGATTGCCATTGGTGATGCGCGGGAAGATCGAGGAATCCGCCACACGCAGCGCCTCAACGCCGATCACCCTGCATTCCGGGTCGACAACGCTCCGGGGGTCGTCGGCAGATCCCATCCGGCAGGTGCCGCACGGATGGTAGGCGCTCTCCGCATGCTCCCGGATGAAATCGTCGAGCTGGTCGTCACTCTGAACGTGCTCGCCGGGCGAGATTTCGCGGCCGCGATAAAGATCGAACGCCGCCTGTCCGAAAATCTCCCGGGTGAGCCGGATGCAGTGGCGGAAGTCCGACCAGTCGTCAGGGTGGGACATGTAGTTGAAGCGGATGAGCGGTTTTTCGCTGGGATCGCCCGAGCGAAGCGTGACGACCCCGCGCGACCTGGAGCGCATCGGCCCGACATGGGCCTGGAAGCCGTGCGCCTTCGCCGCCGCCTTGCCGTCATAGCGGATGGCGACGGGGATGAAGTGATACTGGATGTCGGGATAGTCGACGCCTGCAGCCGAACGCAGGAAGGCGGCCGCCTCGAAATGGTTGCTCGCGCCAAGGCCAGACTTGAAGAACAGCCACTCGGCGCCGATGAGCGCCTTGGACCACAGGTTCAGCTTCGAATAGAGCGTGATCGGCTGGAGCGATTCCTGCTGGATGTAGAGCTCCATGTGATCCTGCAGGTTCTGGCCGACTCCTGGCCTGTCGGCGACGACAGCGATGCCGTTTTCCCGCAGATGGTCGGCGGGCCCGATGCCGGAAAGCATCAGCAGTTTTGGCGAGTTGATCGAGGAGGCGGCAAGCACCACCTCGCGTCGTGCCTTAACGACCTGAATCTTTCCGTGAGCTTCGATTTCCACACCGACGGCGCGTTGATTCTCGATGACCACACGCCGCGCGAAGCCGTTGACGAGATTCACGTTTCTGCGTTTCAGCGCCGGGCGGAGATAGGCGTTGGCGACGGACCAGCGGCGACCCTTATGGATCGTCTGCTCCATCGGGCCG
The DNA here is from genome assembly GCF_058448885.1 of Mesorhizobium sp. DxT. Lineage (NCBI taxonomy): Bacteria > Pseudomonadati > Pseudomonadota > Alphaproteobacteria > Hyphomicrobiales > Phyllobacteriaceae > Mesorhizobium > Mesorhizobium sp. DxT. Next base: position 109,418 of record NZ_JBZFLJ010000006.1, on the reverse strand, counting down.
AAGCCTTCCTGCTTGGCGCCGTTATAGTCGGGTGTGAGTTCGAAGCCGGCCTGCCGGCCCGCCTCGACGAAGGCCGAATAGAGCGGGTTCTTCCGCGGTCCGCGTTGAACGTGGAGAGGGCCGTCATGGCCACGCCAGCCATCTTCGCCGCCATGCGAATTTTCCATCCGCTTGTAGTAGGGCAGCACGTCGGCGTAGGCCCAGCCGGCCGCGCCCTCATCCGCCCAGTGGTCGAAATCGCGGGCATGTCCGCGCACGTAGACCATGCCGTTGATGGACGACGAGCCGCCGATCACCTTGCCGCGCGGCGTCGCCAGCACCCGCCCGCCGAGATGAGGCTCGGGCTCGCTCTGGAAGCCCCAGTCGTAGCGGCTCATGTTCATCGGGAAGGACAGGGCAGCCGGCATCTGGATGAATGGGCCGATGTCGGTGCCGCCATACTCGATCACGATCACCGAGTGCTTGCCGTCCTCCGACAGCCTGTAGGCCATGGCTGCGCCCGCCGAGCCCGAGCCGACGATGACGAAATCCGCTTCAAGCATCGCCGACATGCCGCATGAAATCGGCCAGCGCGACATTGCCGCCCGACGAGACCACGAGGATAGTTTTTCCGGCGACGTCCACCTTGCCGGAAAGCAGGGCGGCGAGGGAGGCGGCGCCCGAAGGTTCGAGCACCAGCTTCAGTCGCTCGAAGGCGAGCTTCATTGCCTGCCGGACCTCGGCATCCGATACTGTAACGGCGCGGGCACCGGCTGTCGTGATCGCGGCGAAGGGGGCGACGCCCGGGCGACGTGCCATCAGACCGTCGCAGATCGAAGGGCCGCCGAGCGGCACCGTCTCTATTTCGCCTTTCGACAGCGATGTGCCCATGCCGTTGAAACCGTCGGGTTCGACGGCAACGATTTCGGTTGTCGGCGAAAGGTAGTGAAAGGCGAGTGCCACGCCGCCAATCAGCCCACCGCCGCCCACGGGACAGAAGACGATGTCGGCCGCCGCATTGCGTGCGGCGAGCTGGTCGATCGCTTCGATGCCGACGCCGCCCTGGCCGGCCACGACCTCGGGATCGTCGAACGGATGGAGAAGGGTGAGGCCTTCCTCTGCTGCGATCTGCTGTGCACGCTCGAAAGCGACTTCCTCCCGCGCCCGGCTGCCATGCTCCGTTTGGACCACGCGTGCTCCGTAGCCGCGCGTGGCGTCGCTCTTGGCCTTCGGCGCGTCGATGGGCATGACGATGGTGATTGGCACGCCGAGCGACTGACCGGCAGCCGCCAAGCCCTGCGCGAAATTGCCCGACGAGTAGGCGACGACCCCGCGTTTCGCTTCTTCCGGCGAAAGCCGCTTCAGCCGCCAGTAGGCGCCGCGCACCTTGAAGGAGCCTGCCCATTGCAGCGACTCCGGTTTGACGAAGACGCGCGCCGCGCCGGTGAGCCCCGCAAGTGCGGCCGATTCAAGCAGCGGCGTAACCTGCGTTGCTTGCGAGGTTGCCGCATAGGCGCGACGAAGATGGTCCAGATCCGGGATCATTTTGCCCTCAACACATCGTAGGAAACCATCACGTGCTCGGCATAGGCTGGGCGGGCGACAAGCCTGTCGTAGTAGGCGCGCAGGTTGGGGGTATCGGCGCGGTCGAAGTCGAGCGTGAAATAGCGATAAAGCAGAGTGCCGACGATCATGTCGGCAAAGCAGGGTTCGTCGCCGCCGAGATATGGACCTTCCGCGAGCCGCGCATCGAGCATTCGAGCCAGCGGCTTAAGCTTTCCCACGGCGGCCATGAACGCGGCGGCATCACGGTTTTCCGGCTTCTGGAGCAGCGACCAGAAGACGCCCGTGAGAAAGACAGGGCCGAAGCTTGTCTTGATCCAATCGGCCCATTTGTCGACCTGTGCGCGCTCCAACGGATCGGCAGGCCAGAACGTCCCGGAGCCATACTTGGCTCCGAGGTAGCGCACGATCGCAGCACTCTCCCACAAGGGCTCGGCGTCGCCGTCGATGAGCACCGGCACGAGGCCGTTGGGATTCATCGCCCGAAACTCAGGCGTGTCGACCTTTCCGAAGCTGTGCCCTGCGTCGATGCGGTGGCATGCCAGGCCGATCTCGGCCAAAGCCCACATCACGATCTGGACATTCGAAGATGTTGCGCGGCCCCATACGGTGATCATCTCATTCTCCCCTTGGAAAGCGTTGGCGGTCTTCCAGCACGTTCAGGTCCATGTGATTGCGCATGTAGCGCTCGGACGCCTTCTGCAGCGGCTGGAAGTCCCACGGATAGTATGCGCCGTTGCGTAGCGCCGGGTAGACAACCCAGCGCCGAGCCTGGCTTTCACGCACCTCGGCGTCGAAGCGGGCCAGATCCCAGCGGGCGCGCACCGTCTCCATGAACCGCGCGACGGTGGCCTGATGGGCGGGATCGGCCGCGAGATTGGTCAACTCCCGCGGATCGGCCTCCAGATCAAAGAGTTGCGGCGGATCGAGCTCGCAATGGACGAATTTCCAGCGTCCCTCTCGGATCGCGACCAGCGGGGCGTATGATCCTTCGGCGGCATATTCCATCAGGACCGGTTCAGCGCGCGGCTCGCCGCGTGTCAGTGGCAGTAGCGACTGCCCATCGGCCCAGGGTGCGACCGCGCTCAAATCCACGCCGGCGAGATCGCAAAGCGTGGGCAGGATGTCGAGGTTCGATACCGGGCTGTCATGTCGGCCGGCCGGGATTCCGGCACCGGCAATCATCAACGGCACCCGCGCCGAACCTTCCAAGAAGCTCATCTTGAACCAGAGGCCACGCTCGCCGAGCATGTCGCCGTGATCGGAGCAGAACAGGATGGCGGTGTCGTCCAGCATGCGCGTGCGCTCGAGCGTGTCGAGCAATTCGCCAACCTTGTCATCGAGATAGGAGATGTTGGCGAAATAGCCGCGCCGCGAGCGTCGAACGTCCTCTGGCTGGATGTCGAAGGAATCGTAGTCGCTGGCCTTGTAAAGGCGCTGCGAATGCGGGTCCTGCCGCTCGTAGGAGATGAAACCGACCTCCGGCTCGAGCTGCTCGCAATCCTCATAGAGATCCCAGTATTTGCGGCGCGCGACATAGGGATCGTGAGGGTGGGTGAAAGAGACGGTCAGGCACCACGGACGGCGCGCTTCATCCTGCGACGTGCGGGAAAGCTGGTAGAGCTTCTGGACGGCATGGTGCGCCACCTCGTCGTCATATTCGAGCTGGTTGGTCGTCTCGGCCACACCGGCCCCGGTGACGGAGCCTAGATTGTGATACCACCAGTCGATGCGCTCGCCCGGCTTGCGGTAGTCGGGAGTCCAGCCGAAATCGGCGGGATAGACATCGGTGGTCAGCCTTTCCTCGAAGCCGTGAAGCTGGTCCGGTCCGACGAAGTGCATCTTGCCGGAAAGGCAGGTCTGGTAGCCGGCCATGCGCAGATGATGCGCAAATGTGGGGATCGACGAAGCGAACTCGGCAGCGTTGTCGTAGACGCCGGTGCGTGACGGCAGCATGCCGCTCATGAAGGAAGCACGGCCGGGTGCGCAGAGCGGCGAGGCGGTATAGTTGTTGGCAAACCGGGCCGAACGCTGCGCCAGCGCCTTCAGGTGCGGCGTATGCAGGAAGTTGGCCGGCCCGTCGGGAAACAGCGTCCCGTTGAGCTGGTCGACCATGATGACGAGAATGTTCGGCCTGCCGGTCATGTACGCGCGGTCTCCCTTGTCAGCCTTGTTTCGAGATAGTCTTCGACGAGCGCGACGGCGCTTGCCGCATCCGGCGCGCCAGCCACGAGCGCGCGGCGGATGTAGAGCCCGTCTATCAATGCCGCGATTCCTTCGGCGGTGCGCTCCGCTTCGCGCTCGGGCAGCAGCTCACGCAGCCCGCTCATGAGATTGGAATGAAGCCGGCGCGTATAGACGCGCAGCAGGCGGCGCATCGGGGCGGAGCGCTGCGCTTCGACGTAGAAGGCGAGCCAGGCCGCGATCGTTTCGCGGCGGAACTGGCTGTGCGCGAAGTTGACCGCGATCACCGCGCTGACGCGGCCCAGCGGGTCCGCGACGCCGGCAAGCGCGGCCACGGAATCCCTGCCGAGCTCGCGCAGTATGTGCCGCATGGTTGCTTCGAGCAGGTCGTCCTTGCCGCCGAAATAATGATGCGCGAGTGCTGCCGAAACGCCGGCGCGCGTGGCGATTTCCGACATGGTCACGTCGAGCGAGCCGCGTTCGCCTATGGCGAGCACGGCTGCATCGATCAGCGCCTTGCGGCGCAGGGGTTCCATTCCGATCTTGGGCATAGCGACTCCTGAAGGGAGCCTATTATTGATTGATCAATCAATCAATAAAAACGGTCTGTTCGCGCTTGCGAAAAAGACTTTACGGCGGCGCACAAACAGTTCATCGTTGAACAATATATAAGTATGCGCCGAAGCGGATCGGCCATGTTATGCTGAAGCTAGGGAGAGAAGAATGACAGCTTGTATCGTGGGCTGGGCCCATTCGCAGTTCGGCAAGTTTTCCGACGAAACCGTGGAAAGCCTGATCGTCAAGGTAACCAACGACGCCCTCGAGCACGCCGGCATCGGGCCTGAGGATGTCGACGAGATCGTTCTCGGCCATTTCAACGCAGGTTTCTCCGCGCAGGACTTTACCGCGAGCCTCGTTCTTCAGGCCGATGACCGGCTGCGCTTCAAGCCGGCGACCCGCGTCGAAAACGCCTGCGCGACCGGTTCCGCAGCCGTACGCCAGGGCATCCGTGCGCTGGAAGCGAAAGCGGCCCGCGTGGTGTTGGTGGTCGGCGTGGAGCAGATGACGACGACGCCGGGACCCGAGGTCGGAAAGAACCTTCTGAAAGCCTCTTACGTCGTTGAAGAAGGCGACATTCCGGCAGGATTCGCGGGCCAGTTCGGCAAGATCGCGGCCGCCTATTTCCAGCGCCATGGCGACCAATCGGACGCGCTCGCCCGCATCGCGGCCAAGAACCACAAGAACGGCGTCGAAAACCCCTATGCGCATATGCGCAAGGATTTCGGCTACGAGTTCTGCCGCACCGAAAGCGAGAAGAACCCCTTCGTCGCCGGCCCGTTGAAGCGCACCGACTGTTCGCTGGTCTCTGATGGGGCGGCAGCGATCGTGTTGACAGACGCGACCACCGCGTTGTCGATGAAGCGCGCCGTCGCATTCCGCGCCAACGAGCACGTACAGGACTTCCTGCCGATGTCGAAGCGCGACATCCTGCTGTTCGAGGGTTGCGAGGCAGCCTGGGAGCGCGCGCTGAAACAGGCAGGTGTGTCGCTCGACGACCTGTCCTTCGTCGAAACGCATGACTGCTTCACAATCGCCGAACTGATCGAGTACGAGGCGATGGGGCTGGCTCCGCGGGGGCAGGGCGGCAAGGTGGCGCTCGAAGGCCAGACCGAGAAGGGCGGCCGGCTGCCGGTCAATCCGTCCGGTGGGCTCAAGGCCAAGGGTCATCCGATCGGGGCCACGGGCGTTTCGATGCATGCGCTGACCGCGATGCAGCTTACCGGCGAAGCCGGCGGCATCCAGGTCGAGGGCGCGAAGCTGGGCGGCATCTTCAACATGGGCGGCGCTGCCGTCGCCAACTACGTGTCCATCCTCGAACGGATCAAATGAAGCCATCCGCCATCGTCACTGGGGGCGCATCCGGCATTGGCCTTGCCACTGTCGAATGGCTCCTCGACGATGGTTGGCCGGTGGCCGTGCTAGATTCCGATCCCGTGGCGCTCGTCGCCGCCGAGGACATGTTTTCGGGCGAGAACGCGGTCTTCATCGGCGTCGACGTCACCGACGAGGAGATGGTCGCCGAGGCTTTCGACCAGGCCGTCGATGCGCTTGGTCCGCTGGGCGGGCTCGTCAACTCCGCCGGCATAGCCATGGACGTGTCGGTCATGGAAACCACGGCCGAAAAGTTTCGCGAAGTGCTCGACGTCAATCTCGTCGGCACGCTCATCGCCTCGAAGGCGGCGGTGGAGCGGAAGGCCGAGACGCTGTCGATCGTCAACATCGCGTCCGTGTCCGGGCTGCGGGCCAATCACGGTCGCTGCGCATATGGCGCTTCGAAGGCGGGTGTGAGGCTGATGTCGGAGGTGATGGCGGTGGAGCTTGCCACCCGCGAGGTGCGGGTCAATTGCGTGGCGCCGGGACCGATCGACACGCCGATGGTCGCGCGGCTGCATGGCGAGCACGCCCGCAGGCAATGGCTCGATCGCCTGCCTCAAGGGCGCTACGGGGAGCCGGACGAGGTTGCAGCAGCGATCGCGTTCCTGCTTTCGCCCGAGGCGAGCTTCATCACCGGCCAGACGATCGCGGTGGACGGCGGCTTCATGGCGGCCGGCATTATTCGCCACGACAATTCATAAGACAGGAGATTATTCGAGATGAGGAAATGGGCTGCTGTCCTGGCGATGACGCTTGCCACCACGTGTGTGGCCTCGGCGCAGGATGATGATGTCGACTCCTATGTGCAGGCATTCTGCGGCCTGCGGGAGGCCGATGGTGGCGCGGCGCGCATCTACCTGCTGAGCCCGGGACTGACCGAATTGGTCACAGCGGCGCTGGAGAAGAACGCGGCGATACAAGCCGAAACGCCTGACGAGAAGCCGCCGCTGGGCGATGGCGTTCCCTATCAGGGCTTCCAGGACTACGCGCCCGTCTGCGAGCCGGGTGAATCCGTCGTGGAAGGCGACAAGATCATCGCCGAGGTCAATTACGCATTTCCTGATGAGGAGGGCGCGAAGGCGACGGATCGGCTGGTGCTCGTCAAGGGCGAGGGTGGCGTCTACGTGATCGACGACATCCGCTATGGCGCGGAAGGCGACGAGAACACGCTGCGCACCGCGCTTGCCGGGGCTTTCTCCGACTAGCATCCGCAAGGCGGCGGCAATCGACCGGAGAAGAGGAATGCTGACGGCACGCGAGCCGGAGAACGAAGCGACGAAGCTCGTCATCGACCGGCTCTGGTGCGTATCGGATCCGGCTGCGGACGGCTTCGAGACGCTGCTGCCGTCGGGCCGGGCGCAGATCATCTTCAGCTTTCAAGTTCCGCTCGATGAGCATGACCCGACAGCGCCGCAACCCCGCTCCGGCTTGATGCATGTGCTGCAGGGGCCGTCGACGCAGCCGCGCCGCATAGCGCGCGCGTCGCAGGTGTCGTCCTGCGGCGTGAGCCTCCGGCCGGGCGGTGCAGGCGCGCTCTTTGGCCCGGTGGTCGACCGGACGACCGACAAGCTCATCGACCTCTCCCGCTTTTGGGGTGATGAAGCCGGGCAGATCCAGACGCGGTTGAAAGCACTCGAATCGCATGATGCACGCCTCGATCTCCTCGAAGCGGAAGTCGAAAGCCGCCTGCGCGAGCTGACGGCGGCCGCACTGTTGGCCAGCGCCATCGAGCGCATGAGGAAAGGTGTCGCTATCAAGGACGTTTGCGCGGGCGAAGGGCTTTCACCGTACGTCTTCAGGAAACTCTTCGTCGCCAATGTCGGCATGACGCCGAAGCGCTACCTCAGGATCGCGAGGTTTCGCGACGCGCTCGGGCGTCTCACGCCGGCTTCCTCACTGTGCGACCTGGCATTCGATGCGGATTTCGCAGACCAGTCGCACATGACGCGCGAGATCGAGCAGTTCGCGGCCATGACGCCCGGTCGCCTGCGCGCGAGCAATCGACCCTATGCCGGCCACGTTCGCGATCCTTCCGCGTAGCTTTTCGTTCAAGACGCATCACTGCTCATGACGCTAATGCCGGGGCCCTCAATAGCTGCAGGAGATCGCCATGCCAGATGTTGCCAGCCCGCGGGCGGCCTTTCCCCGCCTGATCGTTCGTGACGCCGATGCCGCGATCGGCTTCTTTGAAAAGGCACTTGGGGCCCGGCTCATCGAACGCTTTGCCGAGCCACGCGGACGTGTGGCCTTTGCCAGATTGGCTTCGGGAGATTTTTCCTTTTCACTGAGCGAAGAGGTGCCCGAATGGGGATGGACCTCGCCGATCACGCTGGGCGGTTCTCCGGTCCTTATGCAACTTGACCTGAACGGCTGCGACGCTGTCGCTGCTCGGATGGAGGCCGAGGGCGCGGAGATCGTCATCCCGATCAAGGATCGTCCTTATGGCAAGCGGGAAGGTCGCCTGCGCGACCCTTTCGGCCATCTTTGGATTCTCAGCCGGGAGCTGACGGCATGATGGTTCTACGCATCGTTCCGAACATCGCGGCCGAGAAGGTTGCCGAGGTTCGCGACTTCTACACCGAGCTCTTCGGGCTCGAAATAGTTATGGATCTCGGCTGGATCGCGACCCTTGCCACCGATGCCGCCACGAACCCGCAAGTCAGCGTCATGTCGGAAGGCGGAGCAGGCGCGCCCGTGCCGAACCTTTCGATTGAGGTCGACGACGTCGACGAAGCCCATCGCCGCGCGAAGGCGATGGGTTGCACGTTCATCCACGACCTGACCGACGAGCCCTGGGGCGTGCGGCGCTTCTTCATCGAGGATCCGGCCGGCAAGCTGCTCAACGTGCTCTCGCACCGGAAATGAAGTCTACCAGATGTCGGCGACGGCGATGCTGCCCAATGCCGGCACCTTGAGCGCAGGGTTCACGAAATCCACGCCGGCGACGACACCGAGCAGATGGACCTCCAGCCCGCTGCGAACGCCAACGGCGAAGCCGGCGAGGCCGCCCAGCGTGACATGAAGGTCCCGCCGATCGGGTGCGAGCCGCACGGAGGCAAACCCGGGGGCATAGTCGCGCCCGGTCGCGTTTGGCGGTAACCTAATGCCGATGCCGGGGACCTCTCGCAGCACATGGGCAACGAAGCTGTTGGAGTTTGGTCCCGGCCAGATACGGTAATCGCCGTTGTTGCGCCAAGGATAGCTGGCAATCGCCGCTTCGGCCTGCGGGACAAGACGTTCGGCCTCTTCTCCGGTGATGGAGTGGACGAAGAAAGGCCGGTTCGAGTACCAGTGCGCGTCGGCGGGATAGCCGTTGCGCCGGATCGGCATGCCCCAGCCGACCTTGTCGTAGCGCTCGTAGTTCGCTTCGCCCGGACGCTTGATGACAATCCAGCTATGGACCGAAAGAGCACCCTTGAGACCGCCGGTGCGCGCCGCCAGTACATGGATGGCGGCCCCGGGCGCCTTCGCGGGCGGAAGCACGCCGCTGGATTGCCAGTTTGCGACACGCCATGAGGCAGGGCGGTCCAGCATCGCCCACCATGCCGAGGTCGCGGCGACAGGCAACACGAACACGACCAAGAAGACGGCGAATGTACCCTTCAGAATCTGGAACAAGCGAAAGCCTTTGCGTCGAACGGTATCAGCGATTACAGCCCTCGGAACGCGAAATTCCGGTGAGATAATGGCAAATCCAGTCCTCGTTGAAGTCACGCGCGGTAACATCGTCGAGAGCCGGCATCGCGGCGCGGCCATGGTGGTCGATGCCGACGGCAAGGCGGTGCTCTCGATCGGCGATGTAGACCGTCCGGTTTTCCCGCGGTCGGCGGTGAAATCGATACAGGCACTGCCGCTGTTGGAATCGGGCGCCGCCGACGCTTACGGATTCGGCGAACGCGAGATCGCGCTGGCCTGCGCGTCGCATTCGGGCGAGCCGGAACACGCTGCACTCGCGACCGCCATGCTTGCAAAGGCTGGTCTGGACGAGTCCGCACTTGAGTGCGGCGCGCACTGGCCATCCCGGCAGGAGGCCGCGCTGGATCTGGCCGCCGGCGGCGGCAAGCCCGGCGCCCGGCACAACAACTGCTCCGGCAAGCATTCAGGATTCTTGTGCACCTGCCGCCATGTCGGTCTGGAACATCGCGGCTACGTGCGCGCGGGGCATCCGCTACAGGAGATGGTGCGCGAGGCGATGGAGGCGGTGACCGGGGCCGCTCACGGTGCCGATGTCTGCGGCACCGACGGCTGTTCGATCCCGACCTATGCGGTGCCGCTGAAGAACCTCGCGCGCGGCTTCGCTCGCATGGCGAGTGGGCAGGGGCTTGGCGCCGAGCGGGCGCGCGCTGCAAGGCGCATTCTTGCCGCCTGCATGGCAGAGCCGTTTTACGTTTCGGGCACCGACCGTCTGGATACCCGCCTGATGAAGGCGGCGAGCGGCCGGATCATGGTCAAGACCGGCGCAGAAGGCGTCTACTGCGGAGCCGTGCCCGAACTGGGCCTGGGCATCGCCATCAAATGCGACGACGGCGCCGGCCGGGCTGCCGAGGTGGCGGTGGCAGCCATCCTGGCGAAGTTGTTGGCAGACGATGCCGAACTGGCAGGCGCTCTCCGGGATATGGCAAATCCTGTCCTGCGCAACTGGAACGGGGTAGAGGTGGGCCGGCTGAGGCCGACTGCCGAGCTTGTCTAGCTCACGAGATTTCGCTCGACCCTGAGATGGGCGAAGCGGGTTTCGTCGTCGCCGGCGAGATCGCCTGTGGCGGGATCGGCCCAGCGGTATCCGACCACCCCGTGCTCCACGGCTTCGATGATGTTGTCGGCGACAATCGCCGAACCAGCGCCCTCGACCACCGAGACGGCGATGCCTTCGCCCGCCATGCGGATGACATTGCCGGTCGCAGCTACATTGCGCAGGAACGGTCCCCAGCCGAGCATCATGCCGTAGCGGGGTGCTTTCTCGATCACGTTTCCGGTTACGGCGACATCGGCCTCGACGCTGATGCCGATGCCGAAACCGACGGCCTCGAAGGCTTCGTAAGGAGCTTCATCGACGAGGTTTCGCACGATGTTGCCGTTGCAAACGGCCATGCGGCCGCCTTCGTTGGAATTGGCGATAGATATACCGACTGCCGCCCCGTCGACGATATTGGAACTGATGACCGCGCCTTCGAACGAGAATTCGGAATAAACCGCCGTTTCACCCGAGCGCAGGCACTGGTTGCCGGTGATGTGGACGTTGCTGGCGCTATTGGCGCGAATGGCCGAGAAAGCGCAGTCGGCGACGTGGTTGTTCGAGACGATGACGTTGTCGGCGCGAAAGACATTGATGCCGTTGCCGTATTGCCCCGTGCCGCCGCTGCGCGCACCGATCCCCTCGATGTGATTGTTGGTGACGATGGAACCGTCGGTTGCCGCTTCCCACCGATGGACGAGAATGCCGCCATCTGCGCAGTCGGCGACGACGTTGGAGACGATCCGCATCCGGCCCGCCTCCACGCTGTAAAGCGCGTAATCGGTAGCACCGGTGATCGTTGAACGCTCTACGGAGCCCGAGACGCGCTCGAGCGCGATTGCCGAGCGCGCGCTGTCGCTCACTTCGCAGCGGTCCATTGTGAAAGAAGCCACTCGGCGCATGTCCACAAGAGCCTGCGCCTGCTCGTCGAGCGGCCGGTTGGCGCCGTCGATCGAGAGGCCGGTGAGGTCCACGGTAGATGCGTCTTCGGCGGCGAAAAGGAAGCCGCCGCCACCATAGACGATACGGGTCGTGCCCGGCACGCCGATCAGTCGCGTTTCGCGCGGGAAACGTATGTTGGAAACGACATAGTCGCCGGGCGGCAGGAATACAGGTGCGCCGCGCTCGCCGGCCGCGTCGAGCATCTTCTGGAAATTGCGGCTCTGGTCGTCGACGGCGCCGGGGCGGACGCCGAATTCTTCCGCGTTGATGGAGCCGCGGATGGCGGCCGTCACGGTCAGGTCCGACAGAGGTGAAGCCATCGCGCGCGTTGCCAGCCCGCCAAGCGCGAGGCCAATACCTGTCGCAAGAAACTTCCGTCTGTCCATCTTCGATACAATCCCGTCCTGTCAGACAAGCCGAAGCAGGAAGCGTGCCACGACCGGCAAATCGGCTTGCGCTTGCCGATTCCGGGGTTCGGACCTAGATTCACTCCATGAGCAGAGCTTTTACCCGAGAAGACGATGGCGACGGCGCGCTGCCCGATATTGGCGAGCGGCCCGTCAGCCAACACCGAAACCTGGTGACCCGCGAAGGGCTTGCCGCGATCGATCACGAAGTGACACGATTGCGCGAAGAGCTCGCACGCGCGGAGGCGGAAGGCGTGCGCGAACGCATAGCGCTCGTTTCGCGAGATCTGCGCTACTGGAACGCGCGGCGCGAAACGGCTGAACTTTCAGAGCCGCATGACGACAAGGTCGTACGTTTCGGCATGCATGTCACCATCGTCAACGACGACGATGAACGGCGTACCTGGAAGATCGTGGGCGAGGACGAGACGGACGTCTCAGCCGGCAAGATTTCCCACGTTTCGCCGATGGCACAGGCGCTTTTCGGCAAGAGCGTCGGAGACGTTGTAACCGTTAGCGGCAAGGATTGGGAAATCGTGGAGCTGGGCGTCTGAACGGCGCGCGATAAACCTAACCAGTCAGTCGCCCAGAAGCGAATCGAGCCGAATGGGCGGCAACTTTTCGCAGAAAACCACCCCGTCCGATGGGGGATTGCGGCGCTCCGTTGAAAGCGTAGGCGCGGAATCTTCGTCGGTGCCTTGCGCGTGCAGCGTGGTGCCGACGATCTTAAAACGATCTTCGCGAAGGCGTTGTGCCCGTCTTTCGCGCGCCTCGACAACCCGCTTCTGAAGCCGACCAGCAGCGAGGCTGGCGAGCAGGCCACCCTCAGCTTCGATCTGCCGAAACTCTTCCCAGGCTGCCTCACACAGCGAAGCGGTGAGGATATCCAGGTCTTCGGAGCCGGTCTGCGGATCGCCGAGCAGGCTGAGATTGGTCTCGTTCGCCAGAATGAGCTGGGCATTGCGCGCAAGCCGCCGCGCTTTGGATTCCGGCAATCCATGCGGAAGCGTGTGCGGCAAAACGCTGATCGTGTCGGCCCCGCCAGCCGCCGCGGCGAACGCTGCCAGCGTCGAGCGCAGGATGTTCGTCTCTATCGCCTGCGCGCTCATCATCCGGTACGAAGTCTCGACGTGTACCTTGGTCGGCGAAGGCGGGATGCCGCAAGCTTCCTGAGCCTTCGACCAGAGCTTGCGCAGCGCACGAACCTTGGCGACCGACAGGAACTGATCCTGGTCGACAGAGAGGGCGAAACCGATGTGAGGCGTGGCATAGACAAGCGGCTGACGCGCTTCCTGGAACATGCGCAGGTGAGAAACGGCACTGGCCAGCATCGCGCCGAGCTCCTGTGCCTCCGTCGCGCCGGCATTGTGGAAAACACGGCCGTCGGCTTCCAGCAGCACTGCCGGAATGCCCATGCCGAAGAAATGCGCCAGCGACTGCGGCATTGACGCCTGCAAGGCCTCGATCGACATGCGCAGGCTGCCATTGCCGGCAAAGATGGCCGCGGGATCGATGCCGAAGGACAGTCCCAAACGGGTCGGGTCAACCTTCTTGCGGCGCATCAGTTCGACGATCCAGTCGACGGACGCCCGGCTCGACGGATGAACGTCTATGCGCAGATAGATCCGGTTCAGGGGTATGTTGTGGAGGGCCGCTGCCAGCGCCTCGGGCTTGGCGGGAAGGCCGAAGCCGAATGCGTTCGGGGCATCCTCGAAGACGACCGCCAGGCCGGTCGCCCCATTGGCGATGTCTTCCTGCGCCTGCGCATTCGCACGCTTGGCATCCGAATCGTCGACGCGCTGCACGACGGTCCATCCTGCCGCCGCTCGGGACATCAATCCCGGCCGGGACCGGTCCTGGCGCAGGCTCTCGAACTGCAAATCCGAATAGGAGGGCACGGCCGGTGCTTCCGTGTGCGCGCTCGTGACGCCGCGCACCGATTCCAGCCATTGCGACCGGCCGATCGGCGGAAAACTTCCGGTGTTTATGATCGCGGCTTCCATGCCTGCTCCCATCTCCGCCTTATGGCGAGCGTCGTCGCAAGTTTAGGATGCACGCCAGCTTGCTGCAATGCGAAGCGGCACCGCCAATAGGCTTATCACGGCTGATGACGGCATTTCATGAACGCGTGTGTTCATTCGGCAACGGCTCGCATCATCCGCATTGGCAGGGTCCACCGGGGTGGCTATACCGGCTGGGCAGCCCGTGCCGGCCACGGAAACGACAGCGGAGAGGGAACTCATGTGGGACGAGCAGCAGAAGAGCATATTTCTCGGGGCCAGCCGCAAGCCGGATGACAGCTACCAGCAGCCCGAGGAATTGCTGCTGAAGTTCGGCAATCGCCATGGGCTCGTGACCGGCGCGACCGGCACCGGCAAGACGGTGACCCTGCAGATCCTGGCGGAAGGCTTTTCCAATGCCGGTGTCCCGGTCTTCTGCGCCGACATCAAGGGTGACCTGTCGGGCATCGCGATGATGGGCGAGGCCAAGGACTTTCTGCTGAAACGCGCCGAAACGATCAAGCTGGAGCCATATGAGTTCGGCGAGTTTCCAGTCATATTCTGGGACCTGTTCGGCGAGCAGGGGCACCCGATCCGGGCAACCGTTTCCGAAATGGGACCGCTGCTCCTGTCGCGTCTGATGAACCTCTCCGAGGCGCAGGAAGGCGTGATGAATATCGCCTTCCGCATTGCCGACGAAGAAGGCTTGCTGCTCCTCGACATGAAGGACCTGCAGGCGATGTTGGCCAACATGGCCGAACGCGCGTCGGAGATCGGTGCGCGCTACGGCAACGTATCGCGGCAGTCGGTGGGTGCGATCCAGCGCCAGCTTCTCGTGCTGGAACAGCAGGGCGGCGCCTACTTCTTTGGCGAACCCGCGCTTAAGATCAGCGACATCATGCGCACCACGCGCGACGGGCGCGGCGCGATCAACGTGCTGGCTGCCGACAAGCTGATGATGAATCCCCGCCTCTACGCGACATTCCTGCTCTGGCTGCTCTCTGAGCTGTTCGAGGAATTGCCCGAGGTCGGCGATCCGGACAAGCCGAAGCTGGTGTTCTTCTTCGATGAGGCACACCTGCTTTTCGACGAAGCCCCGCGCGCGCTGGTCGAACGCGTCGAGCAGGTGGTGAGGCTCATCCGGTCGAAAGGCGTGGGCGTCTATTTCGTCACGCAAAACCCGCTTGATGTGCCGGAAACGGTGCTGGCGCAGCTTGGCAACCGCATCCAGCATGCTCTGCGAGCCTATACGCCGCGCGAGCAAAAGGCGGTGAAGACGGCAGCTGATACGTTCCGCCCCAACCCGGATTTCAATTGTTTCGAGACCATCACCCAGCTCGGCACCGGCGAGGCGCTGGTTTCGACGCTGCAGGAAAAGGGCATTCCCTCGATGGTGCAGCGCACGCTTATCCGGCCGCCTTCGGCGCGGATGGGTCCGATCACCCCGGACGAGCGCAAGAAGGTAATGGGACTGAGCCCCGTGGCTGGGCAATACGATCAGACGATCGATCGGGAATCCGCATACGAGCTTCTTCAAAAGAAGGCAGCGGAGGCAGCCAAGGCCGCGGAGCAAGACGAACGCCAGACGGATAAAGAGACCGCAAGCGAAGGCGGTTCCGGCTGGACGCTGCCCGATTTCGGCGGCTCCGATAGCGGGAAGGCGCCGCGAAAGACAACGCGGCGCAGCGGTTATCAGCGACAGACGGTAACGGAAACCGCGATCAAGTCGGTTGTGCGCACGATCGGCTCGACGCTCGGCCGCGAACTTGTGCGCGGTATTCTGGGCAGTTTGCGCAAGCGGTAGCGCAAATGAAGAAGCGGCGGAGCACTAACTCCGCCGCTCAACTCTCACTTGCACATCATCACTTCAGGCAGTGACGCGCAGGCCAGACGTGACAACGATTGGCGACTTCTCTGCCACGCGGTCATAAAGGTCCATGACATCCTGATTGATCAGGCGCACGCAGCCCGACGAGACGGACTTGCCGATCGACCACCATTCCGGCGAGCCGTGTAGGCGGTAGAGCGTGTCCTTGCCATCCTGGTAGATGTAAAGCGCGCGCGCGCCGAGGGGATTATTCACGCCGGCGGGCATGCCGCCTTCCCACTCGTTGGTACCCGGCACCTGCCGCGCGGTGTATTTTTTCAGCTCAGGCTGGCGCGCGATCATTTCTTCCGGCGGGAACCAGCGCGGCCAATGCTGCTTCCATTCGATCACGCCATTGCCCGACCACTCGAAGCCCTGACGGCCAAGGCCGACGCCGTAGCGCATGGCGCGACCAAAGCGCTGCACGACGTAGAGGAAGTGATTGGAGGTATCGACGACGACCGTTCCGGGCCGCTCGCCCGTCGGATCCGATACGACCTGACGCAGATATTGCTTGTCGATCCTGTCGAACGGCACGGCGGGAATGGCGTGTCCTCCGTCGCTCACGGCAGCGTACATGGAAACCGGCGCGCCGAGTTCAGGTTCGATCGGACGCGCTTCCTCGATCACGCGGTTGCGCTGGGGCGGGCCGTTCGTCGTGCAACCAGCGAGCGCTGTCGCAGCGGCGGCAGCCGTGGCGGACGCAAGCAAGGAGCGTCGGGTCATCAATGGATTGGTGGGGGCGGCGGACACGTCGGCTCCTTGGAAAATTCAAGCGACAGAAATGAAGCGGAAGCCGGACACGAGTTTCTCCCCGAAACCAATCCCCGATCCGGCTCCGTGGACAGGTGATCCTGACTTTGTCAGAAACATGGATAACAATTACCTAACACAGCCGACGCTGAACCACTGTTGCCGCACCGCAACAGAGACGGCAAATGACTTTTCACGGCGTGGTTGTCGGAGCTAGAGAGCGTCCAGCCCGTCGAGCGACGGAAGGATGAGCGCGGGCGGGTGATCCCTGTATTCGTCCGGCTGGCCGGTTCGATTGATCCATACCGTCCTGAACCCGAATTTGTGAGCTCCCGCGACGTCCCAGCGGTTGGAGGACTGAAATGACACCGACTGTGGATAGAGGCGCCATGCGGTCGTGACCATCTCGTAGACCTCTGGAACGGTCTTGTAGCGGCCGATCTCATCAACGGAGAACACTTCGTCGACGACGGTGTCGAGCGCTGCCGATTTCACGGCAGATTCCAGCATGGCCGGCGAACCGTTGGACAGGATCGCAATGCGCCCTCCGGCGGCCTTGAGTGCTGCGAGTACGGCCGGAACCTCTGGAAAGCAGTCGAGTCGCCAATAGGCGTCCAGCAGTTTGCCGCGCAGTGCAGGATCGGCCGTCGGAACCTTGAGGAACGCATAGTCGAGCGCTTCTTCCGTCAACTGCCAGAAATCCCGGTAGCTGCCCATCAGTGTCCTGACCCATGAATATTCGAGCTGCTTGGCCCGCCAGATCTCCGAAAGGGCCTGTCCCTCGGGCCCTATTTCGCCGGCATGGCGGCGCACCGCCGCGTGCACGTCGAACAGTGTACCGTAGGCGTCGAAGACATAAGCGGAATGGGTCATGGCAGTTGCACCTTTCGCGGCCGACTTGATCCCAATGGCAGGATGCGGTCAAGCGATGGCTGCCGTTGGGTCTGGACCGAAAGAAGCCGCCTCGCTGTCGGTTGACGCGGCGCGGCAAAGGCCGTTCGATGGCGTACATCAGAAGAAGGAAAGCCAGCATGAGCCTGTCCACCCCAGCGCAAACAACCACATGGACATTCGTCGATGGCGACTGGCACGAGGGCAACGTGGCCGTTGTCGGCCCGCGCAGCCACATCATGTGGCTCGGCTCAAGCGTCTTCGATGGCGCACGCTGGTTTGAAGGGGTTGCCCCCGACCTCGATCTTCATTGCAAACGCGTCAACGTTTCCGCGATCGCGCTCGGCCTGAAGCCGACCAAGACCCCCGAGGAAATCGTCGCGCTGACCTGGGAGGGGCTGAAGAAATTCGACGGCATGACCGCAGTTTATATACGGCCGATGTACTGGGCCGAGCACGGCGGCTATATGGGCGTGCCCGCCGATCCCGAATCGACGCGCTTCTGCCTGTGCCTCTACGAAGCGCCGATGCTGGAGCCGACCGGCTTCTCGGTTTCCGTGTCGCCGTTCCGTCGCCCTACCATCGAGACGATGCCAACCAACGCCAAGGCCGGCTGCCTTTATCCCAACAACGGTCGCGCCATTCTCGAAGCTAAGATGCGCGGCTTCGACAACGCGCTGGTGCTCGACATGCTCGGTAACGTGGCCGAGACAGGGTCTTCGAACATCTTCATGGTCAAGGACGGTCATGTGCTCACGCCGGCGCCGAACGGTACGTTTCTGTCGGGCATCACGCGGTCGCGCACGCTGACGCTGCTAGCCGAGGCCGGCTACAAAGTGGGCGAGCGCACGTTGAGCGTTCGCGATTTCATGGAAGCCGATGAAATCTTCTCCACCGGCAACCACTCGAAGGTCGTGCCGATCGTGCGCATCGAGAACCGCGACCTTCAGCCGGGGCCGGTCGCCAAGAAGGCCCGCGAACTCTATTGGGATTGGGCCCACTCCTGACCTTTGGCTTGATCGCGGAGCAATTTTCACATTCCGCGCGGAACGGTGTTGCGCCCGTGCGGATTGCCCCTATGTAGAAGCTGAGCCATCAACCCATTCATTTAAGCAAGGGAGAATTTGCCATGGCCTTCGAACTGCCCGAACTGCCTTACGATTACGAGGCGCTGCAGCCCTACATGTCGAAGGAAACGCTGGAGTTCCACCACGACAAGCATCACAAGGCCTATGTCGACAACGGCAACAAGCTGGCTGCCGAAGCGGGCATGGAAGATCTCTCGCTGGAAGAGATCGTGAAGCAGTCGTATGGCAAGAATCCCGGCCTCTTCAACAATGCGGGCCAGCATTACAATCACATCCATTTCTGGAAGTGGATGAAGAAGGGCGGCGGCGGCAAGAGCCTGCCGAGCGCGCTGCAGAAGGCGGTCGACAGCGACCTCGGCGGCTACGACAAATTCCGCTCCGACTTCATCAATGCCGGCACCACCCAGTTCGGTTCCGGCTGGGCATGGCTGACGGTCAAGAACGGCAAGCTGGAGATCACCAAGACGCCCAATGGCGAGAACCCGCTGGTGCATGGTGCTGAGCCGATCCTTGGCGTCGACGTGTGGGAGCATTCCTATTACATCGACTACCGCAACGCGCGGCCGAAATATCTCGAAGCCTTCGTCGACAGCCTGATCAACTGGGATTACGTGCTGGAGCGGTACGAAGCAGCCACCAAGTAAGCTCCGTATCGATCGGATATTGGAAAGGCCCCGGGCGACCGGGGCCTTTTATTTTTGCCCGGACGGGGCGCGCGATCACGCAACCGTGACGAGTGCGTCGGGCGATTTGACTTTGACTATGCGAAGAATCCGCGAAGATCGGTCCGAAATTCCGTTCCAGCCATTGCCAGATATCGGAGCCCTTCATGAAATTGTTCGCATATGCCGCAGTAGCCCTTACGGCCATGAGCGTCGCCGCCGCCGCCGACGCGTTGGAAGACAGGCAGAACCTAATGAAGGAGCGTGGCAGCTTGATGCGCATTCTGGCGCCGATCGCCCAGGAAAAGCAGCCGTTCGACGCGGCAACCGTGCTCGATGCGCTTGAGAAGATGAACGCGAACGCGCAGGCAACCACCGACGTGGCGGCACTTTGGCCAGAGGGAAGCGACACCGGCGATACCGAATCCTCTCCAAAAATCTGGGAGGACATGGCTGGTTTCCAGGCGGCAAGCGACAAGTTCGCTGCTGATACGGCGGCTGCGGTTGAGGCTGCCCCGCAGGATCTCGCTGCCTTTCAGGCGGTCTTCGGCGCCGTCGCCAGCAATTGCGGCTCCTGCCACGAAGCCTACCGGATGTAGGCTCCGGCCATCGCATCCGCCTCGATGTCCCGTTCCGGCAAATTGCTGCTGAGCCTTGCCATGCTGGCGCTGGCCGGAGGCGCGGCCTTCTGGTTCGCCAGCGCGCCGCGGCCGCTGGATGATGCAGCGCTGGCCGAACTCGAAGGCGGCGACGCCGGGCGGGGCGAACAGATATTCTGGGCAGGCGGCTGCGCCTCCTGCCATGCGGCGCCCGGAGCGACCGGCGACGACCGGCTGGTTCTTTCCGGTGGCGTCAGGCTCGAAACACCGTTCGGGAACTTTGTCGCGCCGAATATCTCTCAGCACCCCCAGGATGGCATAGGCGGATGGTCCGCCGGCGATCTGGGCAACGCCATGTTGCGCGGCGTTTCGCCGGCAGGCGAGCATTATTATCCTGCCTTTCCATATGGGTCATATACCCGGATGAAGCCCGGTGATGTAGCCGACCTTCACGCGTTCCTGATCACGCTTCCGGAGGTGGAAGGCAAGGCGCCGCAGAGCGAAATCGGTTTCCCGTTCAGCATGCGCCGCGGCATCGGTCTCTGGAAGATGCTGTTCCTCAACGACGAGCCTGTCGTGGCGCTCGACAATCCATCCGACGCGATCGCGCGCGGCCAATACCTTGTCGAGGGTCCCGGCCATTGCGGCGAGTGTCACACGCCCCGCAACGCGCTCGGTGGGCTCGACAAGGGCCAGTGGCTTGCCGGCGGCCCCGCTGCCGAAGGCGAGGGCAGGGTACCCAACATCACCTCCGGCGAGGGCGGGATAGGCGACTGGAGCGAGGCCGAAATCGCAGACCTGCTCGAGACCGGTTTCACGCCGGATTTCGATTCAGTCGGCGGCTCGATGGCGTCGGTCATACGCAACATGGCGGAACTGCCGTCTTCGGACCGCGACGCCATCGCCGCCTATCTGAAGGCCATACCCGGACATCCTGATGGATCCTGAGCGATCCTAGGCCTTGCCTACGACCTTCAGTGCGAACGCGTAGCCGTAGGCGATTTCCTCAAGGCGCGAGAAACGGCCCGACGCACCCGCGTGGCCCGCATCCATGTTGATGCGGAACAGGACCGGATTGTCGTCGGTCTTGCGTGCGCGCAGCCGCGCGACCCATTTGGCAGGCTCCCAATAGGTAACGCGCGGATCGGTGAGGCCGGCGACCGCGAGGATCGGCGGATAGGCCTGGGCGGACACGTTGTCGTAGGGTGAATAGGCCGCAATCGTTCGATAGTCGGCCGCAGATTCAATCGGGTTGCCCCATTCCGGCCATTCCGGCGGGGTCAGCGGCAGGGTTGCGTCGAGCATTGTGTTGAGCACGTCGACGAACGGAACCTCCGCGATGATGCCGGCGAATGCCTCTGGCGCCATGTTTGCGACGGCACCCATCAGCATGCCGCCCGCAGATCCACCCTGAGCGACGATACGGTCGTGGCTGGTGAGGTTCTCGGCAACGAGGTGGCGCGCAGCCGCTATGAAATCGGTGAAAGTGTTCTGCTTGCGGTCCCGCTTCCCATCTTCGTACCAGCCATAGCCCTTGTCCTTGCCGCCGCGGATATGCGCGATGGCATAGACGAAACCGCGATCGACCAGTGAAAGGCAGTTCGTGTTGAAGGATGCCGGAATCGCGATGCCGTAGGAGCCGTAGCCATAGAGCAGGCAAGGTGCGGAGCCGTCGAGCGGCGTGTCCTTGCGGTATAGCAGCGACACGGGAACGAGTTGGCCGTCTGCTGCCGGCGCAAGAAGGCGGCGTGTGATGTAGTCGTCCGCATTGTGGCCGGAAGGCACTTCCTGGGTTTTCAGAAGCACACGCTCGCGCGTACGCATGTCGTAGTCATAGACCTGGGCGGGCGTGGTCATCGACGAATAGCTGAAGCGGATGATGTCGGTGTCATATTCGTATGAGCCGGCCAGTCCAAGCGAATAGGCTTCTTCCTCGAAGGCCACCACGTGCTCTTCGCTCGTAGCTCGGTGACGCACGACGATGCGCGGTAGCCCATCCTTGCGTTCCAGCCGGACGAGGTAGTCCCGGAAACCCATGACTGACAGAATCAGCCGTCCGGGTTCGTGCGGGACCAGTTCGGTCCAGTTCGCCTCGCGCGGATCGGACACCGGCGCCGTCATGATGCGAAAGTCTTTCGCGCCCCCCGAGTTCGTGAGGACGAAGAAGACATCGCCGCCTTCCTCCAGATCGTACTGAATGCCCGCTTCGCGGGCTTTCACGAGAACCGGTTCCGCGTCGGGTCTGGCAGCGGGCAGCAGACGGTACTCGCTCGTTTCGTGATCGCTGATCGAGATCATAATCCAGTCGTTCAGGCGGGTTCCGCCCACGCTCATGAAGAAGCCCGGATCGGTTTCCTCGTAAACCAGCCTGTCCTGCGCGGTATCGGTGCCAATGCGGTGGTGGAAGACCTGCGAGGGGCGATGGTTGTCATCCAGCCTGGTGTAGAAAAAGCCGTTGTCGGTGGCATCCCACTGGCCTTCTCCGCCGGTGTCGGCGATCAGGTCTGCGAGGTCCTCGCCGGTCCGAAGGTCGCGAACCTTGAGCGTGTAGAACTCGGAACCCTTGTCGTCGAAGCCCCACACAAGCCGCTCGTGGTCGCCAGCGTGATCGACGCCTCCGATACGGAAATAGGCCTTGCCCTCGGCTTCCGCGTCACCATCGATGAGAATGGTCTCCTCCCCACCTTCGCGCGGAACGCGGAAAAAACGCGGATGCTGGCCGCCGGTGCGGTAGGACGTACCGTAGGCGAAAGGACCATCCTTCATCGGCACGCTCGAATCGTCTTCCTTGATCCGCCCCTTCATCTCGCCGAAGAGTGTTTCGCGAAGGGGGGCCGTGTCGGCCATCAGCGCCGCCTGATACGCGTTTTCCGCCTCCAGGTGCGATCGGATGGCCGGATCGAGCTTCGACGAATCCTTGAACATCTCCTGCCAGTTGTCGGCGCGCAGCCAGGCATATTCGTCCACACGCTCGACTCCGTGACGCACATCGCTATGCGGGCGTTGTTCGGCGCCTGGCACGGTGGCGGTCGAAAACCTTGCTGTCGATGACATGTTGCTTGCTACTCCTCGTCGATGGTCGTTGGAACCGACATGTACTGGCCCGCCGGTCAGACGCGCAGGCCATGCGAATAGGCAGATGTGGTGAGGGGCGCAAGGGATGCCAAGCCCAGACGATTTCGGACCGGGAAGCCACGCCTGGCGTCTTCAGTCCGACAGCCAAGCCTCGTCTATGACAACTATTGAATTGAGCAAATGCCCAAAGAAGATCGATATGTCTTATACTGATACTTAATTTGATTTTTTGGGAAAATAGAAGATGAAGAATTGACTTGCTGTACTGTTGGCCCCATGTATGCGGCGTAACGCGAATCGGAAGGTGCAACACAAATGCGCCCGTGCGTTATATTCCGGGAGCGGACATGCCTCGGAAGGTGCAATTTCTTACCATACTGGGGCCAAATGATGGACATTACCGAAACTCCCGCGAGAAATGACGAGATGCTGATCGAGCTGACCGCCGATGTGGTGGCAGCCTATGTCAGCAATAATCCGGTTCCGGTCGGCGATCTTCCTAATCTGATCGCGGACGTTCATGCTGCACTCGGCCGCGTCGGCGGTGCGCCGGAAGTGGCGCCGGTCGACAAGCAGAAGCCGGCGGTGAATCCGAAGAAGTCGGTTCACGACGACTATATTGTCTGTCTCGAGGACGGGAAGAAGTTCAAGTCGCTGAAGCGGCACCTGATGACCCATTACGGGCTGACGCCCGACCAGTACCGCGACAAGTGGGGTCTGGATGCAAGCTATCCGATGGTCGCGCCGAACTATGCGGCAGCGCGCTCTCAGCTCGCGAAGAAGATGGGCCTGGGCCGCAAGCGCAAATAGGCGCTGGGTCCTACATCGCTTTGATTAGACGAAAGCGGCGTCGGTGGCGCCGCTTTCGTGCGTTAAGGCCATTAGTCGAGCAGCGTGCCGGCACTGTGTCGCAGTCGGTTCAGCGTCTGTTTCAATGCGATGTGCCGATTGAGATCGTAGCTCCAGTGGCGGCGCATCCCCCTCAGACGCTCGCGCTCGATCAGCCGCTCGAGCTTGAGCGCAATCCTTTGCTTTTCAACCCGCGGCGCCAATAGCGCGTCGGCAAGATCCACGCCGCACGTGAGAAAAAGCGCCGCCGTCTGCCCGGCAACGCGCTGTTCGTGATACTTTTTGCGCTGGAAGGCATGGATGTCGCTGCAAAGTGTGTCCACCGGAAAGCTCCTTCTTGTCTTGATGCCTGGATCATCGGCGGTGGCTGGAGCCGGTGGATAAAGTCATGCGCGGAAATGACGGTGTTCAGAAAAATCGGCTGGAATTTCAGAGCCATAGGAATTTTCTGGGTTAAATTAGTTCTCTGTTTGTTCACACTCTGATGCCGCCTTGATATAAGAAATCATTCCTATTCATGGGGTGAGATCTTGTTATCCACGGCGCTGAAACAAACGGATGAGACAGAAGGCGATATCGCAGCAGTTGCTCAATCGCCTGCTGTCCGTCTGCAGAAGCTTTCCCCCGCCGAACGAGTGCCTGCGATCTGCGACGCCGTGATCGACATCGCTGCTGCGCTTTTCAATGTCAGCGGGCGTGAACTGCGCCATCCCGGCCGCTCGAGTTTGAGCGTCAGCAGGGTCAGGCAGATCGCAATGTATGTGACCCATGTCGCGCTTGGGCTGAGCATGCGCGAGGTCGGTCAAGGTTTTGGCCGCGACCGGACGACTGTCCTTCACGCGTGCCACCAGATTGAGGACATGCGGGACGATCAGGAATTCGACGGCATCGTTGCGATGACCGAACGGGTGATGACGGCGGCGCTGGGGCGTCCGGGAGAATAGAGAGGCTTACATGATGCAAGGTAAGGGGGCTGTGCGCGCGATGCGGTTTCTTGCAAGGGGAGCCGCCTCTTTGCGCAAGGCAGGCGCGGGCGGCGCAACACTTCTTGAGGGCGGTGATCGCGGAACGATCGCGATCGAGACGGATGCGCTGGGGCGCCTGGCGAATGCGGGGCTGGTCTCGATTTCCGATGAAGAAATCAGACTGACGGAGGTCGGAACGCGCTCGCTACGAGAAGTGACTACCATGCAGGCGGAACAACTGCAGGCCCGCAGTGAGATCGGCGCCGCCACGGTTGTGGTGGAGGGCGCGAGCCAGTCTGTAGCGATCAACCATGCCGAGTCGCCGCTTGCACTTTTGTGGCGACGCAAGGCGCGCGACGGCTCGCGCTTCCTGGAGGCACGGGAGTTTCGGGCAGGCGAGCGCCTCAGGACTGATTATACCCGCGGGCAGCTCGTGCCGCGCCTGGGCGTCAACTGGAACAGCTTCGGCACAGGGCACTCGGACGGCGGCGGTGCGGGCGGCATCGCCGACCTGACCGACGCGGCTCTCGCGGCGCGCAAGCGGGTCGACCACGCGATCAGCGCGGTGGGCCCGGAACTTGCGGGCGTGCTGGTCGATGTATGCTGCTTCCTCAAAGGGCTCGAGCAGGTGGAGGCCGAACGAAGCTGGCCGGCACGCTCGGCAAAGGTGGTGCTGAAATCTGCGCTTTCGGCGCTGGCACGACACTACGAACCGAACCCCGCCTCTCGGGCTCGGGAGGCTCTGCTCCATTGGGGAACGGATGATTACCGTCCGACCATTCGGTGAGCTGATCAGGATACTGCGGGCGCGGACAACGCGTCTTCCGCCTCGCGGCGGATGCGCTGAACCATCGAGCGCAATCCATTGGCCCGCTGTGGCGTGAGATGCTCGTCGAGCCCCAGTTCCCGCAGCGTTGCTTCCGCATCGGTGGCAAGGATTTGCGATGCCTTACGGTCGGAATACAGTGCAAGCAGGATAGCGACCAGCCCTCGCACGATATGGGCGTCGGAATCGCCTAGGAACTTCAGCGTCGGATCATCGCCCTTGCCACGGGTCGTGTGCAGCCAGACCTGGCTGGCGCAACCGCGCACCTTGTGGGCGTCATCACGAGCGTCGTCCGGATAGGGAGGCAGGTCTCCGCCCAGTTCGATCACGTACCGATAGCGATCCTCCCAATCGTCGAGGAAGGCGAAGTCGTCGCGGATGGTTTCGATCGTGGCGCTCATCGCCCGGATATAGAGCGTGCCGCCTTCGCTGTCACTCCTGCGGGCGTGCCACGGGCTCGGAGGGCGTCGGCACCGATCCGGTGTGGATCGGCTCAACCGGCGGGACAAGGTCTGAACTCGCAGCCATATTGGACGTCTCGCCGAAATGCTCGTCCAGCAAGCCGTAGGCGATACGCGCGCCTTCGCGAGCCCGGACACCGATCGTCTGCATGGCAGACCGTCCCACGTCGCAGACATCCGGCTGACGTTCGCACAACCCCGCCATATCGCCGATTGCCGCACGGGCCGCAAAGAAGGCCTCGATGGCTCCCACGGTGGGCTGGCCTTCGTTGTTCTCGGCCCCGCCGAACGGAATCAGCAAGAGCACCAGCGACAGCCAGAAAGCAGACTTGATCAGGAACCCCATGACTTCACCCTCGATATCAGCGCGGACTCATCCCCAATTCCGCGAATGCAGTCATACAATGCACGACACGCGCAAAAGACCGCTTGCGGCACTCGGTCAGATTCGCATCAAATTCAGTGCAAATTTTAGCTTTCCGCATTCGTATCGACCTTGAATCTGAGTTGATACGAATGCTTGTTAGGTCAGTCGCTACTTAACTATATGAAATTGCGTGCATAATTGGCCTGCCTGATTGGCCGGCGTCTCATTTCGAGGTGCCGGTTCGGGACGATCCCGCCCTTACCCTCTGTTTACCATGGCGCGAATTCGGCCCTTTCTGCAGCGAATAATCCTTTGGAAAGCGGTGTCTCGGGGCCGATCGAGGCGTCGCGTTTATTCATTCCTTAAACCGCGGCTGCGAGTGTCGGGGCCAATGAGATTGATCCGCAAAAGCGGACACTGTGCGAGTGCGTTGAGTTGAGTGCAGATGCAACCAGACCGGGCAACTGGATCACGGGGCTGATCGCGGTAAGCGAGCGCCTTGTCCATCCTGCCGTGCACGGAAATGAGCGTGAAAGGCAGCATCGCCTGCTGGTCGCGCTTCTGGCTGGACCTTTCATCCTGACGGCCGCGATCGTGCAAGTTACGATGCCGGCTTATGGCCCTTCGGTCAGCATGGCGCTTCTATGTGCCACCTACGGGCTGAGCTGGCTGGCGGCGCTGACAACAAGTACTCGTGGCTCTTCCCGCACAATGGAGATCGCGGTGCTCGCGGGCGCGGCAGGCGTCTCCGGTCTGCTGGTCGCTTTGGGCGGCGGTTTCAGTGCGCCGCTGGCGGTTCTTGTGGCTGCATTGGCGGCTGAAATCTATTGGATCAGCCGTTCGCGCAAGGCCGCCATGATCGGCGGCGCGATGGCTTTCGGGTCAGCCGTTCTATTTGGTCAGGCAATTGCAGCCGAGGGCGCATCAATGTCGGCCTGGGTCTGGACGACGCCACTTCTCTATGCCGCGACGCTCGTTGGCCGTTTGCTGAAGTATGAGCCACGGGATCAAAACGGTGCCGTCGATCTGGCCAGCGTTCTGCCTGAAGCCTGTTTCGATGCGCTGGTTGCAAGGATCACCCGCGTTGGCGAAGTGGAGAACGCGTCGAGCCACGCCGTGGCCACGCTTGGCGTCGAGCCCGAGTTGCTGCTTGGCACCGGACTGTTCGAGCGCATTCATGTGGCAGACCGGGTGGCGTTTCTGTGCACTGTGGCAGACGCTCACGACAGCGGCAGGCCGGCGCGGTGCGAGCTGCGTATCCGCATGCCGATGACGGTCGACGGGAGCAGCGGCGGCTACCGGCACTTCGATCTCGAGATTCTGCGCGCACGCAAGGGTGACGATACGGTTGTCGCCATCGTGCGCGACGGACGGGAAATAGCCGAGCTTCGCGACGAACTTGCGCGCGCCGTTGAACAGGCGGGTGCGACGGAAGTGGCCAAGAGCAGGTTCCTCGCCGCGGTCAGCCACGAGCTGCGCACACCGCTGAACGCGATCATCGGGT
Source organism: Mesorhizobium sp. DxT (assembly GCF_058448885.1). Taxonomy (NCBI): domain Bacteria; kingdom Pseudomonadati; phylum Pseudomonadota; class Alphaproteobacteria; order Hyphomicrobiales; family Phyllobacteriaceae; genus Mesorhizobium; species Mesorhizobium sp. DxT. The sequence continues at coordinate 81,769 of NZ_JBZFLJ010000006.1, read as the reverse complement.
TCTCGGACATGCTTTTGCATCCGGAAATTTCCGGCGAGTTGGCGGCCAAGCAGGCCGAGCACGTGCAGTTGATCGGCGAAGCGGGCAATCATCTGCTGTCGGTCGTCAATGCGATCCTGGACGTTTCGAAGATCGAGTCGGGCTCCTATCAAATCTATGTCGAGCCGTTCGATCTTAAGCCGGCCGTGGAGATGTGCCGGGCGATGCTGGAGCCGCAGGCAAAGGCAAAGAACATTGCGCTGTCCGTCAGGCTGCCGCAGGGGTTGAGCCCGATTGCAGGAGACCAGCGGGCGGTGCAGCAGATCCTGCTCAACCTTTTGTCCAACGCCATCAAGTTCACGCCTGACGGTGGCAGCGTTAGCGTCAGCGCGGCTTCGCACGGCGATACTGTTCGTATTTTCGTCAATGATACAGGCATCGGCCTGTCATCGGACGAGCTGGCTCAGGTCGGAAGGCCGTTCGTGCAAGTGCACAACGACTATACGCGCCAATTCCAGGGGACGGGCCTCGGGCTGTCGCTGGTCAAGGGGCTGGTTGAACTGCATAAGGGCACGATGACCATCGAGAGCGCCACGGGGCTGGGCACGACGGTGACAATCGGCCTGCCATCGGCAGCGCCCAGCGAGCTGGGCGGCGACGATGACGACCACGAAGTTGAGGCAACACGAGGCGAGAAAGGGGAGAGATATGGCATCGCGCTCCGCAAGACCGCCTAGGCGCCGTACGGCGGCTGAGGAAATTTTTGACGAGGGAAGTGGCGTCGCAGCTTTCCTGATGCGCCATAGGATGGCGGTGGGCGGCTTGACCGCATTCGCAGTGGCGTTTTCCTACGTCGCCGCAAATGCGGTCTGGTATCAGCCCCATGCCCATGGCAGCGCATTCTTCGCAACGCGGCCGCTCGTGGCTACGCCGGAAAGCGAATTCGCAGGCGGCGGAGCAGAGATCGCCGACGGCGAGACGGTGATCCGGCTGGAGCGCGAGGAGCAGACTTCGTCGGCAGAGTTGCCGTCAGCTCGACCGCAGACGACGCAGACACCGGCGATAGAGACGCTGATCGCCGCGCCCGCGCCGAACCCGGCCGAAGTGCCCATGCCGGCAATCTCACCGCGAGGCGATCCGGTCGTCGAGGACGTCCAGCGCATACTGGCCGAGTTGAAGCTGTACGACGGTAAGATCGATGGCTTGACAGGTCCGCAAACCCGCAGCGCCATCGAGGGCTATCGCAAGATGGTCGGTCTGAGCGTCTCAGCGGAAATCGACGATCAGCTTCTGACGCAGCTTGGCGCGGCACCGCGTTCGGTAAGCGGGGCACCGCCTTTGCCTGAGGGCTCACCGGGCACAGATCTGATTGAGACGTCGTCAGCCGGGGTCGGCGATGCCACCGTCAAGCGTATTCAGGCCGGCTTGAAAGCGTTCGGCAACGAGGGGATCGAGGTCGACGGGGTTGTGGGCGCCAGGACAAAGTCGGCGATACTCGAGTTCCAGTCGCTCTTCGGCCTTCCCGAGACCGGCGAGCCCGACGAGGCGCTCTATGCGAAGATGCGTGAGATCGGCCTTGCGGACTGAGTTCCGCACATGCGCGTAACAACCGATTTCTGGGTTTCATCGATCGTCCGACGCGCCTTTTCCGCCGGCGGTTTCGCTGCTGTCGCACGGCGCGGCGCCAGCGAGGCGGGGGCTGTGATGATTACCCAGCGCGACCGCATGGGACAGACCCGGCTTTACGGACCGGCGCCTCAAACCAGCTACGAGGATGCGAAGCCAGACCAGCGGCTTTTCGTTGAGCTTCTGAATTCGGATGACGAGCAGTCGATTCACGACAAGATAGAACGGGAACTGCGGTTCGATCCGGATATCTGGGTGGTTGAGCTCGAAGTCGACGACGCACTGTTCGCAGAACTTGTGAACGTTACGACGCCCTGAGCCTCGTCGACGACGGAGCCGGTTGGTTGGCCGGTTCTCGATGAAGGTTCTCGTGCGGCGATTCGCGCCATGCTTCGACAAATCTCGCTGCCGTTTCGGAGCTTACGGCAGCGTAGGCATCGAGAAATGCGGCGATGGAGCGGATGTCCTGGCTGCGGTCGCGGCGGACGCACTGCATCAGCAGAAACGCCTGCTCATCTGAAAGACATAGCGCACGCAGCGCAACGATGAAGGACGAGACGTCGCTGTCGTCGGCGATCGCGGCCGCGCGCTGGAGGCCGATGCCGAGTGCGTCCGCAAGCGCTGTGTGGAAAAGGGTGGGTACGCCGGCGAGCGCAGTGGACCTCAACTTGAGATAGGGTGTGGGCTCGCTTTCCCAACGCAGATTCACTGCCGTGCCCGGCGGCAATGCGCTTTCCTGTGCCAGGGCTCCCGCAGGTCGCATCATGTGGCGGAGACGCTCGCGCGCCTCCTCGGCAGCACCGGTTTCCTTCTCGGTCGATACTGGCGAATGCTCCATGGCGCCGACCACCTGCACCAGGCGCCTGATGCGGTCGTCGAGCCCGGCGCGTGCGGCGATCGCCCGCGCGTGCCCCAATCCATGGCGCCCGATGAGGGCGACCAGGTCGATATTTGTCAGAACCGGAGAACTGACAAGCAACGGCGCGGAGATATCCGCAGGTAGATCGGCAAGGCGGCGGACCAGTGCAGCGGGCGCGTGGGGCGTTTCTGAAAGAGCTGCCGCCACGAAGCGCAGCGTTTCATCCGAAACCCGCCCCAGCAGGGGTGTCGCCAGGTCGTCCAGTTGTGCGATTTCGCGTCGCGTGGGGCGCGGGGTCGCGCAGAACGCTGTAACCGACGCCCGCAGGAGCCGTTCCGGTCGGCCGGCGGCGCGATGCGAATTGTACGGGTGGGATGCCAAGCGATACACGTGGAAACGTCCGATACGCAAATCAACACAAACGGGTGTCGTGCCTATCGAGCTGGCTGCGAGTCCCCGCATCGACTCAAATTAGAGTGTATTCGTTAGCGTCGTGTTAACCCTCTGATGCGCTTAGTTGGGACGGAGGCGTAGCGTTCTGCTCCGGTCTAACCGAGAAAAGAGCATAGTCATGGCTACCATACTTCCCTTCGTGGTCCGCCCACGCGCGACGGCACCGGCCCCGGACCGACAGGGACACAGCACGATCATCATCTTTCCGGGCATTCGTTATGAGAAGGCGCGCGAGAGCATCGAGCGCGACGGTCATGAGACCCCGGCTACGGTCGATGGCGGGTCACGCAAGGGCAAGCGCAAGGCGCGCTAGGACAACGTTCGTCCACAATCAGCCTGAGACGCAGCTCAGCCCTGCCAGATAACGCGTGACCGTCGGCTCCCAGCTTTCATCGGGAGCGAAGGCGCGCACCACCACGATGCCTTCGTCGACATCGGCTTCGACGAAGACCGCGCGGTCGTAATCCGCCGGCAGCGCATTGCGCAGGTCGATCATCTGTTCAGAAGTGGCGACGACGAAATCGAGCGCTCCGTCCGTCGAGGATCGATCGTTCATGCTGAAGATGTTCTGGCCCGCCCTGTCGTAGACGGAGATCGACCAATAGGGGACGTCGCCCCGGCCGGTCATGTGAAGGGTGCCGTCACGCAGGTCGAAGCGGCACGCCGCCGCATCGAATAGCGGGTCCAGCGAAGAGATCAGCGGCGCGGCATCGGGTGGATCAAGGCGCGTCATGGCATAGTAGTTGGCTTGTCTGGACAGAATCGACCACGCGTCGCGCTCGGAATAGGAGGGCAGCATCAGCAAAATGGCGATGTGCACGATGCCCGCGCCCACCAGGCCCAACACCAGTGCATGCAACAGCCCCGTCCAGAACGGGCGCGAGGTGCGGGGCTCAGCCATCGCAACCCTCGCGCAGCACCTGCGGAAGCTCCACGTCGGCGATCCGGGCGCTGGATGCGACCGCCGTATCGTAGAGGGTCAGCACGAGAGCAAATGCACCGCTACCGTCAACGGCAAGCCAGTTGCCGGGCACAGGATTGCGGGAGACGGTGGTTGCCACCGTGTTGTCGGACTGCCGCAGCAGCGCGTAGGAATGCAGAGCAGGAACGCTGTCGTCGGGGGCAATAAAGCCGCCGTCTGCATCGCGCGCCGAAAGCGTCCAGAAACGCGCGGGAGGCAGGCTGCCCTCGACTCGGTAGTCGCATTCGCGACGTAGAAGTGCGCCTGAAGCATCGCGTGTGGCGGTAAAGACGAGCCCCTCGGCATATCCCAGGGCGAGATCGGCTTCGCGCGAGAACGTGGCTTTCGAATAGGGGTCCGCGGCCGGCGTGCCGCGCTTGGGATACGCTGTCCAGTTGCCGATGGTGACGGTTCCGAACTCGAAATCGCGCTCGACCACAAGCCAAACGCTTGCAGCACCGCCACCGATGGCGATCGCAAGTGTCAGTGCGGTCAGGAAGATCGTCTTCAGCATCGATTGCTATCGAGGTCAGTCATTGTTCATGGCAACTGTCGCGCGCACACAGCGGTTGCCGTCCTGCCCGCGAAAGTCAAGGCAGAGTGCTGCACCTACAGCGAGGAAAGTGTTTCCGGTCCCGGCGGAACCTCGAGACGCGGAGCGTTGCGGAATTCGCCGGACATCTCGCTCAGCAGGCGTGTTGTGCGGGCCGACAGGACGGACGGCCTCTCATCCAGGGCCGCCTCGCCGTTGTCGCCGTCTGCGCTTGCGACGGCGGCGTCGGCTGGCTTGTCGATAAACGGATTTTCGATGCCTGGGATAGGCTTGAGCTCGACGTTCTGGTGCGCGTACTCCATCAGCCTCTGCCACACCATCGCGGGGACGGAACCGCCGGTCATGTTGCGGGTCGACGTGTAATCGTCGTTGCCGAGCCAGACGGCCGCCGTGTAGTTGCCGGTAAAGCCCACATACCACGCATCGCGATAGGCCTGGGTCGTGCCGGTTTTGCCGGCCGAGCGGATGCCGGGGAGGGCGGCGCGCCGACCGGTGCCGATCTCCGGGATCTGCACGAGGATGGAATTCATCGATGCCGCAGCCTGCTCGGACACCACGCGTCGCGGTTCTGGTGCGTCGCGGCCATAATCGTAGACGATGTCGCCGGAATGGGTCAGGAGCTGCGTGATGCCGTGACGTTTGCCCACGAACCCGCCCGTTGCAAGCGTGAGATAGCCGGTGGCCTGGTCCATGACGGTCATGCCCGACGTGCCGAGCACCATGGTCTTGTGGCCGTTGAGTTCGGACTCGACGCCCATCGCCCTGGTCGTCTCGATGACCGCCGGAATGCCCAGATGGTCCTTTGCAAGCCGCACCGGCACAGTGTTGAGCGAGCGGATCAGCGCGTTGGAAAGTGGGACGCGGCCTGCATAACTGCGACCGTAGTTGCGGGGCGACCAGCCGCCCCACGAGATCGGCGCGTCGGAAATTACGGAATCGGGCGTGAAGCCCGCTTCCATCGCGGCCGTGTAGACATAGACCTTGAAGGACGAGCCCGTCTGGCGCTGCGCGCGCGTGGCGCGGTTGAACTGGCTGCGGGCGTAGTCGCGCCCACCGACGATGGCGCGCACCGCACCGTTGTTCTCCAGCACGACCATTGCGCCCTCGGTCACGCGATATGCCTGGCCGTGCTGGCGCAGGTTGAATTCCACCGATTCCTCGGCCGCCTTCTGCAGGTTGAGGTCGATGGTGGTCCGTGCGACCAGCGCATGGGGCCCATTCTTCGGCGCGATCTTCTTGACCTCCTCGAACGCCCAGTCGAGGAAGTAGTCGGGGCTGTCCTGACTGCCGCGGTCTATCGCGGTGGCCGGATGCAGACGCGCGGAAAGCACCTGCCCCTCGGTCATGAAGCCGCTTTCGACGAGGTTGGAGAGCACAACGTTTGCGCGGCCGCGCGCGGCAGGCAGGTTGATATGCGGCGCGTAGTTGCCGGGAGCCTTGAACAGGCCGGCGAGCATCGCCGCCTCGGCGAGGTTGACCTCCTTGATGCCCTTGTCGAAATAAAAATCCGCGGCGGCCGTGATACCGAACGTACCGCCGCCCATATAGGCGCGGTCGAGATAGAGCTGGAGGATGTCCTTTTTCGAGAGGTTCCACTCCAGCCACAGCGCCAGATAGGCTTCCTTGATCTTTCGCTCGACCGAGCGCTCATTCGTCAGAAACAGGTTCTTGGCGAGCTGCTGCGTGATGGTGGAGCCGCCCTGGACGACCGAGTTGGCGCGCACGTTTTCGCCCATGGCGCGGGCGAGGCCGATGAAGTCGATGCCGAAATGCTCGAAGAACCGCCGGTCTTCCGTCGCCAGAACCGCCTTGATGACGTGGTCGGGTATCTCGTCGACCGGCACGGAGTCGCGCTGGATGATGCCGCGTTGTCCGATCTCGTTGCCGTAGCGGTCGAGGAAGGTAACCGCGTAATCCCCTTGGCTGCGCCAGTCCTTGGCGGTTTCCTCGAAGGCGGGCAGCGCGAGCGCGAGCATGACGATGGTGCCCAGTGTGCCGAGCGTGAACCCTTCGCTGCCAAGCTCGACGAGCGCGCGCCGCCAGCCGGTCACCCGGAAGCGGCGGAAGAAGATTGTGATGTTTTCCCAGGCTTCGCGGGCCTTGAAGCCTGCTTCGTAAAGGCTGGAATCGATCCAAGCGTCGATGGCGAGCAGACGCGTTGCCCGCGGGGCCTTCGATTTTCTCGCCTCGAACGGATTTTCCATTACACCCACGCCACGCGATCGACCCCGCCTTGCCCGAGTGTCGCTCGATCAGAGGGCAGTCTACGCAGGGTCAACTTACGACTTTTCTTGCCTATTTCGATACCAGGAACAAGGACTAGTCCGATAAATCCGTAGTGATCGTAAATTTCGCAGCGGCAGTGTGTGAAGAAGGTCGCACTGGTTATCGACGGCGAGTGTGGGGCGTATCCACTCTTTCAGCCGGCTTCCATGATCGTAAGATCTGTGAAGCGCCGCACCGTGCGCAAGCGGCTGAAGAGGGGGACCGCGAAGGAGCCCGCGTAAGCTGCCGCGACGAAGACCAGCGCGGCATCTGGCGATGCCGTTCCCGCGATGAAGCCGCCAAGAAGCGCGCCGACGGGCCTGATCCCGTAAATGGCAGTCTGGATGACGGCATTGACGCGGCCGAGCATGGCCGCGGGCGTGACCAATTGCCGGACGGAGTTCTGCGTGGTGAGCCACATTGATGGGCCGAAACCCAGGATGAAGAAGGCGGCATAGACCGGGAGGACCGAACCGCCGGGAGCGACCGCAAACAGCAAGAGGATGGCAACCACCGAGCTGCCCGGCCCAAAAAGCAGGAAGAAGCTGGTGGGCAGCACTGCGGAGAGACGACCGACGGTGAAGGCGCCGAGTGTGGCTGCCAGCCCGAAAGCCGAGAGCGCAATGCCGAACACGCCCGGTTCGGCTAGATAGATGTCGACTGCCAGCGGCACCATGATCGCGAGCAGCGCCGCGAAGGCGAGGTTCCACAGGACGGCGCAGAGCGCGATCGGCAGCAGGAGCTGATGCCGCAGGACGAAGCGGCCACCTTCGCGGATGAGGCTGACGATGCCGGCCTGCTGTGGCGGCGAGACTGGAAAGCGGGGCAGGCCGATTGCGGAGACCAGCGCCAGCAGCCCGCCCGCGGCAGCCACGACGAAGACCCAGTTTGCATTCCGGGTCGTGATGATGAGGCCGATTGCGAGCGGGACGGCGAAGGAACAGAGCGCGCGGGCGAGGTCGAGGCGGGCATTGGCCCTTGCGAGATCGGAGGGCTGAGCAAGGCGGGGCAGGATCGACAGGCTGACCAGCACGAAAACGACGATGCCGAACCCGCCGACAACGACGAAGGTGCCGAACCCGACGAGGCTGCCCCCGAGAATGCTCAGGGCAGCGCCGCCGAAACCGGCAAGCGAGATGAGTGTAGAGACGATGGCGACCGTGCGCGCCTGGGCACGGTCTATGATGAGACCGAAGGGCAGGGATCCGAGCAAATGCGCCATCGACTGGCAGGCAACGAGCAGCCCGATGACCTGCGCCGAAGCGCCGAACACGAGCGCGGCGACCAGGGGCACGGCGACGAGCGCGATCTGGTCGGCGAGGTGCATGCCGTAGGCGGCGAAGGTCAGGTTGCGGATGGCGCGCATGGAAAGGCCCCGAAGTTGATGTCGGGGCGCAGCTAGCGCTTGCGCAGCCGCATGCTCCACCCGAAACCTGCCAAGCGGATCAGGCGCGGGCCTTCCCGTCTAATCGGGCAGGCGCAGCCGTACCGGCTTGGGGCTGTCGCGCAGGATCGTGCCCTTGGCCTCCATGTCGAGCTGGGCGGCTTTGAGCCACCAGCCGGCCTTGTCTCCGCCCGGAAATAGGTCCTGGGGCAGCAGTGGCAGCAGCTTTGCCTTGGCCTCGGCCACCGTGAGCCCCGGGGAGGAATGCGGCAGGACCGCAAGCAGCGCGTCGCGCATCGCTTCGTATTTGGCGCGGTCGACCCGTACGGTGCGGCCGGGCGAGACGACATTCTCGATTTCGATCTTGTCTTCAGCGGGCATCGAGGGTGCCTTTCACATAGTCGATCTTGGGGGTGCGGAAGCCCATGGCGGCCCACGCCATGAGCAGCTTGGCAAAAAAGCCGAAATTGTGGGTCTTCGGGTTTGGCACGTCGTTGGGGAGCTGGACGTTGTGCGGCGTGTCGCGGGTCATGGTGCGCAGGTCGAGCGGCGGCAGGGTGCCCTCGGGCCAGAGCGTGCCGAAAAGATCCAGCCAATGTCCGCTGGTGAAATCGAGAAAGATCGGCGTGTTGCAACAGGTCGCGACGACGCGCCTTGTCTTGGTGTCGGCCGTGAGGCGGTGCTCGCGAAGGAACTCGGCGCCCCTCACGCAGCCGACCCGGTCCTTGCGATAGACAACGTGAAACGTGGCGCCCTTCTCATCGACGATCGGTTCCGCGCCGGGCAGTGTTGCGAAAAACGCGCCGGCCTTCTGGCAGTCGGAACACAGGCATTCGGCGGTGAGGATCGGCGCGCCTTCGACGCGCATCGCCACCTTTCCGCAGGTGCAGCTCAGTTCGGTATGGCTGGCCATCGGCAGTCTCCAGTGGATCATTAATTAGACTGGACGGTCCAGTTTGATTTGTCAAGCGGCCGTGGTATGCTTTGCCGGTTCATGCCAAGAGCAGGTGCCATGTCGAACGGAGCCGCCACGCGAACCCGAAGAAGCCGCGAGAAGATCGTCGCGGCGGCGGAAGAGGTGTTCCTGCACAACGGTTTCCTGGGCGCCAACATGGATGCGGTGGCGGAGCACGCCGGGGTTTCGAAGCAGACGGTCTATGCGCATTTCCATTCCAAGGAGGCGCTGTTCATCCAGGTCGTCGAGGCGATGACCGGCGGGGCGGCGCGCGAAATCCGCGAGGACGAGGAGGATGTGTTCGGCGACCGCTCGGTGCGCGATTTCCTGATGCAGTTGGCGCTGGATCAGCTCACCGTCGTGCTCACGCCGCGGCTGATGCGGTTGCGGCGCATGGTGATCGGCGAGGTCGAGCGTTTTCCCGAGCTCGGGCGATCCCTGCACGACAACGGGCCGGGGCGCTCTATCCGCCGGATGGAGCGGGCGTTCGCGCACTATACGCGGATCGGGCAGCTCGCGACGCCGGACCCGAGGGCGGCAGCCGTGCAGTTCAACTGGATCCTGATGGCCGCACCGACGAATGCGGCAATGCTGCTGGGCGATGCGGGTATCCCGAAACCGGCCGAGCTGCGCAGCCACGCCGAGGAGGCGGTGCGCATCTTCCTGTGTGCCTTCGGGCCGGATGCGCCTCGGGTCGAGTGAGGCAACGGCTTTATTGACTTGCCATATGGCGAATACTATATTGCCATTTGGCAAGGAGATTTCGACATGGCCCAGCCTGTAACATCCGACGAACTGCTCGACGTATCGGCAGCCGACGAGCGGGCAGCCATCGTCAAGGCGTTGACGCGCATCGCAACGCTCTGGAACCTCACCAACGAGGAGGCGGCCGCGCTGGCCGGCGTGAACGTGCGGACATGGTCGCGCATGAAGGGCGGCACCTTCTCCGGCACGCTGAACCAGGACCAGGAGATGCGGGCGAGCCTGCTTGTGGGCCTGTTCAAGGGTCTGCGGCTGCTCTTCAACGGACCGCTGACCTATGAATGGCCGAAACGCGCCAATCAGGGTTTTGACGGCCGGGCGCCGGTGGAGCTGATGATGCGTGACGGCATTCCCGAAATGGTGCGGATGCGCCGCCACATCGACGCCCTCAGGGGTGGCGCGTGAGCGCTTTCGACATCCAGTTCATCGACGAGCAGAATACGCACCGTCTCCTGTCCAGCGCCTATGTCGACGAGCCGGCCATCGCGCCGCTGTGCGACGACGAGGGCGAGAAGGCGATACTGGACAGGCTGGAGGCAAGAACCAGCAACCGGCTGCTGGGGCAGGACGGCCAGCTCGACGAGGTCGACCCGAGGGAACTGCTGACGGAGACGTTCGGCTATGGCTGGTCCTTCGTCAACGCCGCGTTTTCCTACACGCGCATCGGCGGCAACCGGTTCAACCGGGAAGGGCGGGGCGCTTGGTATGCCGCACTCGCCGTCGAAACCTGCCTGGCGGAGATCGCCTTTCACCTCGGCCGCGAACTGAAGAACACCGGCGAGACGGAGAACGTCACCCAATATGTGCAACTGATGGCCCATATCGCCGGCCCGATGGCATGCCTGCTGCAGCACCGCGACGCCCCCTGCCTAAACCCCGACCCGCTGGTCGGCTACCCGGCCGGGCAGGCCTTCGCGGCGGACATCCGCGCCAGGGATCTCGTCGGCATCCGCTACCCCTCGGTGCGCCACGCCGGCGGTGTGTGCCTCGCGGCCCTGAAACCCTCCTGCATCAAGACCGTGACGCGCGGGGAGTCGTTCGTGCTTACGTGGAGTGGTGGTGAGGGGCCGGAGGTTGAGAGGGGTTAGGTTTGGAGCGGGCTGGGGGTGCCCATGTCAGTGCTACCAAGAAGCGTCCATTTCTCGGCGGATTGGTGCAGTCACCTCTTGGCAGAAAGTATGAACGTTTTTAGTTCGCCGACGACAGTGCCGATCTTACTGCACCAAAAACAAGAAGCGCGACGCCAATCCACATGGCACTGGTGGCGGCAAGCGACGCCCACCAATCAAAAGGTTGTAAGAAGCTCTTTGCATGGGGCCCAGACCACGAGCCCCAACTTGCCACGCAGAGCGCAGCCGTTCCGCCGCGAACATTCTTAACTAGATCAGGCAGTGATCCGAGTGTCGCCACTGGTGCCGCCCCTATTTCCACCCGCAAGCAAAGCAATCAGAAATACTAGCGTTGCCCCAACAGGGAAGAGGATCGAAACGATCGTAGCCCCTACCGCTAAATTGGCAGCAACAGCCACAGCCATAAACAGCACACCAAGTACTACACCTCCCCCGAGAAGGTTTCTCATGAGCGCATACCTCTCGTGATCAACGTTGTCGTTGGCGTTCCGTTCAATCGAGCGAACAATGAGGATGTCTTTCGTCAGAAGGGGGCGTGAGATTGTTGGCGTGCTAGGAGTAAGGTTCGCGATCCAAAAATTGGGACGCAACTCATGCTTCCCAACGGGAGGCGCAGGGTTGTTTCGTGCAGAATTGTCGACCAACTGCATCGCAAATGGCGTCATTGTACTACACCCTGGGCTTGCGGTTGCGTGGCGGCTAGCCGTTCCTGGATCTTCTTACCTAACCAATCATGGAAATCGCTCGCCGCCTGAATGTCCATCATAACTTGGACCTCCAACTCCCGAACGATACCGGACTTGGTGTCTTCGGTAGCCACAATCTCTTCGGCGCCCTCCGGCTTCATACCGCCCTCTGTTGGCGTCACTTTAAGGCGTGTCTTACGGGGAATCGCGCCACGCTCGCTGTAGAACGCAAAGGCAATATGGCCTCGTGGTGAAACCCCTCCCCAAGCGCCATCGGCGTGGACCACGCGAAAGAAATTGCTCTTAAGCATATGGAATTCGAGCAAACTCGACTTCTCATCTGCCATGGAAAATCTCCCCGCTATCTTCTTCTCAGGCAAGAGGTATAGTGGAGAAGCGTTTAACGCAAGCCTGCTCGGGCCGAACACGATCCAGATTGTATCACCTCGCGGCGCGAGCGCCAAAAATATGTTCTCTGGTCCGCCTTGGTTGTCTCGAGTATAACTCACTCTAACATACTGCCGGCCTATCGCCTTTCCGTGCCACATATGATCTGCGCTTTTTTCGCATTGGTCTAGGAAAAAATTCCTGATTATATACTTGACGTACCATCCTTGATTTGCGATAGTAGGCGCAACAAGGAGCCTCGCCATGTCGAAACGACGCTGGACACACGAAGCCACAAAGGCCGTCGTTGATCGCCTCGATCCGACCTCGTTTGCCCTTCACGTGACAACGGAAGGCGATGCCGACCACAGTTTTCACATGGATCGCTCCACCCTCGAACGTCTGCGTCTGGAAATCGATGTTGTGTTGCCTCGTGAAAAGCCCGCCTCTGGTCAGGCGTGAACCGGGATACCGCTATCATGGACATTACTACTCCTATCTACACCGACGCCGAGAAGGCCCGCGAGCATCTGGAAGCCATCCATTGGCCGCACGGTCCTATCTGCCCGCATTGCGGCAACGTTCATCCCGACCGCATCACGAAGCTGGAGGGCAAGTCCACCCGCCCCGGCGTCTATAAGTGCAATGAGTGCCGCCAGCCCTTTACCGTGACTGTCGGAACCGTGTTCGAGCGCTCCAAAATCCCGCTCAACAAGTGGGTGCTGGCTTCTCATCTCATGGCTGCTTCAAAGAAGGGCATGTCCGCCCACCAGCTACACCGCATGCTTGGCGTCACCTACAAGACCGCATGGTTCATGGCGCACCGCATTCGTGAGGCCATGAAAGAGGACGTGAAGTCCTCCGGTCCTCTTGGTGGCAAAGGCAAGACCGTTGAAGCCGACGAAACCTATATCGGCAAGCGTGAGACGCCCCGCAAACTCTCTCGTGGCCGCATTGCCAAGCCTACCAAGTCAGGCAAGGCAGGCGGCGCACAGAAGCGCATCGTTGTCGGCCTCGTGGAGCGTGGCGGCAAAGCCCGCATGTTCCATCTGAACGACGCCACCAAGGAAACGGTGCGCGAAGTGCTGGTGCGCAATGCCGACCGTTCTTCGATCCTCTATACCGACTCGTCACGCCTCTACACGAAGACCGCCGCGGAATACGCTTCGCACAAGACCACCAATCACAATCGCGGCGAATACGTCCGCTATGAAGGCGCGGAAGTGGTTCACTCCAACACCATCGAAAGCGTGTTCTCCGTATTCAAGCGCGGCATGGTCGGCGTTTACCAGCATTGCGGCGAAGCCCATCTTCACCGCTATCTTGCCGAATTTGACTTCCGCTACAACCGCCGCGCTGCGCTCAAGATCAGCGATGCAGAACGCGCCGAAGATTTGCTTCGTATGGCTCGTGACAAGCGCCTGACCTATCGGCGGATTGGTGAAGCCAGTCACGCCTAAGCAGAAGGCAGCGGCGTTTACCCGCTGGCGCAAGCGCAAGAAGCCGTAAGTGTGAATTGTGGGCACAGAACGGGAACGAGGCTTGTCTTTCCCGTACGTCATGCCGTCCAATGGAAACGGCGGCGAATCATCACTTCGCCGCCGTTAATGCAACCAAGCCACAGGACGGCCCGGCACATGAAACTCGATCACCACACTACTCCCAAAGGTGGTTCCGTCAACCGTCCTGTGGCACAAAACCACAGGAGCCAGTCATGGCAAACTTCCTCGTCACTTATGACTTGAACGGACCTCGCCCCACGCACAAACAGATGGACGATCATCTAAAGGCGCTGGGGCCAACGTTCGTGCGTGGCCGAATTCTTGAGACAGTCTGGTATGTTGGGGGTCCAACAAACGCAACGGCGCTGCGGGGATATATCCAGCAAATCCTGAGCCAAAACGATCTTCTGATTGTGGCGGAAGTATCAGGTGCAGCATGGACCAAGCTCCTAGTGGACACCGCCCAATTCAAAGCAACGTTCGAAAGGAATCAGCGCCGCTTGGCAGCTTGATCCTTCAAGCTGTCGCGAGGCTTGCCCTTCTCGCGCTTCGCGCCCTTCCCGGTCTTGTGATCGGGAGGGGTTTTCAACAGGCGGCGCAATACCTCGTCGCCCTTTTCCTGGTCTTCATTGTTAGGATTCGTACCCATGTCCGCGACCAGTGCCTTTCCTCAAGCTTACCTAAAGGTCCAAAGGGCCAATATACACATCGATGAGTTCCGCAGCTTCACTGACCCTCATTTGTCGCCCGACCTTTATGAAATCGGATGGGTCAGCGGCAACCGCCTGATGGCTTCTGGGATACACATAGACATCCCGGTCAGAGATCCTGACTATGAGATGCGCCAGTTGATCTACAAGCCAACGTCCGCGATCTCCGTTAGCCTCGCCCTCATCCTCGGCGACACAATACACAATTTGCGATCCGCGCTGGACCTCGCCGCGACGGCTATCGTTCGCAAGGCCAATGGTTCGACCCAATTCGTCACGTTCCCCTTTCACGAAGAAAGGGAGAAGCTTATACCCGCCCAGTCGTCCGGTCTCGCTGCGATACAGAAGGCCATTCCCGGTTCTGATTGCACCGATTTCTTCCAAAACACGATACGCCCTTACAAGGACGGAAACTTCCCTCTTTGGGCTCTCACCAAGCTCGACAAGATCGACAAGCACAATATGCTCATCCCCCGCGTCGCTGTAGTCGGGATTACCTCGCCCATCATCACGGGCGCTCAGGGTAACATCAGCGTAATTGGGGCTCGCTGGGGAAATGACGCGGACCAGCCAATCGCCCTTTTTACCGGGCCAGCCCGCAGAGACGCGAAAGTGGAGAACAATATCGAAGTCTCCTTGCAGGTAACTTTCCCTCAGGGCGACCTTTTCGGGAACGAACCTGTCCTTCCAACGCTGGTCAATCTCTCCCACGTCACGCTGCAAACGCTGAAGGCGTTCGATAAATTCGCTACCGCTGCCATCAATTGAAGTTGCCGGCCTGTCGCCGCGAATCATAGGAAAAACTCCCTTGGTACGTCAAGTATATAATAAGGAAAAAATTCCTTGACACCGTGACGGTGCTTTGGTAGGTTGTCGCTATCGTCGAAGAATTGCGCCTGACGGCGGCGTCTCCGGCGCAATCCTTCCCGAACGGATCATTCTCTTTCATGGCCAGGCAGAGCAGGCGGCGGTGCGTTATCGCGGCGGCGCGGTGGGATGCCGTGCGCGCGGTTGTGGAGACGGGGGCGACGCCTGGGAACCTTGCGGCTGCGCTGGGGTGCAGCGAGGCGACCGTGCGGCGGCGTGCGAATGGCGAAGGCTGGGTTTGGTGTTCGCGAAACGCGGGTGCGGTTTCCGTGCCGCAGGGTGCCGTTGGGGCGGCTGACGAGGGTTTTGTGGAGCCGCGACCGGGGGAGGACCCCGTGGCGATGATGGCGAGATGCGCGGCGCATGTCGCCCGCCAGGTCGGCGCGCTGGTCTCACGTGCCGAGGCGGGGGAGCAAATCCAGAAGACCGAGATCGAGGCGCTTGTCGCCCTCATGCGCATGATGGAGCGCTGGGACGTGCTGGCCACGGAACGCTCGCAACAAGAAAAAGAAGAATTGGGCGATGAAGAGCTGGCCGCCATACTCGGGCGCATCAACGATCGCATCATCGAACTGGCTGAGGGACTTGCAGGCCAACTGGTCGCGGCGCGTGCTGACGCCCGACCGGCTGAAGCTGCTTCGTGACGCCTGGGTCGGACATGCGCGGCTGTCGCAATATCCGCTCGGGTTCGAACTGCTGGGCCTGCCGCCGATGGTCAACTGGCTGGTCGTGGGCGGGCGCGGCTCCGGTAAGACGCGGCTCGGCGCGGAATGGGTGAACGCGCTGGCGCGGGGCCTCGGGCCTTTTTCGCACCGGCACAGGCACATGCGCATCGCGCTGGTGGGCGAGACGCTGGGCGACGTGCGCGAGGTGATGGTGGACGGGCCGTCGGGCATCGCGACGATAGCGCGCCGGAACCGGCCACGCTACGAGCCGACGCGGCGCAGGCTTTTGTGGGACAGCGGCGCGGTGGCGCAGGCATTCTCCTCGGAGGACCCCGAAAGCCTGCGCGGGCCGCAGTTCGAGGCCGCGTGGTGCGACGAGGCGGCGAAGTGGAAGAACGCGACGGCGTGTTTCGACATGCTGCAGTTCGGGCTGCGGCTGGGGCGGCAGCCGCGCCAGCTCGTGACGACGACGCCCAAGCCGGTGCCGCTCATCAAGCGGCTGCTGGCCGATCCGGCCTTCACCGTGACGCGCATGGCGACGCGGGAGAACGTCGATAACCTCGCGGCGGGTTTTCTGGAGGCGGTGCGCGCCCGCTATGCGGGCTCCCGGCTCGGCCGCCAGGAACTCGACGGCGAGATGATCGAAGATCGCGCCGATGCGCTGTGGACGCGCGCGGCGCTGGAGACGCCGGCCGCGCCGGTCGGAACGCTGCGGCGCATCGTCGTCGCGGTGGACCCGCCGGCAACGTCGCGGCGGACTTCGGATGCGTGCGGCATCGTGGTGGCGGGTCTGGATGAAAGCGACCGAGCGATCGTGATCGAGGACGCGACCATGGCTGCGGCGAGGCCGCAGGACTGGGCGGCGCGCGCGGTGGCGCGGTTCCATGCCCATGAGGCGGATTGCGTGGTCGCCGAAGTCAACCAGGGCGGCGAGATGGTGACGGCCGTGCTGCGCACGGTCGACCCCGCCGTGCCGGTGAAGGAAGTGAGGGCGAGCCGCGGCAAGTGGCTGCGCGCGGAGCCGGTCGCAGCACTCTACGCGCAAGGGCGGGTGATGCATGCGCGCCACTTTCCCGAACTCGAGGACGAGATGTGCGATTTCGGCCCCGACGGGCTCTCGGGCGGCCGCTCGCCCGACCGCGTCGACGCACTGGTGTGGGCGATCACCGAACTCCTGCTTGGCCGGGCGAACCGGCCGCGCATCCGCAATCTGAGCTGAACGGGATATGATGATGGGTTGGAACTGGCCGTGGAGACGGGGCCGGCGCGATGGCGCGCGCCTTGAACGCAAGGACGGCTACGGCTTCGTGGCGCTGCACGCGCAGGGCGACGCCCGCTGGACGCGGCGCGACTATACGGCGCTGGCGCGCGAGGGCTTCATGCACAATCCGGTCGTACACCGGGCGGTGCGCATGGTCGCGGAATCAGCCGCCGCCGTGCCGTGGCTGCTTTATGACGGGGCGGAGGAACTGAGCGAACATCCGCTGCTGGAACTGCTGGCGCGGCCGAACCAGCGCAGCGCCGGCGCAGGCTTCTTCGAGACGCTCTACGGCCACCTGCTGATGTCGGGCAACGCCTATGTCGAGCTGATCGAGGCGGCGGACGCGCGCGAACTGCACCTGCTGCGGCCCGATCGGGTGGCGGTGGCGGCCGACGCGTCCGGCTGGCCGGTGGCGCTCGAATATCGGCAGGGCGCGACGAAGCGGCGGATTCCGCTGGATGATGGCGCGCTGCATCTGTCGCTGTTTCACCCGCTCGACGACCATTACGGCTTTCCACCCCTGCAGGCGGCGTTGATGGCGCTGGACATCCACAACGCCGCGGGGCGCTGGAACAAGGCTCTGCTGGACAATTCAGCGCGGCCTTCCGGCGCGCTGGTCTATGCGCCGAAGGAGGGCGGAAACCTCAGCGAGGAGCAGTATGAGCGGCTGAAGGTGGAGCTGGAGGACGGCTATTCGGGCGCGTCGCGGGCCGGGCGTCCGATGCTGCTGGAAGGCGGCCTCGACTGGAAGGCGATGGGGCTTTCTCCCAAGGACATGGACTTCATGGAGGCGCGCAACGGCGCCAGCCGCGACATCGCGCTGGCCTTCGGCGTGCCGCCGATGCTGCTCGGCATCCCCGGCGACAACACCTATTCGAACTACCAGGAAGCCAACCGCGCCTTCTACCGCATGACCGTGCTGCCGCTGGTGGCGCGCACGGCGGTGGAGCTGTCGGCCTGGCTCGGGCAGCGCTTCGGGAACGGGTTGCGGCTCGGCTTCGACGCCGACCGGATCGATGGCCTCTCGGCAGAGCGCGAGGCGCTCTGGGCGCGGCTGGGCACGGCCGACTTCCTGACCGACGACGAGAAACGCGAGGCGGTCGGCTATGGACCGCGCGGTTGAGGCTACGGGCATTCGGAGCGGAAACGAGATGACGGATGCAAGCTGGCTTTGGCTGGCCAAGTTCGGCGGCGCCGTGGCCGGCTCGGCCATCTCGCTCGCCTATGTGCTTCCGGCCGGGCGGCGCGAAGCGGCGATCCGCTTCGGCATCGGCGTTGCGAGCGGGTTGGCATTCGGCGGAACGGCCGGGCTGAAGATCGCCGTGGAACTGGGCATCGAGGAAAGCCTCGGCCCGCACGAACTGGTGCTGATGGGATCGGCGGCGGCGAGCCTGAGCGCCTGGTGGGCGCTGGGTCTCGTCATGCGCGTATTCAGGGCGAACGGGCGCAATCGGAGCAACGAACATGATGCATGAGATGCCGCTCGCCGCGCGCGAGCGCAAGTTCACCGACGTTTCCATCGGCACCATCGGCCGGGACGGTACGTTTTCGGGCTATGCGAGCCTGTTCGGCAAAGTCGACCTGGCGCGCGACATGGTGGAGCCCGGCGCGTTCGCGCGAGCCTTGAGGCTGCGCGGCGCAACCGGCGTGCGCATGCTTTACCAGCACGACCCGGCACAGCCGATCGGCACGTGGCTGGAACTGCGCGAGGACGAGCGCGGCCTGTTCGTGCGCGGCCGGCTGGCACGCGGCGTGGCGCGTGCCGGCGAGGTGCTGGAGCTGATGCGCAGCGGTGCGCTCGACGGGCTCTCCATCGGCTTTCGGACAGTGAAGGCGCGCCGGGACACGAAATCCGGCGTGCGCCGGATCGTCGAGGCCGATCTTTGGGAAATCTCGATCGTGACCTTTCCGATGCTGCCGGGCGCGCGGATCGAAAGCGTCAAGGACGACGCGTCGGCGCTACCGTCGGTGCGGGACTTCGAACGTTGGCTGACGCGCGACGCGAAGCTGACACGCGGGGAGGCGCGCACCGTGATCGCGCGCGGCTTCTCCAGCCTGTTGCGCGAGCGGGATGCCGCGCGAGGCACACCGGACCGCCTTGCCGGGCGAATTCGCGAGGCGACACGACTGATCAGAAATGAGGACCAACAGACATGACGACCCATGAGGCCGCACCCGAGATCAAATCGGAAGGCGGCGGCTTTGCCGCGCTTTCGGATACGTTCGACGAATTCATGACCACCTTCGCGGAATTCCGCGAGGCAAACGACCGGCGCCTGCGCGAGATCGAGACCCGCAAGGGCGCCGACACAGTGACCAGCGACAAGGTCGACCGCATCTCCGAAGCGCTCGACCGCCAGAAGCAGGTGCTGGACAATCTGGCACTGAAGCGCGTGCGGCCGGCACTTGGCCGCGACGACGCGTTTTCGGTCGCCGGGGCCGAGCGCAAGCAGGCCTTCGACGCCTATCTGCGCTCGGGCGACGAACATGCGCTGCGGTCGATCGAGACCAAGGACATGTCATACGGCTCCGGCCCGGATGGCGGCTATCTCGTGCCCGACGAGGTGGAGGCCGAGATCGGCCGGCGGCTTGCGGTGATCTCCCCGATCCGGTCGATTGCGTCGGTGCGACAGGTTTCGTCGGCGGTGCTGAAGAAGCCGTTCATGACCTCCGGCCCGGTGGTCGGCTGGGTCGGCGAGACGGCGGCACGTCCGAAGACCACGTCGCCGGTTCTGGATGCGCTCCAGTTCCCGACGGCGGAAATCTACGCGATGCCTGCGGCGACGCCGTCGCTGCTCGACGACAGCGTCGTCGACCTCGACCAGTGGATCGTCGGCGAGGTGGAATCCGCCTTCGCCGAACAGGAGGGCACCGCCTTCATCAGCGGTGACGGCAGCGACAAGCCGCGCGGTTTTCTCGACTACGATCAGGAGCCGGAGGCAAGCTGGGCCTGGGAGAAGATCGGCTACATCGCGACGGGTGTCGACGGCGCCTTTGCGGCCAGCCACCCGTCCGACAAGCTGATCGACACGATCTATGCGCTGAAGGCCGGCTATCGGCAGAACGCCAACTGGGTCATGAACCGCAAGACCCAGGCCGCGATCCGCAAGATGAAGGACGCCGACGGCAACTATCTGTGGCAGCCGCCGGCGGTGCCCGGCGGTCGCGCGGTGCTGATGGGCTTTCCGGTCGTCGAGGCCGAGGACATGCCCGACATCGCCACTGATGCCACAGCCATCGCCTTCGGCGACTTCCAGCGTGGCTACCTGGTCGTGGATCGCGCCGGCGTGCGAGTGCTGCGTGATCCGTATTCCGCCAAGCCCTACGTGCTCTTCTACATCACCAAGCGCGTGGGCGGTGGTGTCCAGGACTTCAACGCGATCAAGTTGGTCAAGTTCGGCGTGGCATAAGACCCGGCGATAGTCCCTTCGCCGAAACACCATGCCGCGACGGCCCCGGTTCCCCTTGCCGGGGCCGTCTTCTTTTCATCCCCCCCTTCGAGGCATGCATGACACTATTGCGAACCGTGGCGCCCTCGGCCGAGCCCGTCACGCTGGTGGACGCCAAGCGCAACCTGCGCATCGACCATGACAGCGACGACGCGCTGCTGGATGGCTTGATACGCGCCGCGCGCGAGGAGGTGGAAGCCGCATGCGGCCTGGCGCTGGTCGACCAGTCGTGGCGGCTGGTGCTGGACAAGATGCCATCGACGCGGCGCGTGCTGCTCCGCAGGCATCCGGTGCGCGAGGTACTTTCCGTGACGATCTACGATCAGGACGGTGCGGCTGCAGTGGTCGATCCGGCCCGGTATCAGCTCGATGCCCACGCACGGCCGGCTCGTTTGCATTTCGTGGACGGCCCGGAGCCGGGCCGTGCGATGAACGGCATCGAGATCGACTTCACCGCAGGTTTCGGCGAAGCGGGTACTGACGTGCCCGACCTGCTGAAGCGGGCCATGGTGCTGCTGGTCGCGCACTGGTACGAGTTCCGCGCGCATTTTGCGCCGTCCGCGCAGCCGGTTTCGTTTCCGCCGGGTTACGAGCGCCTGATTGCTCCCTGGCGGACGCGGAGGCTGTAGATGCGGACGGAATTCATCGACCCGGGATCGTTCCGTCACGAACTCGTCCTGGAAACGGTCTCGACCATTCCCGATGGGGCCGGCGGGTACACCGAAGCGTGGGCGGAGGCCGGCGCGATCTTCGCGCGGATCGAGCCGTTGGCAGCGAAGAGCCGCTACGGCGCCGATCAGACGCTCGAGAAGGTGACGCATCGTGTTACGCTGCGTTACCGCGAAGACCTGCGCAGCGGCATGCGCCTGCGCAAGCTTGGGCGGCTGTTCGACATCGTGACCGTCCACGATCCCGATGAAACAGGGCGCTATCTGGTGTGTGCGGTCACGGAGGCTGGGCTTTGAAGGCGGCGATGAAACTGACGCTCGACGGCCTTATGCGAGCGTTGCAGATGAAGGCAGCAGGTGCGCTGGACACCAAGGCCGCGGCAGGCGCGATGCGGGCGCGACGAAAGGCCATGACGGAGGCGCGGGACCGTGAGGCGATATCGCGCGCCAGGAGGCAGCAATGAGCTCGGCTGCTACCGCCTTGCGCAAGGCCGTGTATGCAGCATTGAGCGGGAATGGCGACCTGACGGCAAAGCTCGGTGAGAGCCGCATCCACGACCATGCGCCCGCCAATGTGGCGTTTCCCTATCTGACGTTCGGCCTGACCTCGATGCAGGACTGGAGCACCGACACCGAGGATGGCAGCGAGCATGTCTTCACCGTCCATGTCTGGTCGAAGGCCAAGGGCCTGTCAGAGACGCTGGATGTGATGGAAATCGTGCGCTCCACGCTCCATGACGCGAACCTGGCGTTGGAGGAGCACCATCTGGTCAATCTGCGCCGCGAATTCGAGGAAGCGCGTTTCGACGATGATCTCGCGGTTCATCACGGCACCCTGAGGTTCCGCGCCGTGACCGAACCGGTCGACTGACCCTTTCATTTCTTCACATCATTTCAACGCAGAGGAGGCTTGCTGTGGCAGCACAGAAGGGCAAGGATCTTCTTTTGAAGGTCGACAATGGCGGCGCGTTCACGACTGTCGCGGGGCTGCGCACCAAACGTCTCGCCTTCAACAGCGAGACCGTGGACATCACCGATGCCGATTCCACCGGGCGCTGGCGCGAGCTTCTGGCCGGCAGCGGCGTGCAGCGCGCATCGCTGAGCGGCGCAGGCATCTTCAAGGACGCGCAGTCGGACGCACTTATCCGGACCGCCTTCTTTGGCGGATCGGTCACGTCATGGCAGTTCGCCATACCGGATTTCGGTACGGTTCAGGGGCCATTCCAGGTGACGTCGCTTGAATATACGGGCAACCACGACGGCGAGGTGACATTCGAAATCGCGCTCGAATCCGCCGGCGCAATCGCGTTTGCGGCCGCATGATGCCGGCGAACAGGAGACGCGGCGAAATCGCCGCCACCATTGCCGGTCGCGATTGCGTGCTGTGCCTGACGCTTGGGGCGCTCGCGGAACTGGAAACCGCGTTCGGTGTCGATGACCTGGGTGCGCTGGCGGAACGCTTCGCGTCCGGCAGGCTCTCCGCGCGGGACCTGATGCGCATCATCGCTGCGGGGCTGCGAGGTGCAGGTGCTGCAGTAAGCGACGACGATGTGGCGGGAATGACCGTCGAGGGCGGTGTAGCCGGCTTTGCCCGCATCGTAGCCGATCTGCTGAAGGCAAGTTTTGGTGACGCGGGCGAGGCTTCCGGCCGCCCTTGAACGCCGCAGGCGGCAAGGCGCGTCAGTTCCCGTGGGATCAGGTGATCGCCATCGGGCTGGGCCGGCTGCGGCTTTCCTCGCGCGACTTCTGGGCGATGACGCCGCGCGAACTTGCCGGCGTCTTGCGTGGGTTGAATGCAGTGTCCGGCGCAGTGAGTGCACCGGAGCGTGGAACGCTCGAGACGCTGATGACCAGGTTCCCGGACGAGGCTGAAAGGCAGGATTGATGAACGACTCTCTCGACCCGCTGGAAATCCAGTTCGAGATGGACACGCAGCCATTCGCGGATGCGATGCGGGAACTGGCGGACCTGTCCGATGCGTTCGGCCGGCAGCTTACGGGTGCGCTCAGGGATGCGGCGATCAATGGCCGGTCGCTTGAGGACGTGCTCCAGCGCATCGGCCTGAACCTGGCGAGCATGGCGCTGAGCCAGGGGCTGAAGCCGCTGTCGGGTCTGATATCCGACCTGCTGCCGCGTCTCATCGGTGGATTGCCGTTTGCCACGGAGGCCGGCGCGATGAGAATGCCGGACTTCTTTCCGGACGTGGAAGCGATGTCGATGGGCGCGCCGATACCGTCACCGGCCTTGACTGGCGCCGAAGCCGGTCAGACCGCAGCGCGTGCCGGGTCGCCGGTCAATGTCGTCTTCAACGTGACGGCGCAGGACGCGGCCTCGTTCCGCAAATCCGAGGCTCAGATCACCGGCATGCTTGCGCGTGCGGTGTCGCGCGGCGCGCGCACATTGTGAACCGGAGAGGCAGATGGACAGCTTTCACGAGGTTCGCTTTCCGGTCGGCGTGTCGTTCGGCGCGACGGGCGGGCCGGAACGCCGCAACGAGATCGTCGCGCTGACATCGGGGCGTGAACGGCGGAACTTGCGGTTCGCGCAGTCGCGCCGGCATTTCGATGCGGGCACAGGCGTGCGATCGCTGAGCGATCTCTATGAGATCATTGCATTTTTCGAGGCGCGTCGCGGCTCATTCCACGGCTTCCGCTTTCGCGATCCGTTCGACATGAAATCATGTCCGCCGGACAATGCGCCGTCGGCCACGGATCAGATCATTGGCACCGGCGACGCCGCGACGGCGAGTTTCCAGCTCATCAAGCGCTATGGCAGCGGTGCGGATTCCTACCTGCGCAACATATGCAAACCCGTGGAGGGGAGCGTGCGGGTTTCCGTCGATGGAATTGAGCGCAGCGAGCCTGCAGATTTCACCGTCGACCACGAAAGCGGCATCATCATGTTCGGACCAGGTTCGATCCCGGCCAACGGCCAGGCCGTTCGCGCCGGCTACGAATTCGATGTGCCTGCCCGATTCGACACCGAGCGCATCGCCATCAGCCTGAGCGCCTTCAAGGCCGGGCAGATCCCGTCCATCCCGATCGTGGAGATCGAACCGTGAGCAGCTTCTCGCCCGCATTTCGGGAGCATCTCGATGGTGAATGCACGACGCTTTGCCACTGCTGGCGCGTCGCGCGGCGCGATGGCCAGACCTATGGCTTTACCGACCACGACAGGGCGTTGACCGTGGACGGCCAGACCTTCGAACCCGAAAGCGGTTTCGCCCAGAGCGAGGCGCGCACGTCGCTCGGCATGGCGCCGGACAGCGTCGATGTGGAAGGCGCGCTTTCATCGGATCGGCTGACGGAGGAGGACATCCAGTCGGGACTGTTCGATGGCGCCACGGTCGAGACGCTGCTCGTAAACTGGTGCGAACCGGAACAGTTCGCAACGATCCGCACCGCGGTCGTCGGCAAGATGACACGCGCCGACGGTCGCTTCTTGGCGGAGCTGGAAAGCGTCGCAGCGAGCCTCGACCGGCCCAGCGGGCGCTATCTGCGCCGTGGCTGCGACGCGCGTCTGGGCGATGCGCGATGTGGGGTGGATCTGGGTGCCGCCGAGTTCAACGGCAGTGGCGCCGTTGTAGCCGTGACAGCGCCGGGCACGTTGCGTGTGAGCGGCCTGACGGATTTTGTGGCGGGCTGGTTCTCGTTCGGCGAGATCACCTGGACGAGCGGCGAGCTTGCCGGACGAACGTCGGCGATCGTCGATCACCGCAACGCATCCGGCACCGTGATGTTGGCCGTGCCGTCCGGGGAGCGTCAGCCGGCGCCGGGTGATGCGTTCACCGTGCTTGCCGGGTGCGACAAGCGTTTCGCGACGTGCAAGGCCAAGTTCTCCAACCCGATCAACTTTCGTGGCTTCCCGCATTTGCCAGGCAATGACGCGGCCTACGGCTATGTCTCAGAAGGCGGGAATTTCGATGGGGGCCCAATCGTAGAATGAACGCTGAACTGGAAGACCGTAAAGCGGCTGCAGCAGTTTTGGCCGAAGCGGTAACATGGATCGGCACGCCATATCGCCACCAGGGATCGACCAAGGGCGTGGGATGCGACTGCCTAGGCCTCGTTCGCGGGATATGGCGTGCCGTCTACGGCATGGAACCGGAAGCACCGGGACCGTATGCACCGGACTGGGCGGAAGCGGGAGGACGGGACCGCCTGCTGGAGGCCGCGCGCCGCCACTGTGCCCAAAAGCATGCCCGTGAGGCACTGCCCGGCGATCTGCTCGTCTTCCGCTGGCGGGCGCATCACGCGGCCAAGCATGTGGGCATCCTCATCAGCGAGGACCGCTTCCTGCATGCCTATGAGGGGCACGCAGTGATGGTGTCGGCGCTGATACCGCAATGGCGCCGCCGGATCGCCGGCGTTTTCGCCTTCCCCTACCTTCCGCAGCACTGAGGAAGCATCTCGACCATGGCGACTATTGTCCTTCAGGCTGCCGGAGCTTTTCTCGGCGGCATTCTCGGCCCTGTTGGCGCGGCGCTCGGTTCCGCCGCCGGCGCTATGGCCGGCTATATGCTCGATCGCAGCCTGTTACAGAGCTTCCAGCATGTGGAAGGTCCGCGCCTGAGTTCGATGCGCCCGTTCATGGCCGAGGAAGGCGCGCCGGTCGCGCGCGTTTACGGCACGGTACGAACCGGCGGCAACGTCATCTGGGCAACGCGCTTCGAGGAAAGCAGCCAGTCGAGGCGCGAGGGCGCGAAGGGCGGACCGAAAGTCACCACCTATTCCTATTTCGCCAATGTGGCGTTTGCGCTGTGCGAGGGAGAGATCAGCGGCGTGCGCCGCATATGGGCGGACGGGAAGGAACTGGACCTCGAGCAGATTACGATGCGCGTCTATCGAGGTGGCGAGGACCAGCCCGTCGATCCGCTGGTTGCCGCCAAGCAGGGAGAGGGCAATGCGCCCGCCTATCGCGGCATGGCCTATGTGGTCTTCGAGCGGTTTCCGCTCTCGGAGTACGGCAATCGCATTCCACAATTCCAGTTTGAGGTGATGCGGGCGACGGGTTGGTTGAACGACAAGGTAAAAGCGGTCGTGCTGCTGCCCGGTTCAACGGAATACGGCCTGCTGCCGCGCGCTGTCACCCGCACCCCTCGGCCGGGCGTGACCGAGCAGATCAACAGGAACATGCTTCACCGGGCATCGGATCTCGTCGCGTCGCTCGACGAGCTGCAGGCGCTTTGCCCGAACCTTGAGGAGATCGCCATCGTCGTCACCTGGTTCGGCGACGACCTGCGTGCGGGCGCCTGCAAGGTGCGGCCGGGGGTGATGCACGGCGATCCTTCCGGCTATTCGGAACCGTGGAACGTCGGAGGCACAACGCGCGCCGGCGCGGCCACGGTCAGCACCGTGGACGAACACGCGTCGTTTGGGGGAACGCCCTCCGATCGCTCCGTCATTGAGTGCATCGGGGAGATCAGGAACCGCGGCCTGCGGGCGACGCTCTATCCGTTTGTCATGATGGACGTACCGCCGGACAACGTCCTTCCGAATCCCTATGGTGGTGAAAGCCAGCCGGCGTTCCCCTGGCGCGGGCGCATTACCTGCGATCCGGCGCCCGGAACCGAGGGAAGCGTGGACAAGACCGCAACAGCCCGCGCGCAAGTGGACGCGTTTTGCGGGGACGCCGCCGTCGACGACTTTTCCATCAATGGCGGTGCGTTGGCCTATGCGGGCGACAGCGGCGACTGGGGCTATCGACGGCTAATCCTGCATTACGCGCATCTCGCGGTTGCCGCCGGCGGGATCGACGGCTTTCTCCTCGGATCGGAAATGCGCGGGCTGACGACGCTGCGCGACGAGGTAAATGCGTTTCCTTTCGTGGAAGCGCTTTGCCAATTGGCCGGGGAGGTGCGGGATTTGCTGGGTCTGGAGGCGGCCATCACCTACGGGGCCGACTGGTCGGAATACTTCGGCCACCAGCCGGCCGACGGGTCCGGCGACGTTTTCTTCCACCTTGATACGCTTTGGTCGCATTCTGCCATAACCGCGGTGGGCATGGACAACTACATGCCGCTCTCCGACTGGCGCGACGAGGACTACGCCGGAGGCAATCCCGACGGGTTCCGCAGCCCGTACGATGCGGACGGGTTGCGCGGGCAGATCGCCTCCGGGGAAGGATATGACTGGTATTATGCCAGCAATGCTGGCCGTGCCGACCGACACCGGTCGCCGATTACAGATGGTGCTTACGGAAAACCCTGGGTCTTCCGGTTCAAGGACATCAGGTCGTGGTGGGAGAACCATCACTACAACCGGATCGGCGGCGTCGAAGCGGGCGTGCCGACGGACTGGGTACCGGGTTCGAAACCTGTCTGGTTCACGGAAATAGGGTGTCCAGCGGTCGACAAGGGGCCGAACCAACCGAACGTGTTTCCCGACGCATTGTCGTCAGAGGCGGCGTTGCCGCATTTCTCATCGGGCGGGCGTTCGGATGACGCTCAACGGCAGTTCCTGTTGGCGCATCTCGACCACTGGAACCCGGCCAGCGCCGTCTTCGATTCGGTACAGAATCCTCTCTCGCCGATCTATGGCGGCCGGATGGTCGATGCGGATCGGCTGTATATCTGGGCCTGGGACGCGCGTCCTTTTCCTGCGTTTCCGGCGCATTCGGCGCTCTGGAAGGATGCGATCAACTGGCACAAGGGGCACTGGCTGAATGGCCGGCTCTCGGGCATTGCCCTGAGCGATCTGGTTCGGGCAATCCTGGCCGATCACGGTTTCACCAATGTCGACGCGACGCGCGTGAGTGGTACGCTTTCAGGCTACATGCTCGAGGCGCCGACCACGGCGCGCGCGGCGCTTGAACCGCTGGTGGAATTGTGCAGCCTTTCCGTGCGCGACGAGGCCGGCACAATCCGCTTTCAGGATGCGAACGCGTTCGAGGCCGATTCCGTCAAGATCACCGAGATGATCGTTGAGGAACAGGCGGCGACGCTGGAGCGCGTCCGCCTTCCCGATCGCGAGCTGGCGACGGAAGCGGAGCTCGCCTTCGCCGACCCGTTTCAGGGCTATCAGCCGGCGCTTGCGCGAGCCGCTTCGCCGGGTGCCGCCAAGGGCGGAAGCCGCGCGCTCAGCATTCCCGGATGTCTCGAGATCGGGGCCGCATCCGCTTTGCTGGACGACTGGCTGGCACGACAGCGCAATGGAAGGGAGAGTATCGCATTTTCGGTGCCACCCGGACAGGTCGACATCGCTCCGGGGACGCTTATCTCAATGGCCGACGAGACTGGCGAACGCGAGTATGTCGTAAACGAAGTGGAGATCGGCCTAAGCCGACGGGTTTCGGCACGGCAGGTCGTACGCTCCGCGCCGACGCCGTGGCATGTCACCAGCCTGGCAGGTGCCGACACGCGTCCGTCCGTTCCCGGGGCGCCCTATGTGATTCTGCTGGATTTGCCGATGTTGCCGGGTAGCACCACACCGGAAGACCAGTTCCGTGTTGCCGCCTACGCTTCCCCGTGGCGAACCCAGGCAGCTTATGCCTCACCGGAGGAAACCGGTTTCGCCCTTACCGCCAGCATCGCCGCCCAGGCGACCATCGGCGAACTGGTGGAGGCGAAGGGGCAGGGGCCGGAAGGAAGACTGGACCATCAAGGGTCGATCACTGTCGCCTTGTTCGATGGCGCGATGGCTAGCGTACCGACCCTTCAGCTTCTCAACGGCGCAAACATGGCCGCCATCCGCGCCGACAACGGCGTTTGGGAAATCATCCAGTTCGGCGATGCGGAAGAAATAGCGCCATCGGTCTGGCGGCTGACCAGGCTGCTGCGCGGCCAGCAGGGAACCGGAGATGCGCTGGCTGCCGGCGTCTCCGCGGGCGCCCCGTTTGTTCTGCTGGACCACGCCGTCGTCAAGGCCGGTCTGCCGCCCGAGCACGCGGGGCTCGCCCTGAACTGGATGGTCGGACCAAGCGGCCAGGACTTTGGCGGGCCGACGCATGTCGGACTGGCAACGGCAGGCGGCATCAGGGCGCGGTTGCCTCTGGCACCGGTGCATCTGCGCCTTGCCAGGCAATCCGGTGGCGATGCAATCGTCACATGGACAAGACGCGGCCGGATCGATGCCGATAGCTGGCTGTCCGAGGAGATACCGCTGGGCGAGGAATACGAACGCTACCGTGTCGAGGTGCGGGACGCGGGTGGTGCAATGGTTCGCACGGCAGAAACGGCTGCCGCGAACTGGACTTACGACGCGGCGTGGATCGCTTCCGATCTTCCAGCCCTGCCGGCGGGCATCGAAATCACCGTCCGGCAGATCAGCGCTACGGCCGGGGCAGGAATGCCGGTGACCCGGGCGTTCCTGATTTCGTGAACCGGCTCGCAATAATCGCAATCAACAAGGAGAGTAGTGCATGGAAATCCGCAAACCGTGGTATCTTTCACGAACGATCTGGGCCGCGCTCGTAATGGTTGGCGCGACGACGGCTGGTGCATTCGGGGTCTCGGTCGAGGAAGGCGAGACGCAGGCGATCGTCGACGCAATCCTGCAGGCCGTCGCCGCCGTCGCCGGGGTTGCCGCCATCTTCGGGCGACTGGCTGCGACCACCCGGATCGACTGAGCGGGCCATATAGCAATTGTTCATTCCGTGTTCAGCCGCGTTGGGTTAGAAACACGCCATGACCCAGTTCCGAACCCTTCTGCGTAAAGCGGCCATCGGCATTTCGATGGCAGGCATGTTCGCATCCTCCGTTGTGGCGGCACCCCTTGCGGTGCCGTCAGTGCCGGGCGCGCCCAACCTGGTTGTTCCGGTTGCGGGCGACTGCTACGCCATCGGAATGCAACAGGCAGCCCAGGTAGGCGGCCAGCTTGCCCGGGCCACGCCGGAGGTGCGCGGAGGCCAGCAGGTCTGCGTGATCGTGGTGCTGATGCCGGCGCGGGATGGCCAGCGCCCGCGGCGCAATGAGATCGTCGTGCCGATGGGCTGAAGACAGAAGCCGGCAGCCACTTTGCCGGTATGCCCGAATCCGGCAATATCCGCCGAGGGTCAATTTTATCCGACAGGAAACCCCATGCGCATACTCGTGGTCGAGGACGACAAGGACCTGAACAGGCAGATCGCCGACGCGCTGACCGATTCCGGCTATGTGGTCGATCGCGCCTACGACGGCGAGGAAGGGCATTTCCTTGGCGATACCGAGCCCTACGATGCAGTGGTACTGGATATTGGGCTGCCGCAGATGGACGGCATCAGCGTGGTCGAGCGCTGGCGGCGCGACGGCCGCAAGATGCCGGTTCTGATCCTGACGGCGCGTGACCGCTGGAGTGACAAGGTTTCCGGCATCGACGCAGGCGCCGACGACTACGTGACCAAACCTTTCCACATAGAGGAGGTGCTGGCGCGGCTGCGCGCGCTCATACGCCGCGCTGCCGGCCATGCGTCTTCCGAACTGAGCTGCGGCCCGCTGCGTCTCGACACCAAATCCTCCAAGGCGGACGTGAATGGCGTGCCGCTCAAGCTCACGTCGCACGAGTTCCGTCTGCTCGCCTATCTGATGCATCATATGGACGAGGTGGTGTCGCGCACCGAGCTGGTCGAGCATCTATACGACCAGGATTTCGATCGCGATTCCAACACGATCGAAGTGTTTGTGGGCCGGTTGCGCAAGAAGATGGGTGTCGATCTCATCGAAACGGTGCGTGGCATGGGCTATCGCATGCGCGAGGCGCAGGATTGACCGGCGCGCGCGAGCGCAAGACCTGATCGGCGGGCGGCGATGTCATCGCTGAGACGCCGGTTCAACTCCCTTACGTTTCGAGTTGTCGCCTTCTCGACTCTTTGGGCCGTGGTGGCGCTCGTTGTCATCTCGACGGTGATCTCCTCACTTTTCCGGCAGGTCAGCGAACGTGGCTTCGAAAGCCTGCTGACGGCGCATCTCTTCAATCTCATCAGCTCCGTGGGCGTTGGCGATGGCGGCAGGCTGGAGGGAACGCCCAATCTGGGCGATCTGCGATTCACGGTGCCGCAATCGGGGTGGTACTGGTCGGTCGAGCCGGTGTCGGGCGTCAGCGGTCAGCTCAGCTCGCTGTCGCTGACGAAGCCGGTTCCGTCACCGCCTTCGACCGAAGTGCCGTTCAGCAGCGAGTTCCAGCGCAGCTATGTCACCAACGGGCTGGGAGGTGAGACGATCGAGGTGTTCGAGAGCGAGTTCGTGCTCGACGGTGACAACAGCATCGCCCGCTTCCGCGTGATGGGTAATCGCACCGAACTTGAAGCCGACATCTCCGATTTCGAACATCGCCTATACCTTTACCTGACGATCTTCGGCGCCGGCATGATTGCAATCAACGCGCTTGCCATCATCGTCGGTCTCGATCCGTTGCGGCGTGTGAGCCGATCGCTGGCCGAGATCAGGGCTGGCGCGGCGCAGAGGCTCGACGGCAACTTTCCGGTCGAAATCGCGCCTCTTGCCAACGAGACGAACGAACTCATCGACAGCAACCGGCGCATCGTCGAGCGATCGCGGACGCAGGTGGGTAACCTCGCGCACTCTCTGAAAACACCTCTGGCCGTGCTGACGAATGAGGCGCGTGCCATCGGCGGCGCGAAAGGTGGGCTGATCGCGGACCAGGCCGCTTCCATGCGCCAGCAGGTCGAGCACTATCTCCAACGGGCCCGGATGGCCGCGCAGCGCGACACGATCGTTTTCCGTACGCCGGTAAAAGCGACACTTGAGCGAATGGTCCGTGTCGTGGGCAAGCTCAACCCGCAGACGCGGCTGTTGACACACTTTCCGCAAGACGAGCTCGTATTCGCAGGCGAGCGAGAGGATCTCGAGGAGATTGTCGGAAATCTACTTGAGAATGCCATGAAATGGGGTCGGAAGACGGTTTCCATTGGCCTGGAGGCGACGCCGGAAGAAGGCCAGCATCGCAGCTTCAGCCTGATCGTCGAGGATGACGGGCCTGGCATTCCAGAGGAGAAGACCCGCGACGCCCTGATACGCGGGCGGCGCCTGGACGAAACGAAACCGGGCACGGGACTTGGTCTCGCCATCGTCGCTGATTTGGTCAAGGAGTATGGTGGCAGCCTTCATCTGTCCCGCTCGGAGCTGGGCGGGCTCAAGGTGTCGGTGATGCTGCGCCGTGCCCAGGAATGATGCTTAAATTGCCGTCGTGCCATTTATGCGCCAAAGTCGCAGGCAAGAAGGCTTGAACTGAGGGCCGGCAGGGCAGATCTACCTGCCGGCGATAGCGGAAAGGCGTTCAAGATTATGGGCTGGAAGACTGGCTTTGCAGGCCTGTTGGCGATGGCAGTTCTGTCGGCATGCTCGACGACGGGCGGCGGCTCCGGTTCGGTCGTGCAGGCCTTTGCAGAGGATAGCCGACCCGCCGAGAAACCTGTTGCCGCTGCAATCGTGGACGCCATGGGCGGTGGGTTGATCGGCGGCCAGATCGGTACAAACCTTGACCAGAGAGAGCGCCGCCGCGCGCTGGAAGCGGAATACAAGGCGCTGGAATACACGCCTGCCGGACAGGCCGTTGCATGGGGCAAGGAAGGTGGGCGCCGCTTCGGCGAGGTCGTCGCCGGTTCGCCCTATCGTGTCGGCTCTCAGGATTGTCGACAGTATGTCCATACCGTCACCGTCGGCGGGCAGGCGAATTCCGCGCGCGGGACAGCGTGCCGCAATCCGAACGGAAGCTGGACGCCGCTCGCGTAGGCTGTTGCGGACGCAGGAACCGATAGTCGCCAAAAAGCCGCACGTGCCGGTCATTGGCTTGCCGTGATGCAGCGGGTATCTGGGGTTCATGCTGTTCTGGATCGTTGCCGCACTTCTGACGCTGCTCGCCTGCCTGGCGATTCTCGTGCCGATGGTGCGCGTGAAGGGACACGCGAGCGCGGACGCGGATCACGACCTTGCGGTGTACCGGGACCAGCTCGCCGAGCTTGAGCGTGATGTTGGCCGTGGCGTGATCGGCGAGACCGAAGCGGAACAGGCCAGAGCCGAGATCGGCCGCCGCATACTGCGGATTGCAGGCGAGGGGCGGGGCACCGGCTCTTCGAAAAGTTCGAGAACAGGTCGAACGGTTGCTACGCTCGCTATCCTCGCGGTGCCGCTGGCGAGTTGGGGTATCTACGCGGTTACCGGCTCGCCGGAGCTGCCGGGGCAGCCGCTGCAGGAGCGGCTCACCGCCAATCCCGCCGAAAACAGCATAGAGGAGCTGGTGGCGCGTGCGGAGGGGCATCTGACCGCCAATCCCGAGGATGGCCGGGGTTGGGACGTCCTTGCGCCAATCTACTATCGCATGGGGCGCTACAACGATTCCGTCGTCGCCTACCGCAATGCGATCCTCCTGCAGGGTTCGAGCGTAACCCGGGAGCTCGGGCTTGGTGAAGCGATCGCGGCCAATGCCGGCGGTACGATCACCGTCGAGGCGCAAGCCGCACTGGAAAGGGCCCTGGTGCTGGAGCCACAGAACCCGCAAGCGCAATTCCTGCTGGCAACCGCTCTGGCACAGGAAGGCAAATCCGCCGAAGCTTCACAGGCCTGGCGATCGATGCTTGCGGGTTTGCCGACAAACTCGCCATGGCGCGGCGCGGTGGAACAATCGATTGCCCGTCTGGGGGAGCAGCCGGCGATACCGGGACCCTCCGCAGAGGACGTCGAGGCCGCAGACTTGATGTCGGACAAAGACCGGGCTCAAATGATCGAGGATATGGTTGCAGGGCTCGACCAGCGTCTGCGCGACAATCCGCAAGACGCGGAAGGGTGGCAGCGGCTGGTGCAGTCCTATGTGGTTCTTGGCAGACTGGACGATGCACGCGACGCGCTTCAACGTGGACTTGACGCGCTGGGTCGGCCCAGTCAGCCGGCAGCGTCGCTTGAAACCTTCGCTGCCGAACGAGGCGTGACGCTGAACGGACAGGCGGAATGATGACGCGCAAACAGAAGCGACTTGCGGTGATCGGCGGGGCCATGGTCTTTCTCGCGCTGGCGTCCGGTCTGACGCTTTATGCGCTTGGCCAGAAGACTTCGTATTTCTACATGCCTGCCGAACTTGTCGCAGCGCAAATCGAGCCGGGCCAGCGGATCAGGCTCGGCGGGCTGGTCGAGAAAGGCACTGTTCTTCGCGGTGAGGGACAGGACATTTCGTTTTCGGTCACCGATCAGGTCGGTTCGGTCACGGTGGCCTATAGCGGCATCCTGCCCGATCTTTTTCGGGAGGAGCAGGGCGTCGTGACTGAGGGAACACTGCGACAGGACGGTGTCTTCGTGGCCGATAGCGTCCTTGCGAAGCATGACGAGAATTATATGCCCAAGGAAGTGGCCGACGGCCTGAAGGCCACCGGACTTTGGCAGGACGAAAACTAAGAGGGCGCGTAAACTTTGATCGTCGAAACCGGCCACTTCGCTCTTGTGCTGGCCTTTGCGCTGGCGCTGGTTCAGTTTGCCGTGCCGCTCATCGGCGGTCGCTCGGGCGATGCACGGCTGATGGCGGTGGGTGGCCCGGCAGCGATCGCGGGGTTCGCCCTGGTCGTCTTGTCGTTCGCCGCCTTGACGATCGCCTACGTGCAGTCCGACTTCTCGGTTGCGAATGTCTGGGAGAATTCCCACTCGCTGAAACCAATGCTCTACAAAGTGACCGGGGTTTGGGGCAACCACGAAGGCTCGATGCTACTGTGGGTGCTCATCCTAACCTTCTTCGGCGCACTGGTCGCCTGGTTCAGCGGCAATCTTCCCGCGACGCTTCGGGCGAACGTGCTATCGATACAGGGCCTGATCGGGGCGGCATTTCTCCTTTTCATCCTCGCCACTTCCAATCCATTTGCCCGGATCAACCCGGCTCCGATCGAGGGACGCGACCTCAATCCCATTCTGCAGGACATCGGTCTGGCGGTGCATCCGCCGTTGCTTTACCTGGGTTATGTCGGCTTTTCCGTATGCTTTTCCTTCGCGGTTGCAGCCCTCATCGAGGGCAGGATCGATGCGGCGTGGGCGCGCTGGGTTCGGCCCTGGACGCTCGCAGCCTGGATATTCCTGACCGGCGGTATCGCGATGGGCTCCTATTGGGCCTACTACGAACTGGGCTGGGGAGGATGGTGGTTCTGGGATCCCGTCGAGAACGCTTCGTTCCTGCCGTGGCTGTCGGGAACCGCGTTGCTTCATTCAGCCATCGTCATGGAAAAACGTTCGGCGTTGAAGATCTGGACGCTGCTGCTTGCGATCCTGACCTTCTCGCTGTCGTTGCTCGGTACGTTCCTCGTACGCTCCGGCGTGCTCACCTCGGTCCACGCTTTCGCGACCGACCCATCGCGTGGCCTGTTCATCCTCGCAATCCTGGTGTTCTTCATTGGCGGTTCGCTGAGTCTGTTTGCACTTCGCGCGTCGTCGCTGACGCAGGGCGGGCTTTTCCAGCCGATCTCCCGCGAGGGTGCGCTGGTCCTCAACAACCTGTTTCTGACGACGGCAACGGCAACCGTACTGATCGGCACGCTCTATCCGCTGCTTGTTGAAGCAGTGACGGGCGACAAGATTTCG
This sequence comes from Mesorhizobium sp. DxT, assembly GCF_058448885.1. NCBI lineage: Bacteria > Pseudomonadati > Pseudomonadota > Alphaproteobacteria > Hyphomicrobiales > Phyllobacteriaceae > Mesorhizobium > Mesorhizobium sp. DxT. Next base: position 46,162 of record NZ_JBZFLJ010000006.1, on the reverse strand, counting down.
GTAGGCGCACCGTTCTTCAATATGACATTCGTGCCGCTGGTCGTGCCTTTGCTACTCGCGGTACCGTTCGGGCCGCTGCTTGCCTGGAAGCGTGGCGATCTTGCTGGTGTCGCCCAGCGTCTCTTTGCAGCCGCGGGTGGTGCATTGCTGGCTATCATGATTGCGCTTTTCCTTGTTGACGGCACCGGGGTGTTGGCTGCTTTCGGCATCGGCCTGGCTGTGTGGCTGATGCTGGGTGCGTTGACCGACTTGGCGCTCAAGGCTGGCATCGGCAATGTCGGGGCGAGGATCGCAGTCCGCCGGTTTGTCGGCCTGCCGCGCTCTGTCTTTGGCACGGCCCTCGCGCATTTTGGCCTTGGCATTACAACGCTGGGCATCGTTGCCGTCACCTCGCTCGAAGTTGAAGAGATCGCAGTCATGCGTCCGGGCGACACTCTGACGGCTGCTGGATACACGCTGCGTTTCGAGGAAATTTCTCCCTACAGGGGCCCGAACTATACGGAAGATCAGGGCCGCTTTGTCTATTTCGATGCCGCTGGCCGGCGGGTCGGTGAAATCGTGTCCTCAAAGCGCTTGTACACCGCCCGCCAGATGCCGACGACGGAGGCGGGCATAGCAACACGTGGTTTCAGCCAGCTCTACGTGTCGTTGGGCGATCCGACCGCCGATGGCGGTGTGGTCGTGCGGGTGTGGTGGAAGCCGCTCGTTCTGCTGATCTGGCTTGGCGGCGTGGTCATGATGGCCGGTGGTACCGTCTCGCTTCTCGATCGTCGATTGCGTATCGGTGCCCCCAGCGGCCCGTCGCGAGCGCGTTGCCCGCCCGGCCGAGGCCGCGGCTGAATGAAGCGCTTCCTGACGACACTTATCTTTTGTGCTGCGCTGGCGATGCCGGCCTTCGCCGTGCAACCGTCCGAGGTGCTGGATGATCCGGTCCTTGAGAAGCGGGCCCGCGACCTTTCAGCCGGCTTGCGGTGCATGGTCTGCCAGAACCAGTCTATCGATGACTCCGATGCCGAACTGGCTCGCGATCTGCGCGTGCTGGTGCGCGAGCGTCTGATTGCCGGCGAGACCGACGAACAAGTGATCGATTACGTTGTTTCGCGCTACGGCGAATTTGTCCTGCTCAGGCCCCGCTTCAGCATGCGCAACGCAATGCTATGGGCTACGCCCGCAATACTGCTTCTGCTAGGCGGCGGCGCATTGATGATCTACGCCTCACGGCGGCGGCGTGTGGCGCCGTCGACCCTGAGCGACGAGGAAGAAAGCCGCCTTCGTGACATCCTGAAGGGCTCTGAATAGTCTGCCAGCGGCAGGGGCGTCGGCAATATTACCAAAGTTTCATGTGCCGGAAAGAGCGCCGTAAGGTTGGCGTTCCTATCTGTGTATCCAGCGATGCGAGCCATCCGCATCCAAGAGGATTTCACAAAGGATTCCATAGTCATGGCAAACAGCACCAATACCGGGTCGAAAACCCGCAAGCGTCTCCTGGCAACAGCAGCTTCCGTCGCTCTCGCCGGAGCGATCGGCCTCGGTGCAGTCGCGTCCGGCACCGTGCCGGTCATGGCAGAAGCCGTCCGTGTTGAGGGCGTTCAGGCACCAAGCTTCGCCGATGTCGTAGAGCAGGTCACGCCCGCTGTCGTCAGCGTGCGCGTACAGGCCAAGGTCGAGCCCGTCTCCGACCGTGGCGACGGCAACTTCTCTTTCGATATGCCGGGTTTCGAGGACCTGCCTCGCGATCATCCCCTATATCGCTTCTTCCGCGACTTCCGTGGCGATCGCGAATGGCGCAATGACGGCGGACAGCGCGGCGAGCGTTTCGACCGTCGCGAACGTCGGGAACGCGCACGTCCCGTTTCGCAGGGCTCGGGCTTCTTCATCTCGGAAGACGGTTTCCTCGTCACCAACAATCATGTCGTCGAGGGTGGTTCCACCTTCACCGTGGTAATGGATGACGGCGAGGAACTGGATGCCCGGCTTGTAGGGACCGACCCGCGAACCGACCTGGCAGTGCTCAAGGTCGAGGAAGCACGCAAATTCACCTATGTGAGCTTCGCCGATGACGAAAAGGTCCGCGTGGGCGACTGGGTCGTCGCCGTTGGCAACCCGTTCGGCCTTGGCGGCACCGTCACGGCAGGCATCGTTTCGGCTCGCGGCCGCGACATCGGCGCCGGCCCCTACGACGACTTCATCCAGATCGACGCCGCGGTCAATCGCGGCAACTCCGGTGGCCCCGCCTTCAATCTCTCGGGCCAGGTGGTCGGCATCAATACGGCAATCTTCTCCCCGTCCGGCGGCAATGTCGGTATCGCCTTTGCGATCCCCGCCTCGACCGCGCAGGACGTGGTGACGAGCCTGATGGAAAGCGGGGCCGTTCTGCGCGGATGGCTCGGCGTCCAGATTCAGCCGGTTACGCCCGAGATTGCTGAATCGATCGGCATGGAGAACGGGAAGGGCGCGCTGGTCTCCGACGCCCAGGCAGACGGCCCCGCGCGTGACGCCGGTATCCAGGCGGGCGATGTGATCACGGCGGTCAACGATCGCGAGGTTGCTTCGCCACGCGAGCTGGCGCGCATCGTTGCCAACTACGCGCCGGACACCAAGGTCGACGTGACCCTGTGGCGCGGCGGTTCCCAGCAGCAGGTGAGCGTTGAGCTCGGCAAGCTGCCAGGTGAGGACCAGCTGGCTTCGCGTGAGGCGCCCGCACCCTCGTCGAACAACACTACGCTGGAGGATTTCGGCCTCACGGTGACGCGGGCCGAGGAAGGCGATGGACTGGTCGTGACCGATGTCGAGGCTGGCAGCGCGGCTGCCGATCGCGGCATCCAGGCCGGAGACGTGATCGTCAGCGTCAATTCCATGGCGGTCAGCAATTCCGACGACGTCGCCAAGGCGGTGGCGGAAGCGGAGGGGGCCGGCCGCAAGGCTGTCCTCGTGCAGATCAGTCGCGATGAAGGCAATCGCTTCGTGGCGCTTCCCATTACCAGCGGCTGACGTCGTTCTCGTTCCGGCAGGCACATGTCCCCCGCCTGCCGGAAAGGGACCTTGGAGCCCCAAGCCTGCGTCTGGTTTTGGCAACGGGGTTCCGGCGGCGACGGTCTTGAAGGGCCGTCGCCGCTTCGCCGTCTCGCCACGCCGTGTTTTTGCGTATAGTCGGCCCATGAAGATTCTTGTTATCGAAGACGACCGCGAAGCTGCCGAGTATCTTGAGAAGGCCCTCGGCGAGGCCGGTCACAACGCCCATGTCGCCGGCGACGGCGAAACCGGGTACACGCTCGCAGGCGACGGTGACTATGACGTGCTCGTGGTCGACCGGATGCTGCCGAAACGCGACGGGCTTTCCGTAATTGCAGGGTTGCGCGCACGCGGCGTGGAAACGCCCGTACTGATCCTCTCGGCACTGGGTGAGGTCGATGACCGTGTCACCGGCCTGCGTGCCGGCGGGGACGACTATCTAACCAAGCCCTATGCGTTCAGCGAGCTTCTGGCGCGCATAGAGGTGCTCAGCCGTCGCGCCGGCACCAAGGACGTGGAAACCGTTTATCGGGCGGGTGATCTGGAGCTCGACCGCCTGTCCCACACCGTCAAGCGCGCGGGCAAGGAGATCGTTCTCCAGCCGCGTGAGTTTCGCCTGCTCGAATATCTGATGCGCCACGCGGGTCGCGTCGTCACGCGCACCATGCTGCTTGAGAATGTCTGGGACTATCATTTCGACCCGCAGACAAACGTCATCGACGTGCACGTGTCCCGCTTGCGCTCCAAGATAGAGAAGGGCTTCGACGCCCCTGTCCTGCATACGATCCGCGGCGCTGGCTACATGCTGAAGGCGGGATGACGTGGCGGCATTGACCGCGATCATGAAGACCACGGCGGCGCGGCTTTCCGCGCTGTTTCTTGTCCTGTTCGCGCTCTGTGCGACTGTGCTGGTCTTCTACATGTCGTCGCTGTCGGTGCGCATGCTGACGACGCAGACGCAGGAAACGGTCGCCGCCGAAGCGCAGGTGCTCGGGCGCGCCTATCAGCGCGGCGGACTTCCTCTGCTGGTCCGTTTCGTTGAGACGCGCTCGCGCCAGCCGGGCGCAAACCTCTATCTGGTGGCCGATCCCAACGGGCGCATTCTTTCCGGCAACGTTGAAAGCCTGGACCCCGGCGTGCTCGAAACGGATGGGTGGACGGAGCAGGCATTCGAATATCGCCGGTTCGGCGTAAGGGGCACCGCTAACGGCGACGATCCCGTAGGTACTTCGCGGCTCGCGCACCGCGCGGTCGCGCTGGTGCTTCGCCTCCCCAACCAGATGATCCTTTTGGTGGGTCGCGATCTTGGCGAACCGGAGATCGTACGCGACATTATCAATCGCGCACTGATCGTTGCCTTTGGCATGATGGGCGTCGGCGCCCTGCTGATCTGGTTCTTCGTCGGCCGCCGCGCCCTGAAGCGCATTGATAACGTGTCTGAGGCGAGCCGCCGCATCATGGGCGGCGATCTGTCCGGTCGCCTGCCGGTGACCGGTTCCGGCGACGAGTTCGACCGGCTTTCCGAAAACCTGAATAGGATGCTGGCACGCATCGCCAAGCTCAACGACGGGCTTAAGCAGGTTTCCGACAACATCGCCCACGATCTGAAGACACCGCTGACCCGGCTTCGCAACAGGGCTGAGGCAACGCTGTCAGGCAAGAAGACCGCCACCGAATATCGCGAGGCGCTTGAGGCAAACATAGCGGAGTCCGATCATCTGATCCGTACCTTCAACGCCATCCTGATGATCTCCCGGCTCGAGGCGGGCTATTCTGCGGAGCAGACCGGGCCGGTCGATCTGGCCGAGATTGTTGCAGATGTGGTCGAGCTCTACGAGCCGGTAGCCGAGGAGCAGGGTGTCATCCTCGAAGCAACGGTACCGAGTGCCGCGATCGTTCCGGCCAACCGCGAGCTCGTAGCGCAGGCTCTTTCCAACATTGTCGACAACGCGATCAAATATTCCGCCGGCAGCGGGGATGCGCCCAAGGTGGTGGTTTCACTGCTTCGCGAGGCCAACAGCGTGGTCATGGAGGCTGCCGACAACGGGCCGGGCATCGGGGAGGACGATCGTGAGCGGGTCACCGAACGGTTCGTGCGGCTGGAGCAAAGCCGGTCGCAGCCCGGATCCGGGCTTGGGCTGAGCCTCGCCAAGGCGGTGATGAAATTTCACGGCGGCGGGCTTGAACTTTCAGGCAGAAACCCCGGACTATCGGTGCGGATGGTCTTTCCGGGGGATTCGCGTAAGGCATGAGCAAGATCGACACAGGCGAAGCATGGTTCGGCGCGCCCGTTGCAGCGCTTCAACCGCTAGACCCCGACAATGCCGCCGCCGAGCTGCGCGATCTCGCCGAGACAGCCGACGAACATGGCCTGAAACGACTGACGAAGCTGGCGGCGGCACAGAGTCCGCTCGCTTCGTTTCTCGGAACTGTCTTCGACCTGTCGCCCTTCATGCGCGACTGTGCTCGTCGCCGGCCTGAGGCGCTGGATGCGTTGTTCGACCAGCCGCTGGACGAACGCCTCGATGCAGTTATCGACCGCATCGGTGGCCTGGGCCGTGCCGAGGATCAGAGCGAATCCGGCTTGATGGCCGAGCTGCGCGGCCTGAAGGGAGAGGCGCATTTCCTCATCGCGCTGGCCGACCTTGCGGGTGCAGCGGACGCGCAGATGACCGTGCAGCGGCTCAGCCGGCTGGCCGATAGCTGCGTTTCGGCAGCGGTCGACTTCCTGCTTTGCGATGCGCACCGCGCCGGCAAGATCGCGCTGCCGGACCCTGCCAAGCCGGGCGTCGGCTCTGGCTGGATTGTGCTCGGCATGGGCAAGCTTGGCGCGCACGAACTGAATTTCTCGTCGGACATCGACCTGATCGTGTTCTTCGAGCCACAAAGTGCGGCCATCGCCGATCCCCTTGAGGCAACGGATCTCTTTTCGCGCCTCACGCGCCGGCTCGTGCGCACCCTGCAGGACCGCACCGAGCACGGCTACGTCTTCCGCACCGATCTGCGCCTGCGTCCCGATCCCGGCTCTACGCCGCTGGCGATCCCGGTCGAGGCTGCGCTTCACTATTACGAAAGCCGTGGCCAGAACTGGGAGCGCGCCGCGATGATCAAGGCGCGTCCGGTGGCGGGTGACCTGAAGGCCGGTGCCGCTGTCCTCAAGGAGCTGACCCCTTACATCTGGCGCAAGTATATGGATTTTGCGGCCATTGCCGATGTCCATTCCATCAAACGCCAAATCCATGCTCACAAGGGTCATGGCGAAGTGGCGGTGAGGGGCCACAACGTGAAGCTCGGGCGCGGCGGCATCCGCGAGATCGAGTTTTTCGTGCAGACCCAGCAACTCATTGCAGGCGGCCGCTTCCACGAGCTGCGCGGCCGCGAAACGGTGGCGATGCTTGGCGAGTTGGCTGCGCGCGGCTGGATCACGTCGGAGGTGCGCGATGCGATGGCCGCGCAATACTGGTTCCTGCGCGATGTCGAGCACGCGATCCAGATGGTGGCCGACGAACAGACCCATAACCTGCCGGAAGACGACGAGGGGCTCGAGCGCATCGCGCATATGCTGGGCTTCGAGGATGCCGAGGCGTTTTCGGCAAAGTTCCGGGGCTCGCTCCATCTTGTGGAGAAGCATTACGCAGCTTTGTTCGAGACAGCGCCGGAACTGTCGCGCGGCGTTGGCAATCTGGTCTTCACCGGCGATGTCGATGATCCGGGTACGCTGGAAACGCTCCACGAACTCGGCTTCTCCCGGCCGAGCGACATCTGTCGCGTCATTCGCACCTGGCATTTCGGCCGCTACCGCGCCACTCAATCTGCCGAGGCGCGCGAACGTTTGACCGAGCTGACGCCGGCATTGCTGGAAACCTTCGGGCGAACCAGGCGCGCCGACGAGGCGTTACTGCGCTTCGACGAGTTTCTCTCCGGCCTGCCCGCCGGCATCCAGCTCTTTTCGCTGCTGCAGTCGAACCCCGCCTTGCTCGATCTGATCGCGACGATCATGGGGGCGGCCCCCCGGCTTGCCGCCATCATCACGCGCAGGCCGCATGTGTTTGACGGACTGCTCGACCCGGGACTGATGTCGGAGCTGCCCAACAAGGCCTACCTGGCGAGCCGGCTCGAGGCTTTCCTGCAAGGCGCCGACCTGCACGAGGAAAAGCTCGACCGGCTGCGCATCTTCGCTGCCGAGCAGAAATTCCTGATCGGCGTGCGTCTGCTGACCGGTGCGATCGACGCGGTGCGCGCCGGCAAGGCGTTCTCGGATCTTGCCGACCTCTCCATCGGCGCGGCGCTGGAGGCGGTGAAGGACGAGTTCGCTGTGCGGCACGGGCACGTGTCAGGCGGGCAGGTGGCAATCCTCGGCATGGGCAAGCTGGGCAGCCGTGAACTCACGGCAGGCTCTGATGTCGACCTGATCCTTCTTTACGATCACGACCCGAAAGCCGACGAGTCGGACGGCGAGAAGGGCATGGCGCCTTCGCACTACTACGCACGGCTGACGCAACGGCTTATCGCAGCCGTTTCCGCACCGACAGCGGAAGGCGTGCTCTATGAACTTGATCTGCGCCTGCGCCCCTCTGGCAACAAGGGGCCGGTTGCCACCCATATCGAGGCCTTCCGGAAATACCAGCGCGAAGAGGCATGGACCTGGGAGCACATGGCTTTGACGCGCGCCCGGCCCGTAGCCGGCGATGCCGAATTCTGCGACGCTGTCGAGGCGGAGGTGGCCGAAATCCTCGACCATCCGCACGACCGGGCAAAGGTGTTTCGCGATGCCGTCGAGATGCGCGAGACGATCGCGCAGGAAAAGCCCGCGCGCGACATCTGGGATTTGAAGCTGATCCCCGGTGGCCAGATCGATCTGGAGTTCATCGCGCAATGCGCACGCCTTACGGACAACATCGAGCCCGATCGATGGCCGCCGACGTCGACCGGTGACGGTCTGGCCAGGCTGACTCCCGCCTTTTGCGATGCGCAGACGCGTGAGGAGTTGCAGGCGGCCTATGGGCTCTACCTGTCGCTGACGCAGATCATCCGGCTTTGCCTGACAGGTCCGTTCGAGCCCGAAGATGTGCCGCCGGGTCTTGCCGATCTGCTCCTGCGTAGCACTGATCTTCCTGAACTTTCAGTGCTGGAAGCGCATATCAAGGAGACCTCGAAGCGCGTCGAAGGGCATTTCAGGACGCTGCTGAGCGCGGGCTGACGTAAAGAGCTCCGGCTGGCGTGCCGCTTATCAGGCGGCCGCCTTCAGCTTCTTACCGACGGGAATGCGCACAGAGACGATGGTGCCTGCGCCTTCGGTCGAGCGGATCTTGAGAGCGCCGCCGTGTAGTTCGGCGAGCGAGCGGGAGATCGCAAGTCCCAGCCCGGAGCCGGTGTGGTTCTTCGAGAACTGGTTCTGCACCTGCTCGAACGGGCGGCCGAGCTTCTTCAGGGCATCCTTCGGAATGCCGCAGCCCGTATCCTCGATCGTCAGCATCACCGCGCCGGCGACCTTGCGCGCGCGCAGCGAGATGTGCCCCCCCTGGCCGGTGAACTTTACCGCGTTGGACAGCAGGTTGATGACAATCTGCTTGATGGCCCTGCGATCCGCATGCAGCACCATCTGGTTCGATATCTTGGTATCGAGCGTAATCGACTTCTCGGCAGCCTGGAGCGCGACCACCCGCACGGTCTCGGTGATCAGCGGATGAAGGTCGATACCCTCGCGATCGATCGAGAACTGTCCTGCCTCGATCTTCGACATGTCGAGGATGTCGTTGATGACGCCCAGCAGGTAGGAACCGCTGGCATGGATGTCCTTGACGTATTCGTCGTATTTGTCCGACCCGAGCGGTCCGAAATAGGCCTGCTGCATCATTTCCGAGAAGCCGATGATAGCGTTTAGCGGCGTGCGCAGTTCATGGCTCATATTGGCCAGGAACTCGGACTTCGCACGGCTTGCAGCCTCCGCGCGCTCGGTTTCCTTCATGTATTTGCGATTGAGCTCGACCAGCTCCGCCGTGCGCTCACCCTCGGCCTTGCGGGCGAGGCTCAGGTCGTGAATCGTTGCCATCTGGCGGCGTTCGCTATCGACGAGCTTCTCCTGATGCAGCTTCATCTGCGTGATGTCGGCGCCGACCGACACCATGCCACCATCACGGGTGCGCAGTTCATTGACCTGCAGCCACCGTCCGTCGACGAGTTGTCGTTCATAGGTCGCACCACCGGATGGGCCGTTGGGGTTGGCAAGGCGGCGCTGGTGCACCGGCGCTGTCATGCGCTCCTCGACGCTGGCGCGAGGAGTGCCGGGGATGATGTCCTCGTCGCACAGGCCGTTATCCTGCTTGTACTTGGAATTGCACATCACCAGGCACTGCCTGGAATCCCACAAGACGAAAGATTCCGAGATACTCTCGATGGCGGTGCGCAGCCGCATGTCCGCCGTCTCGGAGCGCTGGGCGAGTGTGCGCTGCTCGGTCACGTCGACAGCGATGCCGATCAGATGCACCTCTGGCGCATCCGGGTCGCTGACCTGCGCCTTGGCGCGGATCCAGACCCACTGACCGGCCGCGTTGCGCATCCGGAACACGTGGTCGACCTGGCCGACCTCTCGCGATACGATGCGGTTTGCGAGTTCGAAAAGATCCGCATCGTCCGGATGGATGATTTCCGCGACAGCCCCGAACGACAGCATGGCTTCGGACGGCTCATAACCGAGCATCTCGTACATCGAGCGTGACCAGTACATCTGACCGCGCACCATGTCCCAGTCCCACAGCCCGCACCTGCCGCGCACTAGAGCCAGGTCCACGCGTTCGTGCGCTTCCAGGTACAGACGATCGGCGGCCTGCGCCCGCGCTGCCTGGCCGAAATAGGCATAGAGTATCACGATCAACACCCCGGCCGTCGCCACGAACAGGGTGATGTTGAGGGTGACGGCCTTGTTCCATTCGGCAAACACATCGTCCTGCGAGATCATCGCAAGGGCTGCCCCGAGGCGGCTGTCGTCTATGCCCATGGCCGCGTACCAGGTCTGGTCGCCGACACGGACTTCCATCACGCCGGCGCGTTCGCCGAACAGGAAGAGCGGCTGCGCGCCGGACAGGACCGTTTCCAGCGAGCGCCCGACCCACTGGGCGCCGGCGGGCGTGGCGGCTTCGATGACGAAGCGGTCGTCGGTGACGACCATGACATGCCTGCTGCTGATGGAACCGTAGAGGGCGACATTGCTGATCAGGGCGTCGAAAGTCTCCCTGTCAGGTTCTCCCTCTGCCTGAGCAACGGACATGGCGTGGGTGAGGTGGCCGGCGGCCAGTCCCAGCAACCCCTTTGCCGAACGCTCGACGTCGTCCCGCTGAGCCAGCAGCGACATGCAGCGCGTGCCTGCAACGATGATGAGAAAGATCACGATCAGGATAGGGATGAGGCGTTTCAGGATCGGCTCTGCCGCGAGAAGCTGGCGGTAGGCGGGCGCGGCGATCATGCGTGCATGGCCGGTCAACTGTCCGCGCGCACGCCGGGCAACCTTGTGCCGGGCATGCATAATCCCCTCGGCCGCGTTCCACGCGTCCGCCTTTGCCATGAATGGCTCCCCGATCTGTCCCTCAAATGATCCGGCAACGCCGCACGCCCGAATCATGCATAAAGAATCAGACGTGATTCGCGCTGTCTAGTGGCCGCGCGCCGAAAGTTACGAATTCGTTACCTGTCGGCTGCGCTTAGATCGCGTGTCGCGTCAGCATCCCGCGAACACCTACGCCAGGGTCCGCTCGACAATGTCGCGCAGATCGCTGGAAAGGTCCTTCGGCGCCGCAATCGCAAGCAGCGCTTCCCGGGCTGCTGCCTGCCGGTTCGGTTCGAGAGAGCGCCACGAGCGCAGCGCCGTCGCCAGTCGTGCCGCCAGCTGCGGGTTCCGCCTCTCGATCTCCAGCACCGTCTCGGCGAAAAAGCGGTAGCCCTCACCGTCGGCGCGGTGGAAACCGGTCTGGTTGAGCGTCGAGAACGTTCCGATCAATGCCCGCACGCGATTGGGATTGGCGAGCGAAAAGCCTTTGTGGCGTGTAAGCGATTTGACGAGGTCGAGCGCAGCCTCGCCGGGAACCGTTGCCTGCGTCTGGTACCATTTGTCGAGCACCAGCGGGTCGTCGCCATATTGCGCTTCGAACGTATCAAGCGCCCGCTTCGTCGCGTCATGGCCGGCGAACCTGTGCGCGAGCACTGTCAGGGCCGCCGCCTTGTCGGTCATGTTCGTTGCCTCGTCGAACTGTGCGGCGGCAAGCGCTGGATCGTCGTCCGCAGCCGAGAGATAGCCGAGCAAGGTGTTGCGCAAAGCCCGTTGGCCGGCGCTTTCCGCATCGGGGCTGAATGTGGAGCCATCGTCCAGTTCGGCATATAGCCTGCGGAAGGTTTCGCGGTTTTGCCGTGCTATCGCATCCGTCAACGCTTCGCGGGCGATGAAGATCGCGTCCGGATCGATGTTGGCTCCGATCTCGCGGGCAACGTCGGCCTCCGCCGGCAGTGTGAGCGCAAGCGCGCGGTAGGCTGGCTCCAGCGTCCGGTCGGCGGCGATCTCGCCGGCTGCTTCGACCAGGCTGCCGTCGAACTCCGGCTGCTTCTGGCCGCGCACCATGCGAAAGCCCTGTATCAGCGATTGCGTGAACAGCGTCGTCAGTGCCTGCCAGCGGGCAACCAGGTCGCTGTCGTTGCGCGCAAGGAACAGCAGGTCTTCGGGGCGTTGCTCGACCGACAGCGTGATCGGCGCGGAGAAGCCGCGATTGAGCGATAGCACCGGGCGGCTCTTCACGCCATGGAAGCGCACGAGATGCCGCCGCTTCTTCACATGGATGACGCCATCCTCAACGCTGGCGCCGTCGACGCTCGTTGGTTCGATGTCTTTTCCATCCTCTCCGACAAGACCGAACGCGAGCGGAATATGCATCAGGCGCTTGCGGCTTTCCGACGGTGTCGGCGGCACGGACTGTTCGATCTCCATGCGGAACTCCCCGCGCTCCGCATCATGAACGCTGGAAATCGAGAGGTTCGGCGTGCCGGCCTGATGGTACCAGAGCGCGAACTGTGAGAGGTCGCGTCCCGATGCATCCTCGAAGGCCTTCAGGAAATCCTCGATCGTCGCCGCATCGCCGTCATGCCGGCTGATGTAGAGCTTCATGCCCTTCCGGAAATCGTCGGCTCCCAGCACGGTGCGGATCATGCGCACCACTTCGGAACCCTTTTCGTAGACCGTGGCCGTGTAGAAGTTGTTGATCTCGCGGTACCTGCGCGGACGCACGGGATGCGCGAGCGGCCCCTGGTCCTCGGGGAACTGGTGGGCCCGCAGCGTCCGCACTTCGGCGATGCGCTTGACCGCGCGGGAGCGCTGGTCGGCCGAAAACTCGTGGTCGCGGAAGACCGTCAGCCCTTCCTTCAGGCAAAGCTGGAACCAATCACGGCAAGTGATTCTGTTTCCTGTCCAATTGTGGAAGTATTCGTGAGCGATGATCGCCTCGATATTGGCGAAATCGGCGTCTGTGGCGGTCTCTTCGTCGGCAAGCACATACTTGTCGTTGAAGATGTTGAGCCCCTTGTTTTCCATCGCGCCCATGTTGAAGTCGGACACGGCCACGATGTTGAAGATGTCGAGGTCGTATTCGAGCCCGAAAACCTCCTCGTCCCATTTCATCGAGCGCTTCAAGGCATCCATCGCGTAGGCGGCGCGCTCCTTCTTGCCATGTTCCACATGGATGCCGAGCGCGACCTTGCGGCCGGATGCCGTGACGAACTCGTCGCGCAGCACCGCCAGGTCGCCCGCAACGAGAGCGAAGAGATAGGACGGCTTGGGGAAGGGATCGTGCCAGACGGCGAAGTGGCGCCCGCCATCCAGTGTTCCGCTTTCGACCAGATTGCCGTTCGACAGCAGTAGCGGCGCGTCCTTCCGGTCCGCTTCGATCCGCACCGTATAGATGGACAGCATATCCGGACGGTCGACGAAATACGTGATCCGGCGGAAGCCCTCGGGTTCGCACTGGGTACAATAGACGTCGTTCGAGCGGAAAAGACCCATCAGCGTGCTATTGCGGGCTGGGTCCAGCCTGGTCTTGATCGTCACGCTGAAGCGCTGTGCCTGGGGAGGCCGGGCGATGGTCAGCCGCTGTGGCGTCACCTCGAACGACGACGCGTCCGCTGACTTTCCGTCTACGGCCAGGCTCTCAAACACCAACTCGTCGCCTTCGAGCACCAGCGGCGCATTTGCAGTCGCGCCTTCGCCGCGCTCGATCTCCAGCTCTGCCGTCACAACGGTGGCGTCGCCGTCCAGCACGAAGGTAAGTCGCGTGGTGGGAATGATAAAATCGCTGGGCCGATAGTCCTCGATCCGGAAAATCTGGCCTGTGTCCTTGCGCATGCGCTGTCGTTCCTGCTGGTGGCGCGGCCTGACCGCGCAACAATCGGGTGCCGTGCTCTTTACATGATCCCGACGCTCGACAAAACTGACAGCGAACCTATCTCACAATGGTCGACAGATCGTTTCCGGGAAATCGTCATGAACGTTATGACTCCGAAGTTCGGAATGGGCGCGTCCGTTTTGCGCGTCGAGGACGAGGCTTTCATCACTGGCAAGGGCCGCTATACGGACGATATCTCGCCCGACGGCACTGTCCATGGATACGTGCTGCGCTCACCGATTGCGAAGGGGACGTTCCGGATCGGATCCGTCGAGGCGGCGCGCGCTGCGGAAGGCGTGCATCTGGTCCTGACCGGCGCTGACATTGCACATCTGGGCGACCTGAAGACCGGGGGCATGCAGAAACAGCCCGACGGCTCGCGTCCGCCCGGCCGCGACATTCCCATCCTGTGCCGTGATCGCGTCAGCTATGTCGGTGATGCGGTTGCTTTTGTGGTTGCCGATACGCGGGCGCAGGCGCAGGATGCCGCGGAACTCATCGAGATTGATTTCGAGGCTGAAGACGCCGTTTCCGGCACCGCCGAGGCGCTCGACGACGGCGCGGAACTGGTCTGGCCCGAGCATGGCACAAACAAGGCGTTCGAATACGCCATTGGCGACAAGACCAAAGCCGATGCTGCCTTTGGGGGTGCCGCACATGTCACGCGCATCGAATTCGCCAACAATCGTCTGGTCTGCAACTACATGGAAGCGCGCGCCGCGATCGGCGAGTGGAACGAGGCCGACGGACGTATGACCCTGACGACCGGGTCCCAGGGCGTGCATTCGATGCAGCGCATCATCGCGGACCAGGTATTTGGCATTTCGCACGACAAGTTGCGTGTCATCACCCCCGACGTCGGCGGTGGCTTCGGCCCGAAGGTTTTCGTCTACCGCGAATACCCGCTGGTACTGGAGGCAGCGAAGCGGCTCGGGCGACCTGTGAAATGGACGGGCGACCGCACCGAGCATTTCCTGACGGATGCGCAAGGCCGCGACAATGTGGTCGAGGCCGAGATGGCGATGGACGCTGACGGTCGTTTTCTCGGGCTTCGCGTGCGACTGGCGGCGAATATGGGCGCCTACACGCATCAGTTCGGGCCGTTCATCCCCTATGTGGGCGCCAGCATGTCCACCGGCGTCTACGACATCGAGGCGCTCGATGTGGCGATCACCGGCGTCTACACCAACACCTGCCCGGTAGACGCATATCGCGGTGCGGGACGGCCGGAAGCGGCATTCCTGGTCGAAAAGCTCGTGGATGCCTGCGCGCGCGACCTCAATCTCTCGCCGCATGAGATCCGGCGACGCAACTTCATCAGGCCGGACCAGTTTCCCTATCGGACACAGACCGGCCGCAACTACGATGTCGGCGAATTCGAAGGCCATATGAACCAGGCGATGGAGCGCGCCGACTGGGCGGGCTTCGAAGCCCGCCTCGAGCAGTCGAAGGCATCGGGCCGGCTGCGCGGCATCGGCATGGCGACCTATATCGAGGCCTGCGCCTTTGCCGGTTCAGAGCCCGCCCATGTGGAGTTGGGGGACGACGGCGTCGTGACGTTGCTGATCGGCACCCAGTCCAACGGTCAGGGCCATGCGACCGCGTATGCGCAACTGATCGCCGACAAGCTCGGACTGGACGTGACGCAGGTGCGTATGCACCAGGGCGACACCGACCGGCTGGACAAGGGCGGCGGCACGGGCGGCTCGCGCTCGATCCCGCTGGGTGGCGTTTCGGCAGCGCGGGCCGGCGAGGATCTCGCCGAAAAGATCAGGAAGATAGCAGCCGACGAGCTCGAAGCGGCGGCCGCCGACATAGAACTCGTCGATGGCGAGGCGCGTATCGTCGGCACCGACCGGCGGATCGACTTCTCCGCAATTGCCAAGGCCGCCAAGTCGCCAGACGACGTCAAGGGCTTCGGCGAGTTCGTCCAGGACGAGGCGACCTACCCGAACGGCACGCATATCTGCGAGCTGGAGATCGAGCCGGAGACCGGCCAGATCGAAATCGTCAACTACACGATCGTCGACGATTTCGGGGCTACCGTGAACCCGGTGCTGCTCGCGGGGCAGGTCCATGGTGGTGTGGTTCAGGGCATCGGCCAGGCGCTCACCGAGGACACGGTCTATTCGGAAGACGGGCAGCTCCTGACGGCCAGCTTCATGGACTACGCCATGCCGCGCGCGGACATCGTGCCGTCCTTCCATTTCGAGACCCGCAACGTGCCCTCGACCACCAACGCGCTCGGCATCAAGGGCGCAGGCGAGGCCGGAACCATCGGCGCGACCCCGGCGGTGATGAATGCCGTGACCGACGCGCTTCACAGGGCGTGCGGAATCGGCCATATCGAAATGCCCGCCACGCCGCAGCGCGTATGGCAGGCGCTCGCCGAGGCCCGCTCGTCCAGATGAGTTCCTGTTGATGCCCATATCCTGTTCCGCCGGCCCTGACAGGCCGGTCTGATCCGCCATGGCCGTACAACAATCTTCGTCGGCCGTTGCCGGCGGCACCAATCCGCTGCGCGGCATAGCGATGAAGATCGTTTCCGTTTCGGTGTTCGTGGCCATGTCCGCGCTCATCAAGGCGGCGGGGCAGTTGCCGGCAGGGCAGATCGTCTTTTTCCGTTCGTTCTTTGCCATTCTGCCGATTCTGGCCATGCTGGCCTGGCGTCAAGAACTGCGCACTGCGCTGCACACGTCCAATCCTCTGGGTCATATCGCGCGTGGTGTGGTTGGCGTCAGCGCCATGGGGCTCGGCTTCTTCGCGCTGACCCGGCTGCCTTTGCCGGAGGCAATCACCCTCAACTACGCCCAGCCGCTGCTGGTCGTCGTTTTCAGCGCGCTGTTTCTGGGCGAGACGATCCGCGTCTATCGCTGGACGGCGGTCGCCGTCGGCCTGTTCGGCGTGGTCATCATCTCCTGGCCGAATCTGACGCTGTTCGCCGGCGCGGCTGGCATGGAGAGCGAGCAGGCGCTGGGTGTCGCGGCTGCCCTTGTCGGCGCTGCTGTCTCCGCGGTTGCCATGCTGCTGGTGCGCCGGCTGGTCCAGACCGAGAAAACCGCGACCATCGTGCTGTGGTTTTCGCTGACGGCCTCTTTCATGGCGCTGCTGACGCTGCCTTTCGGATGGGCCGCGCTCTCGGCCTCACAGGCTGCGCTGCTCGTCGGAGCGGGCATTTGCGGTGGGCTGGGCCAGATCCTGATGACGGAGAGTTACCGCTACGCGGAAGCCTCCACTGTCGCGCCGTTCGAATATTCGTCCATGATACTGGGCATCGCGGTGGGCTATCTGGCCTTCGGCGATCTGCCTACTGTCTACACCATCGTCGGCGGGTTGATCGTCGTAGCCGCCGGCATCTTCATCATCTGGCGCGAGCGGCAACTGGGGCTCGAGCGGGGCAGGGCGCGCAAGGTCGCGCCGCCGCAATAGGGCGCAGGCCTACCCGCCGGAAGCGAGCGCACGCAGAAGCTCGCCTGTGCGCGCGTCCGCGGGGAAGAATGATTCGATAGCTATCTCCGACAGCGTCACGTCGAGCGGTGTACCGAACACCGTTATCGTGCTGATGAAAGACAGCACCTCGTCTCCGGCGCGCAGGCGCAGCGGCACTGCTACATTGGCGGCCGCGTCATACGCCTTGCCGTTGCCGCGCGAGCGGCCCGGATAGGCCGAGAGTTCCTTTTCCAGCGCTTCGAGCGCCGGGTCGGCTGAGGCCTCGATCTGCAAATTTAGGCGCTCGATCAGATGATTGCGCCATTCGTCGAGGTTGACGACCCGTGGTGCGAGCCCTTTAGGGTGAAGCGTTAGCCGCAAGACGTTGACAGGCGGTGCGAGTAGCGACTGGTCTTCGATGCCCGCCAGCAGCGGTCCGACGGCGGCGTTGGCAAGCACCATGTTCCAGCCCCTGTCGACGGCGATGGCCGGATAGGGCTCGTGGCCCTTGAGCACCAGTTCGACCGCCGCCAGTGCCGGTTTGAAGGAGTCGTCCTCCAGGTTGCGCTCGCCGTAGATCGGCGCGAAGCCGGCAGCGACCAGCATCTGGTTGCGCTGGCGCAGCGGCACGGCCAACCGCTCGGCAAGCCGCAGGACCATCTCGCGCGACGGCGATGAACGGCCGCTTTCCAGAAAGCTGAGATGGCGCTGGGATATTTCGGCCTCGAGCGCAAGATCGAGCTGGCTCATGCGGCGGCGCTGCCGCCATTCCTTGATCAGCGTACCCGCGCCCGGCTGCATCGTGTTCATCGCTTCTTCCCCGGATGATGTCGTTGGTCATCGAAATCTATCCGTCCGAGGTGCGATTTCCTATTACCTGATGCGTAATCGCCAGCGATCGGAAATGCGGTCATCTTCCCGGCCATCGGGTTGGCCAACGGCTCAAGACAGCAGGCCAGCCCACAGTTTCAACCAAGGGAGAACGACCATGACCATTCCGATGAACTCTTTCCTGAGGAACACGCTCCTGCTCGACGCCGTCGTTTCGGGTGCAGCCGCCGTGCTGATGGCAGCCGGCGCCGGCCTGCTTGGGCCGTTCCTGAACCTGCCGGTCTCGCTGCTGTTCTGGGCCGGCATCGTTCTGCTGCCCTGGGTGGCGCTGCTCGTGGTGCTTTCGCGCCGCCAGAGCCTGTCGCGGATGGTGCTGCTCGACGTGGTGCTGGTAAACGTCGCCTGGGTTCTTGCCAGCATCGGTATCGTCGCTTTTGGCTACGTCGAGCCGAACATGCTGGGTGTGGCCTTCGTGGTGGCACAGGCTCTCGCGGTGGCGTTCTTCGCGGTGCTCCAGTATGCCGCGCTGCGCCAGGCCCGCCCGGCAATGGCATGAGCCTACCCGCGAAGCGTCTCCAGCTTCGCCTTGACTTCCAGCAGATCCCGCCACGCAAGTTTCTTGTGGGCGGGATTTCGCAGCAGATAGGCCGGGTGCAGCGTCGGCATCGCGGCGATCTCGGTGCCTGAAGCAGTTGCATGCGTCTTCCATTTGCCGCGCAGCCTCAACACGCCCTCGCTCGCATGCAGCAGCACCTTTGCAGACGGTCCGCCCAGCGTCACCAGCACCTTGGGTGCGGCAAGCTCGATCTGTCGCTCGATGAACGGACGGCAGATTTCCGTTTCAAGTGGGGTCGGCGTGCGATTGCCGGGCGGGCGCCACGGAATGACGTTGGCGATATAGGCGCTGGTCCGATCTACGCCGATCGCCGCCAGCATCCGGTCCAGCAGCCGGCCGGAGCGGCCGACGAAGGGCAATCCCTCTATATCCTCGTCGCGCCCCGGCGCTTCGCCGACCAGCATCAGGTCGGCCTGCGGGTTTCCGTCGGAGAATACGGTCTGCTTGGCGGTGAATTTGAGGTTGCAGCCGTCGAAGGCCGAAACGATCTCGCGCAGTTCCTCCAGCGACTTGGCCTCCCGCGCGAGTTCGCGCGCACGAGCCGCCTGGGCTTCGTCCGGAACCGCCATCGCGGGAACCGGTCTTGCCTGGGCCGGCTGCGCGGCAGCTTCCCGGGGCGGCGGTTCGGTCCGTTGCGGAGCCCGGGCGCTCGCCGTTGTCGCCGCCGATTCCTCGAACCGGTCGACCGGATCCTCGGACAGCGCCTCGTCGACGCCCGCATCCGCGTAGAAGCGGAGCAGATCGGCAAGGTCGGGCAGGGGCTGGTTCGGGTCGGCGATCGACATCACAGCTCGATCTTATGCGAGCGCCGGCCTCAGGAGAAGGGCACGGTCGGGTCCTGCACCAGAAAGAACTCCCAGCGCGGCGTGAAATCCGTGATGAAGATGCGAAACGTCACCGTTTGCAGCGGATCGGTAAATCCGTTGCGAAAGATCAGGCGGTCATAGGGCTCGAAGTCGCGACTGTATTCCGCGTATCGGTCCGACGAAATGTTGCTCGACTCCGTCCGGCGCTGGTCGAAGGAAAGACCGTCTCCGAAGGTGCTCGGTTCGCCGGCGATCTCCTGCAGTTCGAACTCGAACTCCAGCCATGGCAGTCCGCTGTTGTTGAGCGCGACGATCTGCATTTGGATGAAGCCATGCGCGTAATTGCCGGAGAAGTCGCGGGCGCGAACGGGCTTCTCCGCGCGGACGACCAGCGTGACCGGGCTGGCCGATTCCAGCTCCTGGATCAGCACCACCGGGTCCTCGGGGCTTCCCGTGCCCGAGATTTCGCGGATCGCGAAGCCGCCCATCTCGTCGGAGAAGGAGTAGGGCCCCGCGTGCCACCGGCCGAGATCGTCGGCGCCAAGCGCTGGAAGCACAGCGACCGACTGAGCCAAGGTTAGCAGGATCGGCAAGCGTCTTGCCATGCATCCTCCCGACGGCAGCGCGGCGCCGGCATCTTGGCCGTTCTGGAGCTGGCTGCCCTTTGGCATTCTAGCGCCGATCGGGTCACGCGAGAAGCGCGCATGCGACCCGCGTCAGGGCACTGACAGTCAGCTCACAATGATTGACGTTTACGTTAACGTCGCTTAATTTCGGCGAGTGACGGCAAATCGCAGGCTGAGACCTTGGGTCGCGGGCGGTTTCGCCGCTCTCCAACATGCGCTATGAGCGCAAAGGGTATTAGCTTGAGTGCCGACGGGCGGACGCGGAGGATTGATTTATGAGCGAGATTGAGCGCGAAAGCATGGAGTTCGATGTGGTGATCGTCGGCGCAGGGCCGGCCGGTCTTGCCGCAGCGATCCGCCTCAAGCAGCTCAATCCCGACCTGTCGGTCGTTGTCCTCGAAAAAGGCGCAGAAGTCGGCGCGCACATCCTTTCCGGCGCCGTCGTGGACCCGATCGGCATCGACCGCCTGCTGCCGGACTGGCGTGACGAAAGCGACCATCCGTTCAAGACCCCGGTCACGGACGACCATTTCCTCGTCCTCGGGCCTGCGGGTTCGGTCCGGCTGCCCAACATCCTGATGCCGCCGCTGATGAACAATCACGGCAACTACATCGTTTCGCTCGGCAATGTCTGCCGATGGCTGGCCGGCCACGCCGAGGCGCTCGGCGTCGAGATTTATCCGGGCTTCGCCGCGGCCGAGGTTCTTTATGACGATGCCGGATCGCTGATCGGCGTGGCCACCGGCGACATGGGTGTCGAGCGCGACGGGTCGCACGGGCCGAACTATGCTCCCGGCATGGCGCTGCTCGGAAAGTATGTGCTGATCGGCGAGGGCGTGCGCGGCTCGCTCGCCAAGCAGCTCATTGCGAAATATGCGCTGGGCGAGGGGCGCGAGCCGCAGAAGTTCGGCATCGGTCTGAAGGAGCTGTGGCAGGTCGCGCCGGAGAACCATCGTCCCGGCCTCGTGCAGCACTCGTTCGGCTGGCCGCTCGGCGGCAGCACGGGCGGCGGCTCTTTCCTCTACCATCTCGAGGACAACCAGGTCGCGGTGGGCTTCGTCGTCCACCTCAACTACAAGAACCCCTACCTCGCGCCCTTCGAAGAGTTCCAGCGCTTCAAGACGCATCCGGCGATCCGCGGCACGTTCGAAGGCGCCAAGCGGCTGTCCTACGGCGCGCGCGCGATCACCGAGGGTGGCTACCAGTCTGTGCCGAAGCTCTCGTTCCCGGGTGGCGCGCTGATCGGCTGTTCGGCGGGGCTCGTCAACGTGCCGCGCATCAAGGGCTCGCACAACGCCGTGCTGTCGGGAATGCTGGCGGCCGAGCATGTCGCCGAGGCGGTTGCGGCCGGTCGCGCGCATGACGAACTGGCTGGATATGAAGAAGCCTGGCGCGCCACCGACATCGGCAAGGACCTGAAGAGGGTCCGCAACGTCAAGCCGCTGTGGTCGAAATTCGGCCTGTGGCTGGGCGTCGGGCTCGGCGGTCTCGACATGTGGCTGAATACGCTGTTCGGCTTCTCGCCCTTCGGCACCATGAAGCACGGCAAGACCGATGCGGCCGCGCTGGAGCCCGCCGCGCAGCACAAGAAGATCGAATATCCCAAGCCGGATGGCGTGCTGACCTTCGACAGGCTGTCTTCGGTGTTCCTGTCCAACACCAACCACGAGGAGGACCAGCCGGTCCATCTCCAGGTCAAGGACATGGAACTGCAGAAGCAGTCGGAGCACGACGTCTATGCCGGACCATCGTCACGGTACTGCCCGGCCGGCGTCTATGAATGGGTGGATGCCGACGGCAACGCGGCCGCCGACCGCATGGGCATAGACGTGCGCTTCGTCATCAACGCCCAGAACTGCGTCCACTGCAAGACGTGCGACATCAAGGACCCGAACCAGAACATCAACTGGGTGCCGCCGCAGGGCGGCGAGGGGCCGGTCTATCCGAATATGTGAGCGAATGGGGAACAGCGAATAGGGGGTTGCCGGCCGTAGCGTGCGCGCCAACCTGTTCGCTAACCGCTCAGCGACGCCTGCAACACGGCTGCCGGCTGTTCCTGCGGCAGCAGCATGAATTCGAACAGCAGCGGCAGGTGATCCGACCCGACCGCTTCGAGCTTCCGCACATTGACCGGCACCACGCCACCCTTGACCATGACATGGTCGATCGGCAGCCCCATTGACGGGCGCATCCAGGCCGGCAGGCGGCGGTCCAGATAGGTCGGCCCGATCCCGCGCATCATCTCCGTGCCGCTGGCCCTTGCCACGCGCTGGGCGGTCTGGCTCCAGGGAACGGCGTTCAGGTCGCCGGCGACGATGGCGGTGCTGCCGATCTCGGCGAGCAGCGGCTCGATGAGCGGAACCTGCCATTGCTGGCTGAATGGCCACGGCCAGCCGAGATGTACCGCCGCAACCTCCAGCCGCCGTCCGTTCATGTCGAGGATCACGTGGCCGAACGAGCCCCGATCGCCACAGTCTGGCTCGAAATCTGCGGCGAACGGACGACGCGACAGGATGGCCGAGCCGCCGATATAGGCAGGCGGCGGACAGATGAGCTGATACGGATAGGCGGCCTTGAGCACGATCAGCTTTTCGATCCAGTAGGCCGAGACTTCGTTGAGCGTGATCACATCCGGCTTTTCCCGCCCGATCATCGACAGGACTTCGTTGGGCCGCGGATTGTCGTAGCGCAGGTTGAGCTGCACCAAACGATAGACACTGCCGCCCGGTTCGGCCGAAGCGGCGTTCACGTTCATCGCATGGCCGGAAAGCCCTATGGTCTGAATAATTGCCGTCGCGCCGAAAAGCGCAGCGAAGGCCGCCTCCGGCCAGTAGCGCAGGAAGACCAGCAACGGCACGCCGCAGACGAGCAGGCCCGCAGCCAGATGAATGCGCAGGTGCGAGAAGGAATCGAACGCGAAATGGATCCAGCCGAGATAGCCGAACGCCAGCGCAGCCGCGATGCCAAGCAGCGTGGTGACGGCCAGCAGCCGCAATATGATTGATCCCCTCAGGCGGTCCATGGCGCTCGGATGGTCGAAGATTGAGGCGCGATCAAGACAGCCGCGCCGCTCTGCTGAGCGTCGAACTTACAGGAACGCGGTTTCCGAAAAGCTGCGCAGTTTGCGCGAATGCAGCCTTTCGGCCGGCATCTCGGCGAGCTTTTCCATGGCGCGGATGCCGATGGTCAGGTGCTGGGACACCTGCCGCTTGTAGAATTCCGTCGCCATGCCCGGAAGCTTAAGTTCGCCGTGGAGCGGCTTGTCCGAGACGCAGAGCAATGTCCCGTACGGCACGCGGAAGCGGAAACCGTTGGCCGCGATGGTGGCCGATTCCATGTCGAGCGCAATGGCGCGCGATTGCGAGAGCCGCTGCACGGGGCCACGCTGGTCGCGCAGTTCCCAGTTGCGGTTGTCGATGGTCGCGACCGTTCCCGTGCGCATGATGCGTTTCAGGTCGTATCCTGAAAGCCCGGTCACCTCGGCCACCGCCTCCTGCACCGCCACCTGGATTTCGGCCAGCGCCGGGATCGGCACCCAGACCGGCAGATCGTCGTCGAGCACGTGGTCCTCGCGCACATAGGCGTGAGCCAGCACATAGTCGCCCAGTGCCTGGGTGTTGCGCAGCCCGGCGCAGTGGCCGAGCATCAGCCAGGCATGCGGGCGGAGCACTGCGATATGGTCGGTGATCGTCTTGGCGTTGGAAGGGCCGACGCCGATATTGACCATCGTGATGCCGCCATGGCCCGGCTTGGACAGATGGTAGGCCGGCATCTGCGGCATACGGGTCAGCGTCGAGCCTTCGTGCGGCATGGTCTCGCCGGCACGCGTGATGACGTTGCCGGGCTCGATGAAGGCCTCGTAGCCATCGCCGCCTTTGGCCATCAGCTCGCGCGCCAGCACGCAGAACTCGTCGATGTAGAACTGGTAGTTCGTGAACAGCACGAAATTCTGGAAGTGGTTCGGGCTGGTGGCCGTGTAGTGCGACAGCCTGTGCAGCGAATAGTCGATGCGCTGCGCGGTAAACGGCGCCAGCGGCATCGGCTCGCCCGGCAGCGGCTCGTAGGTGCCGTTGGCGATGTGGTCGTCCGTGGCGTTCAGGTCGGGCACGTCGAAGAGGTCACGCAGCGGCCGCTGGATGCGGTCGGCCACGCCGGCATCCACGTGCGTGCCTTCGAGGAACGCGAAATGCAGCGGGATCGGTGTTTCGGATTCGCCCACCGTCACCGGCACGCCGTGGTTGCGCATCAGCAGCCGAAGCTGCTCGGTCAGGTAGCTGTCGAACAGATCGGGGCGGGTGATGGTTGTCGAGTAGTGCCCCGGCGCGGCCATGTGCCCGTAGGAAAGCCGCGTGTCGATCTGGGTGTAGGAGGAGGTCGAGACACCGACCTCGGGATAGAAGGCGCGATAGCGGCGCTGCTGGTCGACACTTTCGCCGAGCTTGTCGAACGAGTCCCTCAGGAAGCTCGTGTTGCGGTCGTAGAGGGCCTTGAGCGCATCGACGGCCTCGCGCGCGTCGGTGAAGCTCTGGCGGGCATAGGGCTCCGGCGTGGAGACCGATTCGATGGGTTGTGGGTAGATTCGCTTTTCCATGACCTATTATAGAGACTTGGTCATGACGTTTCGAGGGTCCCCACCTCCAATTTCCATTTGAAGCTGTTTTGCGGTCTGCCTGACATTCACAGGCGGCGCAGGCTCGTGACCAGCACGAAACCGATGCCCTTCTGCGGCGAGCCGGCGCTTTCGATGATGCTGGCCGAACCGGCCTGCACGGACTGTATCGCGAGCAGCGGCGTGAACAGCAGCATGAAAAGCAGGGTCACGCGCAATGCCGCGGTGAACAGGCCTGGGAAAGCGTTTGCGATCTGGTTCATCGGTCGCCTCTTCAGTGACGGGCCGGGATGGCGCAGCCGCTGGCATCGCAGCTCAGGAAGCCCGTCGGGCGCACGTGGTTGGCGCGGCTGTCCTCTGCGACAAGCATGGAGAGCGCCATGCCGAACGAGGCGACGAGCAGGCATACGATTGTGAAGCGGCGGCTGAGCATCTCTGGCGGTGTCCTTCGTTTGTGACCGAAAGATGCCAGAAGCCGGCTGAACCATGGCTGAGATGTGCATTCATCTGCCGTTCAGCGACCTTAACGAAAGCTTGCAGGTATTGATTGGTGCGGCTTTGCGCCGGCTTGGGAGGCCAGCACGAACGTTTTCCTAGCCATGCCGTCGAAGGATTGTACTGCTGGACGCGAGCCCGACCGGCGGTCCAGCGTCATGCGGGACCGCCGGCGGCAGCGTGAGCTACTGCCGCTTCCAGTTCTGGGTGCGGCAGAAGATGGCCGCTACGCAGCCCTGCATGGCAAGGCTGTTGCCGTTCAGCGTGGCATTGCCGGAATAGGTCTTGTCGTTCGCGGGGTCGGTGATCTTCCCCTTATATTTGCCGCTTCCGGCCGGCTGCATCTGGCCGATGCGTTTGCCATTATGCTCGCCGCTGCGCAGCGTAATCATGAAGCTGCCCCCGGACGCAGCGATCTGGGCGATGGCGCCGCTGTCTGTCTTCCAGTTCCCCTCGATGGGATCGGCAAGCGCGGTGCCCGCGAGCATCAGGGTCAGTGCGGCTGTGGCTGTAATTCTGCGAAGCATGTTTTTCCTCCCATCCCGGACGGGCTCATATCCCGGCGCGGGCTTGTTACTTACGCAAACGTAAACGTAAACGAATTCGTGTTGCCGCGAAAGACCCCGCATGCACGGCAGGATTGCGCGACTTTCTGCGCCATGCGGTCGCGCAATCGTCGAAAGAAGCCGGAGCGTGGTTAGCGAAAGCTTTCGCGGGCGCAGGACAATTTTCAACGACTTTTCGGCGAAATGCGGAGAACTCCGCGCTTCCTATCCTTAACGAAATCCGAGCTTTACTTCTTGTTTTAGTTTTGTTTTCCGCAAATTAAGCAAGCCATTTAACGACGGATTCAAGCCTCCGCTGCATTCTCCAAACCATCGGATCACACGACGGGACCCGCACAAAACAAGGGCTCTCGGGAGACACACAGGGGACTGGAACATGGCACGTTTTGACATGCTTGAAGCCGGCATCGGCTCCACCGCACAGGCTGAAATCCTTTTCGAACTCGGCATGATGTATGCCACCGGACGCGACTGCGACGTCGATCTCGTCGCCGCCCACAAATGGTTCAACATTGCCGCGATCAAGGGTTCTGATCGTGCTGCCGGGCTGCGGGCCGAACTTGCCGCGACCATGAGCAAGCAGGACATCGCAAGGGCGCTTCGCGCGGCCCGTGAATGGATGACCGTGCACTGAGTTTTACGAGGCGCGGCGTTCGCGCCTCATGGAATGAACAGGGATGGCGAGTTGGGTGCGGGCGCACCGGGGCTTGACCATGAGCGAGGGTCGCGACCGGCGGGAACAGCCGGCGCGGCCTTCGCTTTTTTCGGCTCAGGCCTCGGCTTCCTCCTGGAACCGCACCAGCACGGTCCCGTCGGTAACCTGTGCGCCTTCGGTGGCGATCTCTTCGACGATGCCATCATGCGGCGCGGAAATGGTGTGCTCCATCTTCATCGCTTCCAGCACCAATAGCGGCTGGCCCTTGGCGACCGCATCGCCCACAGCCGCCCGCACCACTTTGACCAGCCCCGGCATCGGCGCACGCAGGGCGTCACCGCCAGCCGCCGCCGCTTCGGCTTCGGCGAACGGATCGGCCACCGCGAAGGTGTGGCTGGCCGCACCGGCAAACACCGTAACATGGCCGGGCCAACGTGCGGCCCGCCTGGCGGTCGCGAGCGGCTGCGTTGTCGTGGCGCCGTCGATGGTGACGGCCGCGTTGCCGTTGGCTGCGATGGCGAGCTTTGCGACGATCTCGTTGCCCTCATGTGAGAGACGCACCTGCCGCACGGGCGCATGGAAATGCGCGTAGCCGGCCAGCGATGCCCAAGGGTCCACCGCCTGCGGGTTGGTCTCGACTCCGGCGGCTGCAATGGCAGCGGCTGCAAGCTGGCCTGTTGTCGGAGCGTGTGAAGCTGTCAGTTCCGCCTGCTTGCGTTCGATGAGCCCGGTATCGACGTCGCCGGCTGCGAAATCCACGTCGCTGGCAAGTGCTGCGAGGAACGCAGTGTTGACCACCGAGCCCGCGATTTCCGTGGCGGCGAGTGCTTCGCCCAACGCCTCCAGTGCGGCACCGCGGTCGGGTCCGTGAACCACCAGCTTTGCGATCATCGGATCGTAGAAAGGCGAGATCGAATCGCCCTCGCGCACGCCGGTTTCGACGCGAAGTGCCGCCGTTGCCGGCGGAAAATGCAGATGATGCAGGGTGCCGATCGCCGGCAGGAACCCCTTAGCCGCGTCCTCAGCGTAAAGCCGTGCCTCGAACGCATGGCCCGACAGCGAAATCTGGTCCTGCAGCTTCGGCAGCCGCTCGCCGCTTGCCACCCGCAACTGCCATTCGACCAGATCGACGCCGGTGACCATCTCCGTCACCGGATGTTCCACCTGCAGTCGCGTGTTCATCTCCATGAACCAGAAGCGGTCGGGCCGCAGCCCCTCCGAGGCGTCGACGATGAATTCGATCGTGCCGGCACCCGAATAGTTGATGGCCTGCGCCGCAGTCACGGCGGCTTCGGTCATCGCCGCGCGCATCTCGGGGGGCATGCTGGGGGCGGGGGCTTCCTCGATCACCTTCTGGTGCCGCCGCTGCGCGGAGCAGTCGCGCTCGAAGAGGTGGACCACGTTGCCGTGGTTGTCGCCGAACACCTGCACTTCGATGTGCCGGGGCTTCTCGACATATTTCTCGACCAGAACCCGGTCGTCGCCAAACGCCGCCTTGGCCTCGCGTTTTGCCGCAGCCAGCGCCTCGGGAAAGGCGTCCGGATCATCGACCTTGCGCATGCCCTTGCCGCCGCCGCCGGCCCGCGCCTTGATGAGCACGGGGTAGCCGATCTCGCGTGCCTTGGAGGCGAGAATCACGATCTCCTGGCCTTCACCATGATAGCCGGGCACCACCGGCACGCCGGCCTTCTCCATCAGACGCTTGGCAGCGTCCTTCAGCCCCATGGCACGGATCGATGCCGCCGATGGACCGATGAAGACGAGACCGGCTGCTTCCACCGCCTCCACGAAATCGGGGTTTTCCGACAGGAAGCCGTAGCCGGGGTGGATCGCCTGCGCTCCGGTGGCCTTGGCGGCCTCGATAATCTTCGCCGCCACCAGATAGCTCTCGCCGACGGGAGACGCGCCGATATGCACGGCTTCGTCCGCCATCTCCACGTGCAGCGAGCGGCTGTCGGCATCCGAATAGACGGCGACGGTCGCGATGCCCATTCGGCGCGCGGTGCGGATGACGCGGCACGCGATCTCGCCGCGATTGGCGATCAGGATCTTGTCGAACATGAAGCTCTCCTGGAAACGGGAATCCTGCAACGGCGTTGGCCCTCCGTGACGATAGCCATGCCGAATGCGGTTGTGCAGATTGGTGCTTTGCCCCTACCTTGCCGCGCGAGCGAGGCAGGCGAGGAAATGCCATGACGAGAGGTTTGCGATTGCTGGCCGCGGCGGCAGCGATTGTATGGATGCCGGCGGCTGCCCATGCCGACTGGAAGCCGGTGGAGAAGATCGAGCACTACCGGGTATCGGGCAGCTCGGGCATCGATCTCTACCGGTCCATCGGTGAGAACGGGCCGCAGGTCGGCGTCGGACGCGCCATCGCGTTCACCGACTTCAAGCTGTTGTGGTCGCGCGACTATCGTCCGCAGCCGGACGGCTCCTGCACGCTGGTATCCGCGCGTCCGAGCCTGACCATCATCTATCGCCTGCCGAAGGCGTCCGGCGACATGCCGGCGGCGACACGGCGTTTGTGGGAAACCTTCGTCACCGGTGTGACCGCGCATGAGAAGGTCCATGGCGAGTTCATCGTCGATCTCGTCAAGGCGATCGAGGCCACCTCGGTCGGTCTGTCCGCGCCCAACGATCCCGACTGCCAGAAGGTGCGCGCCGAGCTGCAGAGCCGTCTCGGCCCGCTGTCGCAGGAGCAGCGCCGTCGCAGCCGCGAATTCGACCAGGTCGAGTTGACCGACGGCGGCAACGTCCACCGGCTGGTGCTCGCGCTGGTGAACGGCGGATAGGGCGGTCGCACCCGCAGCCCGTCTCGCTTTTGGGATGCCAGCCTGCATCGTCACATCCTGAACACGCCGAACTTCGTATCCGGCACCGGCGCGTTGAGCGCCGCGCTCAGCGACAGTGCCAGCACATCGCGGGTCTTCGCCGGATCGATGATGCCGTCGTCCCACAGCCGGGCGGACGAGTAGAGCGGGTGCCCCTCATGCTCGTACTTCATCAGGATCGGCTTGCGGAATTTCGCCTCGTCTTCGGCCGACCAGTCCTCACCTCTGCGCTCGTAACCCTCGCGCTTGACCATCGCCAGGACGGTCGCTGCCTGTTCGCCGCCCATCACGGAGATGCGCGCGTTGGGCCACATCCACAGGAAGCGTGGCGAGTAGGCGCGTCCGCACATGCCGTAATTGCCCGCGCCGAAGGAGCCGCCGATGATGACGGTGAGCTTCGGCACCTGCGCGGTCGCCACCGCCGTCACCAGCTTGGCGCCGTCCTTGGCGATGCCGCCTGCCTCGTATTTGCGTCCGACCATGAAGCCGGTGATGTTCTGCAGGAAGATCAGCGGGATCTTGCGCTGGCAGCACAGCTCGATGAAATGCGCGCCCTTTAGCGCGCTTTCGGAAAACAGCACCCCGTTGTTGCCGAGGATGCCGACCGGCATGCCGTGCAGGTGGGCAAAGCCGGCAACCAGTGTGGTTCCGTAGTTCTGCTTGAACTCGTCGAACTCCGAGCCGTCCACCAGGCGTGCGATGACTTCGCGCACGTCGTAGGGCTGGCGCAGATCGGTGGGCACCACGCCGTAGATCTCTTCCGGTGCGTAAAGCGGTTGAATCGGTTTGCGCAGCGTCACGCCTATCCGCTTGTTCCGATTCAGGTTCTTGACGATGCGCCGGACGATCGCGAGCGCATGCGTGTCGTCGGTGGCGTAGTGGTCGGCGACACCGGATTCGCGCGTATGCAGGTCCGCGCCGCCAAGCTCTTCGGCCGTTACGTCCTCGCCTGTCGCCGCCTTCACCAGCGGCGGCCCGCCGAGGAAGATGGTCGCCTGTTTACGCACCATGATCGTCTCGTCCGACATTGCAGGGACATAGGCGCCGCCCGCCGTGCACGACCCCATCACGCAGGCGATCTGCGGAATGCCGGCAGCCGACATGTTGGCCTGGTTGAAGAAGATGCGGCCGAAATGCTCGCGGTCTGGAAACACCTCGTCCTGGTTGGGCAGGTTGGCACCGCCTGAATCGACGAGGTAGATGCAGGGCAGATTGTTCTGCAACGCGATCTCCTGTGCGCGCAGATGCTTCTTCACTGTCAGCGGATAATAGGTGCCGCCCTTCACCGTCGCGTCGTTCACGACGACCATGCACTCGGTGCCCTCGATCCGCCCGATGCCGCAGATCATGCCGGCCGAGGCGATGTCCTCGCCATACATGCCCCATGCCGTGAACTGGCCGATCTCGAGGAAAGGCGCGCCGGTGTCGAGCAGCTGGGCCAGGCGTTCGCGCGGCAGGAGCTTGCCACGGGCGACGTGACGCTCGCGGGCCTCCTCGCTGCCGCCGAGCTCGACGGTCGCGGCCTTGTCGGAGATGTCGGCGACGAGCTCGCGCATCCGCTCGGCATTTGCCCTAAAGGCGTCGGAGGAGGGCGAGAGTTCGGACTTGATGATGGGCATTGCGGCTCCCGTGAGCTTTTTATTGCGCGGTCGTGTTGCCGTAGGCGGGAACGCCGCCCGCATCGTTCAGCATGCGCGCGAAGTGCATGAGATTGAAGGTCATGGTGGTCAGATTCTTGCGGGTGAAGTCGTTGTCGAAGCCGGCCTGGCTCCCGTCGTCCATCGTGTCGCCGTAGGAGGGGCCGGGGCCTGCCTCGCCGATCCAGCCGCAATCGGCTTGGGGCGGCACCGTGTAGCCCACATGTTGCAGCGAATAGAGCACCGTGTTGGACACGGCCTTGATGCCGTCCTCGTTGCCGGTGACCATGCAGCCTCCCACCTTGCCGTAGTAGATGTACTGGCATTTGTCGTTTTTCTGCGCCGAATGCGCGTAGAGCCGTTCGATGATCATGCGGCAGATGGAACTTTCCTCTCCGAGCCAGATCGGCGTGCCGATAACGAGGATATGGCTGTCGCGCACCTTCGGCCAGATGCGGTCCGGCCAATCGTCCACTTCAGCGCCATGCTTGCGCATGTCCGGCTGGACGCCGAAGGCGATCCGGTGGTCAGCCGCGCGCAGATAGTCGGTCGAAACACCGCAACCCGACATGATCTCGATCGCGTCGCGCATGAGCGTCTCGGTGTGCGACCGGCCTTGTTCGGTGGGTGTCAACGTGGTGTTGATGAACAGCGCGCGCAGACCGGAAAAATCGGCCCGGTTGCCGGAAATGAGCTCTTTCTGGCGTTGTTCAAGCGGCATGTCGTGCCTCCATTTTGTTGGAAATGAAGAACTAGAGCGCCAAGGCCCGACGTCACGCAGACTCCCCCATCATCTCCCGGCCGATCAGCCAGCGGCGGATCTCGCTCGTGCCCGCGCCGATCTCGTAGAGCTTGGCATCGCGCAGCAGGCGGCCGGTCGGGTAGTCGTTGATGTAGCCGTTGCCGCCGAGAAGCTGGATCGCGTCGAGCGCGGTCTGCGTCGCCTTCTCGGCCGCGTAGAGGATGCAGCCGGCCGCATCCTTGCGCGTGGTCTCCTTGCGGTCGCAGGCCGCCGCGACGGCATAGACATAGGCCCGGCAGGCGTTCATCGTGGTGTACATGTCGGCGAGCTTGCCCTGCACGAGCTGGAACTCGCCGATCGCGCTGCCGAACTGGCGCCGTTCCTGCGTATAGGGGATCGCAACATCGAGAGCGGCTGCCATGATGCCGAGCGGCCCGCCCGACAGCACGACGCGTTCGTAGTCTAGCCCGGACATCAGCACCTCGACGCCCTTGCCCTCCTCGTAAAGCACATTCTCGAACGGAACCTCGACATCCTCGAACACCAGCTCGCCGGTGTCGGAGCCGCGCATGCCCAGCTTGTCGAGCTTCTGAGCGACCGAGAACCCCTTCATCTCGCGCTCGATGAGGAAAGCGGTAATGCCGCGCGAACCCATCGTCGGCTCAGTTTTGGCATAGACGACCAGAGTGTTTGCCGCGGGGCCGTTGGTGATCCACATCTTGGAGCCGTTGAGCACGTAGCGGTCGTTCTTCTTGTCGGCCCGCAGCTTCATCGACACCACGTCCGATCCCGAGCCGGTCTCCGACATCGCCAGCGCGCCGACAGCCTCGCCCGAACAGAGCGAAGGCAGATACTTTTCCTTTTGCTCCTGCGTGCCCCAACGGTTGATCTGGTTGACGCACAGATTGGAGTGCGCGCCATAGGAAAGCCCGACGGACGCGGACGCGCGGCTGATCTCCTCCATCGCGATGACATGAGCGAGATAACCCATGCCGGTGCCGCCGAAGTCAGGGTCGGCCGTCATGCCGAGCAGGCCGAGCGCACCCATTTCACCCCACAGATGGGCCGGAAATTCGTTGGAACGATCGATCTCGCCGGCGATCGGCGCGATCTGCTCCTGGGCGAAGCGGCGCACCATGTCGCGCATCGCGTCGATATCCTCGCCGAGGCCGAAATTCATCGAATGGTCGTACATCGTCTCTCCCCTTATGCGTTGCGCGCGCCGACGAGGCGCATCGTCATCTTGTGATAGGTATCCGTCACTTCGGCGACGGAAAGGCGTTCGTCCGGGCGGAACCAGACGATCACGCCGGTGACCATCTGGATGATGGCCATCGCTGTCAGCGTCACGTCCTCGACCGTGAAGAGCCCGGCATCGGCACCTTGCCGCAGGATTTGCCGCAGTTCCTTTTCATAGCCAGCGCGCAGGCGCAGGATCGTAGACAGGCGATCCCGCGACAACGACCGCAACTCCATGTTGTTGACGTGGGTCGAGTGCCGCCGCTTCACATGGAAGTCGATATGGTTGCGCACGAAGGCGGCAAGCAGGGCGGTAGCATTCCCGGAAGCCGGCCGGGCGGTTTCCCAGCTTGCGACGAGCGCGTTCATATGCGCCGCCATAAGGTCGTAGAGCAGGTCTTCCTTGGTCGGGAAATAGCGATAGAGCGCTGCCGGTTGTACGCCCACCTCGGCGGCGAGCTGGCGCATCGACACCGCTTCGTAGCCGTAGCGCGCGATAAGGTTCACGGCGGCATCGCGGATCGCCGCCTGCGTCCTTTCACCGTCCGATCCTGCCGTTCGCGCCATCATCTTCTCCGGATGGTCAGATAATAAAACGAACGTTCAATTAATTCAAGGGGCAGGTGTGAAGCCGCCGCGCTCGGTTCCACGATGAGCCTAACCTTAGGATATGCGGATTGCTCGCCTAGCCGCGCGAGGCTGCGAGTGCTTCCGGCAACATTTGCTCGAACAGGTCGATCTCGGCCTCCGGGCCGACGCTAACCCGGATGCAGCGATCGAGCACTGGCGCCATCGGCTTGCGCACGAACACGTCGCGCGCGATGAGCGCCTGCATGACCTTGAGCGCGAAAGCACTGTCCCCGCCGCAGTCGAAGGTGACGAAGTTCGTGGCAGAGGGAAGCGGCTTCAGGCCGTTGGCCTCCGCGATCGCTGCGATCCGGTCACGGCATGCGGCGACTGAATCGATCACGGAGTGGAGGTATTCCTGATCGGCGAGAGCGGCCAGCGCCGCGGTCTGCGCGATCCTGTTGACGCCGAAATGGTTGCGAACCTTGTCAAAGGCCCGGATCGTCTCCGCTTCGCCTATGGCATAGCCGCAGCGTAGGCCGGCAAGGCCATAGGCCTTGGAGAAGGTACGCATCCGCAGGACGTTGGGTCGCCCGACATCGAGCGGCGGTATGGCCGAGGCCGGCGCGGTTTCGCCATAGGCTTCGTCAAGAACCAGCAGGGTCGTTTCCGGCAGGGCCTCAATCAGCCGCGAGATTTCCGCAGCCTCCCACCATGTGCCCATCGGGTTGTCGGGGTTGGAGAGATAGACCAGCGGCGCATTTTCGCGCCGCGCAGCATCGGCAAGTCCCTGGAGATGTTCGCGGTCATCCAGGTAGGGAACGCTGACCAGGCGGCCGCCGAAGCCCGCCACGTGGTAGTTGAAGGTGGGATACGCGCCGAGCGAGGTCACCACCGGCTGCCCCGGCTCGACGAACAGCCGCACGACCAGCCCGAGCAGCCCGTCGATCCCTTCGCCGACGGTGATGTTTTCCGCCGCGACCCCGAGATGAGCGGCCAGTGCCGCCTTCAGGTCGTGGTTCTCCGGGTCGGCGTATTTCCATACGTCGCCCGCCGCCTCGGCAATGGCCGCCTTGACCGCGGGCGAGGGGCCGAAGCCGCTTTCATTGGCGCCGATGCGCGCGCGGAAAGGGCGCCCGCGCTGGCGTTCCTGCGCTTCCGGGCCGACGAAAGGCACAGTGGCGGGCAATGTTGCGGCAAGGGCGGTAAGGGCAGGGCGGTTCATGATCGGGAGGCTTGAGCAGGTTGCGGATGCTGCGCTTTACAGCGTTTCGTAGGCTTTGGCGATCTGCGAAAGCATCGTGACTTCGAGCGCGGTGGCATCGTCGTCGCTGGCATCGGGGCGTGACGATGTCTTGGCGATGACCACGCGGCTTTGCGGATCGGCCCAAAGCCACTGGCCGTGTATGCCGACCGCAGCGAGCGTGCCGCGGCCATCGCCGACATCGTACCAGCACGAGCGATAGCGCCCGTTATCGAACATGTCTGCGAAATTGCCGTCCACCCAGGCTTGCCGGTCGCCATTGGTGCGCATGTCGTCGATCCAGTCGCGCGGGATGACGCGCGTACCGTCGGCCGTGCGACCATCGTTCATCACGAGTTGACCCAGCCGGGCAAGATCGCGTGTGGTGATGCAGACGCCACCCGCAGCCCGCGCGGTGCCGACCCGATCGACCGTGACGCTGGCGGCGCCCCGCGCGCCCATTGCTCGCCAGAGGCGGTTCGCCAGGTAAAGATGATAGCGCACGCCCGTCGCGCGCTCGACGACGAGGCCGAGCAGGTCCGTATTAGGGGAGGCGTAGTAGAACTGCCTGCCATGACCGTGCCCGCGCCGGCCGAGCGTGGCGAGGAACGCTTCCATCGTTTCCGGTTGGCTGTCGCCGCGCTCCGGGTTCCACAACATCGCGCGGCGATAGCGGTCGAACGCCCCGCCGTCGTCGAGGTATTCCTCGTCGAAATCGAGGTCGACGGTCATGTCGAGCAGGTCGCGGACGCGCGCATCGCCGTAGGTGGAGCCCTTCATCGAAGGGACGTATTGCGCAACCAGCGCATCCGGGTCCAGCAGACCTTCGCCGGCAGCGATCCCGGCGAGTAGGCCGGTGACCGACTTGCTGATCGAGAAGATGACGTGTGGCCGTGCCGGATCGGCGTTCTCCGCAAGCCATTCCGCGATCACGGCACCGTCGCGCATGACCACCAGATGATCCGTGTGAGAGCGTTCCATGTGAGCCAGTGCTCCGATGGATCCCCCGTCGATGTCTTCGAGGGAAAGCTCTTGCAGGCCCGCCGGGCCGGGCGAGGGGGCTTCGTGTCCGGACGCCGGGGCAATCTCGGCGGTTGGAACGAACTCGGCCACGTGCTGGAAGCTGTAGCGGCTGAACGGGTGCGTTCTCCAGTCGGCAAGCGTGATGTCGGAACGCTTGAAACTGTCGGTCATCGCGAACTCCCCCGAATCCTGTCTTTGCAATCGCGCGCCGATTGGCGGCAGGCAGGCAGGCGGAGTCAACAAAAAAGCCCGGCGATCACCCGCCGGGCTTTCAAGAACGTGGAGTGTCGGGATCAGAAGCTGCGGGTCACGCGCAGCACGCCTTCCCAGCTATCGGCCCCGCCGGAAACCTTCGTGTAGCGAACCTCCGGCAGCACTTCGAGATTCTCGATCGGGGTCAGCGCGAGGCCGCCCTTTGCCTGCCAGGCGCTGTCGCCGCTGGTGGTTGCATCGAACCACTGCAGATAGCCGTTGACGGCAATCTTCTCGTTCAGCTTGACCTCGGCATGCGCCAGGATCGACCATTCCGAGGTCTCGCCGCTCCCAGGATTGACCGCCCCGTAAGTACCGCTCTCGCTGCTGCTGTAAAGTACGTGCACGCCGAGCGCGAACGGGTCGAAGTTCACGCGGCCCACGGCCTTTGCACCCCAGGAGTCGTCGGGATTGTCGTAGCCGACCATGCCGCCGATCGAGCCCCAGTCCTTGCGGTAGATCGCGCCGGTTTCGATATTCGGCTCGAACTGACCGGTTCCGGTCTCGACAGCCGCAATGACGGCTGAGAAGCCGTTGGCCGCCTCGTAGGTATAGGACACCTCGCCGCTATTGTAGATCTGGCCTGCGAAGTCGCCCTCGAACTCGCCCGGCGCGCCATAGTCGCCGAAGAACCGTGCATAGGGATTGTCTGTCTTGCCGACGAGCAGCGTGCCGCTGCCCATCTGAAGCTCCATGAAGAGCTGGTCGGCGTAGACATCATTGCCGTCGAGCGAATTCCATTCGAAGAAGAGATGCGCGAAGCCGCGCAGCGTGCCCCACTCCGTCTCGGAGCGAACATCGAAGCTGGGTGCGAAGCGGGCCGTCTTCGTGAAGACGTATGGCAGCCCTTCCTGCTTCACATAGTCCATCCGGTAGCGCATATAGCCGCCGATCTGAAGACAGGTCTCGGTTCCGGGGATATAGAAGAAGCCAGCGCCATAAACGTCGCATATGCGAACATATTCCATAGGTTCAGGCTCTGCATATACAACGGCGTCAGCCGCATGTACTGCCGAGATACCGGAAAGGGACGCAAGAGATGCAAGGATGGCGCCGCGGAATTTCATGAATTATCTCCGAATCGGAACAAGGTGTATCTGTTTCTTTGGTCATGGCCTGATGTGGGAAATAAAACGACTCTGCTCAGGCTTGTCATGAAGTGGAGATTTCAGAAATTTGGCCGGCTGGACAACAGAAATATCGAACGGATCGATTTCAACTGCAGAGGGAAAGTTGCGTGTTGCAGAAATGCTACGAATCGATGGCGCAAGAATAGGCAGATGCTGAATCCGCATGCCGAGGCGCCTGCGGCGCAAGGTCCGGGCGACCTTCCATGAAAAAGCTTCTAGCTCGGTTCCTGTCGATTGATGAACAGCGTCAATGCTGTTATCTGCACGCACTTCGAAGGGGCGGCGGGGCTTCAACCGGCTTCTGGCGACCGATCCGCGAGCGGAAGCTTCAGCAGAGTGGTATTGATGCCGTTTGAACGTATCTCCGTGGTGGGGCTGGGATATATCGGACTTCCCACCGCGGCGGTGTTTGCCAGCCGCAACAAGAAGGTCATCGGTGTTGATGTTGCCCCGCATGTGGTCGACACCATAAATGCCGGCGGGACCCATTTCGTGGAGCCCGATCTTGATGCTCTGGTGCATCGTGTGGTGAAGGACGGTTTCTTCCATGCCACGCTGACGCCGGAGGAGGCCGACGCCTTCGTGGTCGCCGTGCCGACACCGTTCCGCGACGCGACCGTGTCGCAGGTGCCCGAGCCGGATCTCAGCTACATAGAAGCCGTCAGCCGCATGATCGCGCCCGTGCTGCGGCCGGGCAATCTCGTGGTGCTCGAATCCACCTCGCCGGTCGGAGCTACCGAGCAGATGGCCGCGTGGTTTGCCGAGGAACGGCCGGACCTGACGTTTCCGCAGACGCATGGCGAGGCATCGGACGTCCGGATCGCTCATTGCCCCGAACGCGTGCTGCCGGGCCAGGTTCTGCGCGAACTGGTCGAGAACGATCGGGTGATCGGCGGCATGACACCGCGTTGCTCGGCAAGCGCCGTCGAACTCTACCGCCAGTTCGTCAAGGGCGAGTGCTTCGTCACCGATTGCCGGACGGCGGAAATGACGAAGCTCACCGAAAACAGCTTTCGCGACGTCAATATTGCTTTCGCCAACGAGCTGTCGCTGATCTGCGACCGCTTGGGCATCGACGTGTGGGAGTTGATCCGCATGGCCAACCGCCATCCGCGCGTCAATATCCTTCAGCCCGGCCCCGGTGTGGGAGGGCATTGCATTGCCGTCGATCCGTGGTTCATCGTCAGCGCTGCCCCCGAGCAGGCGCGGCTGATACGCCAGGCGCGCGAAGTCAACGATTCGAAGCCGCGCTGGGTCCTGTCCAGGGTGGATGCCGAAATCGAGGCCTGGACGGCCGAAAATCCCGGCTTGAAACCAATGGTTGCCTGCTTCGGCCTGGCATTCAAGCCGAACATAGACGACCTGCGCGAGAGCCCTGCGCTCGGTATTGCTCGCGCGCTGGCCGAGAAAGTGCGAGATCGCCTGATGGTGGTCGAGCCACATATCGCGAAACTGCCCGAAGGGTTGGGCGAGGCCACACTCGTGACCCCGCAGGACGCTTTCGCGAAGGCTGATATCTGCGTGCTCCTGGTGGACCACGACGCGTTCAAGTTCGGCGGCACGCCGGATCGCGACCGCGTCAGGATCGTCGACACCAGGGGAATATGGAAGGCATGATGCGCGTTCGGGAACGCAAGCGAGCTTGCGTTGCAGCCTGGAGGCTGTCGAGCGCGTGGTTCTATTGAGGAGATTTGTTTTGAACGAAATGAACAAGGGATCGGCGGCCGCAGTGGCCGACAGCGCGATTTATGAGAAGCTTCTGTCTTCCATCGGCTCGCGTGATGCGCGCGTCGGCATCGTGGGGCTCGGCTATGTCGGGCTTCCGCTGGCGGTGACGGCGACGAATGCCGGCTATGGCGTGATCGGGTTCGACATCGACGCGCAGCGCGTTGCCAAGGTGAACCGCGGCGAGACGGTCATCAAGCATATCGACGGTGCGCTCCTGGGCGATGCCATCGCCAAGGGCAAGTTCGAGGCTACAGCCGACTTCGCGCGGCTGGCAGAGGTCGATGCGATCCTGATCTGCGTGCCGACGCCGCTGACGCGCCATCGCGAACCGGACCTCTCCTTCGTGGTGGCCACGGCGCGCTCTGTCGCGGGCAGCCTGCGGGCCGGCCAGCTCGTGGTTCTGGAATCGACCACCTATCCCGGCACCACCGACGAGGTGCTGCGGCCGATCCTGGAAGAAGGCGGCCTGAAAAGCGGCCAGGACTTCTTCCTCGCCTTCTCGCCGGAGCGCGAGGATCCGGGTAATCCGGATTTCGGCACCTCCACGATCCCGAAGGTGGTGGGCGGCGACGGCGCACACGCGCTGGAACTGGCCAATACGCTTTACGGTGCTCTGGTGACGAAGACCGTGCCGGTGTCGTCCGCCGCGACGGCCGAGGCGGTGAAGCTGACGGAGAACATCTTCCGCGCCGTCAACATCGCGCTCGTGAACGAACTCAAGGTCGTCTACGAGGCGATGGGAATCGACGTGTGGGAAGTGATCGACGCGGCCAAGACCAAGCCGTTCGGCTTCATGCCGTTCTATCCGGGGCCGGGGCTTGGCGGTCACTGCATCCCGATCGACCCCTTCTACCTGACGTGGAAGGCGCGCGAATACGAGATCTCCACCCGCTTCGTGGAGCTTGCCGGCGAGATCAACACGGCCATGCCGCAGCGCGTGGTCAGCCAGTTGGCAAGGGCCATGGATTCAAGGCTCAAGCGCGGCCTCAACGGCGCGCGGATTCTGGTGCTTGGCATTGCCTACAAGAAGAATGTCGACGACATGCGCGAGAGCCCGTCGCTGCGGCTGATCGAGCTTCTGGAGGAGCGCGGGGCGGTGACCGCCTACCACGATCCTCACATTGCCCAGATCCCGCCGACGCGCGAGCATGCGCCACTGACCGGACGCCGCTCCGTGGCGCTGACGGCGCAGGAGGTGGCGGGCTATGACGCCGTGCTGATCGCCACCGATCACGATACCGTCGACTACGCCCTCGTTGTCGATAACGCAAAGCTCGTCGTCGACACCAGGAACGCATGCGCCAGGCGGGACCTGCCGAACACCAACGTCGTCAAGGCTTAAGACTCTCAGGGCTGCCGGCTAAGCTTCGAGCCAGACGTTTTCGAAATGCTGTTCGAGCGACTGATGTTGCTCGCAGCCTTTCACGCTGGCCTGGAACGAACGGAAGACCGAACGCCAGTAGGGCTGGATGATGATGCCCGAGTTGCGCAGGTTGGATTCGATCTTTTCCATGATTGCGCGGCGCTCGTCCGGGTCGGGCGTCGCCAGCGCCTCGTCCATAAGGGTGTCGAACTCAGCGTCGGAGTAGCCGCTTTCGTTCCAGGCGCCGCCCGAGCGATAGGCGAGCGCCAGCACCTGCACGCCTAGCGGACGGCCGAGCCATTCGGTGCACGAGAATGGGAATTTCGTCCAGTCGTTCCAGAACGTCGCTTCCGGCAGCACGGTGCGCCTCGTGTTGAGACCGGCTTCGCGCATCTGCCCGGCGATCGCGTCGGCGGTCGCTTTCTGCCAGTCGACATCCACCGAGATCAGTTCGTATTCGTGATTTTCCATGCCTGCTTCGGCAAGCAACGCCTTGGCCTGCTCGACATCGCGGACGTGGGGGCCAATGTCGGCGTATTCCTCATGCATCGGACCGACGTGGTGGTTCTCGCCCTGCTTGCCGCGACCGTCGATGCCCAGAAGAAGCACGGCCTCATTGCCGACTGCCAGCTGTGCGGCGCGACGAACGCGCGCGTCGCCATAGGGTTCCGCGCGAGCGCTGAAGCGGGCGACGATTGTGGAACCGGTGGCAATCTCCGAGGTCGTCAGGCCGATCCCCTCCACCTGATCCACCTGCTCGGCCGCCGTCTCGTGGTTGACATCGACTTCGCCCGCCTCGAAGGCGGACAGCGCCGCATTCGGATCGGTGCCGTAGTCGATCCAGCGAATCCCGTCGAGGTGGAAGTCACCGCGCCACCAGGGCGCATCCTTGCGGCGGACCTCCGCGCTCTCGCCGGTGTTCCACGACACCAGTTCGCATGGGCCGGTGGTAATCGCCAGTGCCTCAATCGGGTCTTCGCTCCCGTCGTAGCTGCGGTGCATGATGAGCCCGGGATAATCGGCCATGCCGGCTATCAG
This sequence comes from Mesorhizobium sp. DxT, assembly GCF_058448885.1. Taxonomy (NCBI): domain Bacteria; kingdom Pseudomonadati; phylum Pseudomonadota; class Alphaproteobacteria; order Hyphomicrobiales; family Phyllobacteriaceae; genus Mesorhizobium; species Mesorhizobium sp. DxT. The sequence goes on along the minus strand of NZ_JBZFLJ010000006.1, from coordinate 5,306 downwards.
CGAGATGTCCGGCTTGGGCAGGTTCAGGCGGACAGTCATGTCGTCCAGCTTCTCGATCGCACCCTCGATCGCCTGCTTCGAGTCCGGGTCGATCAGAACGGACATGCGGTTCGCCATCGAATTGCCTTCGGCGGCGCTGTCGCACCAGCGGGTCAGGTTGTGGACGAGATCGTCGGCGTTGAAATCATCGCCATTGGACCATGTGATGCCGGAACGGACCTTCAAGGTTATGACGCGGGCGTCATCGCTCACTTCCCATGCCTCTAACAGCCAGGGCTCGAACGTGAAATCGCTGTTCCATCGCACCAGATACTCGTTGCACTGGCGCGCGATATTGGACATCTCGACCCCGTCGAAGGTGCGCGGGTCGCGCCAGTTCTTGACGGTCATTGAAACGCGCAGCGTTCCGCCCGTTTGCGGCTCCTGCGCGGCGGCGGGAGTGACTGCCAGGCCGCCAAGCGCACGCGCGCCTGAAGCGCTGACGCCGAGAGCGGCTAGCGAAGCAAGGAACTCGCGCCGGCCGATGCGGCCCGAGCGAAAGCTGCCGGTAACGGCTTCAGCCATAGGGTGAAGGGGTCGTTTCGTCAGCATGTACCTGCTCATGTCGCTCTCCGTCGATCTGGTTGGTGGGGCCGGATGGCTATCACGGCGGATCGTAGAGGTATCGTGGCAGCATGAGTGTGCATGAATCCGCAAATGATATGCGTCCAGCCGCGCGTTAGGACGCACTCATGGATTTCACGGCGTCGACTATGCGGTCGAAAGCGCTGGCCGCGCGGACTACACGGGTTCGCGCCCGCAAGAAGCTGTGAACCAGTCGGGGCTCGACCACACAAGTTGCATTCCCGCCGGCTGCACGGATCAGTTTGCAATAGAGCTCCCCCTCGTCCCGAAGCGGATCGAATTCAGGAACGGATACAAAGGTAGGTGGCAGGTCCGTGTAGTCGCTATCGCGCAGAGGGTTCACGGCCGGGTCAGCCGCATCCCCTGCTTCGCGCAGACGGATCGCCTGATAGTGGCCGATTTCGGCGGCAGAAAGCAGTGGCGCCTCGGCGTGCTCGCTGAATGACGGCAGGTCGCCGTGACTACCCAGACCGGGATAGACGAGCACAAGCCCGCATGGCCTTTCCGAATGGCGTCTCGTCGCTGCAGCAACCGCCGCGGCCAGCGAGCCACCAGCGCTTTCACCGAACAATATCGGAGACCGCCTAAACGTCCGCGCCGCCCACGCAAAGGCGGCCATCGCGTCATCGAAGGCCGCAGGGTGAAGGTGTTCCGGTGCGAGCCGATAGTCGACCGAGATCACGTCGACATCGGCGCGGCTGCACAGTTCGGCGCACATGTCGCCGTGGCTGTCCAGGTCGCCGAAGACAAACCCGCCTCCGTGGAAATAGAGGACCGTGGCCACGCCTTTCCGGCCGAGCGGTCGGTAGATGCGCAATCGTATGGCCCGGTCCGGAAACTCGAGTGCGGTATCGAGGATTTCGATGTCGGCAGGCGTGGGCGCGTGGAAGGTGCGGCACATCTCCTCGTAGACAGCCCTCTGGCGATCCAGCGGCTGCGCGTCCAGATCAGGCGGGAACCCCCGCTCGTGCGCCTCTATGAATGCAGCGAGGTCTGCATCCAGCAGGTGACGGTATCGGTCGAGTGCGGACATCGAGAGGCTCAGGGCTGCCTACAACGCATCGTAAAGTGCCGCAGCATCATCATACGCGAAGCGCAGCGGCACCGAGCCAACTACCTGCCAGGCGGAGACCGTCTCGCCGGCCATCAGCCTGCAAGCACCATCGGTGTCAGTGACGGCGCCGCCATAAAGCCGGTTGGCGATGTTGAGGACCGCCGTCTCGTGCATGGCGCGGCTGCCGCTCGAACAGGCATCCTTGACCAGGATTGCGCGAAAGCCCTGGTCCACGGCGTCCTTGACGGTCGCGGCGATGCAGGCCTCGGTCCAAACACCGCACACGAAAATCCATTGCAGGCCGTGAGCGCGGAAAAGCAGAGGCACATCGCCCTGCGCGAGGCTGCTGGCGTCAGTCTTGACGAGCACGAGTTCGTCGCCGGCCGGCCCGACTTCCGGGCAGATTGCCGACAGCGGATCGTTCACATCGCTGAAGGCAGAGCGGCCGTCTTCCATCATCGGATGAAAGGGCCGGTGCGTTCCGGCACCGGCATCCACCACATAGGCCGAGTGGTGAACGGCGATGGCGCGCTCCCGCGCCGTCGCCTGCAGGCGCTGGACGTTTTCGAGCACGCGGTCGAAGCCGTCGACCAGATAGCGGCTGTCCTGGCGGTGCTCTTCCTGCAGATCCACGCACAAAAGCGCACTTTGTGCGGGGTCGATCGTCAACGGCTTTCTCAAGCTGCACCACCTGCCAGAAACTCGTCCTCATAGGGGAACCGCGACAGAAGCTCGGTGCCGGTCTCGGTGATCAGTATCTCATCCTCGAGCTTGACGCCTTCGCTCCCGCCCTTCTCACCGATATAGCTTTCGACGGACACGACCATGCCCGGCTGGATGATGCCATCGCGACCGTAGGTTTCGTAGTCCATTGAATGGGCGATGAAGGGCGTTTCGCCATGCATACCGACGCCGTGCATGACCGAGGTGTAGCGCTGATCGACGAACCGGTCGGGAATCTTCCACGCCTTTTCGGCTATCTCGCGAAACGCCATGCCGGGCTTTACGATCGAGATATTGTGCTGAACCTGATCGTGGGCCATGCGGTAGAGCATCTTCTGGTAGTCGCTCGGCTTGCCGGGACCACAGCGGAAGGTGCGCGAGAAGTCGGAGTAGTAGCCGTAGCAGCCGATCGTGTCGGTATCGAGCGCGACCAGTTCGCCCGGCCTGATCTTGCGGCCGCTCGCCTCGTTGAACCACGGGTTGGTGCGCTGGCCGGAGGTGAGCAGGCGCGTCTCGATGAACTCGCCGCCCTGGCGGATGACCTCGCCATACATGATGGCGAACAACTCGTTCTCCGACACGCCCGGCTTGATCGCCTCGCGAACCGCGCAGACCGCGGCTTCCGCACCCGCCATCGAAGCGACGAGGCATTTGACCTCCTCCGGCGTCTTGATGGCGCGCACGGCGAGTATCTCGCCCTGGCAGTCCTTCACTTCGCAGCCGCGCTTTTCCAGTGCCAGAGCCTGGAGGTGGCTGCAGCGGTCTAGCCCCAGCTTCATCGAGCCGCCGCCGTGAGCCTTCAGCAACTCGGCGATTTCATCGGCGAAGGGACCGGCGGTTTCGTCGTCTCGTCCGGAGACCGACGACCATACCAGCTTCGACGGCCGCGCCTCGTCGACGGTGTCGAGCACCATGGAGACATGGTAGCTCTGGGGGTATTCGAACAGCACGATCGGCCCCTCGGCAGGCACGAAGAAATAGCGTGTCGAATTGCGCAGGAAATAGCCGAACATGTTGCGCGAACCGGTCGCGTAGCGCTGGTTGTACGGGTCGAACAGCACCAGCGCGCCATAGCCCGCATCCTTCATCCAGGCGCGCAGCTTCGTCAGCCGTCCCTTGCGCAGGGCATTCGCGTCAATGAAGGAGGGTTCGGTGTCGGAGAGCCACATGCCGCCCGCCGGGTCCGCAGCCGCCGGATGGCGCATGCGGTCCCTGAAGTCGACGTCTTCGGTGCTGTCCGGATCAAATACGACGATGCTCATTCATGCCTCCTGTAGGCGGCGATGATGATACCGGTCAGCTCGCTGGTTTGTGCCAGATTCCGCAAAAGAAAGCCCTGAAACCGCGAGACGGATCGGGAGTCATGCGCGGCGATAGGCACCGGGAGTTGCGCCATGCGTTTCGCGGAATGCGCGGGCGAAGCTGGACATGCTGGCAAAGCCGCAGGCCAGCGCTACCTCCCGTATCGGTAACGAGGAATGCGCCAGCAGGTCGGCGGCGCGGCGCAGACGCAATTGCCGGTAATAGGCGCTCGGCGCGACGGAGAGTTCCGTCTGGAACGCGCGCTCGAGCCTGTCGTTCGAGACCCCCAGCCGATGGGCCAGCGCCGCGATCGCAAGCCGGCCCTCCACCTCCTCCTCCATGATCGCGATTGCCGAGAGAACCAGTTCGTCGCGCACGCCGGTCCGCAGCCGAACAGGCATCAGCCGTCGGTCGACGCTGGAGCGCAGCGGCGAATGCACGAACCATTCAGCAACGCCGGCGGCAAGTTCGGCACCGTGATCGCCGGAAATGATCTCGAGCATCATGTCGAGGCTGCCGACACCGCCGGCCGAGGTAAAGCGGTTGCGGTCGACCACATAGAGATCGCGCTTCAGGTCGAGTTCCGGAAACGCCTCGTGGAATGCCGCCTGGCTGGTCCAGTGCAAAGTGCAGGCGTGGCCGTCGAGCAGGCCGGCGCGCGCCAGGAAGAACGCGCCATCGGCCACGGCCCCAATCGCGGCACCGCGACGAAGGCAGCGCCGGATCCATGCGGTGGCCTCCTTCGATACCACCTGATCCGCATCGCCGCCCGAGCAGACGACGACCCGGTCGACGATAGGAGCGTCCGCCACGCCATGGTCGGGCGCGATCAGAATTCCGTTCGACGCTCTCACCGGCTTGCTCGAAGGGCCGACCACGATCCACCGATAAAGCTGACGTTTGGCCAGCACATTGGCCGCGCGAAGCGGCTCGATGACCGAGCTGAACGCCATCATCGGAAATGCCGGAAACACGAACGCGGCGACCAGCAGTGTAGTCTCCCCGCTCGCCGCTGCCATGCTTTCGGGCATGCTCGGGTTCTGGAGTGGACGTGTCATATAGCTATGCCGCGCGATGGCTTGTAAATTTCGGTGTCGGAGGACGCCACGGGAAATGCGTTGCCGCAAGCTGGTCAAGGCATTACGGCGCAGGCTGGCAGATCCCGTCAGTCATATGGATCGTATAGAATGACGGCACCGTTATCTATCCACTTGCATAGCGCTCGCCGCTTCGCTCAGACGCTCGGCACGATGGTCGCCCGTCCAACGATATGGAACGGTGCCCACCTATCCACCGTTCGAGGATGGCATTTAGCCGGCGCTATCCAACTCCACATGGGTTGATGATTCGGTCGCGCCGTGCTTGGAGAACAGCAAGCTTGCCAACGCGAGGTTGGCATTGATTGAACTTGGCAGAGGCATTGCGGATGGCGACGGAAGAGCCACTTTCGAAAGAAGGACGCGATCTCAATATAAGATGTAAGTCGATGGCCTTCTACGAGGCCAGGTTGAATAGCCCCTAGATTTGTGGACGCCTTCTTCCCTAAATTTGAGGCAAGGAGGCCATGATGGGGACCGGCAATTTCAGTGACGAGTTCAAGCGC